>CAWDHP010000009.1:0-14623 GCA_963802195.1 uncultured bacterium | reverse complement strand
GAGTAAACGTTAATATTCTAGAAACACCCGCTCGGGTGTTTTTATTTACTAAATAATTGATAAATTTGTAAAAAACTTGCAAATTTTTAAATATATATGTATAATGATTCAAAGAGAGATTATTTAAGTAAAAAAATATGAAAATATCTTTAGTTCAATTCTCTATGGAAAATTTCAAAATTTTTAAAGAAAGGGCCGTTTTTTCTATGGTTTCACGAAAAAATGAACACACTTTTTTAAGCAACGAAGAGAATCTTTTAAAAACTTCTCTAATTTATGGACCAAATGCAACAGGGAAAAGTACGGTTTTAGAAGCTCTAGGCATAATGAAAAATCTAATTATTGAATCAACAAATATTAAAGAAAATATGGATTTGCCTTATTTTCCGTTTGTCTTTTCCGAGGAAAGCAAGAATAGTCCAATGTTCTTAGAGATAATTTTTTCGTTAGGAGACAAAATTTTAAAATATAATTTTTCAATACTAAAAAACGAGATTATTGAAGAAAATTTATTTGAAGTGTCATTATCAGGTGAAAGCGAGGCGTATATTACAAGAAAGAATGGGGAAATTAATCTTTTTAAAGATTTCGAAAAAAGTAATGATCTTAAAGATAAAACAAGAAAAGAAGTTCTTTTTTTATCAACAGCAGATCAATGGAATAATGAATTTGCTATTTCTATTGTAAACGCTTTTAGAGATATTAATTTAATCAAGGGCCTTGGTGATTATAGCGGATATACGATTAAATTAATTCAGGACAAAGTAATGAGAGAAAAGGTTTTAAAATTTTTAAAAACGGCTGATTTTTGCATAACAAATTTGAGAACAGAAGAAGTAGATTTGCCAGATGAAATTAAGTCAAGAATTAATCTCCCATCATCAAAAGATGGTTTGATGGGGAAGGGGAATACCGTTTTTTTTGCACATGATGAATTTAACGTAAAAAATGAAAAAACAGGAGAGGCAGAATTGAATTTAGGAGAAGAATCTGTGGGAACACAAAAGTTTTTTAGTATTTTGGGTCCGATAGTAGATACCATTACTAATGGTAAGATTTTATTAATAGATGAGTTTGATAATAGTTTGCATCCTTTTTTAACTAAATTTATTCTTGATATTTTTGAAAAAAATAATCCTAAGGATTCACAATTGATTGTTACTGGACACGACACAAGTATTCTTTCCTATAAAAACGATTTTAATAAAGAACAATTTTGGTTTACTGAGAAAAACAAATTTGGTGCTGGTAAATTATTCTCTTTGAACGATTTTGACGTAAGGAATGATACTGAATATGCGAAAAAGTATCTTGAGGGGAGATTCGGAGCTTTACCAATTATTCGTTCATTGGATGACTAATATGAGTAGATTTATTAGACCTTCATCTAGCAAAAAGCAATACAGAATAATATTTATATTTACTGAGGGCGAAAAAACAGAACCTAATTATTTTAGATTTATTTGTAATGATTTAAGGATTTCTAATAATGTTGGAATAAAGGGTATTGGTTTTAATACATTATCTCTTGTAAAAGAAATTATAAAGTTTAAAAATGATTACGAATTAGAAAATGAAGATTGCTTAGGCGATGAGTATTGGGTAGTGTTTGATAAGGATGATTTTGATATAATTGGAGGTAGAAATCAATTTGATGATGCCATTAATATGGCTAGGGCTAAAGGGATAAATGTTGCATATTCAAACGAATCTTTTGAACTTTGGTATTTTTTACATTTTGGTTTCTGTAGTACTAGACTTTCAAGGAGTGATTATATTGACAAGCTAACCGAAAGATTAAAAAAGATAACAAAGGGAAAAATTAATCGATATCAGAAATGGTCAGAAAGCATGGGTTCTTTATTGAAAAGTAGACATGAAGATGCCGTAAAGAACGCAGAGAAATTAGTTATAGAATTCCAAGAAGAGCCATTATTTTCGAATAAAAATCCTTCGACAACAGTTCATTGTTTAGTAGCGAATCTAAACAAGTTAGCAGAAGAAATTGGTAAATCTAATTAATTTATTTTTTATCAAAGAAAATTATTAATAATATGGTGTTTTTTATTGCATCACCTTGTTATCCGAGACTAGCAGCTCTTCTTTGTCCAAAAGGAAGAGTTTTTTAGTATTGCCATTGAAGAATATTTTAGATGTTTCTGATTGTGGAAGACTAAAAGAATTAATATGATCCCTATTATCTATCTCACTAATATTTACTTTGTTGTCTAAGGTGTAGACAAAATAGTCTCCATTAAGCCATTTAATGTCTTTAATATTCTGTGAGAATCTAGAGATGAAGATAGTAGAATATGCTTTCTTAAAGAACGGAGTTTCAATATCTTTTAGTAATAATAGAGATAGTTCATTGTCGGCAGCAAAGAGTATTCTTTCGTAGAAAGGAGTATATTTTAATTCTGTTTTGGCTTCTATTTTCTTATCAAATAATCCTTTTTCTCTATTGAATAAATAGACTACCTTCTTGTTCTCAATTAAGAAGATTTCATTTTCCATTGAAATTAGTTCGTAGGTATTTTTTGCTGTATTGAAAGATTCGCTAGAAAGAGTCTCATTAATATTAAGAAGGGTATTGTCTCTGTATAATATTCCTTTTTCTAAATAATAAACATCATTACCGCTAACGGTAAAGGCAGTGACGCTATCTTTTTGAAATAGCTTGGGAGTAGTCTGCTTATCAGCATTAATTTGGTAAATTAGATTGTTTGACTGATAGAAGAAATATCCTTCATTGTTTGGGTCAAAGATAACATTCTGGGTTTTGCTGCTCATTGATCTAATTAAAGAAATAGTTGACGTTTCTAGGTTTAATAAATAGTGGAGTCCAGTTGATGTTTGAATTAAGGCTCTTTTTCCTGTAGCTGAAAAAGAAATGTCAGAAATATTGTAAGGGGTCTGGGTTTTTGAAAGAATTTTTGCAGTTTCTTTCTTATCAGAATCGTAAGATAATAGTTCGTTAGAAACAGTTAATAATAGTATTTTGTTATTATCAGGGTAGGGGTAAAAATTCTTAACATCTTTGCCAATTGAAGCGAAAGGAATGTCATTAGGGAAAAGAATAACATATTTAGCTTCGGTCACTTTCTTTTCTGTGACTTCTAGAGTTTTATTCCAAGAATGATAGCCATCTTTCTCTATCTTTATGCTATGATTTTCTGGTAATAGGTTTTGCACTAAAAGATCCCTCGAAAATCCAGAAGTTTTGTTTTGGTAATTCTTGTCAATTGAAACGGTTGCATCTCCAGGCATTGTTTTTACATAGATTCCTCCAGTTTCAAGGTATTTCATTTTTTTAAAGTCAAAACGATATCCTTGGGAATACATAATAATTCCAGGAGCAATTACAGCGAAGATTAAAACCATTAATATGAATAAGGCGGTTCTTGTTCTTTTTGTCATATACTTAATATATACATCAAAAAGGGCGACTTGCCAATTGGAAGAATTAATTGTGATTTCTGAATAAAGGGCGAGGCTAAATTGTATATAAAAAAAAGAGACCGTATTTATTTTATAGCTCGCGGTCTATTTTCGAGCATTGATAACTACTTTTTTGAAAAGTGCTGGCAGTTGGTCTGACAATCCAAAAAGGATCATAAAGATTGGCCCTAGGTGTATAGTGGACACATAAAAGTCAATCGGTTCATTTGGCCAAACAGCTGCAACCCCTATCATAAAAGTTGTTGCCATTAAGATAAAATAGGGGACTGGATATCTAGTGTTCCAGGTTTCTTTCGGCCTGCCATCACAATTATATAGGCCTGGGAAATCCACATCGGGAGTATCCTTTTTTTCTTCACAATATTTAATCCTTAGGAAAAACGATAGAATCGCTAGTCCAAAGAATATGGTCAACAACATTACATTTTGGGGATTGATTGCGATAGCTATGGCTACGCCTACTACAACCAATATAATCCCAATCAGTGCCTCTCTGGCCGCATTATCAAACGACATGTTAATGTTCACCCTGTTTGATAAATATATTATAATATACCATTATATTTTTGTCAACAATGTTATTGTTTACATTTATTTTATTTATGCTATAGTAATCATATGCTTAATAAAGAAAAAACATTATCATATTCGAAGATTTTAACCAGCCAAAATGGTGATTCTTTGTTTTGTGCCGAACGGCAGAATACTGATAAGTTTTCTTTATGTTTAAATAAAAATTACTTTGTGCGTCCACTTTTTTGGATTTAGCCGGGTTATTTTCTCGATAGATTAAATCTATCTAATTTAAAAAGATTCTATAAATATAGATTCTTATAATTTAACTATAATTAATAATTGCCAATACATTATTTAATGTTGGCATGATTTTTCTTTTAAAATATATGACTAACGGAAATGAATCAATCCTTAGATTCAATAAGGTTTCATTTGGATATGAAGAAGAGAGGCCTCTTTTAAATGAGGTTAATTTTTCTGTACACAAAGGAACAAAAATAACTATCATGGGACAGAATGGAGCAGGCAAAAGTACTATATTTGCTCTTATCGCTAAAAATATTTTACCTGATAATGGATTAGTGAATATTGTTAAAGGAGTTTCTATCGCTATTTCTCGCCAAGTGATACCGCGAGATGAACTTAATTTAACAGTCAAAGAGTTTTTTGAAAAAGCTCTATCAAGATGTTCAACGGAGAAAGTCTACGATATTGATGTTAGAATAAATAATATTCTAGACGTAGTTAATCTTAGTGCTTCTCCTGATAGAATTATTAATTCTTTTTCTGGCGGACAGCAGTCTAGGCTTCTTTTGGCCTCAGCCCTTATCCAGAATCCCGATTTGCTTTTATTGGATGAGCCAACAAATAATTTAGATAGGGAGGGAGTAGAGCATTTAACAAAGTTTTTAATTGAATATAATAAAACTTGCCTAGTGATTTCTCATGATGCTGAGTTTTTAAACAGTTTTACAACTGGAGTTTTGTATTTAAATATTTTTACAAGAAAAGTAGAGCAATACATCGGAAATTATCTTGATTTGAGGGAGCAGATTGCTCTTCGTCAAGAAAAAGAAAATAGAAAAAATACATTATTAAGTAAAGCTATTAAGGAAAAGCAAGATAGGGTAAATTGTTTTGCAAATAAGGGAGGCGAAATGCGTATGGTGGCAAAAAGAATGAGAAAGAAAATAGAAGAGCTTGAAAAAGAAAAAGTTGAAATAAGGAGAGAAGACAAAACTATCCATTCTTTTGTTATTCCCTCACAAAAAGACATAAAAGGAGAGATCGTCCATATTTCTGCTCTTAAGGTTATAAGGGGATATAACATAATAGAAAAAAAGGTTAATGTTGAGCTTAGAAGAAATGAGCACCTTTTAATATGTGGTCCTAATGGGATAGGCAAGAGTACCCTTTTGGAATCAATCGTAAGAAACGACAAAGAAGACATAAAGATATTTCCTCAAACAAGAATTGGATATTATAGTCAAAACTTTTCAACTTTGAATTTTAATGACACCGTCTATGAATCTCTTTCTCAATTTTCTGAAAATCATTCAGAAGATGCGGTGAGAAATATTGCGGCTGGTTTTCTTCTTGCTGGCGAGATAATGAATACTAAAATTAGAGATATATCAGAGGGGCAAAAAGGATTAGTAGCTTTTGCTAGGCTTGTTTTGCAAGAACCCGGCCTGCTTATCTTGGATGAGCCAACTAATCATATTAACTTTCGTCACATTCCAATTATTGCTGAGGCATTGAATAAATATGATGGAGCAATGATTATTGTTAGCCATATGTCTGATTTTATAGAAAAAATTAGAATTGATAAAATTGTAGATTTAGGAGAATAATCTGTGTTTAAGAGGAGAAAGTCGGCATCTTGCCAATTAGTGTTTTCATATGATAGAATGAGTTTAATATGAAAATAGGAATAGATTTAGGAACCAAAAACTCGCTAGTATTCATCCCTAACAAAGGGGTAGTTTTGAATGAACCTTCAGTTGTCGCTGTTTCGATGACTGAAAACAGGATTTTGGCTGTTGGCAAAGATGCTAAGGAAATGATTGGCAGGACACCTGATGAGATTCAGGTTTTTAGGCCTCTTCGAGACGGTGTGATTGCTGACTATAGAATTACTCAAGCCATGCTTAAGAATTTTATTTCTAAAGTTAATACTGGATTTTTCAAATTCATTAAACCAGAATTATTAATCGGAGTTCCTGCTGGAATTACTTCAACAGAAAAAAGAGCTGTAATTGAAGCTGGAATTTTAGCTGGAGCTAAAGAAGTGTTCGTTGCTAAAGAGCCGATCCTTTCAGCTATCGGAGCAGGCATACCAATTAATTCTTCTTCCGGACATTTGATTATTGATATTGGAGGAGGAACTGCAGAAGTGGCTGTTATCTCTCTTGGTGGAATTGTTTGCTCTCACTCTTTAAGGGTAGCAGGAGACAAATTAGATGTTGCTATTTCTGAATACATTAAGAATAAGCATAACTTAGCGATTGGAGAACAGACTGCGGAGGATATTAAAATGAAGATTGGAACAGCCTTACCAGAAAAAGAACCAAAATATCTTGAAATCAGAGGTAGAGATTTAATTGCTGGATTGCCGAAGAATATTAGAATTTCTTCAAATGAAGTTTGTGAAGCAATAGCTGAACCTTTATCAGAAATAGTTCAGTGTGTTAAAAATGTATTAAGAGAAACTCCACCAGAATTATCAGCTGATATTATGGATAAAGGAATGGTAGTCGCAGGAGGCGGAGCTTGTTTAAGAAATATTGCTGCATTGCTATCTAAATCAACTGGAGTTCCATGTTTTGTTGCTGATGATCCTTTAAGTTGCGTGGCCAAGGGAACTGGTGCGGTTTTAGACAATCTTGATTTATACAAGAAAAGCATAATGGCTAAGAAATAATATATGTCCGAAGAAAAATTTGTAATTCATGGCGGCAAGAAATTGTCGGGAGAAATAGAAGCGAGAGGCTCAAAGAACGCAGCCTTTCCTGTTTTAATTGCAACACTGTTAACTAGTGAAGATTGTGTTATCGATAATATTCCTTTAGTTGAAGATATTTTTAGAATGTTAGAAATATTCGAGAGTATGAAGGTAAAAGTTGAATGGTTGGGTAAAAGGAAAATCAGGATTAATGCTAAAAACATGGATCCTTCAAAAATCAATTCTAATATTGTTTTGAAATTCCGTGGCTCAGTTCTTTTGTTCGGAGCCATTCTAGCTAGATTTGGAAAGGCGAGTTTGCCTCAGCCAGGAGGCTGTGTTATTGGTGTCCGACCGATTGATACTCATTTAGATGCTTTTTCTCAAATGGGAGTAGATATTAAAGAAAAGAGAGGCAGGTTTGTAATGACTGCTCCAGAGAAGCTAAAAGATAATATGATTATTATGGATGAATTATCAGTTACAGCTACTGCCAATATCTTACTTTTTTCGAGCCTATTAAATGAGGAGGTAATAATGAAAGTTGCTGATGGCGATTATCAGAATCAAGAATTGTGCAAAGTTTTAAAAAAGATGGGAGTAAAAATTACTGGAGTTGGACAACATACCTTAACTATTCATGGACAGAAGAAATTAAAAGGATTTAAGCATTTCTTAATGTATGATCCAATTGAAGCTGGTACCTTTATCATCATGGCCTTAGCAGTTAAAGGAAATATTTTAGTTAAGAATGTTGAGTATCCATTCTTAGAATTTGTTTTAAAGAAATTGGAAGATTGCGGAGCTAAATTCGAGATTATTAAAAGAAAGAAGGGTTTGGTTGATGTTAAGATTACTCCTTCTAAAGATATTAGAATCAGGAAGATGCAAAGTTTGCCTTTCCCAGGATTCCCATCAGATTTGCTTTCTGTTTTAGGAGTATTAGCTACTCAAACCAAGGGAGTAACTTTGATTCACGATCCTTTGTATGAGGGAAGATTAAAGTATATGGAAGGTTTGACTAAAATGGGAGCCGATATATTCTTCTCTGACCCACACCGAGCTGCAATTAATGGAATAACTAAATTATATGGAGCAGACATGGGTTCATTTGATTTAAGAGGGGGAGCATCATTAATTACTGCAGGATTGATGGCTGAAGGAAAAACTACAATTAGAAATATTTATCAAGTAGACAGAGGTTATGAGAAGATAGAGGAGAGACTTCAGAAATTAGGAGCGGATATTAAAAGAGTAAAAGATTAAAATGATAATTGGACACAAAAAACAAAAAGAAGTATTGGAGAAGCTTGCCAAAGGCAAAAACATCCCACACGCCCTTTTGTTTTCTGGAGTAGAAAAGGTTGGAAAGAAAGAAGTAGCGTTAGAGTTTATCAAAAGTATTTTTTGTGAGAAAGCAAAAGGATTCTGTGGCGAGTGCTATTCTTGCCGAACCATTGATTCATCTAATTTTCCCGATTTATCAATTATTGAACCAAAAGATAGGAATATTGAAATTGAAGAAGTGAGGGATTTGCAGAATAGATTGTCTTTGAAGTCATATAATAATTCGCTTAAAGTTGGGATTATCAATGATGCTCACTTGTTAAGGAAAGATGCTCAGAATGCCCTTTTAAAGACTTTAGAAGAGCCTAAAGGGGATACGGTCTTGATTCTCATCACTTCCTATCCGCAGATGCTTTTGCCAACAATTCGTTCAAGATTAGAAGAGATTAAGTTCGGGGTTGTTTCTCGAAAAGAGATTGAAGACCATTTAGTTTCTTTGGGAGCAGACATAGAAAAGGCTAAAGAGATTGCTTTAATATCTTCAGGGCAGATTGGTAAGGCGATAGAGTTCTTAAAAGATGAAGAGAAGATGGGGTTCTTTAATAAGGCGGTAAAGGACATTGTTTCTTTATCTACTGCAGAGATGTATAAGAGATTTGACTTTGCTAAAGAATTCAAGGAGAATCAAGATGAGATTGTAAGTGTATTAGATGTATGGGAGAGGTTTATGAGGCGAGAGATATTACTTAAGGTTTATGGCAATAAGGGAAGCCTAGTAAACTATTCTTTAAAGAAAACTAAAGAAGTAATGGATGAGTTGCAAAAAACAAAATATTTAATAGAAAATACAAATGTTAATAAGAAATTGGCTTTAGAGAATTTATTAATAACATTATAATAATTTTTTAAAAATATGTACGAACAAATTATAAAAGAAAAAGAACCAGAAATGGACAAAGTGATAGACTTTGTCACTAAGAAAATATCAAGCTTTAGAACTGGCCGAGCCACTCCAGCTTTGATTGAAAATATCCAAGCTGAATGCTTTGGACAAATGATGCCAATTAAACAATTAGCAGCTATTTCAGTTCCGAGTGCTAGGCAACTATCAATTCAGCCTTGGGATAAGTCATACATGGAAGCAATTGAGAAGGCTATCGTAAAGGAAGGGGCAGGATTATCTCCAGTGGTTTCTGGTGATGCAATTGTTATTAATATGCCGCAGATGTCAGAAGAGTTGAGAAAGGAATTATCAAAAGCTCTTTCTCAAATCAATGATGATGCCAAGAGAACTATTAGGAAGAATAGAGATGAGGCTTGGACAGATATACAAGACAAAACTAGAGAAGGATTAATTAGGGAAGATGACAAGTTTAAAGCTAAAGATAAATTACAGGAACAAGTTGATAAGTATAATAAAAAGGTTGATGATTTAATCGACCGCAAGAAAGTTGAAATAGAAGGATAATATGTTTTTAATTGATATCATAGTATTTTTAATAGTCTTAGGAATAGTTGTCTTAGTCCACGAGTTTGGCCATTTTATAGCTGCCAAAACTTCAGGAGTGAAAGTTGAAGAATTCGGAGTTGGATTTCCTCCCCGTATTTGGAAAAAGACAATTGGCGAGACCCAGTATTTTATCGGAGCGATTCCTTTTGGAGGAATGACTAGGATTTTTGGCATGGATGAAATGGATAGCGAAAAAGATAAAAACTCAAGGGGCTATGAATCAAAATCTGCTTGGAAAAAATTATGGATTTGCGGAGGCGGAGTTATTCTTAACTTGCTTTTTGCTGTAATTGTTTTTTATGGCTTAATTGCTTTTTCTGGATTTAAATCAGAACAAGGATTAATCTTTTCTGAATATCGTTTTCCTTTTGGCAATCAAGTAAACCAGGTTTTAATAAGTCAGGTGGTGGATAATTCTCCAGCTCAATCTTCTGGATTGAAACCATACGATGTAGTGCTTTCAATTAATGGTAAAATGATTAACGGGTCAAGTGAATTCAGTACTGTTATTTCTGAAAACAAAGGCAAGGAAGTTGTTTTAGGATTAAAAGATGGAAGAGAAATAAATATTACTCCAAGGGTTAACTATCCCGCAAACGAAGGATCATTAGGAGTTGGATTAAGAGATGTAGCAGAGTTAAGTTATCCTAGTCTCCCTGAGAAAGCTTTAGTCGGATTTTTGCACACCTACAATATTACTGATTATTCAATTAGTGCAATGGGATATATTTTCTCTTATGCTATAGGCCACAAGTCAATGTCAGTGCTTGCTAATTCAATGACTGGACCAGTTGGAATATTTGCTATTACCAAGCTTACATTGCAAAAAGGATTATATGATATGGTAAATTTAATAGCGATTCTTTCGATCGCTTTAGGGGTAAGTAATCTATTGCCGATTCCAGCAATGGACGGAGCTAAGCTGATATATATTGGATTACAATCAATCAACAAAAAAGTATTTAGTAAGGATTTACAGATTAAGATTGAAAGCTTCGGAGCAATATTTTTAATCCTTTTGGCTTTAGTAATAATTTTCAAAGATTTTATTCAATTTAAAGATATAATATTTAAATAATATGAAACAAGCCGACTTATTAACTAGAACAGTAAAAGAGAATCCTAAGGATGAAGTTAGTTTAAATGCTAAGCTTTTAACGAGAGGCGGATTTGTTGATAAATTAGCTAGCGGCATATATACTTTTCTTCCTTTAGGTTTGAAAGTTTTAAACAAAATAGAGAAGATTGTGAGAGAGGAAATGAATAATATTGATGGACAGGAAATTTTAATGCCATCACTTCTTCCTAAGGATAACTGGGAAAAGACAGGGAGATGGGGAATTGAGGAAATGTACAAGATTCATGATGAGAATTTAGGCTTGGGCTGGACTCACGAAGAGATTATTACGCCTTTAATGAAGAAGCATATTTTATCTTCTCATGATTTACCAAAAGCGGTTTATCAAATTCAATCTAAATTCAGAAATGAACCGAGAGCTAAGTCTGGTATTTTGCGTGGTAGAGAATTCTTAATGAAAGATTTGTATTCTTTCCACAACAGTGAAGAGAGTTTGGATGAATATTATGAGCGAGTTAAAAAAGCCTACCTTCGTATTTATGATCGATGCGGTTTGAAAGACAAAACTTATTTAACCTTGGCTGCAGGCGGAGCCTTTACAGCTGGTTTTTCTCACGAATTCCAAACAATTACTCCAGCAGGAGAAGATATAATATACATTTGTAAAAATTGTGGCAATGCTATTAACAAAGAAGTGTTTGATAAGAAGTGTTCTTGCGGAGGCAAAGAATTTACTGAAGAGAAAGCTATTGAAGTGGGAAATATTTTTAAGTTAGGAACTAAGTATTCTAAGATTTTTGACTTGAAAGATGAGAGCGGGCAGAATTTAATCATGGGTTGTTATGGAATCGGTATCAGCAGATTAATGGGAACAATCGTTGAAGTGTTTAATGATGACAAGGGAATTATCTGGCCTCAAAGCGTAGCCCCTTTTGCTATTCATTTAATTTCACTTGATATGGGAGATGATGATGTTAAAGAAAAAGCAGAAGAAATTTACGACATTTTACAAAATTCAAATCTTGAAGTATTATATGACAACAGAAGCGACAAGACAGCAGGGGAGAAGCTTAATGATTGTGATTTAATCGGTATTCCTTTACGTATTGTTGTGTCTCTAAAGACGTTAAAAGAAGAGAGCGTTGAAGTTAAGAAAAGGAATGAAGAAAAGACAGAATTAGTGAAGATAAAAGATTTAATTGATTTTCTAAAACATGGCATTTAATTTAAACAAATATTTTTCTAATTTATCACAGGATATTGCAATCGATTTAGGAACAGCTAACTGCTTGGTCTATGTTCGTGGCCGAGGTATTATTTTATCTGAACCATCAGTTGTAGCTTTGAATAAAAAGACAGGGCAGGTTTTAGCAATTGGCAGAGAGGCCGAAAAAATGGTGGGCAGAACTCCAGGGCACATTGTTGCGATTAGGCCACTTGTTAATGGTGTCATTTCTGACTTCGAAGTAACTGAACAAATGTTAAGATATTTAATTGAAAGAGCCAGACAGGATAAATTTACTTTCTTAAAACCCAGAGTTATTGTTGGTATTCCTTCAGGAGTAACTGAGGTAGAAAAGAAAGCTGTTAGAGATGCTACTAAATCAGCTGGAGCAAGAGAAGTATTCTTAATTGAAGAACCAATGGCTTCTGCCATCGGAGCGAGAATGCCAGTCCAAGATCCTTCTGGTAATTTTGTAGTTGATATCGGAGGAGGAACAACTGAGGTTGCCGTTATCTCTTTAGGCGGAATAGTTGTTTCGAAGAGTTTGAGAATTGCAGGAGATAAATTGAATAATGATATTATTCAGTTTGCTCAAGAGAAATACAAATTATTAATCGGAGTAAGAACAGCCGAGAAGATTAAGATAAGTATTGGAGCAGTATATTTTGAAAAGGAACCTGTAAAGCAGGAGAATAAGAATATGCCGATGAGAGGAAGAAACTTAGTGACTGGTCTTCCTGAAGAAGTGATTATTTCTCAGACAGATGTCAAAAAAGCATTAGAAAGATCAATCAATCAAATAGTATCGGAAATCAAGAATACAATTGAAATGACTCCGCCAGAATTATTGGCTGATATTATGAAAAAGGGAATTGCCTTATGTGGAGGAGGAGCACAGTTGCGAGGACTAGACAAAATGATTATTAAAGAAACAAATATTCCTACTTATATTATTGAAGACCCAATGACAGCGGTTGCAAGGGGAGCGGGAATGGTTTTAGAAAACCTTGATGACTTCCATGATGTTTTGGTTGAGACAGAAGAATTACAACCACCGAAGTAATTACAAGACAACAACTTTTTAGTTGTTGTTTTTATTTAGAATGGAAGACATAGAAAAAGTTAAACAAGCTAAAGAGGAGGCTGGGAAAGAATATAATAAGATTCAAAAAGTTTGGTGTCCCTATTTAAATGATTATGTTTATTTCAACATAAAAGGTTTTAATCATTTAATTTTCAAATCTTGGAATACAACGAGGACATTGGCAGAACAGTATACAAGATTAAGACTTTTACGTTTTGTTCCTGAAGTAGTCAATAAATCTCACACCTTACAAGAATATGATGAAAGAAAAATGTTTGTAAGGCAGAAAATTAATTCTCGCTGGGAGAGTAGAATGAAAGTTGTTTATTATTATGTTTTTGTAGCAATAATTAGAAAAGCTAGATTAAAGGTAGTTATAAAAGAGATAGAGGGTGGAGAGAAATATTTCTATAGTCTTTATCCTTCTTGGTGGAAAGTAAAAAGTATTGATGGTTGCGAGAAAAAGAAACTTTATTCAGGAGATTTAGAAAAAGATTGATGTATAAAAAAAGTACCTGTCTGCGGTTTATGAATTGACCGCGAGAGAGCCAAAGCCCTCACAGATACATCTACATTATATAATCAGTACAGGGCAAAAGTCAACTGTTGACATAATTTATCTATTATTGTATTATATTTCCACCAGTTCTTTGAAAGGAAAATGTTTTCGTGAGTAGCACTTTTGATATATTTTGTATCAAATGTGCTACCCACGAATTGGGTGCACTATCACAAAAGAGGTTTTGAAAAAACATGACCAAACTGGTTGAAGTGGTCGCGAGAGTAAGCGATCCAAAGAAAATTGAAGTGATGAAGAATAGGCCTGGAGATTTTAATCTCTGGGAAACAAAGAATGGAGCAGCCGTCTATCTTTCTTCGGAGGATGGTATCAAGTATCGTGTTTATCCTCTTCTTTGCAATGAGCAGTTTCAGATGAATGTAAATGAAGGCAAAAACAGTAAAGGTTTCGCTACAGTCGTCTGTTCTCTTGCCGGTTTCCCTATCAAGCCTTTTTGGGTAAAAGGCAAAAAGAACCAGAGGGAAATTGATAAAGAAGTCGATGCTCGTTTCTCTCTTCACGGTTCAGCTTGTATTATCACCGTGAACAATCTTGGATTGTTCCTGATCAAGAAAATCTGGATTGAAGATCGATACGAATATGTTGAATTGAAAACAGAAGAAATCTTTTCAACCATTCTCAAGAGAAACGGAGGAAAATTCTCTTTCAATGAAAACATGTTCGGAACCAGAAAGAATCTGTCCCACTTCAAAGGAGCGGCCATAGCAGCAATCAAGAAGGCTAATATCCCTGATGGTGGTGGTCCAATCTACTTCATTGAGAAGGAACCGGAAGTTATCTTCCACGAAGAGATGCCGCCACAAATGGCACTCACTCAGAGTAGTGGAAGGGTCATTCTTTCTGCTGGTATGACCATGAGAAGTGGTACTAGAATGTAACCACTTTTGAGCTCTTGTTTGGGTAATCCAGGCAAGGGCTTTTAACATACAGGAAAAGACTT
>CAWDHP010000008.1:0-22498 GCA_963802195.1 uncultured bacterium | reverse complement strand
CCCATTCCAACCAATTTGCCACCTGCCCATAGCATAAAAGAGGCAAATATAATCCATGATGTAATATTTAATAATTGTGTTACCGTGTTCTCTGGAATCATCTGCTTAATCTGATCCTTCACAATACTACCTATTTGATCCTGAATTCCCGTTCCAGTTGAAACGCTGCTCGACTGACTTGTTTGAGTATCAACAAATACTTTTGGAAACTCTTTCTGAGCTGAAAAATAATAATAGGAAGATGCGATATCCCAAAAGACTATGAATAGTCCGATAATTATTAATATCCATGCTAGAAATTGTCTAACAGTAAATTCCATAAATATTTATATATTTTTTATTTTCACTACCTAAATAATCTTAATAAAATTATAATTTATAGTCCCCTTCAGCAAATATGGTATTTTTTCTTTTAATTTCGTCGTGGGTGCAAATCTTTAACCAAATATAATGCTTATTTTTTTCTTTTTCTATACAGGCTATCCTTCTTTTACCGTCTAATCTTACCTCAAATAATTCATTTCCATATTTATCTTCAACGTTTTCTAGTTTAGTCTTGCCAAGTGAAGGATAATTAGGATTCATTTCCATAAATCTTTTCTGTTTATAAAACAACTTTTTAGTCAGAGCATCGCCCTCCCCTATCGTCCTCTCTAAAGAATATATGATTTCAATTGTTGCCATATCCTTTAAGCTTGATTAGCCAACTCTATCAATTCTTTCTTTAATCCTTCTTTGGTAATTTCTGTAGTTTCAGCCAAGCCATCATCAATAAGCAAAGCTAAGTCTGGATCAATAATGTCTCCGTCTTTTTCTGTTAAAATCCATGGTTGCTGTTCGTGAGATATACTTTCTAATTCTATAGAAGAAAGCTTGCCGTATTTATCTAAAATATTGTTAATATGGTCAATTTCTTCTGAAGAAAACTTAGAAATATCAAAACTAACCACTGCTTTATGATTAATCGGACCGCAACTATCATCTCTTTCCAATAAACCATCTGCCACCATTTGTCCAAAAATCTCTTTATAATTATCAATTATCGGGCCCCTTCCTGCTTTTGCATATTTAACATCAGATATAAATTTATTATTATCTCTGTAAAAGTAAAAATCAATAAAATATAAAATTTTATTTAATTTCTTAATACCATCCTCTTTATAGCTATCCTTTGAGAGAATGTATAAAACTAAATTTTTTAATTTTTCACTATAGACCATATCTTTGTTCATAATTATAAATTTTATAATTATCAAACTTCTAAAGTTAGTATATCACAAATTTTATTTTGTCAACAGCCCAACCTTAATATTTTCTCTCAAGAATATCCAACCCGTTATTAATCGCATCACAAATAAAGTTCTGAAGCTGACTATTGTCGTCGCTTAATTGAGATTTTTCCAAATAAGCATAATAAAGATGCTTAGTCCCCTGTTTAATAATTGCTGGAGTTAAATTTTCTTTTAAAAGCATAGCTGTTAAAAGAAGTCTACCCACTCTTCCATTGCCATCAGAAAAAGGGTGTATTTTTTCAAAAGAACTATGAATTTCTGAGACAAGATCTATTGCATTATTGTTCTTTTTATTTATTTTCTTAAATAATTCTGCCATTAGTTCAGGGACTTTCAAATAATTAGCTGTTGGAACAGTTGAACCCATTATTCTCACTGGATGTTTCCTGTATTCTCCTGCATCACTCATTATTCCGTTCATTAAAATATTGTGCAATTTTAAAACCAAAGATTCATTAATGTCTCCCTTATTGAAAATGTAATCAAAAAGATAGTCAAGGGCAACTTGATGATTTTTAGCCTCCAACTGTTCAGATAGGGTCTTATTAGGAAAAGCAACGTTTTTAAATATAATTAAACCTGTCTCTTTCTCATTCAGAGTGCTTCCCTCTATTTTATTAGAATGATAGGTTAATTTAAGTATAAAATCTTGTTTGATGTCTGGATTCGAAATAATCTCTTTTAAAATATTTGTATGCTTCTCGCTTCTATCTCTTAACTCTTTCCTCTTATTTTCTAAGTATTCTTCTGTTATTTGCTTTTGTCCCGTTGTCTCAATATAAAATTCTTCGATCAATTTTTGCTTCTCCATTCTTGGTTTCGCTTTCCCATTATACCATCTATTTAGGGTAGCAAAAGAAACTCCAAACTTTTGGGCTATTTCTGTCTGTTTCATTCCAGACGCTTTTTGAATAATTTTAAGCTTTTCTGATATTGTCATAACTATATATGATAGTACCAAACTATATATAGTTTGTCAAGCTATATATAGTTAGAGTCCGGCAAAAGATTTAATTTTTGAAACAGGAATAACGTCTATAAAATCATTAGCTTCCTTCTGCCCTATCCCTAAAACATTGCCTTCAATATCAAAAACAGGGGCACCATTGATAGTTTCTGACTCAACAATGTTAGTTTTAATTAAATCATCACTAAAACTTTTAACAATCCCTTCGTTTACGCTGTTGGATAAGATAAAAACTCTCTTTCCCATTTCTAGCTTAGATAAATCAAAGAATCCTTTAGTCTGGAGATTACTCCTATCAATCTTAATCAAAGCCAAATTATTATCTAAGTCTCTTTTTAAAACTTGATAAGTAATATTCTCTTCCCCCTTGATCGAAATGTTTGCTTCTGAACCCTGAGGCACATTGCTCGCCAATGTAATGACTAGACCATCGCTGGTTAAAACCAAACCAAATCCTTGAATCTCTTTTTTATTATATTCAGTCTTTAATGACACCACTGAATCTTTTACATCCTTTATGGTATTAGTTAGGGCTGTATTTTCCTCAATATATATCTTCTCTTCTTTATCCACTACTTGAACAGGAGCTGATTGATTTTTAAAACCAAAAAGCCAAACGATTGTTCCGCCTAATGCTCCTAAAATAATGACTATTACTGCCTTTAAAATATTATTTATCTGCATTAACTTTTGCTAAAGGTTTAACCTTCTTATTTGATATTGTCTTCAAGATAATATTATCCTTCTCGGCATCAATTGAAATCATGTCTCCATCCCTAATTTCATCAGTTACGATTTTTAAAGCCATGGGATTCAAAATCAATTTCTGAATTATTCTCTTTAATGGACGAGCTCCTAAATTAGGATCAAATCCCTGTCTAGCCAATGATTGTTTAGCTTTCTCAGAAACTACAATTCTAATATCTTTCTTTCCTAGCCTCTTTTGGACTTTATTCAATTCTAAATCAACAATCTGTTTGATTTCTTCAGCTCCTAAATAATCGAAGATAACTATTTCATCAACTCTGTTTATAAACTCAGGCTTGAATTTCTCTCTTAAAGCTCCTTGCACTTTCTCTTTTAGTCCATCTTTTTGAGATAATTTTCCATCGTCAACAAAACCCAAAGGAGCTTCTTTAGCAATAATATCCGATCCAATATTCGAAGTCATGATAAGAATAGTATTTTTAAAAGAAACTACCCTACCTTTAGAGTCGGTTAATCGGCCATCTTCCAAAACCTGAAGCAAGATATTAAAAACCTCGGGATGGGCTTTTTCAATTTCATCAAGCAAAATAACACTATAAGGTCTTCTTCTTACCTTCTCGGTCAACTGTCCTCCCTCGTCATAACCAACATAACCAGGAGGGCTACCAATCATTTTTGATACGTCAAATTTTTCCATGTATTCAGACATATCAACTCTAATCATAGCATTCTCATCATTGAACAAGAACTCAGCCAAAGCCTTGGCTGTTTCTGTCTTTCCAACTCCTGTTGGACCTAAGAACATAAATGATCCTAGTGGTCTTGATTCTTCTGATATGCCAGCTCTTGAACGTCTAATCGCATTAGAAACAGCTTTAATTGCCTCTTCTTGGTCAATAATCCTCTTGCCTAATTCTTTCTCCATGTTTTCCAATTTGAAAGACTCTGATTCCATTAACCTAGTTACAGGAATACCTGTCCAGCGCGAAACAACTCGGCTAATTTCTTCCGGTCCAATTTCCTGTTTTAAGATAGGATTCTGTTTTTGCAATCTCACTAATTTATTTTCTTGTTTTTTTAATTTAGCAAACAAATCAGGCAAGGTTCCGTATTTTATCTCCGCAACTTTCTGTAAATCACCCTCCTTCAATAATTTCTCTAGTTGATATTTTTCTTTATCAATGCCCTCCTTTAGACTCTTGATATTAGACATAGTTTCCTTTTCAGTTTTCCATCTAGCAGAAAAGGCATTGGCTTTTTCAGAAAGTTCAGCTAATTCACGACTAATTACCTTTTCTCTTCTTTCAATATGCTCCTTTTCTTTATTATTCACATTTAAAATCTCTTTTTTCAAAGCCTCTCTTTCAATCTCTAATTTCTGAATTTCTTTTCTTAAATCTTCTAATTCAATTGGATTGGATTCAATTTCTAATCTCAAGGCTGAAGCAGCTTCATCCATTAAATCAACAGCTTTGTCAGGCAAGAATCTATCAGTAATATATCTAGCTGACAATTCAGCTGCAGCAACTAAAGCTGAATCCTTGATTTTCAATCCGTGATGCAATTCATACTTTTCTTTGATTCCTCGTAATATTGATATCGTATCTTCAATGCTTGGTTCAGCAACAAAAATCGGCTGGAATCTTCTTTCCAGTGCTGCGTCACTTTCAATATATTTCTGATATTCTTTTAATGTCGTTGCTCCAATTGCCTTTAGCTCTCCTCTTGATAAAGCAGGCTTTAAAAGATTAGAAGCATCAACTGCACCTTCAGCTGAACCAGCTCCAATCAAAGTGTGTAATTCGTCAATGAAAACTAAATACTTTCCTTCTCCTTTCTTAATTTCTTTTAAAAGCATCTTGATTCTTTCTTCAAATTCACCTCTGAATCTTGTTCCAGCAATCATTGCTCCTAAATCAAGACTAACCAATTCTTTATCTTTTAAACTTTCAGGAACATCTCCCTTAACTATTCTTTGAGCTAATCCTTCAACAATAGCAGTCTTGCCTACTCCTGGCTCTCCAATTAAAGCTGGATTATTTTTAGTTCTTCGCGATAAGATCTGCATTAGCCTTCTAATTTCATCATCTCTTCCAACTACTGGATCTAATTTACCTTTTCTAGCAAGACTGGTTAGATTCCTAGTGTAGTTTTCTAAAATTTTGTATCTAGCTTCTGGATTTGGAGTCGTAATCTTTTCTCCTCCTCTAATTTGGCCAAATACTTTCTGGGCTGAGAAATAGTCTAGTTTTTCTTTCTGTTCCTCTCCTCCCGCAGTTTTTAAATAGGTAACTCTTTGTAAAATATCTCCAGCTAAACTGCTTGTATTTAAAAGTGATAAGAATAGATGCTCCAGAGAAACAAATTCATCTCCCATGTTTATTGCTTCGTCTTTAGCTCCATTTATTACTTTATCCATATCCTGAGTTAGGTAAAACTGGCCCATTGGACGGGAGTTGTTAGAAACAGTCGGAATTTGACTCAAAGCACTTCTTACTTTTTTCTGTAAATCTTCTGTGTCAACATTTAATTTATTTAAAAGAGTAAAAACTATACTATCATTGTCTGATAGAATAGCAAAAAGCAGGTGCAAAGCATCAATGTGCTGTTGTCCCATATCGCTGGCTAAGTTCTGTGCCTGCATCACTGTTTTTTGAGCCTTATTTGTAAAATTAATGTTCTCCATAATTTAAAAATAAAATACTTAATATATGTCAATCTTACCCTGAAAGTGATAAAAATGCAATATTAAAACCCGCTCATTTTCTTTTGTTTTTTAAAAGAATTGCGGGTCCTATCTTGAAATAATTATTCGGAAAGTAATAATAACAGCTAATCCACAAATCGTTTCCTTATAGAAAACATCTTTGTAGTCTATCTTTTTTAGTGCCTTCAATAATGCAAGATAAATCTTGTAGAAGGGATTTACTTTGCCGACCTCAATCTCAGCCTCTTGGAAGGCATAGTCTCCCACCTTCATAGACGCTTTGATTAAAATTTCCGCTACCTTGCAATCACCGATATTTTTTCTATCGGTAGCAATTACAGTAGCAATCGGTTCGTCATGCTCACATGCAAACTTAGAGAGGTCTTCTGTCGCTACTTCCTTCATACCCCTCTTAGTAAAAATAAGCTGTCCGTCTTCCATAAATATCTCCATTAACACTACAACTACTGCATACTTTGTCAATGATTTTATCAACAGGGAAATAAAAAGCCGCTTAACCTTTAAGATTTTCTTAAAAGAAATTTGGGCTAGGAGATACAAATCTCCATTTTCTTCCTTGCAAAAGCGAACTTTAACTGCTCCGCTCCCGAAAAGAAAAAGCATCTTTTTAACAATATTTCCTTTCCTTGCGAAAAAGGTTCTGGGAATACCGTTAAAATGTTTTTCATCAGTCCTTACTAATTCATTGACCCTAACTCCTATAATGAATTCGGGGTCAACGATTTTCTCTGCTCTAGAGAAAGCTCTTGCTGGCCTCTCGCTCTTTTTTATAAGAACAGTCATGATATCTATAATATAGTACAATATTTATATCTATTTGTCAATATTTTTAAAAAAAGAAACTATATTTATTATATAGTCTTATGCGATCCTTTTATAATTGTGCTCGGGGACAGTTATTTCAAACCGCACTCCCTCGCCTAGCTTTCCTTTTTCACAAATTTTTATATCTGTGATATCAAGGACCTCTTTGGATAAAAACAAACCCATGCCTGTATGCTTTCCAAAGCCCTTTTCAAAAATCCGATCTTTGTCTTCTGGGGGAATCCCCTTTCCATTGTCCTCATAGACAATAACAAGATTTTTATCAGGAGAAATAAAATGACTAAATCTTATTTCAGAAGCCTCTCCATGCTGAAGAGTGTTGTCAATTAAATTTTCCAGCACCTTAAAAATAAGAAGGCTTGCAAATATTTTTATATTTCCCAATCCCTCGTCGAAAAGTATCTTCTTGCCCGAAAAGGGACTTCTTGCAACAATTATATATCTCACCCAATGATTGCCAAGAAATTTCACAACCAATTTCCTCATACTCTTTAAGGAAATCGATCTGAGAATTCAATTTACCACCAGAAGAAATAACAATTTTTAAATATCGCAATGCTTTTTCTTCTTCTGTACATGGCGTCGATCAAAAGCTGATTATACCCATTAATAGCAGTAATAAATTTTTAATCTTTTGTCTAACAAGGCCGTCAACAGAATAAATTCAATTTATTTGTTCTGTATCTTAAGAAATCACCTTCTTTGTTTAGGCTGATTAACCAGCCTAATTTAAAAAGACAAAATCTTCTTAAATTAAGCCGTTAATCAACCCCAAATTGTTAACCCAGATTCCCATTTGAATCCGAACACTTGTGATAGAATAAAGATATGAAAAAAAAGAAAAAAGTTCTCGCATCTTGTTAAAAGCGAACGGGATGAAATAGCAATTCTT
This sequence comes from uncultured bacterium, assembly GCA_963802195.1. GTDB lineage: Bacteria > Patescibacteriota > Minisyncoccia > Minisyncoccales > Minisyncoccaceae > UBA2211. The sequence continues at coordinate 15,086 of CAWDHP010000008.1, read as the reverse complement.
AAGAAAAAAGGATATTCTTTGCGCGACATCGGTCGCGCTCTCGCGAGATCTTTTTCAGCAATATCCGATGAAATAGGGATAAACAGCGTGGATGGCAAGTACGATCCGAAAAAGGCGGAGAACAAGGCTCTGCTAAGAAGAAGGCAGAGCAAATTCGAAGGAATGAAAATTGCTTTGAATAAACCGCTTCGCGAATTCGTCGAAACAAAGCTTCTTTTCGGCGATTCTCCCGAAAACATTTCGGGAAGATTGAAAAAGCGCAAAAAAATCTTCTGAGCGTCGGGAAAAACAGCATCAGGAGATACATCGGAAGCATATACGGAGGAAAGATTGAATATGCAAGAAAGCTATTAAAAAAAGGAAAGAAAAGGAAGAAAAGAAAGCCCTCTCCTAAATTAGGAGAAAGAACATTCATCGACAAAAGGCCTTGCGGTATAGGCAAAAGGGAAAGAATCGGAGATGCCGAAGGAGACTTCATTGTCTCAGGCAAAGAAGGCAAAGGAATCCTTCTTGTCGTCGCCGACCGCAAGTCAAGAGCACCCTTCATTGAAAAGATAATCAAACCTGATTTCGAAAACGTAATAGAAAAAATGCTTCGGATAAAGGAGAGATTTCCCGAATTGAAAACCATGACTTTGGATAATGATATCCTTTTTCAGAAATGGAAAGAAATGGAGAAAATCATTGGAATAAAAATATACTTCTGTCACGCATATCACTCCTGGGAGAAAGGAACAGTGGAAAACACGAATAAGGAAATACGGCGATTCATTCCTAAAGGAGCGGATATTTCAAAATATTCAAATGAGTTTGTTAGAGAAATAGAAAACAGGCTTCAAGGAAGGATAATGAAATGCCTCAAATATCTGACTCCATTAGAGGTTCTCCAAAATTCCAGAAAAAGGAAGAGAATAACTGATTAAACAAAAAAATCCGAGTGTTCGGATTGAGGGTCGAGTGCGTAATGTACCGTCACTATACAATAAAGTATTTAAGCAATTTTGTCAATAGCTATTTTAAGCCTTTTAATTGCCTCTCCTCTCATAGAACTATACTGTTTTTCTTCAAAAGAAATTTCGGCAAAGGTCTGGTTGGACCCTTCGGGAATAAAGATAGGATCCCAGCCAAAATTAGTATTTCCTCTTGGCCCCGTCGCTATCTCCCCTTTTGTTTCTCCTCTAAAAACCTGTACTTCTTTTCCATCAAAATATGCAATACAGGTAATAGCTGTTGCTTTTCTGTTTTCCTTAACTAAAGAACAAATCTGATCAAGAGTTAATTTTTTAACAAAGAATTTAACTAAAGCTCCGGGCAATCCATTCAATTCTTCGAAATACAATCCGGTATCTTCTACAATCACTGATTCTTTTAATAATTGATAGGCTTGTTTTGCTTTGTGAATTGCCACTTCTTCAACATCAATCGACTGGATTTCATCCAAATCTAAATCAGTATGGTTTAATTTAATTCCCAAAATCGCCTCAAACTCTTTAAGCTTGTTTTGATTACCAGTTACGAAGATCATTTCTTTTTTGTCATCATGTTGTATGCGAAAAAAACTGATAAGCTAATTAAAGCTAGAATAATTGAAATTGTCGCATTAAGCATTGAAGAAACAAGAACAAAAAGAGCAACTATTACCAATACTCCTTCTTCTGTTTTTTGATGTAATTTTTCCATTTTATTATTAATAGTATTACAAACTAAATTAACTCTAGTACAACATAGTGCATGAATCAGGACGTTTCTAATGTCTGACATTTTTAACCACTGAACTCACACATAGTTTTCTTTGAAATTTTTATCTAGTTTGCTAACAGCCTCTCCTATAATCTCCAGTCTTCTAATGATTGAATCTTTCTTCTCTGGAGATATTAGAAAAACCAGCTTTGTCTATTCCTTTGATATAAGAGTTAATGGACTTACAACTTTCTAGTATATGTTCAAGAAAAATAATGTTATCTTCATTCGCCATATACTTTAATTTCATCCCTAAAAATACTTTCTTTTAGTAGATGATTTAAAGAGTCATATGTAATCAAATCGACTTTACGATTAAGCCGTTCCTCTAAATCAGTTCTTAAAGCAATGAGATCTATTCAAGCTTCTTTCTCCTTTGAACTTAACTAGTAAATCAATGTCGCTTCCTTATTTATCATCCCCTCTCGCAACCGAGCCAAAAACCGATAATTACTTAACATTATTTTTTATTAAAGTTGATTTTATTCTCTCTTTTAAATCCTTCGTTTCCATACTTCCATTATACCCCTGGAAAACCAGCCGTCAAACGCACACCTAAATATTGAAAAACTTCTTCAATTTTCTTCTTAAAAAATAAAGATATTTTATAAGCCAATGCTAAAGAAGGAATATATTTATTCTTTTCGATAGCAATAATAGTTTGTCTGGTAACATTAACCTTATCTGCCAATTCTTCCTGTGTCATCCCCTTTTCCGCCCTTAGAACTTTAATATTATTCTTTATTTGATCCATATTTGTTTCTGTAATAATAGTAAGCGAAAGAATAGACAGCCATATTGAATAAAGCAATATAACTGAAAATTGTCCCTAAATCATATAAATATGAACCTTGATGGTTTAAATTAGAAAACATAAAAACCAAAGAAAGAATAGCTAAGATCGGCACTGTGATACTATAAGCCATCAGAGCTGATTTACCAGCAATATTTTTAATCATTTCATCAACCATAACCGCCTTAACTTTTTTCTTTATCAAAATCATTAAAATTGCTCCGATTCCCATAGCTGAAACAGCGAGCAGAACATTATGCATCTCAACGGCAATAGAAATTGTCATAGCTAAAAAGAAAACGATTAATATTCTTACAATCCTGAAATTTTTATATGACATATTTTTCATATATTATTCTTATATTTCTAATGTAAGGTATAATATACATTTTGTCAAGTATTTTTTACACAACAGTCTCCTCCCTTAAATAGAGTAATGGAATATTATCAAAAACTTTTTTAGTGTAAAAATTTAAAAGTAGAAATCATTTGGTCATATATTTTCTCATAATCTTCATTGCCTAGATTAATTTGAATAGTTTTATATTTTGACCCAACTGTCTTCTGGTAATCAATATATGTAATTGGTAATGAAGCTTTCTTTTCCTTACTACGCATATCATAATAAATCCAAGTTGTTTCATACCCCTTGATTCCAGCATCAGTAGTTATTTGTTTAATAGAATTTAATTTTTCGTAATTTTGTATTTCTGCTATCGCTGCCTCTTTAACATAGTCATCGAATGGAACATTGTATTCGTTTTCAGCCGATCCATATGCACCAACATTAATGAATTCGTACTGAACTTCGTTAGATTGATTTATTGGACGAAAACCAGCACCAGTCTGAGTATCTGGATATTCTCTATATGTCCAATCGTTTGGATATTTAATAGTATATCCAAACTTTTCATTCGTATAAGTTTTCCAATTAGCAGTTCCGTCTATTTGTGATTGTTTATTTATAAAATAATAACTAGCCCCACATATAAATAAAACTATCAGGATGATTGTAATAGAAGCAAATATTTTTTTATTTCTATTCATGTTTATTGATTACTGGACAATCAATGTCTGACGTATTTTATCAAACTGATTAATTAACGATGCTTTATTGAACTCTTGAACTGCGCCTTGAGGATAATTTTCAATCGCTCCGTAATGGATGAAATAACGAACAGCAATGCATTGATTTGTATTTGGAAGAGCCCAAACACTTTCCTCGTATCGATTACCAGCAGCCGCATCAGTAGATGAGGCAAAAGAATAATCTGTATTATTATCGGTTACTGTTTTAACGTTAGAGCTATTAGAAAGGAAAAGACTAGCGTTGCAGCTTTGGACAGAGGGAATAAACTCTACGGAGATTCCGCTATCACTTGATAAATTAGTACCATTTTTAATACTTGGAGAAATTGTAAATTTGACTCCATCTATTCCCTTATTCGGCCCAAGAGCTTGGTATTGGTAGTCAGGATTAATTGAATAGTCGTTTGGATAACGAATTGAAAATCCAAATTTATCACTATGGTAGATATTAGGTAATCCTCCTAAATCATTAGCTTCTACTACACAGCCTGTGTAATTTTTTTCAACATTATTTTCCATTACAATAGCACCATTCCCTTTACTCCAGAAAACAAAAGACTCATCGCTATTAGCATAACGGGTTCCGTCTGCTGAAATAGTTTGTGCTAAAATTAAAACACGTCCATCACTTAAGGTTATATTCACACTGCCAGTCGGAATTGGCTGTTCTCCTGGCTTTACGGTTTTAGTTTCACCTTTGTAATAAATTGCTTTTATTGTTTTATCATTATTACAAATGTATGTTGCTTGAGCTACGGGTTGAACTACTGGCTGATTTTGTTTTTTGTTAAAAACATTAAAATACATTAGTACTCCAACAAAAATCAAAACAACAGCGATTAAAAATATTAGTATTTTTTTGTTCATATTTTTTAAAATTATTATCTTTATTGCATTATATTCCTTTAAATCAGAAAACACCAATAATATAGGGATGCCTATTACTCATTAGTCGCTGTAAAATCAGTAAATACTACTCTTCGCTGAGGATAATTATCGTTAACTTTGTTCCAAACCCCTTCACACGTGATAAGATTCAAATGAGCTAATCCGTCGTTAGAAGTAAAAACAGTTGTTGCATCAGCATTTCGGTCAAATAAGCTAATAGATCGAACTACAAAAGTAAGAGTATCGTTTTTGTCGTCTACTATGTATACTTTATCGCCTACTTTTAATTCATCTAACTTATAAAAAACAAAGGGCACTCCATTTTTAATACCAAAATGTCCTCCGATAACTGCACTTCCCTCTTCTCCAGGATTAGGCCCCAAGGAAAACCAGGCAACATTTACAGAGCCAGCCGGTACATCCATTCTTCCGTCTTTTGTAATAAGTGCATCTTCAATGGCTGAGTCTACACCGATAGTCGGAATCTTAAGACGAACAGGAAGTCCCTGGGGTACGCCTCCAGGATCTCGGATGTCGGAATATGAAAGTTGTTGTGAGCCAGTGGACGGAAATTTAGCTACTGGAAATTTCCAACCAAATAAACTTTCAGAAATATTGTTTACAGATTCACTGGCATTAGGTCTAACAAAAAAGTAATAATAGCTGAATCCAATTATCGCTAGCACAAGAAATATAGCTACAAATTTAAATATCTTTTTAGTTTCCATATTTTTGTATTAATTAATCTTGAAAATATTATACCACAAACTAAAAACCGACAACAGTGTCGGCTAGATTTTACAGGAGCGATGGGATACCTTTTTAAGTATAAAAAAAGAAACCTTACGTCCCAATCTCAATGGATTGTTTTGATAGGTTTCAGACGTTTTCTTTAATGTGTTATTCTTTTGATGGATAAACGACATTGTATGTTTGCCGATTCCAAGAAAAGAAAGTGGCTTTTTCTACTACACGAACTGCAGTCTGAGCTCTTGGATTGAGTTTATCAAATGTTACCTGGGACGTAGAACATTTTTGGTCAACGTCTTCGGATGTTCCTGTTTGATACCCAGAGCTTAAGTCGCTTGGATCTAATTCTAGTTTCATCAGCTTACCTCCAGTGATTATTAAGTTTTAATGGCGGATGCAATACCTAAATTGCCTCTTTCATTATCGAAACTATCAAATCTGACATCCAGTCCGCCTGAAAATTGATACAAGATCCCATCGAGGTGATGAAAGTCCCCGATACTTACATTGTATTCGTCATATTCCGCAGAAGATGTACGAGCCCAACCCCAGTCAAATAAGAATTCGTCGTGAGCGAGGCACTGTCCGATAATTGTGTATACCAAAACTCTTGCGGTTGGTATTTCTTCTTTTTCGTTTAATAGCTTCTCTTGCTCTAGTCGAGACTTCATGAACGAGCCAGTAACCTGTTTTTTGCGAACTAATCGCCAGCAGGCTTTTTCCTTTTCTTTGGTAAATTCTCCGTCATAACGATCCCACCAACGCTTGAAAAGATTTATCCTTACCTTAGCACGTATTTCGGCAATTGATAAAGGAAATACGGCAATAAGAACATGTGTCTTTTTTAGTTTCCTCAGCAATGTCCAAGAGAAAGGAATATTTGCGAGATTGGCGAGTTCTTCTTCTGTCGGAATAACTCCGAAATGCTCAACTGCTTCTTCGATGCCAAAATAGTTAAGCCCCATGATTTTTCGGGCGTTGCTTTGCTTCATTTTTTACCCCCTATTTTTAATGTTCACTAATAGTAAAACATCTCTTTTGAGATGTATATACGATACAATAATAACTTTACTTAGTCAATGGCAGGGTCAAGTTCAAGAAACTAAAGCAAAAATTTCGTTGTCCTTGCGTGGTTACTATAAAAAATATAAAAATAAGGCTTCTTAATTTTGCAGGGGCGGTGGGACGAACTTGGAACCTTTTTTGAGGGTGGATTATATAAAAAGTGCCCCATCTATTAATCTAGATAGGACACGTTAATCTTAAATACAGTCCATCGGTTCGCCAGGTTTCGGGCTCAATCGCCCTAATTACCCCAAGAAGTTTCCAGTCCAATGGTATGCTTTCTGCTTTTGTTAAAGGATCAAGGTTTTCGAAATAAACCTCAGTCAAAGGATCAAGAACCCCAATTTCTCTAAGGACCTGTTCAATAACCGGGTTAATGATGTCGGAGCAAGTACCCCCACACTCACTACAGAATCCGTCATACTGATCATTTTTCAAGGTACCGCAATTTCCGTTTTGAAGTGCAACTGAGATGAGCTAACATCTCAATATGAAAAGATACAAACATTTAGACCAAAACGAGAGGGATAGAATTCAAGCTCTCCTCTCTTCTCAACACCTCCAAAAAGAGATAGCTGAAATCTTGGAAAGAGACGAAGGAACCATTTCGAGAGAACTAGATAAGGGATCGATGAAGACTGGAATATATAAGGCAAAGTACGCTAATCATAAGGCGTACGTACGGAAAAAATATGCAAGGTACCAAGGAAAGAAAATTAATGAAAATGAAGAACTCCAAACCTTCATCATTAAAGGACTGATTCTTGACTGGAATCCTGACGAAATAGCTGGTCGGATGAAGGAGTTAAAGAAGCCCTTCTACGCCTCTAAAACAACTATCTATGAATGGTTGTATTCAATTCACGGTCAAGCATATTGCTGTCTTCTCCCGAGTAAGCAATACAAAAAGAAGAAAAGAAGTAAAAAGAAAAAAACTAAAAGAGAAATGATCCCGAATAGAGTCGGGATTGAAGAAAAACCCTTTAACTACGGGACAATTGCGGGAGACATGGAAACCGATACAATTGTTTCTGGACATAAGACATCACCTCGGATACAGTATAAACAATATATTGGCGTCTGTCAAACGTAATAGGCAAAAGGTTCCAGCGTCATGTCGCGAATATCTAAAAAAGCCTTACAAATAAAGGCTTCCTGGATTTGCAGGCCGAGTCGAGCTCGAACCCCAGGGATGTATACCCCACAAGGAAAATTTAAGTACTTTTATTTTACCATAACGACGCGACTCGAGCTATCTAAAAAGTGACAAAAGTGACACAAATAATAACATAAAGTTACATTAAGATGTCATCTAGTTATTTTCCGCAACATTTTTTATACTTTTTACCTGATTCGCAAGGGCAAGGATCATTTCTTCCGATTTTGCCCAAATTTTTACATGGCTCCTTGGTTATGATAATTCCTGATCCTCCAATGATAAAGCCATTCATATTTTCGGGAAGTTTTTTTGTTTCCAACACGGTAATCTGGCGGAGAGGGAGGGATTCGAACCCTCGGTGAGTTGCCCCACACAGTCTTTCCAGGACTGCCAATTAAGCCGCTTTTGTACCTCTCCTAGGCTAAATTTTCATCCCTCTCAAATTTGCTATCCTCTCTTCAACTGGAGGATGAGTCATGAATAGTTTATTAAACCAGCTTCTGCTTTCTTTTCCCTTAAAAGGAGAAGAAATGAAAAGATGAGCATTAGAACTATTAGCTGTTCTTAATTGGCTATTATCAGAAGCAATCTTTTCTAAAGCACTTGCTAGTCCCTCGGGATAGCGAGTCAATAATGCTCCTGAGGCATCAGCTAAGAATTCTCTCTTTCTTGAAATTGATAATTGAATCATTGTTGCAGCAATCGGAGCTAAGATTGCAACTACAATTCCTAAAATCAACATTATGGCGTTAGTATTGTTATTTTCATCACTATTCCTATTTCCTCCCCAAAAACTGATTCTTAAAAAGAAATCAGTAATTATAGAAATCACTCCTACTAAAACAACGACTGCTGTTTGCAATAGCATATCTTTGTTTTTAATGTGCGATAATTCGTGAGCAATCACTCCCTCAATCTCTTTCTTTTCTAATTTTCCTAAAAGCCCTTTAGTTACTGCAACAACAGCATGCTTCTCATCTCTGCCTGTAGCAAAAGCATTAGGCTGAGCTTCATTTAGAATATATATCTTGGGTGTAGGAATGCCTGCAGTGATGCAAAGATTTTCAACGATTCTGTATAACTCTGGATTATCAGCTTTTTCAATCGGTTTAGCTCCCGTTGATAATAATACTATTTTATCTGAATACCAATAAGAAGAAACGCTAGTTAGGACGCTAAAGATAACAGCAATATATAATATCGCTGAACTATTAAGAATATTGCTAAAAAGCCATCCTAGGAGAATGACAAAAACAAGAAAAAAGGTTATCAAAAACCATGTTTTCCTAACATTAGAGTCAGCTATATTATACAGCGTTGCCATATATTATTTCTTTTTATCAAGCCCTCTTCTCTTTGTGTCTCTCTCAGAAAGCTTATTGAATTTCCTTCTTAGTCTTTTTTTCTGCTTTAAAATACACTTTGAAATATTTTTCATATCTTTAGATTTAAATTATTAAAAACTGACCTTTGGTGCTGCCTTCTCTCCCTCTTCGACTGCAAAGAATTCTGAAACCTTGAATCCGAACATCTGGGCAATTATGTTTGAAGGAAATGTTTCAAGCTTAGTATTAAAGTCTAATACATTGCCATTGTAGAATCTCCTAGAAGCCTGAATCTTGTCTTCAGTATCAGTTAATTCTTTCTGCAATTCAAGAAAATTAACCGAAGCTTTTAATTCAGGATAGCTTTCTGATAAAGCGAACAAGCTCTTTAGTGTTCCTGACAAAGCATTTTCAGCTTCTCCCTTTTCTTTTAATCCAGTTGCTGACATAGCTTTGCTTCTAGCTTCAACAACTTTATCAAAGGTTTCCTTCTCATGAGTAGCATACCCTTTTACTGTCTCGATAAGATTAGGAATTAGATCATATCTTCTTTTCAATTGAACATCAATATCTGACCAAGCTTCTTTAACTCTATTCCTTAGGGTGATTAAACCGTTATACATACCAATTATGTATAACAAAATAATAAATATGACGGCTAGGATAATGATTATTGTTGACATATTATTTTTTCTTATTTTTAACTATTCTCTTTTTAACCTTTTTGACTTCTTCTTTAACGTTTTTAGTCTCTTTCTTGAACAAATCATATATTACACCAAACGGCTTGCTTTTCAAGACCTTCTTCGCTGTTTCTCCTAATTCTCCGAATAATCCTTTAAAAGAATCTATTCCCTCTTCTATCTCATCAATCTCTCTCTTTAATTGATTTAATCTTTGAGAAACCTTTAATTCTGGATATTTTTCAGATGCATCGAAAGCAGCCTTCAAAACCATTGTTAAAATATTGCCAGCCTCTTTCTTTTCTTTAACTGTTTTAGCTTCCTCTGCTTTCTTTTTAGCTTCAGAAACATTTCTCACAAAATCTTTTTCATAAGAAACATATTTAGATATTTCGGAAATAACTTGATTAGCTAATTCAATCTTTTTTCTTAAATAATCGTCTACCTCCTTAAAAGCTTTAGTTGTCTGGTTCTTCATTTTAAGCAAGACTAAAAAATTTCCTAAAATAAAAAGAAGAAAAAGACCGATTATTAATGATAGAATGTATATGCTTTCCATGTTTTTATTTTATTATACCAGAAAAAGAAACAAATTAAAGGCTTCTATATATATCATGCTTACCAATTGATAAGAATAAAGTATCTCCATTCTCTTTGTGTTCAAAAATAATACGATATTGTACATTAACGCTCATAGACCAATATCCTTTAAGCTCACCTCTTAATGGATGAATCCTCAGTGAGGGATGCCAAGGATTTTTCTCAAAAACTTTCTGTTTTTCTGTTGCTAAATCAATAATTTCTTGAGGTAATTTTTCAAGCCTTTTAAAAAATCTTGGAGAATAAACAATATTATTTTCCATTTAATTGAGCTCTATATTTATCAGCGTTCTTAAATAAATCGGCAACAGATTTGGCCTTAATGACTCTTCCCTTCTTATAATCTTCCTGCCCAGATTTAATATCTTCCAATAATTCTTCTTCGGATATTAAATCTTCATCAACAACTAAAAGACTTTTAATATAATCACTCACAGAATTAAATCCTCTCTTCTTAGTTCTCTGTTTTATCTCCTTTTCTAATGTATCTGTAATAGAAATACTTAATACCTTACGCATAGTTTTATATTCTTATTGTATAATACAATTGTATTACAGGTATTGTGAATTGTCAATTCTACCGACACTCACAAGTAGTCTTTCCTTGTTCTTTAGCTAAAATACCTCCGATATCTTCAGGGGTTAAAATTGAGGTAGCACCAATTAAAGCCTTTTTAACTAAAGATCTAGCTAATTCTTGAGATGGAGCAATTATTGCTGATTGAACAACCTCTCCCCCTTTTTCCTTAACTACTTCATATACCTCCGAAGCTTTTTCTTGTGCCCTATCTAAGACAACGCTACCATTTTTTCTAATGACTTCGAGAGCTTTACCTTTTTGGTTTTCAACAATTGTTCCAATTTTATCTTTGTTTTCCCCGTTAGCTACAAAATATATTGCTAAACCTGAAAGCAAAAATAAAAAGAGAACAATAACTTGTTTTCTTTTCATTTTTTGAATATTACTTTGTAAGTTTAACCTATTAAATATTCTGTGTCAAACAAAAATAATCTAATTTGCTTTTTGTTACTATTATTTCTCCATGGCTTTAATTTTTAATTCTTTAGGCATTTTTTCGATAGCATAGCGCAAGGCAGTGCGGGGCATTTTAGCTTTGTTTTTCATCACATATTCAAACACATCTTTTTGATGCGCTTCGCTTGCGGCCTTAAGCATCCAACCGTAGCCCTTTTGTACTAAATCATCATTATCCACAAGTAATGCATCTACAATTCCAAAAATTTCTTTCAAAAATTTACCATGCTTTGCAGGAATAATTAAAGAAGCTGCAGAAGCACGTCTCATCCAACGATTTTTTGATTTAGTCCATGCTTTTAAATTATTCAAATACTTTGGGTACATTTCTACAAAAGCACCAATGCTGTGATTGCATAAAGTATCACAAGACGCCCAATTGGAAACATAATCATTTACCCATTTTTCAAAAACAGCAAAATCAGAAGCTTCGTAATTATTATGGATGAGATATGACCAATTGCAAGCAATAAATGATTCTTCCATATAGCCTGATTTCCATAATTCCTCACATAAGACAAATACATCTTTTTTGCTCAATCCTAAAATATATTTACTATAAGCTTTGCTAATTTTACTGACCACCGCTATTCTTACGCCGTAAGTTTTCACCTTTTCCTTGAAAAAATTATGTCCTGTGGCTTTAGTCTGTGGATCGCTGTTTTCCTTTAATTCTTTTTTGATTTGTTTGATTATTAAATCCATAAATTTATCCAAATTATTATACAAAAATAAATTAGGTAAAAATCACTAATTTAAATCTATCCTTTAAAAAATTATACCACAAAACAAAAAACCGACAAAAGTCGATGTACTAGAGCTCGGTAGATGGAACGAGCTTGGAACCTTTTAAAATTAATCTTATAAAAAAATTAAGAAGATATTATATCTCCTCTGTCATTGATATGGAGAATAGTCGGAGTTCCCGATTTTCTCTTGTCAACGACTTTTTCTATTGTCACGAATCGGAAATAGTCTCTCCAATCGGTAAAAGATTGGTCAAAGCCTAATTTTTCATCCCATTCATGGCAAAACTCAAGAGCAATTGATTTTTCCTTTTCTGGCCATCCGAATAAGGCTTTATTTGACTTACCGGTATGGAAAAATTGAACCATCATTCCTTGAGCATCGACTACTCTAAATGGAAAGGTCACATAGCGTACAACTAGATTGCTTCCATCTGTAAAGTTAATGCTTCTCCTCTCTTCTCCCTTCAATCGCTCTATATTTTTAATCTGCTTAATGTACAGCTCCACAATTTCACCTCCCTATTATTAGGGCAATATTAATAATACGTCGAATTAATTTCGTAGTCAAATTATTACTCGTCAAATTACTCGATAAGTGGGACGAACTTGGAACCTTTTTGAAAAACTCGACATTACTTCCCATCATAGATAGAGCATTTTTTCTTTAAAACGGCTGCCCAATATCTGTCTCCATATGACCAATGCCACCATTCGGTTGGATAATTTACAAAGCCGGCTCTAGTCATAATTGAAATCAATAATTTTCTATTCTTTCTTGCAGTTTCCGATATTCTAGGAAAATCTGTGTAAGTTTTTTCGTTAAACTCTCCCAACTTGGTTCCCATATCTAGATTTCTACCTGTACAATCAACTATGGATAAATCTACAGCTCCACCCGTTGAGTGGGGCGGAATTATATCGATCGGAGCGACATTCTTACTAGTTTCTTCTTTTAATTTTTCTTCACTATAATCTGGGTGTCTTTTCTTAATTTTTAAATACATCCAATTATATCTTTTCGTTTGACTTTTTAGACTACGATAGCCACAACGTATTAATAAACGAAAGCCCTCTGGAAGGTCAGATTGAGCATTATTCAATCTATTTACAATATCTTCTCTAACTAAACGAGCATTAATTCTATCACCGTCTTTTATAATATAGTTCGCAACTCTAACTAAAACCTTAGGGCAATGCTTTTTTATATCAACTAATTTTTCTCCATTATCTCGGATTGATATTCTTAGTAAATTAGAATCGGGTATAAGTTTCATATTCTTATTCTACCAAAAAACCACCCTAATTAAAAGATGGTTTAACTGCTCGGTAGTAAGTGGGACGAACTTGGAACTTTTTTAAGTATTTCATTGAATATTGACAAATTTAAAGCTTAAGCTACTATAATCTTGGTTCAGAAAAGCTCGGCAACTGGCAAGCACCTTTCGGACATGGCTTTCCTAATATTAGCCATGGAGAGCAGAAAAAGAAAGAAGACCGGGTTCAAGTCCCAGCGGCTGGTTTTGAAGAAACGACTCAAGTTCACAGAATAGAAGAGGAGACAATGAGATTAAGTGTAAAGCAAAACGAGCTAATCATTATTGCAAGACCTCGGTTCTTAATTGAGTCGAAAATGAGATACTCTCAATTTGAGAAAGTTCAAAAGACCTCTGAACCAATATTATAGGGAATGTTGAAATCAACAGTCCCTTTCCTTTTTTTATAAAACAAAAAATCGACAAAAGTCGATTTCTATCAAAGCTCGGTAAATAGGATTCGAACCATCACTCTTCAATCACGCACAGAATGTCTTCTTCTTTCAAAACTAGATACTCTTTATCTCCAACTTTCACTTCGTGAGGTCCGTATTTACTAAATAATACAATGTCTCCTTTTTTAATATCCATCTTTATCGCTACTCCTTGAGCATTCTTTTTGCCAGGCCCAACAGAAATCACTTTCCCCTGCTGAGGTCTTTCCTTGTCAGATGTTTGAGGGAATAATATTCCTCCTTTTTCTTCTATTTTCAATTGCTCAATAATAATATTGTTTGATAATGGTCTTATTTTCATATTTTTACTTTACTTTCTGGTATTCAAGATAGGAATAAATGAAAAGATAGATAATTGAAATAGTTAAAGGGATAAAGAAAAACCACATTGCATAATTACTAAAGAAAACGCCTAATAAAGTAATTAGAGCTGTTAATTTAAATAATTTCTCCCCTACCTTATGTGTCTTGTTCCAAACGGTCTCGCTGGCTAGCGTCCAAGGAAGTCTAATCCCAATTGAATAATTCATTTTCGCATTCTTGATTAAATCTCCACAAGCATAGAAAAGAACAGCCAGAGCAGGCATCATAACCACATTCATATTCACCTTGAATCCCATATTCCAAATAATAGTAATGGAATAGATGTAAAACATGAAAATATTAAAAACAAGAATAAAGCTATCATAAGAATTCCAGAACTTTTCAATATTCTTCTTCTGTGGATCTATCTTAGGGATAAAATAAAAAAGAATGTTTATAATAACCATTAAGAAAGGAAAGAAAAATAAGGCAAAGTCTTTGCCCATATGTCCATCAACATTGCCCTGCCAGTCCCAATGTGAAGCCATCCTAGAAGGCATTAAAGGCTCAAAGTATATTGCCGTTGCAAAGGCTAATAGAATCATTATTACGCTCAATATTTGTTTTTGGTTCATATAAATTCTTTTAAATTTTAATAAGCCAATTATATCATACAAATTAAAAGATTAAAAACTTGACACATTACATATTATATTATATAAATATAACAACCCTAGGAGGGATAAACATGAAGGAAAACAAACACAGCATTGTATTTGGTGTAACGAAAGAAGAACAGCCGAAGGACTATCATTCTTTGGAAGTAAATTTACAATTAAATGTTTCCGGCGCCAATACAGACGCAAAGATATCCTTTGCGACAGAGAGAGGAACTCCAAGAGGCCCATTCGATATGGAAAGAGAGAGTATCCGCTACTCTATCTCAATCGACGAGGCGAGAGTATTGGCAAACAAACTGAAAGAGCTCGTCATTGATGCAGAACAATTTTTGTCCAAAAAAGAGTGAGAATAAGCAAAAATTTTTAAAAAACAGCTCAGTCAGTTTTTTTATATACAACAACACTTAAGAGGTTCTAGGTTCGCCTCATTTACCGAATCTCCCATTGACTTTAAACCC
>CAWDHP010000007.1:0-3241 GCA_963802195.1 uncultured bacterium | reverse complement strand
ATCATTAAAGGTAGGAGATGTAGTTGAAGGAAAAGTTTCTGGAATTGTTAATTTCGGAGCCTTTATTAAGTTTAGCCTTCCTGATGCCGGTCCAGAAGATTCAGCTTTGGAAGGATTGGTACACATTTCTGAACTAGATTGGCAGTTAATTGAAGACCCAGCCCAAGTAGTCGAGGTTGGACAAGATGTTAAAGCTCAGGTTATTGATATTTCACAGGGTAGAGTTTCTTTATCTATTAAGAACTTAAAGAAAGATCCTTGGCAGAATTTAAACTACAAAACAGGAGATATCGTTAAAGGTGTAGTTGTTAGATTTAATCCTTTTGGAGCTTTCATTCAAATGATTGATGATAATTCTAAAGATTCTGACACTAAAATACAAGGATTAATACATATTTCTGAATTTGGTTCTGAACCAAAAATGAAAGAAAAGCTTGAATTAAACAAGGAATACGAGTTCCAAGTATTAAGCTTCCAGCCTCAAAGACATTGGATGTCTTTAAGAATAAAATAAAAAACAAATATGAAGAAGAGTCCTATCAAGGTTCTCCTTAAAAATCTCTTTTTGGTTATTCTAGTATTTTTGATACTTGGAATTGCTTTTAGCTTCTTTAATACACCTAAAGCAACTGTTAATAATATTTCAATTACTCAGTTGTCTTCTGACGTGAATAATGGAAAAGTAAAGGAGATCAAGATATTAAATAATGATATCTCAGTTACGTATTTAGACGGAGCCAAAGCGGTAAGTAAAAAAGAAACAGGGGATACCTTGGGTCAGGCTTTACTTAACTATGGTGCCGCTCAAGACAAGATAAAGAACGTCTCTTTTGTTTTTGACGAACCGAATACTTCATGGGATTGGGTAGGAACCGTTTTAATAATGGTAGTCTTGCCATTGGTAATGGTTGCAGTGTTTTTCTTTTTCATATTTAAAAATGCAAAAACAGGAGCTGCGCAAAGTTTTGATTTCACTAAAGCTAAAGCGACACTATTCGGAGCTGAAGGCCATCCCAAAGAAAAGATAACCTTTGCCGATGTGGCCGGGTTAAAGGAGGAGAAGCAAGAATTAGAAGAAATAGTAGACTTTTTAAAGAACCCACAAAAGTATTTAAAAATGGGAGCGAGAATTCCTAAGGGAGTTTTGTTAGTTGGACCAGCTGGATGCGGAAAAACATTATTAGCCAGAGCAGTAGCAGGGGAGAGCAATGTTCCTTTCTTTTCTGTTGCTGGTTCATCTTTTGTAGAAATGTTTGTTGGAGTCGGTTCAGGAAGAGTAAGAAGCTTATTTGCTGCTGCCAAAAAACAACAGCCTTGTTTAGTTTTTATTGATGAATTAGATAGTATTGGTAAATCACGTGGTCCAGCGATTACTGGTGGACATGAAGAAAGGGAGCAGACATTGAATCAGTTATTAACTGAGATGGATGGATTTGAAAAGAACGACAAGATTATTATTCTAGCGGCTACTAATAGACCCGATGTTTTAGATCCTGCTTTATTAAGACCAGGCAGATTTGATAGAAAAGTTGTTATTAGTTTGCCTGATATTAAAGAAAGAGAAGATATTCTATCTATTCACTCAAGAGGAAAGCCTTTGGCTGACAATGTTAAATTACGAGAGGTAGCCGAAAGAACTCCAGGATTCTCTGGTGCTGATTTAGAGAATGTTTTTAATGAGGCAGCAATTTTAGCAGCTAAAAAAGAACAAAAACAGGTAATGCAAAATGATTTATTAATTTCAATTGAGAAAGTTTTGCTTGGACCAGAGAGAAGAAGTCATGTTATGACTGACAAAGAGAAAGAAATCACTGCTTACCATGAAGCTGGACATGCTTTGATTGGAAACAAGGTTCATGGTGCTGAACCAATTAGAAAAATATCGATTATTGGTAGGGGAATGGCAGCAGGATATACTCTTAAGGTTTCTAAGGAAGAAAGGATGCTTCGAACTAAAAAAGAATTCGAGGCAGAGATTACAGTATTATTAGGAGGTTACTGTTCTGAAAAAATGATTTTTGGCGATATGACTACAGGAGCATCTGATGATTTGAACAAGGCTTCTATTATTGCTAGAAATCTTGTTAAGAAGTATGGAATGTCTAAATTAGGTCCAATCGTATTTGGTGACAGAGAAGGTCAGATGTTTTTAGGTGGCGAAACTGAAACACAAAATTATTCTGATGAAGTTGCAGTGCAGATAGATAAAGAAGTGGAGAGAATAATTATTAATGCAGAAAAGGAGGCAGAAAAAGTATTACAAGAAAATAAAAGTGTGTTAGAAAAGATAGCCAAGAGATTGATTGAAAAGGAAACAATAGAAAGAGAAGAGTTTGAAGAATTGATAGGGAAATAGGGCTTGCATCTCTTTTTATCTAGTGATAAAATGAACCTATAGAATAGTTTTTATATTATTATTTTAAAGGTTCAATTATGGCAAGAAGGGAAGAAAAACAAAAAGCTCTTGAAATGAGAAAAAAGGAGATGAGCTATAGTCAAATTAAAAGTGCTTTGGGTATAAGTAAGAGTACTTTAAGTGGTTGGCTTAAAGATTATCCTTTAACAGACAAAAGAATTAGAGAGTTAAGAGATTGTGAGCAAAAAATAGAAAAATGTAGGGAGACTAAGAGAAAAAAGAAGGAAGCAAGGTTAAGTATTTTTTACAAGGAAGAAAAGGAAAAGATATTTCCTGTTGGAAAAAAGGAATTATATCTTGCTGGACTTTTTCTTTATTGGGGAGAAGGAGCGAAAAGTTTTCTTAGTGGTAAGCTTATGGTTTCTAATACAGACCCAGCTGTTATTAAGTTTTTTATGTATTGGCTTAAAAATTCTTTGGGAATTTCGAAAGAAAGAATGAAAATTCAATTGCACCTTTATAGTGATATGAATATTGACAAAGAAATAAGTTTTTGGGCAGAGACTTTGAAAGTAGACAAGAAACAATTTATTAGGCCATACATTAAAGATAGTTTGTCCAGTAAAATAAATCATAAAGGAAGTTTTGGGCACGGAACATGCAATCTTGGAGTGAGTGATGCGAGATTATGCGAAAGGGTTCTTACGGCCTTGAAAGTAGTCAGCGATTATTATATAAAAAAATAGTAACCTTGCGCGTGTAGCTCAGTTGGTTAGAGCGACCGACTTATAATCGGTAGGTTCGATGGTTCGAGTCCATCCACGCGCACTATTTATAGACAAATTTCTTTTTTTCTGTTAATTTATTTTTGTTGACGAAAAGTCT
>CAWDHP010000006.1:0-210945 GCA_963802195.1 uncultured bacterium | reverse complement strand
ACGGACCCTCCATACATCCTAGATTACTTACACGGCAAGAAAAAAGATGGCAAAGCGGTTACTGGATTCGGATATAAGCGAGACCGCAGATATTTAGAGACAGACGTATTGCCTGACGACTTTACTGAAAAATGGATGAAAAATATCAGCGAAATAGCTAAAACGCATTTTAGCATTATTGTTTATGAAAACTGGAAAAACCTCAGAACCATATGGGGCGAAATGGAGAAATACTGGAAAGTAAAAAATATGATCGTTTGGAGACTTCCCAATCGATGCCAGAATTTTGCAGCTAAATATAAGTTCTTCAACAAGCACGACATTGCCATGGTCGGAGCTTCTAATAGCGAAGATGTCGAATTCAACTTAGAGCCGGAAGAAGACGGCCTGCAAGAAGAATACGAGACTGCTTTGTTCGCTATTAGCGGACAGCCACACTGGGAACCGTACAGTAAAGGAAGCAGATACTGTCCTACTGACTTTATTGACTTCAAGGCAGCCGATGAAAAAAGCTCGGGACAAGCCATAATTTTCGGCACTAAGCCCATTGAAATACTTATTCCCTATCTTAAAGTTTTAACTAAACGCAACGACTTAATAGTCGAACCATTCGGGGGTAGCGGAAGCACTTTAATCGCTGCTACTAAAATGAAGAGGCGTTGCTTTATCATGGAAAAATCCCCAGTCTATGCAGAAGTCATTATGAAAAGATGGGAGAATTTAACAGGATTAAAAAGAAAAAAGATATGACTACAAATAAAGACATTTCGGCATCCAAACAAACTGCAATTAAAAAGCAAGTAGTGGAACAGCTCGAAAAAACACCTATAGTCCAAATAGTTTGCCAAAAAGGGCAAATATCTAGAGCTACATTTTATCGTTGGAAAAAAAACGATGAAGAATTTAGTACGAAAGCTGACAAAGCTTTGTGTGAAGGAAAGAAGCTTATTAATGATTATGCTGAAAGCCAAGTTATTGCGGCGATAAGGGAGGGCAACATCACCGCCTGTTTCTACTGGCTCAACCATAATCATAAAAGCTACACAAATAAACTGAAAATAAGTGGAGAAATTAAAGCCACCCTTAGAAAGCTGTCCCCAGGAGAACAAGAATGTATAAAAAAAGCTTTAGAGCTATCAAGACTTTCTAGCGGAGATTTGAATAATAAGAATAAATAAAAAAATAATATGAATAAAATAAAATTTGATATCAATGAAATAATAAAGAATCCTATCATTAGGAAAAAGCTGACTTTTGAAAGTCATAAATACTTTTTCAGTATTTACTTTAATAACTATATCACTCATGAGTCAGCCGATTTTCATGATAAAATTTTCGGCATTACAGAAGATGAAAATATTAAAAATGGTTTGGTCATGGCTTTTAGAGGAAGTGCAAAGTCGACCATACTTACTACTTCCTACCCTATCTGGGCGATTCTTGGAAAACCACAAAAGAAATTCGTAGTAATAGTAAGCCAGACTCAAAGGCAAGCAAGACAGCATCTTGAGAATATAAGAATGGAGCTATCGACTAATCCATTGCTTAAGGACGATCTTGGACCCTTCAAAGAGATTAGCGAACAATGGGGATCTATGTCTTTAACTATCGACAACTTCAATGCAAAAATAACGGCTGTTTCCATGGAACAGACCATCAGAGGAATGAAATATAAGAGCCATAGGCCAGATTTAATCATCTGCGACGATATTGAAGACTTAACAACGGTTAAAACCCAAGAAGGCAGGGATAAGATATTTGATTGGATTACTGGAGAAATTATTCCTGCTGGAGACATAGGCACTAAAATTATCTTTGTAGGAAATCTTCTCCATGAAGACTCTCCTATCGTAAGAATAAAAAACAAAATAGAGAATAAGGAGATCGATGGCGTCTTTCTTGAAATTCCTCTATTGGACGATGAGAATAATATCGCCTGGTCAGGAAAATATCCAGATATGGAAAGCATAGAAAAAGAAAAGAAAAAGGCAATGGATGATTGTGCATGGAGCCGAGAATACTTGCTGAAAATTATCTTGAAAGATAGTCAGATTATTAAACCTGAATGGATAAACCATTATGATAGTTTGCCGATATCGCAAGATAAAAAGATATCGAAAATACTAGTGGGAGTAGACTTAGCTATTTCCCAAAAATCTGATGCCGATTGCACAGCCATAGTCCCAGTAGTAATCTTTTATTCTAAACCATATCCAGAAATATATGTCTTGCCTGGAATAATAAATAAAAAATTATACTTTAAGGATATACTTGATGAGATAAAAAATACAAACGACCATTTGATAAATCTATATAAAGCTACTCCATTGTTTTTAGTTGAAAAAAATGGATTCCAAGATGCAGCAACTCAAGAAATTAAAAGAAAAGAAGTTAAAGTAGAAGGAATAACAACTTCGGTTGAAAAAAGTGAAAGACTTACCCTTATAAGCCATTTATTCCAAGAAGGAAAAGTATACTTTCCAAAAAAAGGAGCAGAATTACTAATAAGGCAATTGACTGGTTTCGGTACCGAAAAGCATGATGACCTAGTTGATGCTCTTGTTATAGCTATAGAGTATGCTTTAAAAAAGAAAATAGGAATGGGATTCGCAACAACTTATAGCGATGGGACGATAAACTTTTTTACTCCCTTTTCACAAATGACCATAGAGCAAAAAAAGGATTATTATAGAAACCTTGAAGAACGTAATAAAAGAGGTGATTTTCTATAATAATTATAAATATTAATTATTATCTAGCTCCTGCCGCTTTTAAAGCTTTGATAATCTCTGGATGAAAAGAATCATTAGAAGCATATTTTAATGC
The DNA here is from genome assembly GCA_963802195.1 of uncultured bacterium. GTDB lineage: Bacteria > Patescibacteriota > Minisyncoccia > Minisyncoccales > Minisyncoccaceae > UBA2211. The sequence goes on along the minus strand of CAWDHP010000006.1, from coordinate 208,119 downwards.
TGTCCATCCAATATAATCTTTTGCGTTAACATCGGCTCCTGCTTTGATTAACTCCTTAACGACATCATCAGCTCCCTCTATAGAAGCGTACATTAAGGCTGTTAATCCGCTAACGTCTACTGCATTGACATTGGCTCCTGCTTCAATCAATTTTTTAACATTTGTAATGCTTCCATTTTGGGAAGCATACATTAAGGCTGTCATGTCATCACCATCTTTTGCGTTAACGTTCGATCCAGCCTTAATCAATTCGTCAATATATCCATTAGTTTCGGTAGCAGATATTAATGCTGTTCTCCCATAAGAGTCTACGGCATTAACAGCTATCGTTTTCTCTTGATTTTTAATTTCTTCTAGCTTAGTTGTAATATCTTCTTTGGTCTGCTCGGCTTCTGTAAAAATACGTTTAATTTTTATGGTCTTGCTAACAGCAGTGCTTTCTATTTCTTTATTGATTGCGTAAATAGTAAAACTGTTTTCTTCATTGGGAAGATTTGCTTCATATTCAAATGATCCATTATTTACAGGGATAGAAATATCATTAATTTTAATTATTGCGTTAGATGGATCAATGGTTCCCCTTATTAAGGTTTTGTTTGATTGAGTGGAAAAGCCATCTTCTGGCGATAATGTCTCTATTATTACTGCCCTATCCAAATAATGAAAATACGAAGCAATAGACATAACAAATATCACTAAGAAACAAATAATTGCAAGCTTGATTTTATTATTTAAATTTGTTTTTTCCCATACCCACCAAATAAAGAAAAGTGGAAGCACATAATACCAATACATGGCAATAATAGCTAGAGCAAAAATACCAAAAAATACTAAACAAATTCGATAGATTAATTTATCAGTAATTTTATTCTTTGATTTTTTAGTAATCTTTTTTTCTTCTACCGAAAGATCATCTTTAGGATTAATTATTTTTTGATTAAGTTGTTCTACCGATTTTTCAAAATCATTATGGTTATTTTCATTTTTATTATCGCTAACGGTAGGTTCTTCTGTTTTTACCGATGATGACGATTCGTCCTCTTCTCTAATAAATTTATAGCCACAATTCAAACACTTACACTCCCTTTTCCAAGGAGTAAAAAAAATCCCTTTAGTCGAGATAATTAATCCTATTAACAAAATAGGAAATCCTATCACTATTGTCGCGGTTGAACATATTATTAAAATGATACCAAGAACCATAAAAACTGTACCTATAAAAGAGAAAGCTTTGCTATTATTTTTCTCCTCGATTCTATAACTTTTACATTCGGGACATTTAATTTGATTTTTCATATATTTTTAATATTTTATTATTTTAGTAACAAAAAGCCCACCACAGGTAGTGGCCGAAGCCACTCATACCGGTTTCCCGATATGGCAAGTAACGCGACCCCATGATGGGTTCTTTATGCGTTACTTGACTTCGAGCCATGCCTTTGAAATTCAAAGGTTTAGGCCACTGCTATTAAATTGTGATTACATAATAGCTCAAAAGTTGAAATTTGTGTAGTCTTTTAGTCTCCAGTTTGTCTACATCAATATATTGGACGTTCTTGTATTATTAAGGTATCCTTATTTGTAAGAAACAAAAAATTGGATAAAATATAAATAATTATTAATTTTGAATATCAAACTTTTAGCCCTTCACAAAAAAAGCAATTAAGGTTATAATGTAAATATGAAAGGCGTTAAAAAATTAACATACATAAGTTTATTTAGTAGTGCTGGCATTGGATGCTATGGTTTTTCACGAAATGGGTTTGATTGTGTTGCAACAGTAGAGATCATAAATAGACGTTTAGATATACAAAGACATAATAATAAATGTAAATATGTTAGTGGTTATATAGCAGAAGATATTACTCAGGTGGCGACTAAAGAAAAAATATTTTCTGAGATAGATTTATGGAAAACAAAACAAGGAATTAAAGAGGTAGACGTGGTTATTGCAACGCCACCCTGTCAGGGCATGTCTGTTGCAAATCATAAGAAAAAAAATGAATTAGCTAGAAATTCACTCGTTGTTGAATCAATTAAACTTGTAAATGAAATTAGGCCAAAAATATTTATTTTTGAGAATGTTCGAGCATTTTTAAATACTCCTTGCGTAGATATTGATGAAAAACAAAAATCTATTCGAGAAGCGATAGAGATAAATCTGGGAGGAAAATATAATATTCACTATCAAGTAATAAATTTTAAAGACTATGGCAATCCATCAAGTCGAACAAGAACTATTGTAATTGGAACCAGAAAAGATATCCAAGAAATTACCCCCCTTGATATAATGCCAAGTTTAAAAATTGGAGGAACTCTAAGAGATGCAATTGGACATCTTCCATCTCTTAAAAAAATGGGAGAAATTTCTAAAACTGACATATATCATAATTTTAGACCATATTCAGAGTATATGGTTTCTTGGATAGAAAAAATAAAGGAGGGTCAATCAGCATTTGACAATGAAGAATTTAATCGAAGGCCACATCAAATAAAAAATGGAAAAGTAGTATATAATGAAAATAAAAATGGAGATAAATATACTAGATGTTTTTGGGATAAAAATGCTCCTTGTGTACATACAAGAAATGATATTCTTGCAAGTCAATCAACAATTCATCCAAAAGATAATCGAGTTTTGAGCATAAGAGAGCTAATGAGAATTATGTCCATTCCAGACTCATTTAATTGGGTAGGTATACCCCTTAATAAACTTAATGATCTTTCTGAGGAAGAAAAGAAAAAGATATTGAAAAAAGAAGAGATAAATATTAGACAATGCATTGGTGAAGCCGTTCCTACTATTATATTTGACTCGATTGCAAAAAATATTATTTTAAAATTTAGATCTTTTGATAAGAATGAATCTCAAATTATAAAAAGTATAAATACTAATAGTCTTGATAATGTCAAAAATTTAAAAGCTTTTATTAAAAAAAATATTAGTAATTTAAGTTATCCAGAGCTTGCTAAAACAGTAGAGCTTTCAAATGCTAAACGACTTAAACATGCGGCCTATTACACTAGACAGGATATTTGCTTTACGATTATTAAAGATTTACCAGATGCATCTAAATTCGACAAAATTTCAATACTAGAACCATCTGTTGGTGCGGGTAATTTTTTACCTCTTCTTATAGAAAAGTATAAAACGGTACGCAGTGTAGAAATAGATGTTATTGATATTGATAAAAATGCAATTGACATTCTTAAGCTTTTATTAAAAAAAATAAAAATACCTGAAAACATCAAAATTAATTTTATTAATGACGATTTTTTAATGCATGGAGACACTAATCTTTTTAAACAATCAAAGAGATATAATATTGTAGTTGGTAATCCCCCATTTGGAAATATTTCTGAAAATAAAGAAATATTAAATATTTATAAACAAAATAAATATAATCAGAATACAAGTAATTTATTCTCTTTTTTCTTAGAAAAAGCTATACAGCTTGGCGACACAGTCGGATTAATAATTCCCAAAAGTTTCCTTTCTGCTCCAGAATTTAATAAAACACGAGAATTGGTTTCTTCTTTTGCAATAGAAAAAATAACCGATTACGGAGAAAAAGGATTTAGGGGTGTAAAAATAGAAACAATTAGTCTCATTATCAATACAAGAAAAAAAGGCGAAAAAACATTAGTTGAATCATATGTGAAAAATGAAATAGGATTTAAATATCAATCTTATATATGTTCTAAGGATTTTCCTTATTGGTTAGTTTATCGTAATGTTTTCTTTGACTCTATAGCAAAAAAATTGAAGTTCAATATTTTTACTTCTTATAGGGATCGCCAAATTACTAAAAAGATTACTACAGATAAAGGAAAGTTTCGTGTTCTTAAGTCAAGAAATATTGGAAATAATCATATTGTTGATATTCCTAACTATGATTCATATGTTAATTCTATCGAGGGATTATCAATATCAAAATTTATAAATACAGAGGATAGCGTTCTTATTCCCAATTTAACCTATGCTCCTAGAGCTTCTTTCTTGCCTAGAGACACAATAGTTGATGGATCAGTCGCTATTCTTGTGACAAAAACAAAAGATACTATAATATCAAAAGAAGATTTAGATTATTTTGCGACAGAAGAATTTACAAAATTTTATAGAGTTGCAAGAAATCACGGTACACGCTCTTTAAATATAGATACTAACTCAGTATTTTTCTTTGGAGTAAGGAAGTAAATTAAATATTTTCTAAAGATTCTTCTACGACAACGAGGGAAGAATTTTCTGATAATGACAAACTAAAACAAGTATTAAGCATTTTAATAAATTCTTCCAGACTGTAAAAATTATCATTATTTCTAATAGAATCTTTGATTTCTTCTAATTTCGTTTTTAAGCAAATAATTTGAAAATCATGATCTATTGATGCTGTGCTTGTCTTGTGAGCGAAAGATAAGTGCTGGTCGGTAGTTAAAGATATTAAATTTTCTTTTGCTAGCGAAAATTGAGGATAAGAATTTCTTGGCAATATGTGATGTATGTGTATGTTTCTGCCCACAGCATAACCAAAACTAGGATCTTTAATCTCACTATCATTGTTGTATTTCGCCTTAATGACGTTTTTAGCTTTTTGTAATAATACCTCAACCACACCCTCACTATCAATGTCTAATAAAATTTGTTCGTGATACTCTTGTCTCGTCATTCCTACTGGCATATCTCTATCTCTAAAGTTTTTTCGATTATATATTAAAAATGAGTAAGGACAAGGTCCACTTATAATATTTGCTCTATCTTCGCCAGGTAAACGATTGTGATAACAGAACACGTTAAACATTTTATTAAAAACACGATAGGTATGTTTTCTATCGTCGCCTCTAATTGCAGTATTAGTTTTTGCCCAATTCCAATAAGCCTCCTTTATTCTTTGATAATTATCTTGATTTGGATTCTGTTTATAATTTTCAAAAACTTGACTTAAGCCATTATCGATAATAAATTTTTCTGTATATCCACAAAGAAATTCAGATGCATTAAAATCGTTTATAGCTATATATTCTAAAATTTCTATTTTATTTATTTTATATTTTTTAGGATTTCCTGGGATTTGCTCTAAAATGCCAGCAAAGGATAATAATCCTAATTGATAAGAGCTTACTTTATTATATTCATTTTCTGCATTTTCTTGAGGAGCTTTTGAAAAATAATCTCGCATCAAAGCATTAAAAATATCTGATTCTCTAATATCTGTATCGGTAAATATTTTTTCTGCATCATTCTTGGTCAAATTAAGAATAACATGAGAAATACACCATATTAAATCTGGTGTTATTTTTTGTTCATAATGAATCCCCACGCAAGGAGTTTTTAGGAGGTTTTTTGTTCTAAAATATTCTTCAATCATTTTGTCTTAATTAACATAAGGTTAATATAGTTAAAATACAACAAAACACAATAAAATACAATGGTTAATCGTTATTTAATCAAAAAAGTAGTCTCCAGTTTGTCTACATAGGGGGTCTGGACTACCTAGCGCCGTTGCGTCATCCTTGTCCTAGATAATAAGAAAACTATATGGAGCAAGCAATAATAACAAAAAATAGCAGTCAGTCCCCTATCCTAGACATCAAAATGAAGTACTGTCTATACGCTAGAAAATCAACCGAATCTGAAGATAGACAAGCTCTTTCAATAGATTCTCAGATAAAGGAAATGATGAGCCTTAGCTGAAAGAGAAGGCCTTGAGATAGTCGAAGTCAAAAGAGAATCACATTCTTCAAAAGAAGTCGGACAAAGAGCGGTTTTTAATGAGATGATTAAAGAGATTCGTGAAGGTAAATACAATGGCATTTTGACATGGGCTCCAGATAGATTAAGTAGAAATGCTGGAGACTTAGGTTCGATAGTGGATTTAATGGATCAGAAGCTTCTTGATTGAGATAAGAACATATGGACAGAAGTTTACCAATAATCCTAACGAGAAATTCCTTTTAATGATATTGGGATCTCAGGCAAAGCTTGAGAATGACAATAAAGGGGTCAATGTGAAGCGAGGATTAAGAACTAGATGTGAAATGGGTTGGAGACCTGGAACTGCTCCCACAGGCTATTTAAACGAGAAATACGTGGATAAGAAATGCCAAGTAAGGATTGATCCGAAAAGAGCCCCTATCATTAAGCAGATATTTGAAAGAGTGGCCAATGAACAATGGAGTGGCAGAAAGGTTTGTCGCTGGCTAACAGAAAGTGGATTTAAGACTAAAAATGGAAAGTCATCTATCATTAGGTAATATCTATCGTATTTTTAGAAATCCATTTTATTATGGAGAATTTGAATATCCTAGTGATAGCGGTAATTGGTATATTGGTAAACAAGTACCTATTATAACTAAAGAATTATTTGATAAGGTGCAATTTACTCTTAATGAGAACTTTATACCAAAAACAGAAAGTAAAGAATTTGCATTCACCAAATTAATTAAGTGTGGATACTGTGGATCAGGAATATCAGCTGATGAAAAGTTCAAGAAACTTAAAGGTGGCGGAACCAATAGGCATGTTTATTACTTCTGCACAAAAGCAAGAAACATTGATTGTGACAATCATGCCATAAATGAAACAGATCTTATTAGCGAATTGATAGAGTTGATAGATAGAGTTGATTTGGATGAGCTGGGAATAAAAGAAAAAATGAAACAAGAGATAATGCGTATAAATAAATTTAATACTGAGGTGCTTGGAAATAAAAAAGAAAAAAATGATATTGATATTGATATCAGGAACTACGTTAAATATCTTCTCAAGCAAGGAACCATATTGGAAAAAAGAGAACTGCTGTACTGCTTCAAAAGTAGGTTAATATTAAAGGATAAAAAGATTATTATAGAATAACAATCTTTTAATTAAATTAGATAACAATTTGATTAATTTTTAATTCTGCCCTATCTAATCTTTTCATATTTAAGATTAATTCATATAGTGAAAATTTAGCAATATTGGATTTGAAATTATTTATTTCTTCAGCATCTTCGTTTATCAGTCTATGAGCTTCTTTTCGTGTATCTACAAAAGATAAAACAAAGTAAATTTTTTGGGCTTTTTCTATGATATCAATTACTTTTTCAAAATCTCTAGAAAGTTGATTTTTTAATGACTTACCATGATGCACTATGTCGCTATTTTTAAGCTTATCAAATATTTCTTTCTTAAATTCTTTTTCGTTCTGAAGGGTGCTTGCTGCTAAAAAAATCTGTGAACATAGGTCCCTCAAAGAATTATCAAATGATTTTTTAACATGATAAAAATAGACATTACCTTTATCGTCCCACTTTAATATATCGCAAAGTTCTATATTTCTACTTTCTATTTTATGTAAAGCTAATGTATTTTTTTCGTCAATATAACTGAAATTGTAGTCATCTTCACTCACTAATTTATCCAATTTATCCTTATCCCATTTTTTATCTAATCCATTATCATAATAATTTTCAACGAACCTTTTACAATTGCTATTTAATTTTTTAATAAATTCATCTTTTATTAGATACCACACTCCATTTATTAGGAAAAATCTTTTCTTCTTACTGTTTATGTCTATCTCTATGTCTCCATGTATATGCATCAATAAGTCATTAGATGTTAATTGATTATTATCAATATCAAATGTATCTATTTCGAGCGATTTTATGAAATTTTTGAATTCATCTTTATCCTCTTCTGGCGGTAAATAGCTTTCGCAACTCAAGTAAGGATTGTCTCTTAAAATAATATCTACGCTATCAACTCTGTCCGCTGTATCTAAAAGTATTTTGGATTTTTTTCTAACAACATATCTTTCTGCTCTAAGATAATTTTCAAAATCATTATCACATAAATCAAAATTAATGTAATTATTTTGGTAACATCTTTTCCATAATTGATCAATTAATTCATCGTTCAAATTTTCTATAAGTTCCTTATCGCTAACTATCTCCACATTATTAAAAGAAACGGGTTCTTTATTTTTTATTATGAAATCTAAACCATCAACTATTTTTAGCATTTCTCTAAAGGTTAAAGATTTATTAATTTTAAAAGAGTTTTTTGCTACACAAATGCAATTTTTTCTAACTTCATCAGGGGAAAAGTTAAAATTATCTATCAATTTTTGTTTATCGATTAAAATGTTTAATTCTTGATAAAAATTTCCAAATTCGTCATTTTCTAAAAAAGTAGACTCTGTTCTAAAATATTTTGCTTGACCTAATATCTTGCTCATTACACTTTTTTCTTTGGAAGATTTAATAACTTTAGATTCTTTATTAATCAAACAAGATGCTATCTTAAATCCAAAATCATTTTCAATATAGTCTTTAATGCCAAAATGACCACCTCCGCCAGTTACGGCGTATATAGAATCGTCGTCTTTTTTGATTAAAATTATAAATCTTTCTTGCTCGGTAATGTTATTTATTATCGGCTGATCCTGAGCAACTATCTCTCTTAAAAAGTTTTTCCATTTTTTAGGTGATGGAAATTTTTCATAAAAAATAACTATGTTTTCTATGCGAGAATTATTTAATAATTGCTTTTGATAGCCATTTCTTTCAAGGATATTTATCAATGAGTCGAAGTCTATTTTAACCAATTTATAAATATTTGTTTGTATTTTTTCCATAAAATAAACACCTCAAAAAGAGGTGTCATCACTAACTATTAATTTTGTTATTATTCGACGCATATTTATAAACTAATTGACCATGTCTCAGGGTCACCTGACTTATCACTAGCGTGCAGGGGAGGAGGGATTCGAACTCTCAAGACCTCTTTTGGAGAGAGGCAGTTTGCCATTAAGCTTACTCCCCTAAAACAAAAGGGATGACTTCCCTTCTATCTCTTTACTTCTTTGAATGTTGTGTGCTTTCTGCAGTCTTTGCAAAACTTACTCATCTCTAACTTATCTTCAACCTGTTTTGTCTTGTTAGTGAAGTAAGAAGTCTTTTTGCAAACTGTACAAACAACCTTTGCTCTTTTTTTCTTTTTTGTTGCCATATTATTTATCTTAATTATTTCTCTGAGCCGATGGTGAGAATCGGACCCACGACCTTTCCCTTACCAAGGGAATGTTCTACCACTGAACTACATCGGCACTCCCCCTTTCGGCTTGGTGGGCGATGAGGGACTTGCACCCCCGAAGGCCGAAGCCATCTGATTTACAGTCAGACCCGTTTGACTACTTTGGTAATCGCCCAATGAGACAATGATAGCAAATGATTGATTATTTTTCAATAACCTTAGTCCTTTCCTCTCTCCACTCCTGAATCTTCTTCTGGTGGCCTGATAAAAGGACTGGCGGGACTTTCCACTTCTTTCCTTTCTCAGGAACAAACACTTCTGGTCTAGTATATTCAGGATATTCGATAAAGCCTCCCTTTTTAGTCATTCTTTCCTTTAAAAATGATGGTTTGCCTAAAACATTAGGAATTAAGCGAGAGATTGTTTCAATTACAATCATCGCTGGTAATTCCCCTCCCATTAAATCATATTCTCCGATTGATAGTTCTTCATCAGCAAATTTAACTACTCTTTCATCAACTCCTTCATAGCGTCCGCAGATAAAAACAAGATTATCGTATTTACTCAATTGAAAAGCTTTCTTTTGATTAAAGGTTTTACCACGAGGAGTGAATAGGATTACTCGACTCTTCTTCTTTTTGTTCTTCTTTAATATCTCTTTGACTGCTTTAAAGATTGGTTCAACTTTTAAAACCATTCCTAATCCTCCTCCATATGGTCGATCATCAACTGTTCTTCTTTCATTATCAGTCCATTTTCTTAAATCATGGACATTAATCTTAAGAATGCCTTTGTCTGAGGCTTTCTTGATAAACGACTCTTTAAGATATGAATCAAAAAGATTAGGAAAGATTGTAATAATATTGAATTGCATAATGTGAGCTGGAAGTTGGGTTTTTTCTTATTTCCAGTTCATATTGTGGTATATTTAGCTATTAGTCAAGAAAACAAAAAGTCCTTTTAGGACCTTTGCTGTTTATTAGATAGATTATTAATTAAGTAATAATTCGTCTATTTTTCCCATTTTAATTTCCAATTTTTCTATCCTTTCTTCGTGATTAGGCAAGACAATCTTTTCTATTCGGTCAAGTTTTTTCTCAATTCGATCGAAACGCTTGTCAACCCCATCAAAACGCTTATCGACTCCGTCAAATCCTTTTTTAACCATTACGGCCAAATCATCAATTGTAATGTTTTTGCTTTTCATGAATTTATTATATTAAACGGTATATAATTTGTCAAATTTACTTACTTACTGAATTGATAATGTCGAATTGCATAATAATATTTAGTGTTGTTATGGAAATACGGACATATAATTTTTAAGCAAGAAGATAACCTCTTTCCTTAGGTGGGTTTTAACCCAAGTTTTTTCCTTCTCGCCTGGTAAAAGTTCGGCTAGTCCTTGTAAAATTTCGTTGTCTTCAACTGCTTCAACAACAAGGATGCAATCAGCCATATACTCTTTTATAGTCTTCCCAGTTCTATTTTTGATTACCTCGGCATCAATATCCCAAAGATTTGTGCCAAAAAACCAGATATCATAAATATCACGCATAGCTGTTTCTTTTCGAGTGGTTAGGGCTGCGAGTTTGCTTGCAAAAAGATAGTCTTTTTTACCGACAAGCATAGAAATTCCAAGATATTCTTTTAATTCGTAATGTTCTTTAATATTAGACGTTAGGATTCTTACGTTTACTTCAATTTTTACATTGTGATCTGTGTTGCCATAAGAGAGCAAAAAGAAAATAGTATTTAGTTTTATGTGGTTATCTTTTATCTTTCCATATTTTCCCAATATGCCTCGAATTTTTTCGTATACCAATTTTTGCGTAGCTTCATCGACAGAGAAGAGATCAAAATCTAGATCAACAGAGAACCTAGTTAAACCATAGAAAAAGTAGGCACAGGTACCGCCTTTGAATCCAATGAGAGAAGAAATGGAAGTATCCGAGTAAATATCTCGGAGAATCTGTCCCATGATAAGCTGGTGCTTTTCTTTATTGAGCATACTTTTTTTGGTATTGAGCGACCCGTTTTGTTAATTGTTTATTATCGTAAATTTTTGCAAGCTCGAAGCATATCTCCCAATTAATGAATCGCAAGTTATCAAAATAGAATTTAGGAAATAAATAAATAGTATCAAGGAATGCTCGTTCTGGCGTAGCAATGCTATGATTATTTTCATTCTTAATGCCAATTGCACTATATAGAACACTATTTTTCAGTTTTCTAAAAATAATTACTTTATCACCAATCTTTTTTTTAGCTGAATATGGTCCTGCCACAAAGATTGAATCATAGTGTTGAAAAATTATACCGGCTTCTCGAAGGACCGTCTCAAAGCTTATATAAGAGGGTGTATAAATACTGGTTGCTAATTCTTTGACGTCATACTCTTTATTTTTTGCAAAGACACCACGGGTCAATCGAATGAGTGATCCTTTTTTTGCATAGTATTTAATCTTTGAAATGAGGTTAACTGTATTAGTTTCCTCCCAAATTAAAGCTATATCCTTTATGGTCAGGATTGTCTTAGGAGATTCGTATAATTTTGCAATAAGGTTGTCGGTAGCCATATATTAATATGTTTAATGGAAAGGTGATATTTCCACCCTTCCATTGTATATTATTGATATATATAAGTCAAATGGAGACTAGGTAAAATTTTTTATGATATTTTTTGTATTATTCTATCAAACCTTTTTTCGATTCTATCGAGACGCTTATCAACTCTATCAAAACGCTTATCCATTTCTACTTTTTTAGCCGTTTTTCCAAGTTCTTTTTGGATTTCTTCAAATCCCCCCTGGACCATCATGGCTAAATCGTTGATTGTAATTTCTTTGTTCTTCATATGCTTATGATATTCTAGTCATAGATAATCTGTCAAATTTAGAAAAAACAAAAAATCCCTTGCGGGATTCTCTGTGTGTAAACAATTAAATCTTGAAATCATCAAAGTCTTCAGTAATGCTTGGTTCTGCTTTTGGAGCAGTTTCTGCTACTGAAGCACCTTCTTGAGGTTTTCTTCTTGAGCCACCTTCAGGTTCTTCAATCTTTAGGTTAACTCTAGCGTGATTTTTAAGACCAATGATTCTCACTAGATTTCTAATAGCTCTAGCTGTTGAACCTTCTCTTCCGATAAGCTGACCCATATCTTCTGGGTTTACCTTTACTGATAGTAAAACTCCCATTTCGTCAACTTTTCTTTCCACTTTTACATCATCTGGATGATCAACTAAGGTCTTAACAATATATTCAAGAAATTCGATATCTTTTGCTTCTGCCATGCTAGTTCAATTTTTATTCTAAATACTTCTCACCGGGTAGTTCGACCTTTCCTTTTATCATTATATACTCGCTACCCTTTTCCAATGTTTAAACAATAAAAAAGCAAGAATAGTTAAAAACTATTCTGCCTTGGGAGCTTCTTCTGCAACCGGAGTCGCCTCTTCTACTTTAGGAGCGGGAGCAGCAACTGGTGCTGGCTCTACAACTGCCTTCTTACTTTTCTTATAAACAATTTTCTTTTTCTCTCCTTTTACAATACTTTCATTGATAAGAATATTATATACTGTATCTGAGGGCTGTGCACCAACGCTCATCCAATACTGAATTCTTTCTGCCTGAAAAGTCTTCTCTTTGGTTAGTGGATTATAAAATCCAACCTGTTCAACAAACTTTCCTCCCTGAGGTGGATTGTTTCTATCGGTAACAACAACCTTGTATGAAGGCTGCTTTTTCTTTCCTGTTCTAAATAGTCTGATTACTAACATATTGGTTATTATTTATTACAAAAATATCTTACACTATTTCTTAATTATTTTCAACCCTTGACCAATAATTCTTAAAGGATTACTATGTCAGAGGTGAATTTGAAATATGAACACTGAATGCAAATGCAAAGGTAAGTGTGACCGCGAAAAGGCTGTGAACATAATTATCGGGCTAATTGTTGGAGGGATCCTCGGATTTCTTTTAGCAGTATTGCTCTTCCTCTCCCATTAAACTTCTTATCATAGAAGTTTTCGCTTTATATATCCCAATCTTTTACTTTCAATGCTTCTTCAGCTGCTTTTAATTCTGCTTCGTGTTTTGATGATCCATCTCCCTTAGCTATTAATTCTTCTCCTAAAAATACTCCAACAACGAATAATTTCATATGATCAGGACCGCTTTCTTCTAAAACCTGATAGACTGGAGTGATGGCTACGATTTCCTGTGATTTCTCTTGGAACAACGATTTAGGATCTTTGAATAATTTCTTTTCAATTATTTCTGGAAGCATACGATCTATTAAATTCTTTTCAATAAACTTCCTGGTAACTTCATATCCTTGGTCTAAATACAAGGCGCCGATAAAAGCTTCAAAGGTGTCAGAGAGAATATACTTTCTCGCTTTGCCTTTTTCTTTCTCCTCTCCTGAAGACAGCAAAAGAAAATCTTCAAGTCCCATTTCCTTGGCTGTGTCCGAGAGAATGCTAGCATTAACTAAAGAGGCTCTCCAGCCAGTCATTTCTCCTTCTGGCTTATCAGGATAATTATTGAATAGATAATCAGTAGTTATTAATTCCAAAACTGCATCTCCTAAAAACTCTAATCTCTCATTATGAGATAAATAGAAGTCAGGATTTTCATTTAAATATGAACGATGACAGAAAGCCTGGATTAGCAAATCCTTGTTTTTGAAAGAAATGTTTATATCTTTCTCTAAAAGAGAAAAATCTTTCATATTATTCTTCTTCATTGTTTTCGCTTTTAACCTTTTCCTCTTCTTCTCCAGCAATTTCTCGATAAACTGTTCCCAATACTCCATTAATGAACTTTCGAGAATTCTCTCCACCAAAGTTCTTAGCTAATTCAATTGATTCATTGATTGCTACCTTGGGAGGAACCTCATCTTTATTTTCATAAAGGAGCTCAAAAATACCGATTCGCAAAACATTCCTATCGAGAATGTTTATTTGATTAATCGGCCACTCAGGAGCAGTCTTTTCAATAATTTTATCAATAACATCAAGATTTTCTTTGACTCCATTAACTAGAGCCCAAATAAAATCATAGCTTTCAAGTCCTTTTCCGAATTCTTCAATATTCTTTTCTGTTATTTTTTCCAACTCGTTATCAGCCTTTCCATGAAAGTCCCATTCGTACAAGCTTTGCATTGCAACAGATCTTGATAGGTGCCTTGAGGCCATATTATTTCTTTTCTTCTTTTTTAGTCTCTGCGGGTTTAGCTTCTATCTCTTTTTGTCTCTTTTTCTGTTCTTTTTTCTCTAATTTAGCCATTACGTCTACAAATTCAGTTCCTTTGTAGTATCCGCAAAAACCACAGATAGTGTGAGGCAAAACAGGCTTTCCGCATTTAGGACATTTAACTAAAGATGGGGCTTTAATGAAAATGTTTCCCCTTCTTCTATTTTTTCTTGATGAATTGTGTCTTTGTTTTGGTACTGCCATAGTATTATCTTTAAATCTATATGCCCATTATACATTTTTAAAAGTTTTTGTCAAAAAAAAGAGAGTGCTTATGCAATGGGCACCCCTGCGAACCTTAACTTGTCGATGGCATCAAGAATTTTATCAGCCGCGGTTGAAAGTTCGTCTTGTTCTAAACAGGTCTTGGCTGAGTCTATCAGCTTTATGATTTTTGAATCAACAAGGTTGTTCTTTTTTCCGACGGCAATTCCTGCTTCTGCCAAAGCGATGCAAAGCGTGATGAACTCCTTGGGAGGCTCATCAAGTTTCGCCTTTTTTATGTTTTCAATTGGATACTCTGCAATCTTTTTATGGGAATCACAGAGCGATTCAAGAGTTTGTCCGTGCCTGAGTCTCAATCTGCAGCATTCAATTAGCTGAACGCTACCCTGGGTAACAAAATTCCTTTCCATACCGAATGGATATTATTTGACATTAGCTTTTTTGTCAATATACACAAACGAAGTTTAGATTGACAAAGTTAATAATCAGGTATAGTTTTAATTCATAATCCTGTGTTCATTCACAGCCTAGGAGAAAAAACATGTTGATTCGGGAAGTCAAAAGACTTTTACGGAACGCCTATTGGTGGCTATGGTTCCATGTATGGATTAATGAAAACGAATTCCATCCATCCTTAGATTTGGATGTTGATGCGATGGTTAAAATGAGTCCGGAAAAAAGAGATGAATATATCTCTAGTATTATATACAAAAGAGGCCGGGCCCACCAAATGGATTCAGATGATAAAAAATTAAACCTGAGGAAAAATTGTTTTGATGCAGCGTTTATTATTTTTATCTCTGTTGTCTTCGCACTAGTTTTCACTTCAATCATCTACAACGTGGGTGTGCGAAATGGAATATCTATTGTGTTCTTCGGCTCAATCGTTATTTTCTTTTTTGTTGCCTTTGTGGCGACAAGAAAATCAATGATTTGTTGCACGAAAAATGGAGGGTAATCCTCTTTTTTTATTTATGCCTTTAATTGAAATTTTTAAAAATTAAATTATATAAAAAAAGAGCCTAGTATTTTATTTCTTTATATTTAGGCTCCGTTCGATTGATCTCTGCTCCCTGACGGATAGCTGTTCTTACAGCTTCCACAAGAGGTCCTTCTCCATCGGGATAGTATTCTGCATCAACAAAAACTTCTGAGGGGAAGATTTTATGGCACAGAATTACCGGTTTCGGCGTGAATTCAAAGTTTACTTCTCCTGGTCCGCCGAGTTTTAGGAACTCTTTTTTGGGATTTTCAACGATCTGTATTTTTTTCCCGCCTTCAATCAGCGAGACAAGCCGTGCTGGAATAGTCATATCAACAGCGGTGGGATAGTTTCCGCAATGCGGTACCCCTACGCAAAGATGGATTATGCCACTGGCTGTTTTTATTCCAAAAATTCCTGGCTCTTTTCCCCATCCAAACAATCTCATTGCTTCTTGATTCATCTTGTAGCCTCCTATCCATACTGATAGGGTAAGCAAAAGATATCATAAATAAATTCATTGTCAACAGCTTAGTAGAATTCTTTCTTTTTCAACTGTTCTAGAGATTTCTTAATAAACTTTCCAAACTTACGATCCTTCCCTCTTTTTTCGACATCGGTCATTTCGTAATATTCAGATTCTTTTTTTAATTTAACGTAGTTTAGATATTTATCTTCATCTAATCTTTTTGTTTCAACAGCTTTTAAAACAGCACAACCAGATTCGTGTGTATGAGTACAGTCAGCATATTTACAATCTTTAGCTAAAGTAGTGATTTCATCAAAGACATTTTCTATGCCATTATTTGCTGGTGTCATTCCTACTTCTCTTGTTCCTGGATTATCAATCACAATTCCGCCATTTTCTAAAAAATACATTTCCCTAGTTGTAGTTGTATGCTTGCCTCTGCCAGTTGAATCGCCAATTTCTCCTGTTTTAATTTTACTTTGTCCAAGCAGTTTATTTATTAAAGATGACTTCCCTACTCCAGATGAACCAACAAAACAATATGTTTTGCCTTTCTTAATATAGTTTATCAATTCATTCAATCCTTGTTCGGTAATTATGCTAGTTCTAATAATGTCAATATTATCGAATCTATCTTTAATTTGATTTATTCTTAGATTTAATTCTTCTTCTGAAATCAAATCTATTTTATTTAATATGATTGCTGGTTTGATTTTCCCTTCATTTATTAAAACAAGGTATCTTTCAAAACGATTGAGGTTGTAATCTCTATCTAATGATTCAATAATAAAAGCTGTGTCAATATTAGTGGCAATGATCTGATTATCTTGTTTATTACTATACCTTTTACTAAGTATAGTTTTTCTAGGTAGAATTTCGTGAATAATCGCCATCTCTTTGTCAGGGATGGTTATAGCTACCCAATCTCCAACTGCAGGATAATCTTCTCTTTTGGTAGCGTTGAATATCTGTTTTCCAGTTATCTTTGCTAAGTATTCACTATCTACATCCTTTACTTTGTATGATTCTTTGTATTCAGCAATAACTCTAGCTATAGAATATTCTTTTTCTAAAGATTTTCTTTTTGATTCGAAAAAATCATTATATCCTAAATCTTCAAGTTTAATTTTTGTAGTCTCATTAGTCATATTTTCATTATACTTCTAAAAGAAAAAAGTGCCAATAACGGCATTATGATTTTGTGGAAGTTCTGGGACGTTATCAGAATTAAATTATGTATAAAAAAAGATGGCTTTACGAAATCGTTATAAACGATTACCATCACGTTTTCATCGCTCAGAAAGGAAGTTCGTCCGGAAACAGGTCGTTGGCCGTTGCCTGCAGTTTCCGAAGATGGACGAGAATTCTTGCTCTCAATAAATTATCCTTGTCTATATCTTGGTTGTCGGTGCATTCCCTGTAGTCTGCTATAGCATCAAGCATTTTCTTCCCTTCAAACTCCAAGAGTTCAAGAGGAATGTTTGCTTTAGTCTTTACTTCGAAAAACGGGATTGCGGACAAGATTTCCGATACGTCATACCCACTAAGGGCCACAATTTTTTCTGCCATCTTTGATCAACCTCAAGGGTCTTATCAAGTATAGTATATTTCTACATACTGTCAATAGAAATATCCTACATAGGAATATAAAAACAAGGTCCCTTATTTAACTACAGACGTCCCATAGTTTTGTATTTTGTTTTGCATCTCAGGACTCAATTGTTTTACAAGTTCTGCATTAATTGAAGGGTTCGTCGTCATGTTAAATATTTGATTGGCTCCAATAGCATAAGAGCGTGACATTGCTGCAAGCGATCCTTCTTTAACAGCTGGGTCGACATTGGTTGTGAAAATCGAAATTGTATTATCGCTATTGCGATCAATTTCGAAGGTTCTAAATTGTTGAGGAAATTCTCTCAATGATGATGTTTCAACTTCCCAGAAACCAAGTTCGGGATGATTAGTATCTGGTGATTTTAAAGCTGTAATAGTATTAAGATGGCGATGTCCTGCAATCCATAGGAGTAGATTAGGATATGTATTAAGCTTGGCAATTAATTCCTGATCAGAAACAAAAGAAGTAGATTTCCAGCCGGTAAAAGAACCTGGCTTTTCTACACCAATTGGTATATGAGCAACGATGATCATAAGCTTACCTTCTTTTTGCCCAGAATCAAGTTCTTTAATGAGCCAATTGTATCGTTCTTCATCAAGGAAACCATATCCATAGATACCTCCCGTAGTATCATCATCTCTCTGGGTGTCATCAAGGACAATTACTTTGATTGGCAAGTCTGCTTTTGGTTCAAAAGAATAGCAAGCTGATCCACTCTCTATGTTAGCTTGATTGAATCCATGGCCAAGAGGAGTTGAAGAAGTATTAAAGAATTCACTCATCCATTCTGTTTTTGAAATTGAATGGCGATTTGGATCGCTAGCTACCTTGGGAGGAGTTGAAAAATTTGAAACAAGTCCAACTCCAACAATATCACCATATTTAGTCTGTCCATTAACTGCACCAACATAAGAGCCACGGCTATTGATGCCATCCTTAAAGATGTTGCCTAAATTTAATATATTATCGCTAGTATAGAAAGATTTAAGATAATCGTTTATCGGATTAACGCCCATCCAAAAATGATCGTGATTGCCTAGAGTTTGGTACCAAGGAATTGACTTATCCAGTCCAGCAGCTTTGTATTCATCTTGATAATCATTATTAGGCCCAGGGATAGGATCATCTTTGATGCCCTGAATCAGGATTTATCTTTTTACCATCAAGGACATCAATAAACCACCTTAATTCATTATATTGAGAACTATTAATATCATCACCCAAAGAAATACCGAAATCGATTGTAGTTTTTTTGTTGATGGCATTGATTGTTTGAATAGCTGCATCAAGAACTTGAGTTGTATACATTATAACTGGTGAATAGGCGGAAATAGTGCCACCCTTGTAGCCCATGAAAATTGCTTCAGCTGGAGATTCCTTATCAGTAATATGAATATCTGTAATAGTGAAGAAATTCAAAAGTTTAGTAGTTGTGGTTGAATTACCAATATATGAAGATGGCATTAAATCAAGTCTTTTTTCAAAACTAATACCTTTTTCAAACTTCCAATTGCCATAACCATATTGAGAATATTTTGAAACTTCGTAGGGGAAAATTTTAGGAGAGGTTAATGGCACTGCGACAGGAACAATTACCCTTTCAAGCGTTGTAAAAACATTGGAGTCTATCGGGTAGCTAGCTTGTTGTGCATTTTTTTTAAAATAACCAACAACAAGAATTATAATTATGAGAATTATAAAAAAGAAAACAATATTACGAATTGTTAAAAGAGATTTAAGATTTAATTTTTTTGTATTCATATACCCCATTATATCTCTAAAAGACAAAAAGAGCCAATAGCGACGTCAGAAGATGGAATGCTGTCGGAACTTTTTGAGATCAAATTGGGTATAAAATTAGAAATATCCTTACCCTTTGTTCTTGTCTAGGTGCAAGAGAAATTCTTCTATTAATTTTTTGACCTCAGAATAATCTTTAGCTTCCATTAGCCTATCTCTAAGTTCTGGAGCACCATTAAAACCTTTTGCGTAAGCGTGAAAATGTTTTTTCATTACATTAAATTGCCTAGGATCATTAAAAAGCTCTGCATGTTCAATAATAGCTTTTAGTCTTTCTGGGGTGGTGGGCAATCTATTAGAAAAAAACCAAGGATTTCCCAAAGTAGCCCTTCCAATCATAATTCCATCAATTTGATTTTCTTCAGCTAATGCGTAAGCCTGTGTAAGAGATTTTACATCTCCATTTCCAATGATCAATGTTTCGGGAGAATACAAATTCCTTAACCTTACTATTTCTTTAGCTAAATCCCATTGTGCAGGAGAGCGATACATTTCTTTTCTAGTACGAAAATGTATGGTTAGGGCGGCAATATTTTCCTCTAAGAGGGGTTTAATCCATTCAGTAATTTGATTTTCATCATACCCAAGACGAGTTTTTACAGAAACAGGTATTTTCTTTGCTCCTTCCTTGGTTGCCCTAATAATTTGTTTTGCCAAATTAACATCTTTTATCAATGCTGCACCGGCTCCTTTCTGTTCAATAGCTTTATCTGGGCACCCCATATTAATATCGATACCATCGAAACCAAGTTTTTCAATCTCTTCTGCTGCCATTTTAAAATATATCGGATCTGAACCAAAAATCTGGGCAACTATCGGATGTTCTCCCGGAGAAAAATCTAAAGTTTTAAGACAGCTTTCACGGCCCTTGGAAAATAGTCCTTCAACAGAAACAAACTCGGTCCAAAAAACATCTGGTCGGCCATGCTTTAAAAGCATAAGTCTAAATGCATCATCAGTAACTCCCGACATTGGAGCCATAACAATAATCGGCTTTTTTAGTTTTTTCCAAAAATTAGATTGCATATTTTTCTAATACAAAAAACTTTATTATGAATTATAGTAAGTATTGCATATGTAGAGGCAATGGGACAAGCTCGAAACTTTTTTAAGACTAAATTATGTATAAAAAAAGAGCGATTGGTTCCGTGCAAGTACGGATTACAAAAGCTCATATGTCGTCGCTGTAAACAGCAATTCCGACATTATTATTCTCTTGATCGCCAGGAATACTTGTCACAACAGGATTGTCTCTGTCGTCAAAGGAAAGGCAGACATGTTCCCTGTCTATGGTCGTTGACGTCATGAGGGAAAAGTCTTTAGGTAGAAGATTGACGCCCCTTACCGCTTTGTAGATCGTAAACGCCCATATCGCTTCGGCGATATTAGGAATCTCGCTTTCTTGTACGTATTTTGACCTCGGAAAGGCATCCCTTGAGTCTTTTACACAATCATTCCAGCTTCTTCCTCGGGATCCGGGGAATTCTGTTTTCTTAATTTCGTACCATCCACACTGGACAACATTCGCCATGATATCGAATTCATCGTAATCGGGGCTTGTTGTTTTTGTCCTAATTTTCAGATCACCAATTTCTCTTTCTTTGAAATACTTTTTCAAGTCATAGACGGTGAATGTGCGTGGCGGACCGGCAATGAGCATATAATTATTTTCTTTCAGCCATTCCACCTTCCTCTTTGTGGGAAGGGCCTGACTAAACATTCTGTGCTGAGTGCCGGTGTAGTACTCAAAAAATCGTTCGTAGGATGTGCCGGGACGAATAAAATCGTCCTCCAATATTTTTTCTATATCCTCAAAGCTTGCCCTTTCTTTCGATAAAAGTTGATCAAGCCTGCCATTTAGGAAAAGTTGTAAATCCCCAAATGTAATCTTCCCACTCTCAACTTGAGCAAAAAGCTCCTTTAGCTGGCCAGGAGACGGATAATTCGGCTCACAACCAGAAGCATGTTTTTTCATTTTTGACACACTCCTTCTCGATATCGCCCGAGAGGTAGCGACCGCAACATTTGCTATTGCATTTGAGACGGGGGTTCTGAAGCTCTGGGCTGCAAAACTCCCACCTCAAAATTTGACAAAGATCTTTAATCAAAATATACAATCATCAATGGTATCTGTCAAGGACGGATGACAGGGGCGATGGGACGAACTCGGAACATTTTTGAGGTTAAATGTAACTCTTGATTATTGATTTTTAGCTATTGTATTAACTATTTCTGAATCTGACTGTATTCGTACAACATTAGGTAGATGATAAAAAAATGAATCTGGTGCTTCTGAAGCGATAACCAATTTATTTAATCCCATCGCCATTCCAGCTTCGTATCTCGCACTTTTAGCATCTTCACACCAGAGATAAACAAAAATATCACATTTCTGAATTCCCTCTCGTTCTTTTTGTGCATATTCATCCCAATTATCTTCATGGTAGTCTGTTGCCCAATCAAATGTAATTTCATAGCCAGCTTCTCGTATCATTTTCATGACCTCTCTTGCTCTTGGTATTTTTTTACTTGCCACATATATTTTAGGTTTGGTTGTCATATGGGTAATTATACTATAAAAAAGAAAAGTTCCAAAGCTATATCGCGGTTAATATAAAAAGCCTTGTGGGTTAAGGCTTCTTAGGTTTGCAGGGGCTGGGACGTTATCGGAACCTTTTTAAGGTTAAGTTGTGTATAAAAAAAGATGGGGCGATAAGTTATTCTTAGAATAAAGTATCAACCCCCTTGCTCGCAATCACTTTACGGAAGTTCATCTGCCGGTGGAAGCACATTGTTCGCGGTTGCTTGAATGTGCCTGAGGTGAACCATAATCCTGGCCCTCATTTCATTAATCTTGTCTTGGTCTTTTGCGTTTGGGTTTGCCAAGCGCTCATTGACCGCTTCAAGAAGTCCTTCTGCTTCCCACTTCAAGTAGTCAAGCGGAAGGTTTGCCACTGGCTGTACTCTTGCGTTGAGGTATCTGCGTACCTCGCTTTCGTCGGCTTCGTTCATAACTCACCTTATGTTCTTAATATATTATACAATATAATTGTATATATTGTCAAGAGTATATGGGGCGAGTTCAAGAAACTAGCGCAAGAAGTTCCAAAGTTCTATCGTAGTTATCGTAAAAAGCCTTACAAAATAAGGCTTCCTAAGTTTGCAGGTGAAAAAGGATTGGAACCTTCCTAAATTGTATTAATCGGAGCAAAGCTTTTCCTGTGAATCTTGCAGATTCCATTCTTCTTAATATTCTTCAAGTGTTCTTTAGTTCCATATCCTTTATGTTTTTTAAAATTGTAAGCAGGATATTTCTTATCATACTTAATCATTAATCTGTCCCTTGTTACTTTAGCAATAATACTAGCAGCTGATATTGAAAACACTTTATCATCTCCTTTGATGATTGATTCTTGATCAATATCTAATTTAAGTTTCATCTTTCCATCAAGGATTAAGAAATCAACTTTAATATTGTTTCTTTTTTCTAAATCATTAACTGCTTTAATCATCGAAAGCTTAGTTGCTTCCAAGATATTGATTTTATCAATCACCTTTTCCGAAACTATCCCTATTCCCCATTTTAATTTAGAATTACTAACTAAATTAGAATAAACCTCTTCCCTTTTCTTCTCGCTTAACTGTTTAGAGTCTTTTACTGATTTGATTTTCTTAACTTCCTTGAAGTCTTTTTCAAGAATCAAAACAGCACCAGATACAACTGGTCCAGCTAAGGGGCCTCTTCCTGCTTCATCAATTCCCACCACATATTTATACCCTTTCTTCCATAACCTTTTTTCTTCTTGAATCATATATTGAATTATACACCAAAACGTAATTTTTGTATTTTAAAAGGATGTACTATATTTTATACACCCTACTTTGAATCACTCGGAGATCTTTCTCGGTAAAGAGAATGCTACCATTCGTGTCTACTACCTGGAGCGAAATAAGACGTGGCTCTTCAACCTTACTTCCTTCGGTTTCGATCTCGAACGTGATCGTGGCCACGTTAGATTTGTTTACCGATTCGAGAAGTTCTTTTTCGCTTCCTTTTACTCCGGTTGTTTTTATCACATACCATACTCCGTGGTATAACCTCAACGAGTTTATTAATCCCACGTAATGTCCATCGGTCATAAGCAACCGATAACAAATACCATCTTTTGTTTCAATGAACCATCCATCAACAAATTGAATCAACTTGTCGCCTCCTTTTGGCAAGATTAAGATACAATGGAAGGGATGTTTTGTAAAGCATTTCGTTGGAGTCTTCCTTCTTGAATCATATTCAAATTTGATATATTATTAAGGTATATTAAACATATTAACATATGGGTATCTTTAATGGCAAAAACAACCATCAGGAAGTCTTAGGTCAGATGGAAATAATCAATGAAATTAAACTGGCGGAAAAACAAAATAGGCCAGCTGATTTTAGCAATCAAACACTAGCTGATTTCAATGTCATTATCGATCGAATCAAGTTTGGATTGAATTTAGAGAATTCCAAGATTATGGGCCCAATCTTCCTGGGCGAAGTAGTAATTATTGGAGACTTTAATTTAAGAGGAGCAGTAGTCAATGGTTCCATCTATTTAGGCAAAGCGGATATAAAGGAGAATTTGATTTTTGAGAACGCACAGATTAATGGTGCTATTAATTTAGTCGGAGCTAAAATTGGAGGAAATATTAATGCTAAAGGATTAATCACTGTTGGCTTCCTATCATTAGCTAAAACAGAAATCTTCGGAGATGTAATACTAGAAAATGCAGCCATTGAGTCTGCTAATTATGACGATATGACAGTTAGAGGAGATGCTTTCTTTGGTGCCTCTAATGTTAAAGGAAATCTTAACTTGGGAAAAATGAAGACTTCAGGAACAATTGATTTAGAAGATACAAACATTGGCAGCAATCTTGTTTTAACGGGAACGGAAAGTAAGAAAGGAAATATTGATACAAAAACGATCAAGCTAGGAGGAAAGAAGATTATCTAATTTAAATATATAAATGAAATTTACACATCTACATTTGCACTCGCACTATTCTCTTTTGGATGGATTATCCAAAATAGATGACATAATTGACAAGGTCAAAGAGCTTGGCATGGATTCAGCTGCCATCACCGATCATGGAACAATGTACGGTGTAATTGAGTTCTATGAAAAATGCAAAGCGAATGGTATAAAACCAATCATTGGCTGCGAGGTTTACGAAGCGACTCGAACCATGGAAGACAAGACTCCTAATTTAGACGCTAAGCGTTTTCATTTGATTCTCTTAGTTAAGAATCAGCAAGGTTACAAAAACTTAGTTAAAATTGTTACTGAATCTCATTTAAGAGGTTTCTACTACAAACCGAGAGTTGATTTTGAACTACTAGAAAAGTATTCCGATGGATTAATAGCCATGACTGCTTGTTTACAAGGCCGTATCCCCTATTTATTAATTTCAAACAAAAAGGAAGAAGCGGAAGCAATGGCTTTGAAATACGAAAAGATATTCGGCAAAGGCAATTTCTATTTAGAAATTCAAGACCATCCCAATATCCCTGAGCAAGCTAAGGCTAATCAGATGATGATTGAATTAAGCAAAAAAACAGGAATACCATTAGTTGCTACTAATGATTCTCACTATGTGAATAAAGATGATGAAGAGGCTCAGGATGTTTTAATGTTGATTAATACTGGAGCGGATATTAATAACAAGGAAAGATTATCAATGAGAGGAGACGATTTCTCAATCAGGAGCGGAGAAGACATGGCAGAGGTTTTTAAAAATGTTCCTGAGGCAATAGCTAATACTCAAAAAATAGTAGAACAATGTAATTTAGAATTAAAATTAGGAGAATTTAAACTTCCCTCTTTTGATGTTCCTGAAGGCAAAACTACTGAGAGCTATTTAAGAGAGTTGTGCTATTTAGGAATTGAAAAGAAATATGATATTCATTCAGAAGAATTAAAAAGCATTGTTGAGAAAGCTTTAAAAGGAAAAGAAATCAAACTGGAAGAAATAGTAGATCCTAAATTAAAGGAAATAATTGAAAGAATGGAATATGAACTATCAGTTATTAACCGTACTGGTTTTTCAGGATACTTTTTAATTGTTCAAGACTTTGTTAATTGGGCGAAGAATAATAGAATTGTTGTCGGTCCTGGCAGAGGTTCAGCTGGAGGATCAATTATTGCTTTTTTAAGCAACATCACTAACGTTGATCCTTTAAGATATAACTTGTACTTCCAAAGATTCTTGAATCCAGACAGAATCTCTCCTCCTGATATTGATTTAGACTTTACTGATAAAAGAAGAGATGAGGTTATCAACTATGTTGCTGAGAAATACGGCAGGAATAGGGTGGCTCAGATTATTACCTTTGGAACTATGGCCGCTAAAGCTTCTATCCGTGATGTTGGCAGAGCTTTAGGTTATCAGTATTCATATTGTGATCGAATCGCTAAAATGATTCCTTTAGGTTTTGATTTAAAAGATGCTTTAGAAAAAGTAGATGAATTTAAAACTCTGTATGAATCAGACACTGAAGCAGAAAGACTGATTGATTTAGCTTTAAAAATTGAAGGCTGTGCTAGGCATGCCTCAACTCATGCTTGCGGAGTCGTGATTGCTAGAAATCCCTTAGATGATTCTGTTCCAACTCAGCATCCGACTCAAGATGAAACTGGAATTGTCACTCAGTATGAAATGCATGCAGTTGAATCAATGGGATTATTGAAAATGGATTTCTTAGGATTAAAAAACTTAACTATTATTGAAGAAACATTAAAGAGAATCTATGCTGTTCGTGGAATCAATGTTGATATCGATCGAATTCCATTAGATGACCCGAAGACTTTCAAATTACTACAAGACGGAGATTGTGTTGGAGTATTCCAATTAGAGTCTGATGGAATGCGTAGGTATGTTAAACAATTAAAACCAACTGAAATCGAAGACATTATCGCTTTAGTGGCTTTGTATCGTCCTGGTCCAATGCAACATATTCCTGAATACATTAAAGGAAAGCATCAGATCAAGGAAGTGAAATACATGCATCCATTATTGAAACCAATTCTTGAAAACACTTATGGTATTCCAGTCTACCAAGAACAGATTATGCGTATCGCTCAGGATTTAGCTGGTTTTACTTTAGCCGAAGCAGATATTCTAAGAAAAGCTATCGGTAAGAAGATTGAGAAGTTATTAATGGAACAAAAAGACAAGTTTGTTAATGGAATGAAGAAGAACAAGATTGATGAGAGAATTGCTGTTGAATTATGGCATTGGATTGAACCATTTGCGAGATACTCGTTTAATAAATCACACGCTGCTTGTTATGCGATTATCGCCTATCAAACAGCCTACTTAAAAGCTAACTATCCAGTTGAATACATGGCGGCTTTGCTTACTGCTGATGGTTCTGATTTAGAGAGAATCTCAATCTTAATTGAAGAATGTAAAAAGATGAAGATTGAAGTATTGCCACCAGACATTAACGAATCTTTTTCTAACTTCAGTGTGGTTCCCGAAAAGAATCAAATTAGATTCGGATTGTCAGCTATTAAGAATGTGGGATATAATATTGTAGAGTTAATTGTTAATGAAAGAAAAAAGAACGGACACTTTAAAACAATCGAAGACTTTGTTTCAAGAGTTGATTCAAAAGTTTTGAACAAGAAGTCATTAGAATCTTTAACTAGGGCTGGAGCTTTTGATAATCTAAAAGAAAGGAATCAAATCCTTTCTAATTTAGAGAAGCTATTAGATTGGTCTAAAAAGAATCAGAAGATAAAAGAGAGCGGACAAAGAGGCTTGTTTGATAACTCAACTTCAGTTAGTTTTTCTAATGGCATCACTTTAGATCAAGTAGAGCCAGCTAATGATTATGAAAAGCTGACGTGGGAAAAGGAATTATTGGGCCTATACATTTCTGGCCATCCTTTAGAAAAATATCGAGGAATGCTAGAAGCACAAACAGTATCAATCAAGAAAATTGTTAATGATCTTAATGGTACGGCCACGGGCCACCGAAATCCCTTTGAAAAATATTATCTTAATGGCGAGATGGTCACGATTGGTGGCATTATCACGACTATTAAAAAAATCATGACAAAAAAAGGAGACCCCATGATGTTCATTAAGGTTCAAGACCTGACGGAAACAATTGAAGTGGTAGTCTTCCCTTCAATGATCGAAAAAAATCCTTACGCTTTCGTAGAAAACAAAATAGTGACGATTACGGGCAGGACGGATACGAAAGACGGAATGCCCAAAGTAATTGCCAGTGAAGTTGAAGAAATATTAGAAGCATAAATATAAACATATGGAATTAGAAGAAATAAAACACTCGTTATCACATATCTTAGCTGCCACAGTTAAAGAACTATACCCTACTGCTAAATTTGGTATTGGACCAGCAATAGAAAATGGTTTCTATTACGATATCCAAGTCGATTTAAAAGAAGAAGACTTGGTGAAGATTGAAAAGAAGATGAAGGAATTAATAAAGAAAGATATTTCTTTTATCAAAAAAGACATATCTAAAAAAGAAGCCCAAGAATTATTTGCAGATCAGCCCTACAAATTAGAATTAATAGAAGAAATACCTGAAGAAACAGTTTCAATCTACACTTCAGGTGATTTTGTTGATCTATGTAAAGGTCCTCACATTAAATCAACTAAAGAGATTAATCCGAAAGCTTTTAAATTGCAAAAATTAGCTGGAGCTTACTGGAGAGGAGACGAAAAGAATGCCATGTTAACTAGAATCTATGGCTTAGCTTTTGAAACTGAAGAAAAATTGAATGAGTATTTGAAACTATTAGAAGAGGCAGAAAAAAGAGACCACCGAAAACTAGGCAAGGAATTAGATTTATTCCACATTGAAGAAGATGTTGGTATCGGTTTAGTTTTGTGGCACCCAAAAGGAGCAATCCTTTGGAGAGTCATTGAAGATTTTTGGTTTAAGAAACATTTAGAAAATGGCTACGACCTAGTGAGAACACCACATATTGGAAATAGAAAATTGTGGGAGCGTTCAGGCCACTGGGGATTCTATTCTGGTAGCATGTACCCTCCTTTAGAAGTTGGACAATCTCTTGAAGAACAAAAAAACAAAGATGAGGTTAAAGAATCAGAACAGTTTTTGTTAAAACCAATGAACTGTCCTTTCCATGTAGCGATATATAATAGTTCTCCTCGTTCATACAGAGACTTGCCTTTACTCTGGGCAGAGACAGGAACTGTTTACCGATTTGAAAAGAAAGGAGAACTTTCTGGCTTAACTAGAGTAAGAGGATTTACTCAAGATGATGCTCATATTTTTTGTCGCAAGGATCAAGCTGAAGAAGAATTAAAAAGAGTTATTGATTTCATTCTTTTCATTTATAAAGCTTTTGGATTTAATCCTGAATCAGTTAATGTCTATCTTTCTTTAAGAGACCCAAAGAACAAAGAAAAATATGCTGGCAGTGATGAAGGTTGGAATTTTTCAGAGTCAGTCTTAAGAAAGGTGGCTACTGAAAAAGGTTTGAACTTCAAAGAAGAAGAAGGAGAAGCTGCTTTCTATGGACCTAAATTAGATTTCAAAATCAAAGATGTTTTAGGGAGAGAATGGCAATGTTCTACCTTACAATTTGATTTTAATCTACCAGAGAGATTCCAAATGGAATTTACTAATGAGAAAGGTGAAAAAGAACAGCCATATATGTTGCACCGTGCCTTGTTTGGTTCATTTGAAAGATTTATTGGCCTTTTAATTGAACACTATGCTGGTGCTTTCCCTTTCTGGCTATCCCCTGTGCAAATTAAAATTCTTCCTGTTGGAGAATCTCATCGTGAATATGCTAGAACTGTTGCCGAAAAGTTGAAAGAATACAGAGTAAAGATAGATGACAATAATGAAACTATCGGCAAGAAGATAAGAAATGCGGAAATGGAAAAAGTCCCATATATCCTTGTTGTCGGTGATGTAGAAAAAGGAAATGGAACTGTTAGCGCCAGACAACGTGGAAAAATAGACTTGGGAGAAATTTCAATTGAAGAGTTTATTAAAAAGATTAATAACTAAATATAGAACATGAAAAAAACATTATTCTTATTCCTCGCAATCATTTTAATGTTTTCTTCTCTCCCTGTTTTAGCTGATGAAACAACAATCACAGCTAAAGATTTAAATGTTTCTGAACCAACCGTTCTTCCGACGAGTCCATTTTACTTCCTTAAAGAATTAGGAAGACAGGTTCAGTTATTAATAACTCTGGATCCAGCTAAGAAAGCTGACCTAAAATTAAATATTAGTAGTGAGAAATTAGTTGAGGCTGAAAAAGTAGCAACTAACAAAGAAGATTTAGCTACGGCTCTAAATAGCTACACAGATTCTCTTAGTAGTTTAAAAGACTACGCTGCAACTTTAAAACAAGATAGTGAAAGCAGCAATAATCTTTTAAAGAAAATAACAGTTCAGACTTTCAATCAGCAAAAACTATTAGACCAAATTGCAGAAAAACAGACTGATTCATCACAGGATATTTTTAATTCAAAAGATAAGGCACTAAATAGTCTAACTGCTACTTCTTTGTCCTTGGGCTCTTCAGAAAAAATAACAGAAGCTTTAAATGAAGCAACTAATAATGCTAAATCAGGGACGGCTAATACGATCGAGGTATTAAAAAAGGTAGAAAATATTGTTCCTGAACAAGCCAAAAAATCAATAATTGAAGTTCAGAATAATCTTATTGAAAAAGGACTAAGTAGCAGTAATACAAGCGAGGCTGATAAGACTACTTTAAATAATTATCTTGATGAATTGAAAACCAAGCCTGAATACAAAGATTTAGTTTCTGAAGAATACATTCAAAAACTAGTTAATGATAATCAAGATATCTTAAATAGTTTGGGCAATATCTCTGAAGACGATAAAGCTAAATTAATAGAATACGGCAAGAGCATTTTAAGTCAAGGCAATACTAATTATCAAGATATTCTCAATGGATTGAATTCTTTAAGCATTTCTTCTAATGCTAAAACAATAGTTGATGATATTCAATCAACTATAGCTAATCGATACAGCGAAGGCGGAATAACCTGCTTAAGTGTTGCCAATCCAGTTTGCGGCAAAGATAATAAAGACTATAGTAATGCTTGCGAAGCTAAGAAAGTCGGAGTAGATGTTGCCTACAAAGGAGTTTGCGGAAGTTGTATTCTTGAAGGTAAAGTACCAACCACAGGAACAGAATGCTGCCCAGGATATAAAGTTTGTCCACAAGATACTAAAGGAACCTGCCAAAAATCATGTGGAGAAACTAGTTCAGCAACTAGCAATAATATTGTTTGTACTGCCGATTGGAATCCTGTTTGCGGAGAGAATAACAAAACTTACAGTAATGAATGTTTTCTTAATAAAGCAGGAATAAAGATAAAAGCTAAGGGAGAATGCGTTAAAGCAAGCACAACTCAGACAGAGGTAAAAACAGAAGTTAAAAAAGAAACTAAAAAAACAAATACTGCTACTGACACAACAAGCACACTTACTCCTGCTCAGATGGCTAATCCAGCTGCCCAGTTTTGTATTGCCCAAGGATACAAATTAGAGATAAGGAAGAATAAAAATGGAGATGAATACGGAGTTTGTATTTTTAAAAACAAGCAAGAGTGTGAAGAATGGAAGTTCTTTGCTAAAGAATGCGGAGCTGAATATATTAAGAAATAAAAAAATGGAAAGATATAAAATAATTCCATCAGTCTATTTAATTTTAATTGATGACAATAAGACATTATTGTCGAGAAGATTTCAAACTGGATATGAAGATGGAAATTATGGGCTAACATCTGGACATGCTGAAGAAAAAGAAACAATGAGAGAGGCTTTATCAAGAGAAGTTTCAGAAGAAATAGGAATTAATATTGATCCTCTAGACTTGATTTATTCTTTAACTATGCATCGCTCTTGTGGAGACCACGAAAGAATAGACTTCTTTTTTACGGCTGATAAATATGAGGGAGAGATTAAAAATATGGAACCGAATAAGTGTGATGATTTAAGCTGGTTCCCTGTTGATCAACTTCCAGAAAATACCATTCCCTATATTCGTAAAGCAATTGACTGCCATTTAAAAGGAATAAAGTATTGTGAATTTGGATGGGAAGAAAGTTGTGGGAAATAAAAGAGGGATTGAAACTCCTCTTTTTCTATTGTAGTATTAAGACTATGAAATATCACATCATTACTTTTGGTTGCCAGATGAATAAGTCTGATTCAGAAAGAATCGCTGCTGTCCTAGAAAGCATGAAATATGAAGAAACTTCTAACCTAAAAGAGGCTGATTTGTTTATACTAAATATGTGTTCTGTAAGGCAGCCAGCAGTTGATCGAGTTTACGGTCTAACTCCTCAGTTCAAAGGCCTTAAAACGAAGAATAAGGGCTTTAAAACGGTATTAACTGGCTGTATTTTGAAGCCAGAAAGAGCTAAATTAGAGCAAATTTTTGATTTTGTCTTAGACAAGAAGGATTTAGATAAATGGCCTCAATTATTAAAAGGAAAGGAGGTTGAAGACAAGAAATCAGACTATCTTAAAATACTTCCTAAGCATACTAATAAGATACAAGCTTTGGTTCCTATTTCTAATGGCTGTGATAACTTTTGTACTTATTGTGCAGTCCCCTTCACCCGCGGAAGACTAGTTTCTAGAAATTACAAAGACATTATAAAAGAAATTAAAGATTTGGCAGATAAAGGATACAAAGAAATCTGGCTCTTAGGAGAAAATGTTAATAGCTATAATTCAAAAGGAGTTAATTTTAGTAAGCTCATTAAAGAAATTGATAAAATTGAAGGAAAGTTTTGGTTGCGATTTACCAGTCCTCATCCCAAAGACTTCTCTAATGAGTTAATCAAGACATTAAAAGAGAGTAGGAAGTATGTTCCCTATCTTAACTTGCCAGTCCAATCAGGAGACAATGATATTTTAAGAAAAATGAATCGACCTTACACTAGGGAAAAATATCTTGCCCTAGTTAAAAGGATCAAGAAAGCTTTTAAAAACAATATTAGCATTTCAACAGATATTATCGTTGGTTTTCCTAATGAGACAGAAAAACAATTTAAGAATAGCGAGAGATTAATGAAGGAGGCAAAGTTTGATATGGCTTTCATTTCTGAATACTCTCCCCGCCCCCAATCTTTTTCTTTTGAAAAGCTAGAAAACAATGTTTTAAAGAAAGACAAAAGAAGAAGAGCCTTTATCCTAAATCAAGTATTAAAAGAAACTGCCTTAAAGAATAACCAGAGGTTGTTAAATAAAGAGGTTGATGTTTTGGTTTTAGAAAAAGATGGCGATTACTGTAATGGCCGAACTGATCAGAACAAAGCAATCAGATTTAAATCTAACGAAGATCTATCTGGTAAATTTGTTAAAGTTAAGATAATAAAAGCTACTGCTTGGAACTTTGAAGGAATATTAATCAAGCCTAAATTAGTTGTTGTTCTAGGGCCCACTGCAACGGGCAAAACTGATTTAGCGATTGATATAGCTAAGAAGTTTAATGGAGAAATCGTTTGTGCTGATTCAAGAACAATATACAAAAGAATGGATATTGGAACAGCCAAACCCAAAGATTTAAAAGGAATACCTCATCACTTAATAGATATTGTTTCTCCTGATGAAGAATTCAATGTTGCCCTATTCAAACAGGAAGCCATTAAAAAAATTAATGAAATAATAGAAAAAGGAAAGCTTCCTATCCTTGCTGGCGGAACTGGACTATACATCAAATCAATAGTTGAAAATCTTGATTTTCCATTAGTTAAAGCTGATGAAAAATTAAGGAAAAGATTAGAAAAGAAAACCACAGAAGAACTACTCAAAATGTATGAAGATTTAGATAAAGAAGGAGCTAAGATAATTGATAGAAATAATAAAAGAAGGCTAATCAGAGCTATTGAAGTTTCTCTATCTTTAAAAGAGCCTTTCTTTAAAGAAAGAAAAAAAGAACCCATCTATGATGTTCTTCAACTTGGGCTTAAGATTAACAAAAAAGAATTAGAAGAAAGGATAAGGAAAAGAGTTGATAAAATGATTAAGCAAGGGCTTGAAAAAGAAGCAAGGAAACTATACAAAAAATACGGATTTAATATTCCCCCTATGCAAACTATCGGTTATCGTGAATGGGAAGACTATTTTAATAAAAAAGAAACTCTCGATAATACAATCGAGAGGATAAAGATAAACACTATTAAGTTCGCTAAAAGACAGATGACTTGGTTCAAGAAAGATAAAACTATTAAGTGGATATAAAAAGAGCCTAATTGGCTCTCTTTGTTTCTATTTTTCTTCTTTTTTGTGATGCTCTTCGTGGTGTTCTCCGCAACAACATCTTCCTTTTTCTTTACAGATAATTCCAACTCCAATAAGTATTAAGATGCATGGCCAGATAACTGACCAAACGCTTCCAGAAATTATTCCTAAAGATTGTAGTAAGAAAACTAATCCAATAACAATGACCGCAATTCCTAAAAACATATTTTTATATATTTAGATTAAATATTAGCGACCTTTTCTATTTTTATTATATCCTATATCCTAATCTTTTTCTATGTCTAATCTTCTAGCTTTCCTAATATAGAATTAAATTCTTCATCAGTGGACTGTTCTCCTTTTAATATTTCACAATTTTTATCTTTCCAATAAGGTAATTGATTCATATTTTTCCTTACAATTCTTTCCGCAACCATCCTATCATTCCCAAGCATTTCTAAAAAGAATTGCACTCCGCCCTCAAAAACCTCTTCACATGATTTAACGCTACCATCCTTGTTAACGCAATACAAGCAAAAGTTAGAACTTTCATCACCCCCTGCAAAGTCTTCCTTTTTTTCTAGGGGCATTCCACATGATGTGCAATATTTCATATATTTAAATTATTTAATAATTAATTTCTTCTAGCCATCTTCTAATAATTTTGGAAGTTGATTTTGGTTTTTCTAATGGCACTAAGTGTCCGCATTTTTTCATAATCTCTAGCTTAGCTTTAGGTATCTGACGAACTAACTCTTTAATCGGCCCTAAAGGAGAGATTCTATCTAATTCACTAGCAATCACCAAAGAATCTTTTTTAATTTCTTTACCAACTGGAATTAGGCTAAACTTGTAGAATTCAGCAAATATCTCAATACTTACTTGTGGTTTTGTCTTTTTAATTTCTTTAATATCTCTATCTATTATTTCTTTATGTATTTTAGGATCAGCTGATTTAAAGATAAACAAATCACCCATCTTCTTGCCAAATCCGTTAGAAAGCATTATTTTTTGTAGATATTTAGGGAATATTCCGGTAATCCCGTAATAGATTGATATTATTCTATTCAATAATCCATCAACTTTTAAAACAGGAGTGATTAAAACTAATCCTTTAACCTTTTTAGGATAATAATTAGTAAAAACTAATGCGATTCTAGAGCCAAAAGAGTGCCCAACAATGATTACCTCATCAATAGATAGTTTTATTAAAAAATCATTCAACCAATCACTATAGTTTTTAAGATTGTGCTTCCCCTCTAATATATCTGATGATCCACAAGCAGGTAAATCAGGAATAATTATCCTATAATCATTTCCAATATTATTTGCCAAATCAATCATGCCAAAATGATTACCAGGAAAACCGTGCAATAAAAGAATAACCTTTTCTGAAGGATTATCATTATCTAAATAGAAAAACCTTCTATTGCTGATTGTGGCTATTCTTTTTTTGAATTTCATTAAAGATTAAAATATCCTTTAATCATGCTTTTCATTCATCTTGTCCCAATTCCATTCCCTTGTTTTGTTTGATTCAATCTTTTTTAATATTGATTTTTCAATATCGATATTAAAAATACCACATAAATGAAGTATGCGTTGAACTGCATCACCCAGTTCTTCTTCAAAGCCATCCTTACTATCCATATTTTGATGTCTATACGCTTCAAAAGCTTCAGAAATCTCTGAATGGATAAGAGCAATCTTTTCTGCAACATTTATATCTTCTGGTTTCGTTCCAAATCCTTTTTCCTTAGCTTGTTGCATTATTTCATCAGTAATTTGTTCAAGAGATAATTTCATAAAGATATTAGTTATCTAATTTTTTCTTCAACATCTCCCCTACTGTTTGTGGATTTGCTTTTCCCTTTGATGCAGCCATAATCTGACCAACTAAAAATGTAAAACTATTTTGTTTTCCGCTTTTGTAGTCTTCAACTGCCTTAGCATTTTTAGATAAAACATCGGAAATAATAGTATCTATTTCTCCACCATCATTTATCTGTTTTAATCCTTTTGCTTCTAGAATATCTGATGGATCTCCAAAAGTATTATACATTTCTAATAATAATATTTTAGCAATACTGCTTGAAATATCACCTTCGGTAATCATACAGATTAATTCAGCAAAGTTTTCGGCAGTAATCTTTTTTTCCAGTTTAATTGAATCGTATTCCTTCATTTCTGGATCATTCTTAAGTAAGGCTTGGAAATCAGTTGAAATGTAATTAGAACAGATTTTAGCTGAACTATTAAAATCAGCTTTGCAAGGCCTGTCTTCTCTCCAGCATTTTAATTCAGAAATTACTTTTTCGAAGTAAGAAGAAATTACTTCATCTTTAATGTAAAATTCAATAGACTTGTTATCTAAACAGTATTCTTCTTTAAATCTCATTCTTTTTTCTTCTGGTAATTCTGGCAATCTTCCTTTTATCCTATCAATCATCTCAGAAGTGATATTTAAAGGCGGTAAATCAGGCTCTGGGAAGTATCTGTATTCAAAAGCATCTTCTTTACTTCTTTGTTCCATTGTCTCTTGTCTAGTGTCATGCCAGCCTCTAGTCTCCTGAATAACCTTCTTGCCACTATCTAATAACTCAGCTTGTCTTTTTTCTTCAAATTCAATTGATTTTTCAACTACTTTAAAGGAATTAAGATTCTTGATTTCTACTTTAGTTCCTAATTGGTCAGTTTTACTGATTGAAATGTTGACTTCGCAACGCATCTGTCCTTTTTCCATATCAGCATCAGAAACATCAATGTATCTTAAAATTAATTGTAATTCCTGAGCAAATTTCTTAGCCTCTTCAGCTGAATTAATATCTGGTTCAGTTACTAATTCCATTAAAGGAACTCCAGCACGATTAAAATCAACTAAACTCGAACCATCGTTTGCATGGTTCAATCGCCCAGTATCTTCTTCCATGTGAATTCTGTTAATCCTAATTCTTTTGATTTCACCATTGTCTAAATGAATATCTAAATATCCATTCTTGCATAACGGCAAGTCATATTGAGATATTTGATAGCCTTTTGGTAAATCAGGATAGAAATAACTCTTGCGATCAAATTTAGAATGATTTTGTATTTCGCAATTCAAAGCTAAGCCAGTTAAGATAATATTATTAATCGCTTCTTCATTAATCACTGGCAATGTTCCTGGATGAGCCATGCAAATCGGACAAACATTCTTGTTGGGCATCTTTTCATCAGGATTATTAGCACAAGAACAAAACATTTTTGATTTTGTTTTTGACTCGAAATGTATTTCTAATCCGATGGTTGTTTTGTACATATTATTTCTTTAATTCTTTCATTATTGAAACTCCATGAGAGGAACCAATAATATCAGCTCCTGCCTTTATCATCGCTTTAATGTCTTTTAAAGTTTGAATATTCCCTGAAGCCTTAATTAATAGCCCAGGAGCATTTTCTCTCATCATCTTTAAATGTCTAGCCTTTTCAGGAATCTCTCTATTCTCCAATGGATCTTTATCAGTAGCAGTCTTAACACAAATTGCTCCCGCTTTTTTAACAATAGAAGAGACTTTAGCAATTTCTTCATCAGTTAGCATGCCTGAAGCAATAATCACTTTGGTATTTTGAAGCTTGCAGATAGCTTTTAAATCTTTTTCAATCTTTCCCCATCTCTCATGTTTTACATCAACAACATTAGAAACAACATCTAATTCATCAGCACCATCATTAACAGCCTTAGTAGCTATCTTCATTCTTTCTTCGTGTGAGCTATCACCTATTGGATCATCAATTAAAACAACTGCTCTTACTCCAGAACCCCTTAATTCATTAGTAACTAACTTAACAAAATTAGGTCTAACGCAAACTCCACGGAATTGATATTGTTTTGCTTCATTGCAGGTTTTTATAATGTCTTCCTTCTTAGCGTCTTTCCTAATATTAGTATGGTCAATGTATTGATTTATTGTCATATTCCAAACTTTTTATTTAATATTTTTTTTATTTCTTCAAATACTTCTTCAGAAGTTTTTTCTCCATCAACTACTATCCACTCACAAAAAGTATTATTACTAGACATTTCGTCAAAGCCATTAGCTACTATATTTTGAAATGCCTTATCTTCTTCATGTCTGTCTAAGTTTGTATTCCCTTTTTCCTTCACTTTCCTTTTTAAAGATGTCTCAGCTGATATTTTTAGATAAATGCAGATATCTGGCTTAGGAAGATTGAACATCTCAGCTAAATTCAGTATTTTTTCGAGCGGAACTCCCTTTAATCGCTGATAAACAATAGTAGTAGTGAAATATCTATCAACTACAACCATTTTACCACTTTTAAGATAATTTTCCACTGTTTCTTTGTCTTTCAAAAAATCGGTGAAATAAAGCAAGGTTTGGATTTCGGGATTGAATTCATGTTTTTTATGTAGCCAATCATTAATCAAGTCTCCGATTGGTTTTCCATATTGAGGATATTTATTAACAAATATTTCTCCTTTTTGCGATAAAAAATCAGACAACAACTTTGTCTGAGTTCCTTTTCCGCACCCATCAATTCCTTCTATTACAATAAATTTTCCTCTATTTTCCATTTGAATATATTTAGGCTGTTTCTAATTTACTTTCTTGAGGATGCTGAGCATTAACGTATTTTGCATTCTTCTTCAAGTGATATGGATTAGTTGTTGGAGAAGATAATGGTTCAAATACTAATTGGCAGATTCTGGTTCCTGGATATAGTAATACTGGAATCATTCCAATATTTTCCATCTCTAAGACAATCTTTCCTTGAAATCCTGGATCAATATGCCCAGCAGTTGAGTGAATTACAATGCCTAATCTTCCTAAAGAAGATCGGCCATCAATTCTGGCTGCTACTTCATCAGGCAACCATACTTCCTCCATCGTTACTCCTAAGACAAATTCGCCAGGTTGAAAAACAAAGGCTTCTCCCTTAGGAATTACTATTGGTCGAGTCATACCATTAAAACTTTCTGGATCTCTGGTATCAATAAAGGCTTTTTTAGTATGTTCAAAAACAGCAAATTCATCACCAAGGCGTAAATCCAAAGAAGCCGAACCTAATTGCTCTTCAAGGTTTGGCTCCGGGGTAATTCGAATCTTTTTTTCTTCTATCAGTTTTTTAATGTCTCTGTCTGATAAAATCACAGTTTTAATTAATCAATGACTTCTATTCCTAATGATTTAGCTGTACCAGTTAGTGTTCTAATAGCCTGGTCAACATCATTAGTGTTCATGTCTTGCATTTTTTGTTTAGCAACTTCTGCTAGTTGAGCGTGAGTAATTTTACCTACTTTCTTTTTATTAGCCTCACCAGATCCTTTTTCTAATCCAATGATTGCTTTGATTAATTGAGCAGCTGGAGGCTGTTTCATTATCATTGAATAAGTTCTATCTTCATAAACAGTAATGTCTACTGGAATCTTGAAATTTCCTTTATCTCTAGTTGCTTCATTAAACTTAGAACAGAATTCAGCAATGTTCACGCCTTGAGATGCCAAAGCTGGACCTACTGGAGGTGCAGGAGTGGCTTTGCCAGCCTGAATATGCAATTTTACGATAGCTTTAACTTTCTTTGCCATATACTTAAATCTTTTTAATTTGTAATGATTCTAGTTCTAGCGGAGT
The DNA here is from genome assembly GCA_963802195.1 of uncultured bacterium. Lineage (GTDB taxonomy): Bacteria > Patescibacteriota > Minisyncoccia > Minisyncoccales > Minisyncoccaceae > UBA2211. The sequence goes on along the minus strand of CAWDHP010000006.1, from coordinate 168,830 downwards.
ATCTCTGCCGAACATATTAATTAACACTTTCACTTTTCCCTTCTCTTTATCTATTCCAGAAACCTTTCCGTCAGAATCTTTGAATGGTCCATCAATGATTTTAACTGCATCGCCTTTCTTGAAATCAATCTTGTATTTAGGCTCTTCAGTATCAGTTCTCTTTTTCAAAGATAGCATCTCCTCTAATGACACTGGCAATGGAACAGTTCCTGAACCAACGAATCCAGTTACATTAGGAGTATTTCTAACTACGTACCATGAATCATCCGTAACGATCATTTCAACTAGTACGTATCCAGGATAGATTTTTTCTTCAACTGTCTTTTTCTTTCCATTCCTAATCTTAATCTTTTTTTCTTTGGGAACCAAAACATTAAATATCTTTTCTTCCATTCCTAAAGATTCGATTCTTTGAGTTAAACTCTTAGCGACAGCATCTTCATATCCAGAATAGGTGTGTAAAACGTACCATCTTCTTTCATTTGTAATTTGTTGTTTTGACATATGTTTAGAATGCGAAATGCTTTAATAAGTACATGTATAATAGATCGCATAAACCCAAAAATGCAGCTACGGCTACGCAAACCACGATAACTGTCAATGTATATTTAATCGTTTCTTCTCTAGTTGGCCAAGTGATCTTTTTGATTTCAGACCAAGCACCACCAAAGAAATTGGATACTTTATTTTCAGATTTCATATATCGTTAGATTACCAAAAAGACGAGTAAATGTCAATTATTTAAAGAAAAATGAGGTATTAATAAAACCTCACGGGAGGGATTTTTCCCTTTATGCAGCCTGGCGTCTTGCTCGTAAACTTGTCTTCATGATTGAAGGTCTTGTTTAGAGCACAATACCTGAGGGTGCTTTGTGCCTTTTTTCTGGCCAGAATTTTTTTGATTTCCTCGATTACTCTTTCATCAAAAATGACCTTATCGGGCTTAAAGGTCGGATAGACCGGCATTCTCCAGAGGACAATATGATGTCCAATCCTGATATGAGCTCTGGCACTACCGTCACTCCCACTTACTCCATATACGGAAATGAAGTCTACGGGAATTCGCAAGGACTTTCCTTTCCATATTTCCGGTTTGAACATCTCGGAATCATCGAAGTGGCTAGTTTCCCTATCAAGGAATCTTTTAAGCACTTCGTAGTGTGTGCCATTGATGAATTCATTCATTCCAATGGCGAGATATTCATCAAGCGAATATTTGGGTCTCCTTTTGTCACGATGAAGGATGGGTCGGTCAATAAGCCTCATATTCGACATTGCTTCGTTGTGAGTAATGCCTGGACGTATTTCTCCAGGAAAAACATGATTGTCAATTTCCATAGAGATTCCATTCATTGAAACGCATCCGAGGAATAAATCGAACCAAGCAGCTCGCCGTCTTCCTCCTCCCAGACATGGGTATTGTAAAAATCTTTTCAACTGAATTTCCGAAACTTTAAGCGGGATCATTTCTTCCATTTCAACACCTGGCCACCTCATAGGATAGCCAAACTACCCACATAAATGAGCAGATGGGCTATCCCTAAATATTAAGAACTTGAATACAATATATAACTAATAGATTAAATGTCAAGATTCTTCACGCTCTTAGCTGAATTCTGAATGAATCTCTTTCTCGGAGCAACCTCCTTGCCCATTAACATATCAAATGTTCTATCAGCTTCAATTGCATCCTCAATTGTTATTCTCAATAAGATTCTTTTTTCAGGGTCCATAGTTGTTTCCCAAAGTTGTTCTGGATTCATTTCTCCCAAACCTTTGTATCTTTGAATACTGTATTTTGTCTCTGGCTTCAACTTTTTCAAGGCATCCTCTTTATCTTCATCAGTATAGTAATATTTAGAATCCTTTCCAATCTGTATTTTGTATAAAGGAGGCTGAGCTAGATATAGGTATCCCATATCAATAATCGGTCTAAAGTGTCTGAAGAACAAAGTCATCAAAAGAGTATTGATGTGGTTTCCATCAGAATCAGCATCACACATAAGAATGATACGGTGATATCTCAACTTGGTAATATCAAAATCATCAGCAATTGCTGTTCCTAAAGCAATAATTAGATTTTTTACTTCTTCAGAAGCAAGCATTTTATCCAATCTGACTCTTTCAATATTCAAAATCTTTCCTCTTAATGGAAGAATAGCTTGATTCTTTCTGTTTCTAGCTTGTCTTGATGAGCCTCCGGCTGATTCTCCCTCTACAATATATATTTCTGATTCTTCAGGATTCCTAGAAGTACAATCAGACAATTTTCCTGGCAATGACATTCCATCTAAAACACCTTTTCTTAATATTGTTTCTTTAGCAGCCTTAGCAGCTTTTCTAGCTTTAAATGATAGAACAGCTTTTTCAATAATAATTTTAGTATCCTGAGGATATCTTTCTAGGTAGTCTTGTAAAGCTTCAGCAACAACTGCTTCAGTTGCTGTTCTTCCTTCTGGATTACCTAATTTAGTTTTAGTCTGTCCTTCAAATTGAGGTTCACGAATCTTAACTGAAACAACAGCCGTTAATCCTTCTCGAATATCATCTCCGCTCAAATTAGGCTCTGATTCTTTTAAGAATCCTCCTTTCCTAGCATAATCATTAATTAATCTAGTTAAAGCAGCTCTAAAACCAGTTAAATGAGTTCCTCCTTCGGTAGTAAAGATATTATTAGTGAAGCTTTCTTCTTTAATTTCGTAGTCATCAGAATATTGGAAAGAAGCTTCAACAGCAATTCCCTCTTTTTCTCCTGAACCGTAAAAAGGATTAACATGAACAACTTTTGTTCCCTTGTTCATATATTTCAAATATGAAACAATTCCTCCTTCAAAATAAAAGTGGTACTCAAAAGAATTATCCTTTTCTCTTTCATCATAAAAATCAATTCTGATTCCTTTAGTTAAATAAGCCTGTTGCCTGAAATGAGCCAAAAGCTTTTTTCTATCAAAAACTATTTCTTTAAATATTTCTGGATCAGCTTCAAAAGTAATTGTTGTTCCACTTTTTTTACAATCAGCTATTTTTTTAACTGGAGCAACTGGTTTTCCTTGTTTGTACTCTTGGACATATTTTCCTCCATCTTTACAAACTTCTGCTTTCATTTTTACTGATAAAGCACAAACGACTGAAATACCTACACCGTGCAAACCACCAGAAATCTTGTAAGCATCTCCTCCAAATTTACCTCCAGCATGAAGAGTAGTCATAATAGTTTCCAAGGCTGACTTCTTTGTTTTTTCATGCATGTCAACTGGAATACCTCTTCCATTATCAGTTACCTTAACTGTATTGTCAGGCAATAAAAAGATTTCAATCTTATTACAAAATCCGCCTAAAGCTTCATCTAGACAGTTATCTACTACTTCGTAAACTAAATGATGAAGACCTTGAGGACCAGTGGAACCAATATACATTCCAGGTCTCTTCCTTACTGGATCAAGACCCTCTAAAACGAAAATATCTTTAGCACTATATGAGTTTGCTTTTTCTTTTGCCATGTTTTTATATATAGAATTCCTTTCTTTTATATCCCTATTTTACCCTAAAATTAAAGAAAAAGCAATAACTTATTGCTCTTGGTTTAATATATTTATTAATCATTTTTAACACTACACATAGATAGGAGATTTCGTAAAGTTTTCTTAACTATTTCTAATTTACTTGAATTAACACATATCATTGATATAAAGAAAAACGATTAAGGATGCGGCTGATATTCTTTTATTTCCATTTTTAAATGGATGATTTTTGTTAATTCCGTAAAATAGAAATAGCAGCTTTTTCAATTAAAGTTGGATAAAGTTCCTTTCCCCCAAAAGTCTGCCTAGGTTGATTAATAGCGGACTCGAGTAAATCTGTATGCTCCTCAAAGCATGCAATAGGATCGTCTTCGGTATCAAATACGTTTAGTGCTAACCTGTGACACATTCTTTCCATTAGCTCCATATCCAAATATTTAATCAGCATAGATTTAATTAAGGGTACGATCGTATTCAGCTAATTTTTTAAAAACTTCACCGTATTCACGAACGGCAAAATCAGTACCTTTTATTACTTTTTTTTCGAGTAATTCTCTTTCTTTTTCAACACTAAATTTATCTTTTTTAGAAGTTTTAATTTTTCTGGAAAAAAACAATTTTAATTCTTTTATATTCATGACTTTATTATATCAAATTAGTATATCCAAATAGCAATAGTTTTGATACTTATTCAATGGCGGGCTCGACCGGACTCGAACCGGCAGTCTCCTCCGTGACAGGGAGGCGCGATAACCAATTTCGCTACGGGCCCATTATTAAATTGTGTGCCAGGGATGGGGATCGAACCCATGACAACTCGCTTATGAAACGAGTGCTCTACCACTGAGCTACTCTGGCCTGGCTCATGCGTTTCAAACAAAAATGTTGCGGTTCCTAGAATTGCACTAGGGTCTCCAGCTTATGAGACTGGCGAGGTACTACTCCTCTAAACCGCTATATATTACTATATGACGTATACTAACAAAAAATAGAATAAAATCAAGAGATGATGATTACTGATTCAAATCAATTTCTGTTAAATTTGATTGACGAAGAATTGACCTTAGTGTCCCGTAAGGAATTTCTTTTCTATTGGAAGGAATAATAACAGTTAATTTATCTTTTCTAAATTTAACATGACTTCCTCTTTGTGAGATATAAATAAAGCCTCTTTTTTGAAGGACTTTAATTATATGATCAGAAGAGTAAAATTTAGGCATATCTCAAAGAAGAAGTAATTAATTCTGGTTTTTCAACTTTTACAAAGGTATCATCTGTGCCCTCAAAATACAAACCCAAAGCTTCCTCTATATTCTTTAGAGCTTCTTTTTTGGTCTTACCAAAGCTAGAAACGTCTACATTGAGACATTGAGCAACGTAGTATTTTCCTTCTTTCCAAATAATATTTTTGACTTGTATTTTTTTCATATCTTAATTATAAACAATAAGTATGTTTAAGTCAATCCTGAACTTCTTCAGTAATAACGCCAAATTTAATTAAAGTGTCTTCGAACTTTGAATAGAGGCTATCCAATTCACTAATATCAGGCAGATATGATTTATCCTTTTTCATCTGTTCAGCTATTTCAGCTAATCTAATCAAACTTTCTCTATTGGGAGTATCAGCATCCTGAGCCATCTCTATTAAAGTATCTCCTTTGTACTCAAACCTCTTTAATAATTCATGAAACAGAACTTCAGTTTCTAGAACAGCCTTTCTGTATTTCTTGTTATCCAAAAGAGCTGATATCTCTTTCGACATATTCAAAAATGATTTAGGCGGAGTGTACTTTTGGAAACTCAAGAAATCTTTAATTCTTCTTTTTGAATCATTAATCAAAGTTCCATCCTTAACATTATAGTAAGTGATACCATAGATGAAAACAGCTGAAAGTGTTAAAGCTACAATCTTAAAAGGTAAAAAGAATGAAAAAAGAGTTTTCGATTCAAAAAATTGTGTGATTTCATTTATTGTCATATTTTTTCTCAAATAATGAAGCAATACTTAATAATTTCTCTTCTTCAAATGGAGCTCCAATTAAATGCATTCCAATTGGCAGGCCTGATTCTGATTTACCGCAAGGAATAGATATTGCTGGAAGTCCAGCTAAGTTAACAGAAACTGTATAGATGTCAGACAAATACATTGAAATAGGATCATCTGATTTCTCCCCTATCTTAAACGGCAAACAAGGAGATGTTGGTCCTAGTATTACATCAACGCGCTCAAAAGCTTTTTCAAAATCAGCCCTAATTAAAGTCCTAGCCTTTAAGGCTCTTTTGTAGTAGGCATCATAATATCCTGAAGATAAAGTATATGTTCCAAGCATTATTCTTTTCTTCACTTCTTTACCAAAGCCATTAGTCCTGTTCTTCAAATAGATATCAATCAATTTCTCCGCCTCTTCATCTTTAATTGTTTTGCCATAGCGAAGCCCATCAAAACGAGCTAAGTTAGCACTAGCTTCAGCTGGAGCAATAATATAGTAGCATGCTAAAGCATACTCACTCATTGGTAAGCTAATTTCTACAATCTCTGCTCCTAACTCTTTGTAAGTATCAATTGCTTTTTTAATTGCTGCCTCAACTTCTTTATCTAATCCCTTAGCAAAGTATTCTTTAGGGATTCCAATTCTTAATTTCTTTAAATCACTTTCTTTTTCTGCATTAATACTAGTCGAATCCATCGGGTCGCTTCCTTTAATTGTATTAAAAACAATCTTAGCATCATTAACATTTTTAGCTAAAGCTCCAATTTGATCTAATGAAGAAGCATAAGCAATTAATCCATACCTTGAAACAGTTCCATAGGTCGGCTTTAATCCAGCAATGCCACAAAAAGAAGCTGGCTGTCGAATTGAACCGCCAGTGTCTGAACCTAAGGCATAGACGCACAAATTGGCAGCAACTGCAGCAGCTGATCCACCTGAAGAGCCTCCTGGAACCCTTTCTAAATCATGAGGATTGTGAGTTGGAAAGAAAGCTGAATTCTCGCAAGAAGAACCCATAGCAAATTCATCAAGATTAGTCTTTCCTAAAAATACTGCACCCATTTCTTCTAATTTTTCAATCACCGTTGCATTATATGTTGCAACATAATCTTCTAAAAATTTAGAACCAGCAGTACATTTAACGTCTTTAATTAAAATATTATCTTTAATCGCACAAGGAATACCAGTTAATTGATATATCTCTTTATTCTTAATCATATTATCAGCTTTGGCTGCCTGCTTTAAAGCTAATTCTTCAGTAATAGTAATATATGCTTTAATCTCTTTGTCTTTCTCTTTAATTTTATCTAAAAAAGCTTTAGTCAATTCAACTGAAGTAAAGTCTCCCTTTTTTAACCCCTCATGGGCTTCGACAATTGTTAATTTGGTTAAATCAGTTGTCTTCATTGTATAAAATCTTCTTAACTTGCATGTAGTTATCCTTTCTTCTTGATAAAGCATCTAATAAAGGGTCAACATCTTTTTCTTTTGCCACATCTCCCCTAAATACATTTTCAGATGTTGAAAGATTAGCAGTTTCAAGAACCTTTGAAACATCAAGCTCTTGAAGTTTTTTAACATACTCCAAAATAGAAGAAAACTTATTCCTAATCTCTTCTATTTCTTCATCTTTAATTTCCAAGTATGAAAGCTTGGCAATGTTTCTAATTTCTTCTTCAGATATCATATGCTTAATATATACTAATCTCTATTTTTGAGCAACGGCTAATTAAAGATTCCTCTGATATCATTCCAAACATCTTTGATTGAATTTGGCACTCCTACTATTGCTTCACTGAATTCTTTCTCAAATTCTTGTCTTGCTTTTGTTCCAACATTTTTCTCTATCCATGGCTTCATATCATTATTAATCCAAGTTAAAGTTGTGCTCCAGTATTGTGATATCTTTGGAACACATTCATCCCAAATAGTCTTTACTGAACTAGAATCAAAAGCAAAACAAAAACCTATTGATAAAAAGGAAATTATAACAACAAGAGAAAGAATTCTTTTAAGCATATTATTTTAATTTATTTATTGCTTGTTCAATTCTTATTATAGTTTTTTCTTTGCCTAATACAAGAGCTATTTCCATCGGCCCTGCTGAATTCTTCTTTCCTGATAAGGCGGCTCTCAAAGGCCATAATAGATTACCTCGATTGGTTAATTTATTCGCTTCTGCCATTAGTTCCTTTTCTAAATTCTCTTTATTAAATTCAAGATTATTAATAATCTCTTTAGATTTATTAAGTGAATTAATAATATCACTATTATTCATTTCTTTCCATTTTAATAAATCTGGAGAATAATCTAATTCTTTTTTAAAACAGAAATCGATCAATTCTACCACTTCAGAAAGCTTTTTTAATCTTTCATGATACATTGCTACCATTTTTTCAATATCTTCAAGGTGTATTTCTTCTCCTGTTTCAATAACTGAATATTTCTCAACTGCAATTTCTTTAATCAAATTAGCTTTAATCAAATATGGAATACATTCACGAGTTAAATCATATAAAGGCATCTTGCGGATATAGAAACCATTAATCCAATCTAATTTCTCAACATTAAAGATAGCAGCTGATTTCTGTATCTTTTCAATTGAAAAATCACTAATCAATTCGTTCATTGAATAGATTTCTTTTTCTGTTCCTGGATTCCAGCCCAAAAAAGCAATGAAATTCAAGATTGCTTCAGGTAAATATCCATCATTTTTGTAATCAATTAAAGAAGTCATTCCAGTTCTTTTAGAAAGCTTCTTTTTATCTGTTCCTAATATTAAAGGCAAATGAGCATATTTAGGTTCTTCAAAACCTAAGGCACGAATAATTAATATCTGTTTAGGAGTATTAGGAATATGATCTTCTCCTCGAATAACATGAGTAATTTCCATTTCCACATCATCAACTGCACAGGTAAAGTTGAATAAAGAAGTATCTAAGTCTTTAGCTAAGACAAAATCACCCATTGTTTCAGTATCAACTTCAATCTCTCCTCTGATTAAATCATTAAAAGATACTTTAGTATCAACTGGAGTCCTAAAACGAATTACTGATGGTCTTCCCTCTTTTAAATACTTTTCAACTGTTTCTTTAGGCAAATCTCGACAAGCTCCTCTGTAAACTGGAGACTCTCCTATCGACATTAGATACTGTTTCTGAGCCTCTACCTCCTCTTTAGAGCAGAAGCAATAGTAGGCTTGACCATTTGCTAACATGCCCTCTAAATACTTCCTGTAAACAGCACTCCTCTCGCTTTGTCTGTATGGACCATAATTTCCAATATATTCAGAAGAATTAACAACTGGACCTTCATCCCAATCAAGTCCCATCCAATTCAAACCCATTAATAATTCATCTTCCCATTCTTTTTTAGATCTTTCTAAATCAGTATCTTCAATTCTTAAAATGAAAGTTCCTTTGTTTTTTCTAGCAAAAAGATACGGGAACAAAGCAGTACGAATAGTTCCAATGTGAAGATGCCCAGTTGGAGATGGCGCAAATCTTGTTCTTATTCTTTTTTCTTCTTTTTTGGCTATCATATCTTTATGCTAAAAAATCTAACACATATCTTGAAACAATAACAGCAGCATATGGCTTAGAAAACATCTCTGCAGCTTTTTCCATTGTCTCTTTATCATCCTTAAGTATTTCTCTTAACTTTTCTAAAAAGAAATGATGAGTGAAATTACCTTCTTCTAATACTAAACAAGCTCCATTTCTAGCATAAGAATAGGCATTCCTCACTTGATGATTCTGAGCTGATTCAGGAAGCGGTATTAAAATGCTTGGTTTCTTAATCGAAGCAATCTCAAAAATAGTTCCAGCTCCTGCTCTTGCGACAATACAATCAGCAGCCGCATAGGCAAGAGCTAATTCTTTTTCATCTAAAAAGAAATATGGATGATAATATTTTCTCAATCCTTCATCAATCATGGCCAGTGATTCATTTTTAACTCTTTTAAATCCTAACATTCCAGTTTGATGGATAAGCTCGAACTCTTGAAGCACATCAACTAAAATATCTAGTATCACTTCATTAATTCTTTCGCTGCCCTGAGAACCTCCTAAGATTAATACCACTGGTTTTTCTCCAGTTAGATTAAATAGTTTCTTTCCTTCTTCTTTGTTTCCTTGAGTTAAAACTTTTCTCACTGGATTACCGCTTTCAATCATTTTCTTTCTAGGAAAATATTCCATTTCACTAGTCGGAAAAGAAACAAAAACTTTTTCTGAGAATTTACTTCCAATTCTATTCGCTAATCCTGGAACAACATCTGATTCATGCATAAAGATAGGAATTCTTAATATCCATCCAGCAATAACAACAGGAATAGAACCATATCCTCCCTTACTCACAATAGCATCAGGAGACATAAAGAACATTAATGTAAAAGCTTGAAGAATTCCAAAAGGAATTTTAATAAGTAAATCAATAATATTAGAAAAGATAGCACCAATTGAAAAATACCTTCTTAATTTTCCTGAAGAGATATAGTATGCCTTTATCTTCGCCTGAGGCAAGAATGTTTTAGAAGTAAAATCAGATGGTCCAATGTATGCCAAACTCAAATGAACATCTCTTTTTCTCATCTCGTCAGCAACAGCAATAATGGGAAAAATATGTCCACCTGTACCTCCACCTGTAAACAATATTCTTTTCATATATTAAATATATCATTTTTAGACTTTTTAACAAGTGGATGGGACGAACTTGAAATATTTTTGAGGTTGGAATATGTAAAAACCCCATAAAATAAAATTATAATGTGGGGTATGAAGGAATATCCTCCTCTGGGGTTTCAAAGATATCAATCTTTGAAAGAGCTTCGTCTGGTAGAAGAGCATTTCTGCGATGGTTCCATTCTTCTTCATCATCATAGAGCCACAGTAATCTGCCTCCTGGGAGGATATAGACTGGCTGGAAAATGCATATCATCATGACGTCTTCCAGTCTTCTTTGAAAGAAATCTGGACAGTCGGCGATGGCAACAGCCCAGACATAGTTCATTGGACTGTCTTCTGTAGGGTTTAACGCTTTTAGCCCATCTATAATGCAGTCAACAATATCGTTGGCCCTTTTGACCAAAATTTTCCGAGTCGGTACCTTTTCGAAAGTCATTAACTTTCGAATTTTCTCCCTGTTATCCTTAGGAAGATTGATAACCCCGTTTTTAAAGGTTATCTCTTTTTCTGTCGTATTAACGACAGGACCTGGTTTGCTTAGAGCCATTAATAAGTCTCCAATCCGAATTGGATTGATTGGATAATAAAATAGATTTATGTTTTTGTCAACACAAAAAGAACTCCCTACTTCCTCGCGTATTTAGAAATATTCAATAATAATCCGCAAGCTACTAATTCCATCATCAAATGAGATCCACCATAACTAATAAACGGCAAAGGGATTCCAGTCAAAGGAACAACTCCAATCATTGCTCCAATATTAACCATTGCTTGGACTATAAACCAAGAGCCAATACCAATGGCCATTAATCTTAAATATTCATCATTAAGTCTCTTCCCTACTGAAAAAGATGCAACAAAGAAAGCAAGGAAAAGTGCAATTAAAACTGTGCAGCCAATAAATCCAGTTTCTTCAGCAAAGATAGCAAAGATAGAATCAGAAATTGATTGCGGAACAAAGCCAAATTTTTGAACGCTCAAACCTAGCCCTGAACCAGTTATTCCTCCTGACCCAACTGAAATCAAAGCTTGATTAATGTGATATCCAGTTCCTAAGGTATCTGTTTCCGGATGAAGAAAAGATGTAACTCTTTGCAATCTATATGGTTCAGCCAATATTAACCCAACAAACCCTCCCACCGCAGTCAAACCTATTAAGAGTGTTTGTTTAATCGGGGTTTTTGAACAAAAAAACATTATCATCATGGTTGAAAAAAGAACAATCAAGGTTCCCATATCTTTCTGAAAATACAAAGCCGAACAGACTAAGACTAAAAGAATAATAAAGGCAGTGAATTTGTTCCTCGCTTTCTCACTATTCAAAATACTGGCTAAATAGATGATACAGGCTAACTTCATTATCTCCGACGGTTGGATGCTCGTAAAACCCAGATTAAGCCATCTGGTGGCCCCCAATTGACTGGTGCTCAATCCTGGAACAAACACTAAGAGCATTAAGATATATGAAGCTATGAAAATTAAAAAGCTCCATTTTTTAATTCCGTGCAAAGGAATCTTGAAAGCAATAAAGGCTAAAACTAATCCTGGCAATAATCCCCATAATAGCTGATGGAATAAATAATAATTAGGATTATTAGTTAACTTTAAAGACAAAGGAGTTGATGATGTAGCTAAAGCCAAAACTCCCATTACAATCAAAAGAATTATAATCACTAAAAGACTAATATCAAATTTATTCTTTGATTTCATTATTTAAAATCTTTAATGTATTTTTTAAACAAATCCCCTCTTTCTTTGTAATCTCTAAAGACTCCAAAGCTAGGAGAAGCTGGAGACAAAAGACATATCTTACCAGAAGACGTTACTTCAAAGCATTTTTTAATTGCTTTTTCCATATCATCAAAACTGAAATGCCTTACCTTACCTTTTTTCTTTTCAATCTCTTTTAATATCTTTTCTCCTGAAATAGGAAACAAGATTAAATTCTTAACATTACTTTTAATAACTCTATCAGCTAATTTATCGAACTTAATCCCTCGATCAAATCCTCCAACAATTAAAGTTTCGACATCATAACCTAAAGAATCTAAAGCAAAAATAGTTGCTTCAGGTATTGTAGCAATTGAATCATCATAGAATCTAATGCCTTTCTTCTCGCCAACAAACTCTAATCGATGCTCTGGTCTTTTAAACTTCTTAAAGGCTTTGATAATCTTCTCTTCTTTAACTCCCATTATCTTTGCAACATTCAAAACAGCAATTAGATTATCAATATGAGTGATTTCTAAAAATCCCTGATTATCTTTAAAGAATCTAGCAAAATCAATTGAGTTAATTTCAATCTTTTTAGACTTAGCTTTTTTAGCTAAATCATTTATCTCTTTAATTTTAGAATTAAAGATGAAATAATCATTCTTCTTTTGATAATTAACAATGTTTGCTTTAGCTAAGAAATATTCCTTAAAGCTTTTGTAATAATCTAAATGTTCAGGATAGATATTTAAAAATACAGCAATATGTGGACTCATTTCTAAATTCTGCAATTGATGTGAAGATAATTCATAAACAAAAATATCATTCTTCTTTGCAGTTAAAAGAAATGATAATGATGGAGTTTCAATATTTCCAACTAAATATGTTTTTAACCCTGCTTCTTTTAAAACTGAATAAATCAAAGAAGAGGTAGTGCTCTTACCTTTAGTTCCTGTGACTCCAATAATCATTGATGGACAATTATCAAAGAATAATTCAGTCTGTCCTGTAACTTTAGTTTTCTTACTTAAATATTTCTTGATACTAGATAATGATATTCCAGGAGATTTTAAAATAATATCAAAACCTTTAATGCTTTTTAAATAGTCATCTCCTAAAAACAATTCAACATTCTTGTCATTCAATAATTTCCTTGTTTTTAAATCCATTTCTTCAAACTTCTTCTTGTCCGCAACAAACAATTTCTTTTTAGGAAATTTCTTCCTTAGAAAAACAAAAGAATCGGCACCTTCTCTGCCTATTCCTAATATTAAAACCTTTTTCTTTTCTAAAGAGTTAATCTTCATTAGATATAATTTAACATAATTGAGGAATAAAAAAAAGAGCTTGGTGGTCTTTGATTAATTCAGAAGGTCAAGACTCTATCATGGACCTAGCCACCTCGATGATACAGTTGTCCATCGAAGAAATTGAGTATTGTCTCAATAACCCGTTCGTCAGAAATTAGCTTTATATGGCCAAGATCTGGGAAAGAAACCAGTTCGGTTTCAGGCATTTTGCGGAATACCGTTTTAGCCAGAGCAACTGTCGAGTTTTCCCTAATTTCCAATCCTTGCCGCCATTGGAAACTCCGTTGATTCTTTTCATCAGACTACGCATCAGTCTCTGCAACAGGGCCGTAAAAGCGAGAATCCCGCAATGGTGAATTTCCACCAAGGAACTCCGTAATTAGGTCCTTAACCAATACAGTTGGCACAGGAGGCACTCTGACCGGGCAACAAACCACGCCCTTCGACCAGTCAACCTTCCCATCGGAAATAGAACTAACGCCATCCGGCTTTACTTGTTCAATTTCCTGGCCAAGAATTCACACCGATTTCAAGGTCTCCAAATGATGGAAACTGACTTCAAGTAGAGAGATGGATTTTCCAACCCCTCTTTTCGCACATTAGCCGAACTGTGGCCAATGTTGTTCGCACATACCTTTCAATTTCTCGGTTTTTTACGTAACCGACCTCTAATAACAATGTTGGCGTTTAAATCACTTCCTAATGCCGAATGAATGATTAGATTATAAAACAATAATAAATTATTGTCAACTTCCAGTTCTTGACAAATAAGAACTAATCTTTTATTATTATCTGGGTGAAAAATGGACCCGAGTGTGAACATTTACTTTATAAGGCATGGTCAGACTGACAAAAATCCGTCTGATCTTAAAAGTGTTTAACCCCAAGTGGGCGTTCCAGCATTGAAAAGAATCAGGGCTACCGTTCTTTGCCGGGAAAAGTCCTCTGAGCACAATAGAAACCGCGCAATATCTTGCAATAACTCCGCCAAGGCTGAATGTCCCACAACCAGATGGCAGCATCGGGGGTAATCTCATCTTTGCTCCCCAAATCGCATGTTTCGCAGTAATAGAATACTGTTCCACGGTAAGATGCGACTTGAACTTTGCAAATAACCCTGTTCCGTCAAGGTAGTCTGGGACTACCACTACAACACCAGGGATGCTCTCCAGTACTTTCTTGAGCAGGGAATTCTTCCATGGTCCGCTCTCTGACCATCCTGGAATAAGGACGACCACCAGTAAAACCTGTGTTGGAATCAATCAAAACACATTCCAAAATAATTGTAAAATTATGTTAGATTATAAACTAATAGCGCAATATAGAATATTGTCAACTTTTTTCTCCCCACCTAATCCTTAAAGTATTTAGGTATAAAATTAGTTTTGTTCCAGTGGTCCATTACTTCTAAAGACATCTTTTCCCAATCTTTGTGCTTTGGTAAAATATTCTTCTCAAAGTATTTTAATAACAATGGTCTCTCAGGAGTCTTTTTGTAAGCTAAGTATAAAGCAACTAAAGCTTCCTTTCTTGTTCCCACGCATTCAAATGGCTTCACTTCCTTCTCCCCTATTAATTCTTTTAAAATCGGCAATAATTCTTTTTTCTCAAATAAGTCTTCTTCAAAAATTGAAAATAAATCTTCTTTAGAAACAAAAGGATAAAGAACCATATAGACGAATAAGCATTTTGAACAAGCTCCGCACCACTGCCCTGTTTTCTTCTTGGTTCCTGAGTAAGTCTTCTGTGATTCATTACAGCTTAAGAACACTGGAAAGTAATTCTTCATATACGAGAAGATGCGAGCAATCTGTAATTCATACATTAATCTTAACATGCTGAAATACTCTAAATTTTCAACTAGATAATCAGAACAATATTTTCTAAACTTAGCTTCGAAATCATAAGTTTTAGAATATTGATGATTAATTTCCCTGCCCAACCATTTTACATTCCCTTCATTAGAACTATCTTCATTAGAAAAAGCAATATATTTCTTATTAAATAAAACTGAAATTAAAACTGTTAAAAAAGACAAATAAGCAACAAAAGGAGTATGTCCATTTAAATATCCCTTCCTATTCAACTGTAGTAATTTATCTTCAATCTTCCTTTCGGCCACAATCATATTCTTGTAGCCTGAAACTTTGAACATTTCATTAATGTTTGAAAAAGGATTCAAAGCAAAGCAATCTACCTCTTTTTTAAACTTCTTCATCAATTCTAAAGTCACGGCTGATTCTTTACCTCCTCCGATAGGAATTAATATTCCATTCTTAGTCACTTTTCCTTTTTTTAACTACAGCTCCGCCTTCAGAAACTATTTGTATAAAATCAGGAGAAGTAAAATTAATCTTGTTTTCGTAAAAGAACTGTCCCATTCCATTCAATAAGATATCTTTAAACCAAGCAATCTGTTTTTTATCTAACTTCCCTGCCTTAAAAACTATCTTTTTTGAACAAGTTGCTTTCCAATAGGATAGCATTTCAATCATTCCTAAATTGAAAACTAAATTATCCAAAATCCTCTTATCAATATTCCTACTAGGAATATCTTTAATGACGACTGTTGGATTAAATTCTATCTCTCCATTCTTAAAACAAAAAGAAAGGTGAAAATCTTTTCCCTTTATCTCCCATGCATAACTTTCATAAACAAATTCCGGATACTTTTTTCTTAATTCTTTAAATGTCATCTTAATAATTGAATTGAAACTCCTAATACTGCACAAACGATACCAATAATCCAAAACCTCATTGTAATCTGATACGGCTTCCAACCTAAAGCTTCCAAATGATGATGAATCGGTGTTGATTGCCAGATCTTCTTATGTCTAAACTTCTTCGAAAGCAACTGTAATATAACGGAACCTGTTTCAATCACTAATACTCCACAAATAATTGGTAAAACTGCCACTGAATCAGTTAAAAAGGCAATTGCGGTCATGGTCATCGCTAATCCTAATATTCCTGTTTCACCCATATAGAACTTGGCTGGAGGAATATTAAACCATAAGAAAGCAAACAATGTTCCTAAAATCACCATACAGAAAGCCGATAAATTGATCATTCCTTCAGAAAAAGCAATAACTGCAAATGCTCCGAAGATGGCACTGTAAACTCCTCCTGCTAATCCATCTAATCCATCAACCACTCCTGAAGCCCAAGAAGCTAAACTAACAATGATATACAAAAGAACAAAGTAAGCTCCGATATGCCAATCAAATCCGTGAGGGAAATTTCCTAATAATGGAATATGGATTGAATCCCAGCCTAATTTGTAATACATCCAAGTTCCTCCAACTAAACCAATCACACTCACTAATAGTAATCTTGTTTTAAACTTTAATCCTCCGCCAATGTACTTTCCTTTTCCATAAACAACAGAAATATCATCAATCAATCCAATTATAGAGGCAGTGATTAAAGCAAACAAAGGAATCCATGTCTCTTCACGAGATAAAAAGTTGAGCTTAGGAACCCACCAAATATCAATAAATCTACCAGCTAATAAAAGGATAGCTAATAATATCAATACAGTTGCCCAGATAATTATTCCGCCTCCACGAGGAGTGCTCACTTCTTTTTCTTTATGAAAAGATAAAAAAACTGAAGCTTCCTGGCCATCAATCGTCTTGTCTCTTGGCTTCTTCTTCCAAAACTCAAGCTTATACAAAAAAGGGATTAAAGCCCCAGCTACAATTACAGCAATAATTGATGCCATAAAAGCTAGGGACATTATTTTTATCGCGTTAAAAGTAAATAAAGACATAGTTTACCAAATAAATGAAGTGTGAAGCCACTCTTCTAATTTTCTAGCTTCTTTGAATCTATCATCCGCACCAGTAATCACATTAATAATGTATCCTGAATTAACGGTCGAATAGTTCTTCAATATTAATATAATACACCCATTAGCCTCTTTTGTATATCCTGTCTTGCCCCAAAGATACTCTGAACTTTCCTTTAAAAGAATATTGGTATTCTTTAAATTATGGACAACTCCGCTATTGCTGACAATCTTTTTCTCAGACAAAGATAGTATTTGCGGAATCAAAGGATAATTCTTAAGGATATATACGACTAATTTCTCTAAATCTTCTGGAGTTGAGACATTAGTTTCTGATAAGCTCTTCTCTGAACTATCAGACAAAAATATCTAATCCTGAAGGATTATAAAACCTAGTGTTATCCATTCCTAATTCGCTAGCCTTTTTATTCATTTTGTAAATAAATTCAGAGCGTCCCATCTTTTCAGCAAAAGCTTCCGCTCCATCATTACTTGATTCAATTAATGTGGCATATAATAAATCATTGACTGTAATCACTTCTCCAGCTTTTAATCCGCCCATTGTTCCTGAAGCAGAAATTGCAGCAGCACTCACATTAACTAAATCATCTAACTTGTAAGACTCTAAAACAACAATTGCCATCATTAATTTGCTTAAAGAAGCAATAGGAATCACCTCGCTGCTTTTCTTTTCTGCTAAAATAACTTCTTTGTCCTCATTCAAATTAACAAAAACTGATAAGAAATTATTTGAATCTAGATATAGTTCACCAATCTTATCTTTACTTAGTGGTCTTAATAAATCATTATCGGTTTGCTTTAAAAAAGACAAACCAGACGTTTTATTCAAAACATCTTTAGAATATGAGTTAACTATAAAAAACAAGAAGAATAGTAAAAAAAGACCCAGTAAAAAGAAAACATTTTCTCTCTTCATTTCTTTAAGGAATTAATCTTTTAACGTCTCGAGGAAATAATACGGCTTCTTTTATGCTTTCTAAATTCAATAGTTGTTTAATAATTCTCTCAGAGCCAATTGCCCATCCGCCGTGAGGAGGAATGCCATATTTAAAAGTATCCAAATATGATTCCATACCTTTAGGATTAATTCCCTTTTTCTTCATGTTAGCAATCAAATCATCATATTTATTTATCCTCTGTCCGCCAGTGATAATTTCAATTCCCTTGTAGAGCAAATCGAATCCATAAGTTTCTTCAGGATTTTCTGGGTCGGGCATGGTATAGAAAGGCCTGTCGCTCCAAGGATAGTGAGTTACAAAGATGAAATCAGAACTGAATTTCTCTTTAGCATACTTTCCAGCCAATTCTTCTCCTTTTGGATCAATATCAGTTCCTTCTGCAATTTCGTGCCCGTATTCTTCTTTGATTATCTTTTTAATATCAGCCAGTTTAATTGAAGGAATCTCTTCTGGAACCTTTGATATTTCTATTCCGTATAAATCTAAGAACGGCTTGCCTTCTTTTCCCACTATTTCAAACATCTTAACTAAAACTGCATTCAATACCTTCATCACGTCACGATAATCAGCAATGAATCCCATCTCTGCATCAAGACTAATATATTCATTGACGTGCCTAGTTGTAAAATGAGGTTCAGCTCTAAAAGCAGAGCCAATTTCAAAAACTCTTTCAAAAACTCCGACCATAATCTGTTTGTAGAACTGAGGGCTTTGAGCTAGCGTTGCTTCCTTATCAAAATATTTCACTTTAAAAAAGTTAGCACCGCCTTCAGTCGCTGTTCCTAGTATCTTCGGAGTCTTGATTTCAGTAAAGTCGTATTCTCTCATTACTGATTCATAACTCTTTAACAAAATATCATATAGCTTGAAAATCGCTTGAATCTTAGGATGCCTTAGAGATAAGGTCCTGTAATCTAATAAAGTATTCAAATTCAAATTAAGATCATCTTTACTTAAATCAATCGGCAGGTCTTCAATGTTTTTAGAAACAACTTCTAAATTGCTTCCTTTCATTTCGAATCCACTCTTGGCTCGAGCATCTTTTTTGACTAATCCAGTGATCGCAACGGCATCTCCAGTTTTCACTTCAATGCTTTTATCAACTACTACCTGTATTGTTCCAGTGTAATCTGCAACTACTAAGAAAACTATATTCCCTAAGTTCCTAATATTAAAAACCCTGCCTTTAATCAAGGCTTCCTTGTTTTCATATTCAGCTATTTTTCCTATTAAAGCTCTTTCCATTTTTTATTATTTTAATTTTTCTTCTAATTCCCTTATTCTATCTTTCAATTCAACCATTTTGTTTTCTCGATCAACAAAGATGTTACTGAATTGTTCCAATTCTTTTACTTTTTCTTCTAACTGGTCTGTTTTCTTCTTTAATTCTCTAGTCCTATCACTCACTACCTTTTCCAAAGTATCATTTAATCCTTGTAAATCTCTAGTTCTCTCTTGTACCTTTTTGTCTAGTATTGTATTAGCTATTTCGCAAGAATTCTTAGCATTCTTTAATTCATCATTTATCTTTTCTAGCTCATTAGTTCTCTGAGTAATCTTTTCTTCAAAAGCACCTTTTTCTTCATTCAACTGATGGGTGTATTTCAAAGCAACAAATGATAATACACAAATTAAAATGAAAATAACACATTTCTCAATAAAGGTAATCTCTAAATCAGGGAAAACCAATAATGATGATAATAAAGTCAATAATGTTGCAACTAGAATATCAGTAGTAATAATTGAAGCCAAAGGATCTTTTGCAATCAAGACATATGCTATTATAAGGGCATAAATAGGAATAGTCAAATAAAACAAAGGATAAATATTAATCCCATAAACTGGAAGGAAATCAATAAAAATAAGACCAAAAATAGAGATTCCTAATAATAGATAAAGAGTCGTATCTTTTCTAATGCTTTTATCCGCTCTATTTTGCCAAGCTTTGAAAAGATTGACTAAAGACATTGCCAGCAAAATAACTACAAATAGAGAAAAAGCATAGTGAATAATACTTACTGTACTCCAATCGCCCCATTTATAAAAGAAGACTCCATTAATAACTGAATTAACATCAACTACGAAAACTAAAAAGAATGAAAAAATATACGCAAAGAATAATTGAAACTTCTGGCTTTTTATCTTGCAAAACTCAATTGTAAAATGATAAAGAAAGGTTGGTATCAAAAATACCGATAAAACAAATATTTTGTTTAATAATACGCTTTGGCTCACAATGCCCCAAGCGTGGCCTTGCCAGACCATAAAAGTCCCAAAGGCCCACAAAAATTGAGCTAAGCCCATTAAAAAAAACAATAAATTTGCTTTGCCTCTGTTTTTTATCCAAACAAAAGTTGCAACTATTAATATGAAGATACTACTCGGAATAGTTAAATATATTGAAAGGGGTGTGTCTATCATTGATTTAATAATTCTTTAATTCTAGTTACAATCTCTTTAGGATCATGATTTGATTTTATTAAATAATCCTTAGCTCCATACTTAAATGCTTCACTCTTAGTTTCATTATCATCAAAATTAGAAAGAACTAGGACTGGAAGCGATTTCAACTCTTCAATATCCTTAATCTTAATTAAGAAATTAATTCCACTCTCTTTAGGGAGAAGAATATCTAACACAGCTAAGTCTGGCTTCTTTTTCTTAGCTAACTCAATAGCTTCGTCAACTTCAATCGCTGCTATCACTTCAAAACCCTCTTTAGTGAGCTTGAACTTATACATATCAGAAAGTATTTTTTCGTCCTCGATAATAAGAATTGTTTTCATATTTTTATTTATTATATTACAAAAAATACTTAAAGTAAATTATTGGGAGCTAAATTGAATTCTTGCCTATTTGAAATATTAGCTCTTACTGGAATATCGATATCAAACGTACTTCCCTTGTCTTTTCCTTCTGAATGGACAGAAATGGTTCCTTTGTGCATTTCGATAAAACTACGAGCAACATATAATCCTAATCCTGTCCCTTGAGTATACAATTCAACTCCCCTCTTTCCTCTTGAAAAACTATAAAATATCTTTTCGGCTTCTTCTGGTTCAATTCCAACTCCAGTATCTTTGATTTCAATCCTAACCAAATAGTCTTTTAATAATGAAACTGTTATTGTCACTCCGCCAGTAATAGTATACAAAATTGCATTATTTAAAATATTCAATATTGCTTGCTTTATCTTCTCTGGATCACCCTTAACTAAAGGCATTTTATTCTTCGGTTTTACATATTTCAAAGATAGACCCTTTTCTTTGGCTGCTAATTCAACATCATTAATGCAAGATTTAACTAAATCAATGATTGAAAAGTTCTCTACCTTTAATTCGACCTTCCCTCTTTCTAGCCTAGTCACGCTCAAGAGACTATTAACCATTTTAATCATACTAACAGTAGAATCATGAATATACTTAATGGGAACCTTAGCTTCCTTATCCATTTCACCATAATCTCCGTCTTTGAGCATTCCTGTATAACCTCTAATCGCTGCCAAAGGAGTTCTTAATTGATGAGAAACTATAGAGATAAATTCTGTTTTCAATTTACTAATTCTTTCTGCCTCTTCTTTTCTCTGTATTTCTTCATGATTATGCTTTAATAGAAGGAAACAAGATGAAAGAAGTAAGATAAAAATTACAGCTTTAGCAATCATTGAAAGCTCAAGCTCGGAAAAAAAGAAAAATGTTGCAACTAAAATTAAAATAACCGCTACTAAAACATCTGTTGCTACAACCGAAACAAAAAGGTTCTTTTCAGTAATAGCATAGGTGATTATGACTGAAAAGATAGGAAAACAGAGATAGGCTGCGGGATAAATAGAAAGTCCGTAGGCAACGAGCATTTCAATTGATGCAAAAGTAAAAACAAAAAAGGCAGCAAAGGTATAACGAGCTCGATTCCTCATCCATTCATCAGCATTTTTGTTCCTAAAAGTTGTAAACAAATTAAATAAAGCATAGGAACAGAAAATAATTAAATACACAAAGAAGAAATGATGGCCAATCTGAGCATAAGTATGGCAACCCCATTTATAATAGAAAACCTTATCAACAAAGTATTTAGTTGTTGAAAGATAAGCAAAGAAAAAACTAAATGCATATGCTATATATGTTAGTACCCTGTACTTCTTAATCTTCCATAATTCACAAATCTCAACTGTAAAATGAAAAAGCAAAGGGATCATTAAGGCTGTTGCAAAATACAAAGTCCTATCCCAGAAAATAACAGCCTGATCATTGCCACAGCTCTTCCACATAATAAAAGTACAAATAGCCCAAACTGACTGACAAAAAGCTAGACAGAGGAAAATTGAATTCTCTCTTCTTTTAACTCTTAACCAACTATATAGCCCAACAATGATAATCAAAACACTGCTCGGCACCAAAAAATACACAGGAAATGGTAATACCATTTATTTTTTATTATCACTTTCTCTTTTTCTTAAAACAGCATGCAGTGTTTTTCCGATATTCGACTTGGGAAGCTCTTTAAAGAATTCTACCATCTGAGGAACCTTGTATTTAACTAAATTTTCTTCACAATATTTAATTAATTCTTTTTCGTCTGCCTCTAATCCTTCTTTTAATACTACGCAAGCCTTTACAGCTTCTCCGTAATAATCACTTAAAACTCCGATCACAGCGACATCAAAAACTTTAGGATGCTTTTCTAAAACTTGTTCGACTTCTCTCGGCCAAACTTTTTCCCCTCGGACATTTATCATATCATCTTTTCTTCCCTCAACAAAGACAACTCCATCTTTATTCATCCTACCAATATCGCCTGAATAGAACCAATTATTTTTTAATACCTGTTTCGTCTTCTCTTCCTTATTCCAATAACCCTTAAAATTAGATGGAGCATTAATTACAATCTCGCCTGAAACATTTGCCCCTACTTCTTCTTTGGTAGCTAAATCAACTATTTTAATATCTGTGTCGATAAAAGGAATACCGACTGAGCCAATTTCCTTTTCATAATTCTTGTTCGCCGGATCCATGGTTATCCCTGGGCAAGTTTCAGATAGACCATAGGCTTCAATTAAATATGAATTGGGAACTATTTTTTGCAATTCTTTCCAGATATATGAGGAAATAGGAGTGCTGCCGCTAGCACAGAAAGTTACATCAGTTAATTTAGGAGTATCAGGATTATCTTTGTAGTATTTAACAAAAGCAGCATAAATAGCTGGGACACAGAACAGTCCGTTAACTTTTTCTTGCTGTAATAGTTTCAAAGTATCAACCGTATGGAACTTCGGTTGAATCACTAATTTACCAGCTCTAGTATTAGTGAGGTTAATAATCGGACCACAACCATAAATATGGAATAACGGCACAACTAGAATAGAAGAATCAATCTTAATATGCTTAAACCATTCATCAAGACACATGGCATTAGCCATCATATTAAAGTGAGTTAAGCAAACTCCTTTTGGCTCTCCGGTTGTTCCTCCAGTGTAGACCATTAAAGCAATGTCTTCTTTGGGATTGATAGCAACTTTTTCAAATTGAGGAGAAACATTAATGAATTTTTTAAAATCAATCGCACCAGGACATTCAATAACTGGAACCTTTTTCATTAATCTTGCCAATAATCCTTTAATCGGAGGAAAGTAATCAGAAATATTCGTTGAAATAATCTTTTCAATCTGCGGAGTTGCCTTCGCAGCAGCAGAAACATTATTAAAGAAAGTGTCAGGAGTTAAAACTATCCTTGGCTGTAAATCTTTAAAGAAATATTCTAATTCTTTAGCCGTGTATAGTGGATTTAAAGGAATCGGTATCGCTCCTGCTTTCATTGAACCATATAAAGCAATTAATGATTGCGGACAGTTAACCGCCATGATTAAAACACGGTCTCCTTTCTGGATTCCAGCAAGCTGTAAAGCATGAGCAAACTTTTCAATTAATTCTTTGTATTCTCTGTAAGAAATATTCGTGCCAAAAAAGTTCAAAGCAATATTCTGTGGTTTCTCTTGTGCTGCTTTATCAATGAAATAATACAAAGGCTCATCAACATAGTCTAAATGTTTAGAAACATGACTGTCGTATAACTTGAACCACGGACGATTGTCGGGAACAGTATATTGTGCTTTTGACATATTTTTATTTCTTAAACTTTTCTAATGGTATAACCCTATTAAAACAAGTGAAATCAGCTAGAGGAAAATCCCACTTCTTTCCCCAAGCAATAGTTTCTTTTAAATGATTCATATCAACTGAACCAATATAGTCATGATAATCTTTCTCTAATGCCTGCATAAATCCTTCAGTAATACATGCAAAGCCAACATTTTTAACTAGCCCTAAATTGAATTTAATATCTACCTTCTTCCATTTAACTCTACCACCATCAATAGAAATAACATCGGGTCTTTTTATTTCAATATCAGGAACCACATCTGGCGGTTCAGCCACATCAACTACAATCGCTCCTTGTTTTAAATATTCAGGAATAATCAAAGCTTCCGGATGCGAAGTAGCAGTGATAACAATATCAGCCTTAACAATATCGGATATCTTATCAGTTAAAACAAACTTATCTCCTTTTAATTGAGGTTTTAATTTATCGAATCGATTCATTTCTCTTTCGACTAAAAGTAAATCAAAATCTTTTTCATTAAAATGCTTAACAATTGCTTCTCCAATCACTCCAGCTGATCCAACAATTGCCATTTTAGGATTTTTCATCTGAGCTAATTCCATTGCCTTCTCTGCCCCCTCAATCGTAATTGCTGCAGTATATGTATTCCCTGTTGTAATCTTCAATTTTAATTCTGGTTGCTCTCTTAACCATAAACCAGCGCTAGTAATTGGTGCAGTCAAAGCTCCAAGCATTACCAACTCACAGCCTAATTCATTTTGTGCGTACAAAATTGCATCAAGAATTATCTTTCTCACTCTTTCTTTATCCCATTTCATTATCTGTTCTGATGTTAAAGCAGCTCCAATCATATATCCCTCTGCTTGATCTAGGATATTGAAATGAGAAATGACCATAAACTTCTTCTTATCAGGTAAAATGCTGATAATCCATTCCATTAAACCCAAAGGAAGGTATTTACCAAAAGGAAAAATACTCCTGTATTCTTTTTTTATTAAGAGATGACCGAGTATTGCAACTTTCATGTATTAAAAAAGAAGATTACTCTTCTTTGTCTCCGCCCAAAACGCACCATAAAACTAGCGTGATGACGAACAGTATTATTAATATTGTCCAAATTATTTCCATATGCTTTTATTATACTCTCCCTATTTTTCTTTTCAAGGGAAAACAATCTTAATCTTATATTTTAAGTATATAAGATTATATAAGATTGTATAAGATTAATTATTCTTTTTCTTATTAACAACTTTTAAATGCCTTAGGATATCTCTATCAAAATCAGATTCTATTTTTTGAATCTTATTAAATTCATCATATTCAGCAATAGCTTTTTGCTCTGCCTGCTCATGAGAAATAGCACCCTTACCATCTAAAATCTTATATTCATTAAAGCTTAAAAACTTGTTTACACTTTTAGCTAAATCTTCCATTTTCATTAATTGGTGATTTTCAATAACGTTCTCTATGTAATCAAAAAATCCAGAAATAGTTCTTTCTAGTTTTTTAATTTTATCTTCTGATAAATAATTTTTGGCTATAAGTACGTCTGATTTTAATATTCTTCCCTTTGGAGAATTTCTCCAGGTAGTTAAACCCATAAATGGCTTACTTTTGTTTGCCTTAGCATAAATTATTTCCGCAGCAGTCTGTCCAGTGATAGCAAAATGAAATTTATTCTGCACCATGGCATAAAAATTATTAGTGATTTCTGATTTAGGATCATAATCAATACTGCATTCAGCAAAAATATCTGTAATCTGTTGATAAATTCGCCTCTCGCTTGCCCTAATTGAACGAACTCTTTCCAACAACTCTTTAAAATAATCTTGACCAAAAATCTTTTTACCTTGTTTTAACCTTTCATCATCCATTGCAAATCCTTTAATAAGATATTCTTTTAATATTCGGGTTGCCCAAATGCGAAAATGAGTTGCCTGAAGAGAACTAATTCTATAGCCAATAGCAATAATTACGTCTAAGTTATAATATTTAACTTTATATTTTTTACCATCTAAAGCAGTTGTCAAGAATTCCTTGACAACTGAATTCTCAATTAATTCTTTTTCCTTAAAAATATTTTGCAAATGTAAACTTACATTCTGTTTAGTGGTATTAAATAGTTCGGCTAATAATTGTTGCGTTAACCAAACCGTTTCACCCTGGAAAAAAACTTCTATTTTTATATTGCCCTCTGGACCAGTATAAAGAAGAAAATCTAACTTTGGAGACATTATTTTTTTTGATTTAATCATATTAATTATATCTTAAAATGACTACTTTATTTTATTAAACTTAAAATTATTTGTTTCTTCAATAAATTCAATAGTAGCAATCACAGATGAATTATTAACATTTATCAGTTTAAATCTATCTCCATATCTTTTAACTAAAGGCGTAAGGAATTCATCTGCCCATCCAGGAGAAAGAACTATCCCTCCCTTAAAATCAACTAGCACTTCTTCATTTTCTGAAATATCTCTTAATAATGGTTCAAAAGCAGTAAGAGCTTCCTTACCTGCTGGTCTTGAAGTTAGAATTGTCCCAAATTTTTTAATTTCTATTTTCATAAACTATTTATTAGGTCAACACCCTCTTTGTGTAAAATTTTATTACTCGCAACTATTTCTGAATTAAAAATATTCCATTTATTTCCACTAGCATCAGTAATCTCTCCTCCTGCTTTTTCAATAATTAAAGCTACTGCTGCAACATCCCAAGGTTTTGTTCCTGAATGGATGTAGG
Organism: uncultured bacterium; assembly: GCA_963802195.1. Taxonomy (GTDB): domain Bacteria; phylum Patescibacteriota; class Minisyncoccia; order Minisyncoccales; family Minisyncoccaceae; genus UBA2211. The sequence continues at coordinate 141,978 of CAWDHP010000006.1, read as the reverse complement.
CATCTATTTTACCTTCCGCAAGACTAGCTAAATCAGAAACAGCACTTCCCATTGATTTAACTTGCCTAACATGCAGATTAATTTTATTTAACCATTGAACAACTTGTTTTCTTTTTTCTAGGTCCCAAGACCAATCGCAAGCAATAACTGATTCTCTTAAATTATTAACTAAAGAAACAAAGATAGCTTTTTGATTCAGAAATGCTCCATCTTTATCTGCTTGAGCAAAGTACAAATTATTTGATATAGGGAGATAGACAACTCCTAAAACTGGCTGACCTTTATTAACTAAAGCTACTGAAATAGCAAAGTTGTCATTCTTTCTTGAAAAATTAGTTGTACCATCAAGCGGATCAATAACCCAAAGATTATCCTTATCCATAAAAGAGGAATAATCACCTGAAAATGTTTCTTCAGTTAAAAAGTCTGTTTCAGGATATATTTCTTTTATCTTTTTAATTAAAAAAGCATCAACTTCCCTATCGGCCTCTGTAGTAAAATCAACTCCTTCTTTTTGATAAACAGCTAAATTATCAGAATAATAATATTTCTTCAAAATTTCTCCTGCTTCTAGTATTATAGAAGTAATATTTTCTCTAACATTATTTAATTCCATATATTTACGAACAGACCTTATTCTTATCCTTAAAGTCCTGACTCAAATCATAGATGTTCCCTGCTCCCATGAAGATAATTACTTCTCCCCCTTCTAAATTATCAAATAATTCTTCATTGGAAACATAGATAGCATTAGGAACAGCCTCTGCAAGCTTTTCTGAACTAACTTTTTCTTTCAAGTCCCCTCCTTCTCTTCCTGCAACGTCATAAATATCAATCAAGAATAATTTATCAACTAATTTTGTATTAATTATTTCTTTAAAAGCTTTGACAAAATCATTGAACAATAAAAATGTTCTCTGGTATTGGTGAGGCTGGAAAACACAATAGATAATCTTATTAGGATATTTCTGCCTAGCTCCCTTTAGAGTCGCTAATATTTCTGTTGGGTGGTGTCCGTAGTCATCAATTAAAACAAAACCAGGAAGCTGTGTCTCTTCAAATCTCCTCCATGAGCCCATATATTTAGACAATGCAGTAAAAGACACATCATCTGATATATTAAGCGTCCTAGCTACCTTTAAAGCCGCTAAAGCATCTAATATATTATGATCTCCAGGTATCTTAACTATCTCCCGAAGCTTTTTAACTTCCCTTTCTTCACTTAAAGAAAACTCGACTGTCTTTTTATTAAAATCAACCTCTGTTTCTTTCTGTTTTACTAATATTCCGTCATTGCCTAGATGTGAAGCAAACTCATTAAAAGCTTTTTTAATATTCTCTAAATTTTCATAATAATCAAGATGATCTTCTTCAATGTTTGTTATAACCGCAATCTTCGGCCAGTAGTTAAGGAAAGATCCTTCGTGTTCGCAAGCTTCAATTACTAAATACTGAGACTTACCCATCCTGAAATTAGAATCTCCAAACTCTTTTAATTTAGTTCCAACGATAACAGTTGGATCTAATCCTGCTTCAATTAAAATCAAAGCGATCATGGCAGTAGTAGTACTTTTTCCATGAGTGCCAGAAACTGCAATTGTGAAATAGTCTTTAGTTAATTCTCCTAAGGCTTGCGGATAGCTTAAAATCTTGATTCCTTTTAATTCTGCTTCAACCATTTCAGGATTACTCTCTTTCACTGCTGGGCTATGAATTACTAAATCATAATCCTTAATGTTTTGAGAAGTATTGGGACCAATTATTACTTTAGCTCCCTTTTTGATAAGGTCATTAGTTAAAGAAGAAGAAACAACATCAGAACCAGAAACTTCGTTTCCTTCTTCTAAATAATATTTAGCTAATGCTGAGACTCCTATTCCTCCGATGCCGATAAAATGTATTTTCATATTATTTTAATGGAATTGATTTTAAAATTGCGTAATCGGCTCCTCCTCTTCCTAAATTAGTTTCCATAACTTCAATTGAATTGACTGCAAAGGACAAAGAAATATCTCTAAATATGTCTGGTTGTTCTTCTGGCTCAATTCTATTATACTGCCATTGTGTTACTTTTCCTAAAGTGATGTGTGGGACAAAGCTATTATCAGGTTTTTTAATATCTAATAATTCTTTTTCAATATCCGTCTGTAAGCTTCCTAATTGCTTTGAGTTATCTCCTGTTGCCCAAACCATCTTTGGAGCATCAGCTTTAGGACCATAGGAAATACTCTTTAAGTCAATAACGAAAGAACCGTGATTGGTAGCTATTTTTTCAATCCTTTCAATCATTGGCATTAGTTCTTCTAGTTCAATGTATCCGATGAAAAACAAAGTAATATGTAAATTGTGTTTTTTACTCCACTTAATCGGACAAAAATCAGGAAAAGAACGAGCAATTTCTTCCTGATACGCTACAAGCTTGTTCTTAATGTTTTCTGGCAGTCCGATACTGATAAATATTCTCTTTTGCATACCTTAAGAATATCACTTTATGTAATAGTGAGCAATATATATAACTAAGACACCTTTTTTATCGGTGTCTCAGGGTAAAGCGAAAATGCTTTACATGCTTACAGGAATCAGATTTCCATGACAATCAAGGATTTCATAATTCCCGTTTATGTTTTCGATTGCCGCGATTAACTTATCGTAGGCATTCTTGTCCGGAGGAGATAATAATACTCGTTTCGTTGTTTTTTTACTATTAGGCTTTGCCACTGTGATCATTGTTGTCTTCACATCTTTTAGAGAACCGAAGCAATGCGTGCGAAGATTCTCGTGTTGTCCACAGTTCACTGCGATAGTGTCGATACTGCTTTTCTGACACATGCTCTTAATATCTTTACCGTCAGACGATTTCATACTTCCTCCTAATTGTTAGGAACAAAATTTAGAAATTTATATATCGATATATTATGCCAATATGCTTTCTTTGTCAAAAAAAGACATATTGTGTATAATAAAAACATGAAAATAGATTTACATTGCCATACTAAATATTCCTACGATGGTTCTTCGAGCATCGAAAAAATAATTACTCATGCTAAAAAAGTCGGACTAGATGGAATCGCTATTACTGATCATGAAAATACTAAAGGCTGGGCCGAAGCGATTGAATTGGGAAAGAAACATAATTTCCTAATTATTCTTGGCGAAGAAATAAAAACAAACAAAGGAGACGTTTTAGGATTATTCTTGAAAGAACAAATCAATGGACACAAAAAAGACCCCCGATGGGTCATGGAAGAAATAAAGAAACAAGGAGGCTTAGTAATTATTCCTCATCCTTTTCATGGAAGCGAAGGATTTAGAGATGATATTACTAAATACCTTGATATAATTAATGGTATCGAAGTCTTCAATGGCAGAAAGCCTGGAACGAATCCTGATAAAAAGGCAATGGAGTTTGCAAAACAATATAATTTAGGAATGACTGCTGGTGGCGACTCTCATTACTATAAAGGAATTGGCAATACCTATACCGAATTTAATGGCAATACAGTTGAAGAATTAAAACAATCCATCCTTAACAAGCAAACAAAAATCAACGGAAAGAAAGCTCCATTGATTTATATTCTCGCTCCTTTTTTATCTAAGACAGGACTATTGAAGAAAAATTAATCTTCAAAAAATTCAATCGCTTCTTTCAGTGATGACAAAATCTTATCTGCTTTTGATAAATCTTGTTTAGCTGAATATTCAGTTGGAATAGCAAAACAATATGCTCCAGCAGATTTTGCTGATTCGATTCCGTATTGAGTATCCTCAAATGCAACGCATTCTTCTGGTTTAAGTCCTAACTTATTTATTGCTGAAAGATAAATATCAGGTGCTGGCTTACTTTTCAAAATACCATCTCCAGAAACAATAATAGAAAAATATTTAGTAAAATCATTCTTCTCTAATTTAATCATAATCTCATCAAGAGCTCCAGCGGAACATAAGGCTACTTTAAATTTAGGATTATTTATAAAATATTCTACAGCTTCTTTAGCATATGGTATTAGTGGCAAAGCATCTTCACTAAACCATTTTTCAATTAATTTTCTTTTTTCTTCCCATAGTGTTCCAAAAGGAATATTTAAATTAAAATCTTCTATTAATTCTTGATCAACTTGATCTAAACTTCTTTTACCAACATACTTCAAATACATTTCTTTTGTTAGATCAATTCCATATTCTTTTAGAGGAATAACCCATGCTTGCCATTGGTAATACTCACTATCAAGCAGTACACCGTCTAAATCAAATATTATTCCTTTGATATTTTCTTTGTTCATTTCTTTAATTTTAAAACAAAACACCCTCTTCCAAGAGTGCTCATCTTTTATTGCTTATTAATTGCAATCGCTGACTGGAATCTTTGAATCGCAGTAAAGTTTGCTAGTACTGCAATTATTGCTACCACGTAGGTCATGTATAAATAATCTGGATACATAACTCCTAAAACTAAAGCTATAAAAATTAAAATTAATCTCTCCCCTCTTGATAATAATCCTCCTTTTAATTCCTGATTGACTAAATCTTTTTCTTTAGCAGCTGCCTTAACATAAGTTGTAACAACTGAACCAAAGATAGCTAGATAAACCCAAGCCTGTCCAGGAATAAAAACTGTTGGAAGTGGTAAAAAAAACATTCCAAAGAAAATAATACCTTCAACATATCTATCAAAAACGGTATCTAAATATGCTCCTACTTTACTCGACATATTTTTTGCTCGGGCCACTGCTCCATCAACAAAATCTAATCCGGCAGCAATTAAAAAGAATGCAATTGCCCAAACTAAATCAGTCTTGAACATAAACCACAAGCCAACTAAAGCAAAAAATCCAGAAAGATATGTATACTGATTAGGAGTCAAAGGTAGAATACCAAATACCTTTCCAACTATTTTTTCTAAATCTTTGAACCAGTGTCTTTTTGTATCTAACATTTTTTTATTAATTACTTATTATTTATCAAAACAAAAACAGCTAAAAAGCTGTTATAGTTTCTGTATTAGATTAGCAGAATAGCTCTTCATCGCTTCTAGCTCTTTCAATCCCTTTTCAGTAGTCTTGTAAGCTTTCTTTGAAGCAAGTTTCTCTTTACTAACATATCCATCGCTCTTTAATCTGAAAAGAACGCTCTTTACCATAAATTCATTAGGAAGAAAACCGAACTTTTCAAAAATTAATCTTGAAACATCTTCTTCTTTAACTTCAGCCTCCTTTCCTAAAGAAAGAATAAATGTCCAAAGATTTCCCTCGGTAACTGAATTGATAAATCTTTTGTTTGGTTCCATAGTTTTTTATTTTATTATATTACCTTTCTCTTTTATTGGCAATAAATTCTTCAATCATCTCTCTGGCTTTCTCATCAGTAAACTGCTTCATCGGATGTTTCATAAAGTAAGCTGAAGAAGATAACAATGTTCCTCCAATTCCTCTATCCAAACCAATCTTCAATAATCTGATAGCATCGATAACGCAACCAGCTGAGTTAGGAGAATCTTCAACCGATAATCTTAATTCCAATTCTACTGGAACATTACCAAACTTTCTTCCTTCCATACGAATAAAGCAAACTTTATTATCCTTTAAGAAAGGAACCCAATCAGATGGACCAATGTGTAAATTATCATAGCTCAATCTTTTAGCTAATTGAGATTCAACTGCTTCAGTCTTTGATATCTTCTTAGTTTTCAATCTAGCTCTTTCGCCATACATGTTTAAGAAGTCGGTGTTTCCTCCAACGTTCAATTGGTATGATCGATCAATTGCAACACCTCTCTCAGCGAATAAGTGAGATAGAACTCGGTGAGTGATGGTTGCTCCAATCTGTGATTTAATATCATCTCCAATGCAAGGGATTCCCTTGTCTCTAAATTTCTTTTCCCATTTCTCATCAGAACAAATAAATACAGGCATACAGTTAACTAAAGCTACACCAGCATCTAATGCTGCTTGAGAATAGAATTCAACTGCTTTCTGTGATCCAACTGGCATGTAGTTAACCAAAACATCTGCTTTTGATTTCTTTAATTCAGCAACGACATCAACAGCTTTTTTATCTGAAGGCATGAAAGTCTGCTCTTCAGGATAATTCTTCATATGGTCAGCGACTCCATCTAGTATTGGTCCCATTTTAACGATAACTCCTGTCTTAGGAATATTATGACAGAAAGTAATAGTACAGTTTGGCTTTTCAAAAATAGCTTGAGCAACATCTTTGCCTACTTTTCTCTTATCAATATCGAAGCAAGCAACAATCTTAATATCAGATATTTTGTATCCACCTAAAATATTGTGCATCAATCCAGGGACTATTTCGTCATCATCTTTAACATCTTTGTAGTATTGAATACCTTGAACCAAAGAACTTGCACAGTTGCCTAATCCAGCAATCGCAATCCTAATTTCCTTTTTATTTCCCGAAGCTTTGGCTGTTTTTACTGATTTTTTTGCCATATTTAACTAATTTATTATATGTGATTCTATTTTACACTGGTAAAATAGTTTGTCAATAACTTATATATAATAAAACCGCTAAATTAAAAATTTAACGGAAGGATTAATTTCACCCTTAATGAGCTTAATCTCCTACAAAGAGAAAGTGGACATGTATGCTTCTTGGTGAAACTCCTTGGCCACGGTTTTCATTGCATTCCATTGTTACGGCAAAATCAGAAGAAATTATTCCCGTTTCTTCAGGAAACAATTTTCTTACTTCTTCCGCAATCTCGGCAATAGACCTCTTTGCCTTGTTTACTGGAGCAAAGCATATGGTCACGTGATTACCGATGATCTTCTCCTCTCCAATGGGCATGAATTCCCCACTTGCACGTACTTTTCCTTTAATCTCTTCTGCTTTGTTGTTCATGGATGACACCTCTTTTCAAGTAGGAGAATAATCTCCTGCTAGTTTAAAGAATAACAAATAGAGAAGGGATGTCAATAACATTGACTGAGTACAAGTATTGACTTAAGATAGACTCATGACCCCCTTTGAAAGATTAACTAAATCAAATACCAAAGAGAATCTTTGGATATATATCTTAGCTACCCTAAAAAAGCATTCTAATTATGCGTGGGATTTACATTCTTCAATTGAAAAAGACTTTGGCTTTAAGCCAGGCAACATTACTCCCTACCGTGTTCTCTATCGATTAGAAGAACAAGGATTTGTTAAAAGTGAAACTGAAGAAAGGCGAAGGGTTTACAAAATCACTGAAATGGGCGAAAAAGAATTAGAGAAGATAAAAACATTCTATGGGGATGTATTAAAAAAGATAAGTTAAGCTATGGAAAAAGAGAAAAAAACAAAAGAAGAAAAAGAGACTGACATCCAACAAGTCGTCAATCATTTTTTCTATACCAAAGGCTTCTCTCTTGACGAAATCAAAGAATCAGCTAAAAAGAAGAAGATAATCTATTCTAGATTTACTAGACCAGCCAAAGAGCTGATTGATTTAGCTGGTTCAGTTGATAAAGCGAAAGAAGCAATGACGACAGTTGCTAATTGGGCTAAATCAAGAGATCTCGATTACTCAATTGAAACTGTTTTCAAGAAATGGTTAGAATTAGGAAAATTAAAACCTAAAGAAATTGTCAAAAAACCATATTACAGGAACCAGCCCATGGTTTGGTCCCAAACCAAAAGAAAATGGTATGTTATCGATGACGGCGGAGAATGGCTTGAATACGCCGACAAAGAAAGCAAAATAGAATGGAGAATCGAAAAATAATAAATCAATAAGAAAAAACAAATGTTATCATACGCAGAATTAGATAGAGGTGTAATCATTGTTATCAATGACCAACCTTACGAAATAGTAGAAGCTTTAAACACATTTAAAGGCAGGGGCCACTCTTACCTTCAAATGAAATTAAGAAACTTGATGAGCGGTGCTGTCATTTCAAAAACAGCTCAGCCAAGAGACACTTTTGAAGAAGCTGATGTTGAAGAAAAGGAAGCTAAGTTCGTTTACGGAGCCAAAGGAAAGTATATCTTCAGTGATATTAAAGATTCAAGTAAGAGATTTGAATTAAACGAAGAGCAAGTCGGAGAAAAAGCTAAATTCCTTAAAGCTAATGAGGAAGTAAAGACTATCCTTTTTGATGATAAAATCATTAATGTAATTATTCCTATCAAAGTTCAATTAAAAGTTACCGAAGTTCCACCAGGAGTTAAAGGAGACAGAGCTCAATCAGGAACTAAGTTAGTAACATTAGAGACTGGAGCCAAGATAGACGCACCACTATTCGTAAATGAAGATGATATTATTGAAATAAACACTGAAAGTGCTACCTACGTTAGGAGAGTTAATGAATAAACTATATATCTTAAAGAATGAACACAAAATAGTGTTCATTTTTTAATACCTAGCATTGACTTCCAATTAATACTAATTCACAATATAGGTATACAAACATATGGCCAAAAAAACAGCTTTTGATATCAGCCGCGAAGAACACCTCACTCGCCCACCTCGATTAAGCGGTAAGGTTAAAAAAGCGGGAACAAGAAATAAGAAGAAACAAAAGAAAGCTTAGTTTTAATCAACTAAGCATAGTTTCTTTCTTTTAATCGCCTTTAACGAATAAATTGCAGAAGCAATGGCCGTCTTTAACAATTTCATCCTCATGATAAATACAGGGGCAAATTATCTTTTTGTCTTCTTCTTTATTGCCTGTCATTTTTCGACAAGGACAATATATTTCTCCAAAGTTTTCTTTACGTACCAAAAGACCCTTAGTAATTCCTAAAACTATTGTTTCATTGGGATTGAGCTTGTATCCCTTGCTTTTAGCATATTCCTCGCTCTTCTTTCTTAATTCTTCAATATCTTTTTCTTCCATTTTAAATATTTGAATTAATCCAGTTTCTAATTTCTTCTTCTTGTTTCAAGCCAACAAACTTGTCTTTGACTTCCCCGTTAACAAACAAAACAACGGTTGGAATTCTATCAACTCCAAACAGATCCCCTGTCTTAGGGTTTTTATCTAAATCCATTTTGTAGAAATCTACTTTACCAGCATATTCTTCTCCTAGTTTTTCAACAATTGGTCCTAGCATCTTGCAAGGAGGACACCATTCAGTAAAAATATCTACCAATACTGGCTTACTGTTCCCCTTTACTGCTGATTCAAAAGTATCGTCTGTTAGAATATTCATCTTTTTGTCTATTAATTATTACAAGGATATTATATAGCAAAAATAAAATGGTGGCAATCACTCCTTTTCTATCTCTTTTTTGATTTCCTCAAACTCATTTTCAATTTCTTTAAACTGTTTCTTAGCTGATTTGATTATCTCAGCTGCTTCTTTCACTTTTTCTAATCCTTCTTCAACATCAACTTCCTCTTGGTTTTCAAACCACTCAGCAATTGAAGACAACTTTTTCAAACTTTGGTTAAGATTTTTTTCTTTCATTTTTTTGTATTTTTTTAACTTTCGTATTTATTATCCCGTTATATACTTTTAAATCAATAATATCTTCGACTTTAACATCATTGATATTCTTAATTATTCCTTTTTTACTATTAGCAATGCAGTAGCCTAGTTTTAAGTTCCTCTCTGGATCATTCTGATTAATTATTTTCTCTATGCTTTCTAATTTATCTCTCATTTTTCCAATCTCACTCTCTAGTATTTTTGGAATGACTGACTTAATTCTGAATTCAAGCATTTTAAACAAAGTAATTACTTTTTCCAACCTATCTTTAATCTTTAAGAATAGGTTATTCGTATTATATTCAGCATCTCTTAATTCGGAAAGAAATAAATCAAATATTTTTCTTTCCATATATTTTAATTCTGATTCACCTTTCTGGCAAGTTTGACTTAATAAATCTTTAATCTTTAAAAAAAGATTATTAGTTTTGTATTCTAGATTTCTCAAAGAGGAAGAAAAAGAATTAAAGATTTCCCTCTCCATAGCTTTCAACTCTGATTCTGCTTCCTGCCAAGATTGATTCAAGAGATTGGCGGCAGCAGTTGGAGTTGAAACCATTTTGTCAGCAGATAAAGCTAATAACGGTACATCTTTGTCGTGTCCTAAAGCAGCAATCACCGGGAAAGGAAGACTACTAACTTCCCTAACCAAAATTTCATTATTAAAGGCTAAAAACGATTCTAAAGAGCCTCCTCCTCGCATAATGACAAGAACATCAATATCTATCTTCTTGATTGTCTTAACGCTGTTTAAAAGGTCTCTGACTGCTTCTAATCCTTCAACTCGGGAGTCGATAAACTTGATCTGGAATCCAAATCTGCCTAAGTTGTTTAAGAAGTCAGAGATAACAGCACCTTGTTTACTAGTAATAATTCCGACTCTTTTAACAAAAGGAGGAATCTCTTTCTTTTTATCTAAATCAAACAATCCTTCATCTTCTAATTTCTTCTTTAATTTCTCGTATTCTTTTTTTAATTCTCCCTCCCCCATTAATTGAATTGTTTTCGCCTTAAAGCTCAATCTTCCAGTTGGAGGATAAACATCAGGGATTCCTTTAGCCACTATTTCTAATCCTTCTTTCAATTCTACTCCACATAATTTGTAATCGTAGGCCCAGATAACACAAGACAAGACACTTTTATCTTTTTTGTCTTTCAAAGAAAAATATACATGCCCGACTGAACTAATTTTAACTTCTGAAACCTCTCCCACAATTCTCGCTTCAAAAGAATTTAGTATTCCATTTAATAATTTCAGATAAGCAGAAATAGAGAGAATATTATTCTCCAAAAGTTCTTTTACTGCTGATTTTCCTTTTTGTTCCATAGATTTATTATATCAAAAAAACAAAAAAGCCGCTATACGTTATATATATTGGCCTTCAAAAAATTAGCAAGGTTCTTCGCCTATTTCTTTTAAACAATCATTGACCAGATTAACAATAATATCTGGACTAATGAATTTGTATTTAGGAAGCATCTCTGCCACCTTCCTTGAAACCTGTTCATTTTTACAAATAACAATGATGCCTGACGGTCTTCTCAAAAAAGAAAAAAACCTTTTTCGATAAGAAATTCCAATCCCACAGATTGGCTTAGAGATTACAACTGCTTGGCAGTTAGTTAACTCTGTTTGACCTTCGATAAGTGCAATAAAGGGTTCGCTTGAGAATACAACAGTAGCTTTTTCGCCCATAATCATACCTCGATATGATTGTCCATATTTTAACAAAAATAAATAATATGTCAATATTTTTAATAAATACACAAAATAAACGAAAAAGCCGCTATACATTGTGCATAGTCGGACTCTAAAAATTAAGAAGTAACTGTGGTTCCTCCTCCAGAAAATATTTCTGGATGCTGTTGGCTCAACATTTTTTTTACGGAGAGACTGAGTGATAATACATAAGGAATAGGTTTCAGCATCGGGATGAATTCATCGGGAACCCCCCCTTGCACAATATCCCTTATTCTTTCCGGATTCGTTTCTCCCAACAAGGTCAGGTACTCGGCGAGCACCCAAGCCCCAATCATGTTATCCATGGTGGCCACAACCACCTCGGACGGACATCCTGGGGAAAAAAGTACAATTTGACAAGCCCGGTTAATCTCGAACTGAAATATCCCTGGCCTGTTTTTTTCAACTATACCCACAAAGGTGGGGCAGGCATAAACCCTTGTTTTGTCTACCACACCATTAGTCTCATTTGGTTGTTCAATTTGCATAATAACACACCTCCATTGGTGTTAAAAATACTATAATACTTTTAAATAATTAAGTCAAGATGGACAAAAAAGGACCGCTTAACGGTCCCCTTATAGATAAACTATTTCTTTTCGTGCTTGATTTTAGCCATTACAGCATTTTTTCTGTAATTACAGAAATCACATTCAGGATTCATTTCTGGAATCTTGTCAGACATCAAGCATTTTTTAATATCTTCTAATGCCCCTTCTATCCAAGAAGTATCTCCTGTGTATGGAATGACTTTGATATTAAACTCTAATTTTTTATCAAAATATGGTTTGCCTGAATCACCATTGCAATAAACAAAGTATCCTGTTGGAGAAACATTGAATCCATTCTTCTTGAATAGCCATTGATATATTTCCATCTGCCTCTTGTATCCCCTCTGCCACTCCGCATCTAAATTAACCTCGCTAGTTTTAGAAGTTGCTTTGTAATCAACAATGATTACTTCCCCTTTAGGATTAATCCAAATATCATCAATCGCTCCAGTGATTAACAAATTAGTGGGAGTATGCAAATATTCAATACCCTTAAATGTATTTCTCCAAGTATCAATATCTTTGTGTTGGTATGGAATTGCATCAATTCCGAACTCTTCAATGAAAGGATGGACAGTCTGTTCTTTTCTGTGCAAATCAAATTCCTTTTTTAACAATGAATCAACAGCACTGTTCAATGTAAAAGGAAACCCAGGTGGTCTGCCGACTCCTAATCGTCTATCTAGATAGAAACACTGAGGACACTCCATAAACAAATCTATCTTAGAACGACTAAGTTTAAAAGGAGTCTCGGACTTAGGATTGAAAATGTTGTTTGATTTTTTGTAGTATTCTGACATTTTTTCTTTGACAATTTAATTATGGCTATGGTATCCTAATTATAGAATACACACGAAAAAGTACCTCTTAATGGTTTTGTCCTTAAGCGGTGCTTTTTCTTTTATACTTTACTTTTTAAATTATTATCTTTATTCATTAATAATATAATAACATATTTAAAAAGAAAATAAAATTATGTTGACAAAAAAGATAATGGCTGTAATATATAAACATAATCACGACGGAAAAGGTTCTCTAAAGGTTTTGTCCTGACGAGAGCTTTTTCTTTTACATCCTAAATTCTATTTAAATTTATTTTTCTAATATAAGCTTAAGTACTGTTTTTCTATGAAAGAAATAAAGAAATTCTTAATTAAAAAATCCGCAACTGGATTGGGTTTGTATTCTAACGTTCAAATAAAGAAAGGTGAATTTTTAATAGAATACACTGGTAAAATGTTAACTAGCAATGAAGCAAATGAAAAAGGAGGCAAATACCTCTTTGAAATAAACTCTAAATGGACAGTTGATGGAACCGATAGAAAAAATCTAGCTCGATACATCAACCATGCTTGCCGTCCTAACTGCGAAGCAAGGATAAGCAAGAAACAAATAAAGATCTATAGCATTAAAAACATTAAAGCAGGAGAAGAATTAACCTATGACTACGGAAAAGCTTACTTTGATGAATACATTAAACCCTTCGGTTGTAAGTGCGCTTACTGTCAAAAAAAATCAATTAAGGTTATTTCTTAAAATATATTCTATACATGTTAATTAACATGATTATAAGCGATCCGAACCCTATTACCATTAATATTCCCATTGCCCAAACATCAATAATGGCATAACAAGGAAAAGAATTGGCTATATTTTGGACACAAGGAAAGAAATAATTTACAGCCTTACCAAATATTTGATAAAGATCTGAAAGATAGAAAAGAATTAAAGAAGAAGTTAATATAAACAGCAAAGTTGAATTATTGGATCTCTTCATGTTATTTCAAAATAGTCATTATTGCTTCGTACTTTGGTCTAATTATTTTTCTTGAGTCCTTAAAATGTAATTGATTCCATTTATTCTCTAGTTTTTTCCTCACTGCCTTTTGAGCTTCTTTCTGATCTAGCTTTTCATAAATAAAGGCGGCCTTAAATATTCCTGATATATTATCAAAATTGCTTAATGCGTCAGCATCAGCAATAATTCTTTCTTCAATCGTAGTTGGATTGTTCTTTTGCGAGCCACGATGATTTAAAATACACTTCTTAACTAATTCTATCCTTTCTTTAGGATAATTTAATTCTTTTAATTTCTTTTCCGCTATCTTTGCTCCAGTTAAGTGATGGTCTTTCCTGCCTTTCATTAACGAACCAATATCATGAAGCCACGCTGAAATTACAACTATTTCTTTATCCGCTCCTAATCTATCAGCTAATTCCTTAGCGTATTTAACTGTCGGAATGAAATGATAAAGAAATGGCTCATAGCCATACTTGCTTGTTGGCTTCAGAGATTCCTCTTCAACAAATTTTCTAACTTCTTTGATTATGTTCATTTTTGTTCAACAAGAACAATCCTCCGATTAACAATAATGGGAAGGATATTAAAATAAAAGCATCCCATCTTTGATAGGTTCTAAAGAAACATGTGAAGATAACGCTTAAGACAATAAACATTGTTCCTCCGACTGTTGATTTTTTCCAAGCAAGAATCAAAGCAACAACAAGAAGAAGAGTAGGAATGTTTTCCATTAAAAATCCTCCTGATTTTTCTAATAAAGAGGCATCTACACTAAAAACATCAAACGATAAAAGGGCAATAAAGAGAATGTAAACTATTGCCAAAACTCTAGGAACCCAAGTTGTTAACACTTGTTGTGTTTTCATATGTTTTACTTTTTATTATCTTTTTTAACTTTCTTTTCCTGTTCAGATTTTTGAGAATCTTTCCCTCCTTTGAATTTACCTACTTGTCTTTCGTAGGAGTTCATCTTCCCTATATTCCTCACAGGATGTCTTACAAATAATGTCATAGATACATTATATCTCTAAAAAAGAAATATGTAAAAAAAGTAGAGGCATTGCCTCATAGTTTTTTAGCGAGAATTTCCTCGATCCTCCCTTTATCGACATCAATGTCAGAAAAATTGAGATTGTGCCTTTTCAAGAAAGCTCTTAGCTCCTTGATGTTGTTAGCAGCAAATCTGTAATCGCTCTCTATGGAAGACAGGATTTCTTTGGCTTCCTTAATCCTGCGGGCACGAGGGCTAACATCATACCGAGTCAATCCGGATTTTTTGAGTAGCCCTATCCCGAAATCCCGCGAGTCGATGCATTGCTTTTCGTTTCCATGGTAGATGCAATCCATGGCATTAATTGCACGACTCCAGTTTTTGAGATCTTGCATTTCTTTTTGAGTTGTCCCGATTTCGGAATAACTTAAGCCACCTTGGCTCATGTTTATCCTTATCTGTACGATGTGATGCTCTGCGAATCGAACATTCACTTTTGCCATTGCTAAATGATTTATAGCATCAGCAAGAGGCGTCTGCCGCTGGTAGTAAGATTGATTTACAATCTCTTTGGTGCATACTTCGCTCATCTGGATCACTCTTTTTGTCAAACTACCTTAAAAAATTTAAGCCGTTTTGGGGCAATTCCAAAATAGATTATATTTCCGCAATTGTCAAACATTGGTCACCTCACGCACATTTCGGACAAATTAGGAACAGTAATTAAAGGAAGAGAAGCTGTATGATTTTGTATTTGCTTCATCATAGCTTGTCTCCCCGCAACTTGTCCATATTGTTTGCGGATGAGACGGATTTTTAATCTTCTCTGAGTATTAATTGATGTTATACCCAAAGATATTTCCCTCGGAGTCCTATTCAAGTAATCTGAAGGTAATCTCTTTACTGTATTGTAGTATTCAATGTATTCTTCCAGTATCTCCTGCTTATCTCCGAACTCTTCCCATCCACCCCAGAATCGGGTTACCAACAAATCATGTTTTAAGACTTTGTTAAACGATTCGACTGGCCAGTTCTGCTGCGGTGTTCCCTTATCAATGAATTGTAATTCAATTCCATGTAAAAGGCAGTAGGCCTTAACAACATTACTCAAGTGAGCCTTAGCATTATCTAATCTAATTATCCTCGGTAATCGATGATACCTTTTCTTTATCATCTCCATTAATTCAACTACATCCCAGCGATTGATGCGATGAGAAACAAAAAGAACAGCGACTGATTCGCCTGAGTACTCATCAATCGCGTTAAAGACTGACAAATCTCTTGGTTTCTTGTTGGTTAAAGAAACATCATCGATGCAAACTACATCCATGAAGCTCTCAGCCTTGGGATAGATTAAAAAGAGTTTGTGTCTTTCCTTAAACTTCCTATTTAATCCGTATCTTTTTAAAACTTCGTAAATGCCAGAGGGATTCATGAAGATTCCTTTCTTTTCCAGCTTAGTTGATATTCCCAAAGGAGATCTTTCTGAATTAAAAAGACAATCATCTTCTCTTGTTTTCATAATCTCTTTTTCAATCCATTCTGGAGTTTTGTTCCAAACTACTTTCGGAGCTCGTGATTTAGTTACGCCTCCACTCTTTTTCCAATCGTAGTAGGTACTTCTAGGAATACCCATTTGTTTCAAAATCCAATACAAAGATTTATCCAATCTTAATTTTTCTTCTTCTATCTCTCTTAACTTCTTTCCCTTTTCATAATCAGAAAAAATGGTATACTTTTTCATAGAGTAGAGTCGTTATGTTTGTTATTCTTATCCAATACAATCATACCGCTCTATTCTTTTTTTACCTAGTACCTTTTGTCCGAAATGTGCTTGGACTTACCAAACATTAACATTTTTCATCTTAAAGATTGACCTTCTTTAACTCTCTTCTTATTTCTACATAATTAGGTATTGTTTTAGCTACCAAATTCCAAAAACTAGACGAATGGTTAAATTCTTTTAAATGACAAAGCTCGTGAACAATTATATAATCAGAATATTCTTCAGGAATTAAAACAATCTTGTAATTAAAATTTAAATTGCCTTTTCTTGAGCAACTACCCCAGCGAGTCTTTTAATTTTTAATACGGATGTTATTGAATTTAAAACCATAAATACTATTAAAATAATCTATTCTTTTTTCAGCCAAAACTAAAGCATTGTTTTTGTATTCCAAATAATCTTTTTTACTATTCCCTAATATTATCCTTCTGGGATTATTTTTAAAATATTCAATCTTATCAATTATCCATTGCGATTTCTTAATAAGAAATTGCGTTATAAAATTCTCATCTATATTCCTTGGAGCAGTAACAACAAAATTGCCATCGCAATAGATAGCTAATCTCATCTTTTTAGCTCGAGCACTAACTTTGTAAGTATATTCAACTTTATTGTTATTTAATTCAATCTCTCTTTTCATAAATATATTTTATCAAAAAATTATCTTTCTGACGATGTCTAAAACTTTAGTAATACTAATAACCTTTACGTTTTAAAATAAAAATGATATAAAAATATTAGCTCTACAAATTAGAGCCAGGAAACGAAGTGAGAAACCATGCGAAGACTCTTGGTGATGGTAATAGCCATCATAATGATTGTCCTCTCGTTTGTGCCTGTATCTGCAGTCAACACAGAAACGGTTCTTACCAGTTCAACTATCCTGGTGGCACCATGTAATGCAGGCAAAAGAGATGACATACCGTATGACACCGACTACTGCTTGGGACCTAGTTCTGGTCCTCCAAGCACAGTAATGGATGTCACTTGAACATCAGCCAGCAGAACAAATACACCGAACTTGGACAATGCGTATCACCACTCGACAGTACCCCGCGCTTGTCTTTGCAACACAGCACTCTATTGTTCGGTCACGGAAGATGTCCCGCATATTGGCAAGGCTCCGCCCTGCTAATCTCGGAAATCTTTTTTTATCAGAAGGGTCAGCACCCCTTCATTTTTTTACTAAAAATATAAGTTATAAGTTAATCACTCCCCTCTTTTTCATCTCCCAGAAACACTTAGCCGTTATTTCAATATCTACTGTTGCATTATGGGCTTCATCGAAGTCTGTTTCAAAAAGTTTGTAATGTAATTCCGATAACTTAGGCCACTTGTATCCATGTTGAGAACTAATAGCACAATAATTAGTTGAAGCTTTCATTGTGCAAAACTTATTCTTATTCTCAAAGCAATTCATATTACCAATCCTTAATAATTCAGCTCCCATTATTTTTTCATCAAAATCAATATTGTGTGCAATCAAACAATCGGCTTCTTCAACCAAAGACTCAAATTCACTTAAAACATCGCACAAATCACAACCTTCTTTCATCGCTCTCTTGTGCGTAATACCATGAATCAATGAAGATTCTTCAGGGATAACAAATCCCTCTGGTTTTACAATGTAACTATTATTAACTATTTCTTTTCCTTCTTCGTCAAACAAAATCCAAGCCACCTGAACTAGCCTTGGCCAATTATCTAAATCATCCATCGGAGCATTGTATCTCTTCGGTAATCCTGTTGTTTCGGTATCAAAAAATAAGTACATATTATTCTTCATTCTCTTCTGATAATTCCATAAACTCTTTATCCTTTTCAGTAATCTCTTGATTTACTTTCAAAGCATTCTCATTAATGCCTATTAATTTAATACTACTCAATCTTCTTACTCGAGATAAAGCCACGTAACCCATTCCATAATCAAAAGATTGGCTTAAATCAATTTCGGCTGCATCCAAACTCATCCCTTGGCTTTTATGAATCGTAATCGCCCAAGCCAATCTCAAAGGAACTTGTTCAATGAAAGCCATGACCGCCTCATCCTTTTCAAAATTCCACTTTTCTTTTAATACCATTATGGTTCTACCCTTAATAGTTTTAATAACAGGCCAGTCATTTTCAAAACCAATAACTGTCCCTAATGTTCCATTAACATAACCCTCTTTGTAGTTATTTTTAACAAACATAACAATGGCTCCTTTTTTAAGCTTTAAAGTTTCAGGAGCTAAACAATTCTTCTTCAATATCTCAACTAATTTTACTGGCCCAGAATAGGACATCGAATATTCCTTTTCTGGTGCTTTAATTTTAGAAAGCTCTAAATTATTAATATTATCAACATTTCTGTTGTGGCTATACAACTTAGTTACTTTTTCGTATCCGTCAATGTTCTTATTCAATCTAGTATTTATCTTTTCTAAAGTTTTAGCATTAGCCTTATTGCTCCTAATATCATTTAAGATATTGATAAATTCTTTATCATCCTGCCTATATTGTTTTTCAAGATAACAAACCTTGAGCCTAGCTTTACGCCAGACTGGAGAATTGTAAGCAAATTCTGATTTTTCACTATCCCTATCATTAATAGGAGGAAGCTGAAAGAAGTCTCCACAAACAACCAATTGAATTCCTCCAAAAGGAAGAAAAGGGTCTTTTATCTCCTTGCATACCCGATCAATCAATAATAATCGTTCAGAATCAAGCATTGATATTTCATCAATGATTAAAACCTTTGTATCTCTAATTTCTTTCCACTTAGGAGTCTTTCTCTTTAAGAACTTTTTAATCTTAGGATCATCAATATCCTTAGCTATCCCGATTCCTGACCAAGAATGAATAGTTGTTCCTCCAATATGAGTAGAAGCTATTCCTGTTGAAGCGGTGATCCCAACCTTTATCTTCTCGTCTTTAAGATACTTAATAAATTTGTTTAACAAAAAAGTCTTGCCTGTTCCAGCTGAACCAGTCAAGAATACATTTGCCCCCGACTTTAATATTTTCAATGCTTGTGTTTGATTCATTACAAACACAGTATATCTCTAAATGATAAAAGATACCATATTAAAATTATATGTAAAAAGCGTAGCAAAAAGTATTTATAATTGGTTTTGCATAAATAAATACTTTTCGACTACGCCTTCAATACTGTCGTCGGGCTTAACGGAAAATTTAATCCCGTTAAACTCACAATTGATTGGTTGACCCCTTTTCTTTGCGTTCCTGATAAAATCAGGGGCAAGCTCTCTTAGATGTTGGCCATGAAGAATTTTTTCACCTCCATGCTGTCTTTACTAATTTCTTCCATTACATCTATTACAGGGATACTATCGGAACATTTTTGGGTATAAAAAACGGCCTACACAAATTAATTGTTATGGTTGTTTTCACAACCACGGCCTTAGTGTTTTCACGCAGGATTCACAAGTAAACTTCAGTCCTTGCTTTGTGGAAGCTCCCGCAGAAGCTCTTCAGCGTTGGGATAGATTGCTCCGCCAGCATATGTTGAAGTTATCAAGAGCCGAAGTAGTTTCGGAGTGACATTAAGGAATTTTCCTCTTTTGTCTTTTCCCCCGTAAATCAATCCGTCATTCACCATTTCGCGCATTGCTTCCATGCATTCTTTCGGATAAAGAAGGAAAGTGATCGTTTGTTTCAGTTCGGGAATGATATCCGCTCGAACTCTTTTCCATCTGTTTCTCTTTTGAGAAGCACAGATCAAGGCTGAAGCTACAGCCTCTTTTTTGGCACTTTGGAGCTTGGACCCGATTAGGGGCTGCATAGTGCCAACATACAGAATGTCTCTTGGCTTTATCATTTCGATCCTCCGATTTGTATAAGATCAAACCCATTTTAGGGCGTTATTAATATATAATGATAATAATATTTCGTCAAATGTTGGTCACCTCACGCACATTTCGGACAAATCAGGAACAGTAATTAAAGAAAGAGAAGCTGTATGATTTTGTATTTGCTTCATCATAGCTTGTCTCCCTGCAACTTGTCCATATTGTTTGCGGATGAGTCGGATTTTCAGTCTCCTCTGCGTATCAATTGATGTTATTCCCAAAGATATTTCCCTCGGGGTTCTATTCAAGAAATCTGAAGGAGATCTCTTTACTGTATTGTAGTATTCAATATATTCTTCTAGTATCTTCTGCTTATTCCCAAACTCTTCCCACCCACCCCAGAGAGGAGTTACCAGCAAATCATGCTTTAAGACCCTGTTAAACGATTCAACCGGCCAATTCTGTTGTGGTGTTCCTTTATCAATGAATTGCAATTCAATACCATGTAAAAGACAGTAGGCTTTGAATGCTTTACTCAAATGAGCTTTGGCATTATCTAATCTAACTATCTTTGGCAATCTTTTGTATCTCTTCCTTATCCTTTCCATGAGTTCGATTGCATCGAAGCGATTAATTCTATGCCGTACGAAAAGAATCCCGACTGATTCGCCGGAATACTCATCAATCGCGTTAAAGACTGACAGATCCCTCGGTTTCTTGTTAGTTAAAGAAACATCATCAATACAAACTGTATCCATGAACCTCTCGGCTTTAGGATAGATTAAAAAGAGCTTGTGCCTCTCTTTAAACTTTCTATTCAATCCGTATCTTTTTAAAACTTCGTAGATGCCAGAAGGATTCATGAAGATTCCTTTTGTTTCTAGCTTAGTTGATATTCCCAAAGGAGATCTTTCGGAATTAAAAAGCCCATCATCTTCTCTTATCCCCACAATTTCTTTCTCAATCCATTCGGGAGTTTTGTTCCAGACTGTTTTTGGAGCTTTGGATTTGGTTATGCCTCCACTCTTCTTCCAATCGTAGTAGGTGCTCCTAGGGATGCCCATTTGTTTTAAAATCCAATACAGAGATTTATCCAATCTCAGTTTCTCTGCTTCGATTTCCCTTAGCTTCTTTTCTTTTTCATAATCAGAAAAAATGGTATACTTTTTCATAGAGTAGAGTCGTTATGCTTGTTATTCTTATCCAATACAATCATACCGCTCTATTCTTTTTTTACCTAACACCTTTTGTCCGAAATGTGCTTGGACTTACCAAATGTATAAAAAAAAGGGGCTTAACGAAATCAATTAAAATGATTTATCCCCTTTACGTTTTGTCGGATCTTTTATTAAACATAGAGTTGTCCACTAAGATCTCGACCGCATCCTGTACAGTATTCTTGGCCCATAGGTATATTTTCCCCACAGTAGCTGCAGGGCTTTACCGCTTCTACCATTCTCCTTTCACACCTAGGACAGCTCTCGGCTTCGGATCGTATTTCGCATATTGGACACATGTTCATAAAATTGCCTCACTCCACAAAACTTAAATGTGGATAAATTGATTATAATTTTTTTCATCTTTTAGTCAATACTGTACCACTATTTACATTTAAAAAAATATGTGATATTTAATAATCGTCCCCTCAAGAAGATTCTGAGTGGACCGTGAAAACGAGGCACAGAATGAAAGCAGCCACTCTTGCAGTTATTGCAATTGTCACTATGCTTTCGTTGTTTCTTTCCGATGATCTAATGGGAGCAGTAGTCATTGCGCCACTGGCAACATTGCCAAAAGGCACAACTACTTTTGTCGAGAAAGGCATCAGCTCAACGAGGGCAAAGAAAAGCTGCTATACTGGATTGGTTATCCCAAGGGTTCAAATCCCACCAGTATAGCATGAGCATGTGTTTTCACTAGCTCGGGGGGTATCATACCTATGAACATCAACGATGTTCCATCGAGGAAGGCAAAAGCTTAAAAAAGCAACTGCCCTCCTCTCTTTTTTTACAAAAAATATTAATAATAACCGATTTGAGTAATGATTGTATTACAGGTTATTGTTATATCTATACAGCCGACACAATAAGGACGTGTGCCTGCACAAGTCCTGCAAGATGAATTTACAACTAATTGAAGATATGTACATAACTGACCAGTTGTATTATTTCCCCAAGAATAGGCAGGTATGCTCCATCCATGTCCATAATTATTAGAAGTACATGAAGTAGCAGAAGTAGATTCAATAAAATAAATAAGGAACCAGATTAGTTAGTTTTTTTGACACCACACAACAACAAGGTAGGGTGGCCAAGACGATGTAGAGCTAATCTGACCGCCTGGATTCAAGCCAGCGCAACATCCCCCACCAGTTAGTCCATTCCAACTATGACTATGTGTTTCTGACCCACCGGCCCCCCCGTAGGTTGTTCCTCCTCTTGGTACCCTATCGTCCAAACCCGTAAATCTTGTCCATCCCGAAGGACATGCAGTCGTAAACATAGCGATCATTCCTGATTGTACAGGACCAGCAGGGCCAGTAGCTCCCGTAGCACCCGTAGCTCCCGTTGGTCCAGCTGGACCTTGAAGACCAGTTGCACCAGCTACAACCCTTGTGGTCTGTATTGTTCCGTCTGGAAATTTAAATCCTCCAGAAGTAGATTCAATAACTCCCGAAGCTTTAATATTTCCACTAACCTGTAATTTCTCTGTTGGATTGTCTATTCCTATCCCTACCTTATTTCCTGATGTTATACATAATCCCTGACTACATTCCATCTCAGACCAAGTATGACCGTTAGCTGGCTTTGATGAGGTGTAGGCTTTCACAAATTCAGCTTGGAATTCTTTAGAGTATTGATAGATAGAAAAAGAGATAACAGAAAGAGAAATTAAGATGAAGAAAATGACACTTTTTTTATTCATATTTTATTATTAATTATTTATAACTAACTTTTTTATTTTTGTTTCATATATTTTTTGTAAATTAAAACCTGCTTCTTATTTAGGGCAGGCTTTTTATACAAAAAGCCCACCACTAGGAAGGCCTTGCGGCCTCTATAGGAGTTTCCCCCTATAACGCAAGTCACACCCTAATGATGGGTTGTTTGTGACTTGCGCTTTATAACCATGCTATTGAATTAATTCAATAGTTTAGGTCACATGAACTATTTAATTGTATTTACATTTTATATTAAAAAGAAAAAACTGACAAGCAGTTTTTTTTCTTTAAAGTAAAAATGGAATAATAAAAATATTTTCAAGCCTAACCCAGTTAATAAATTATACTTATTATTTTAATTATAAAAATTAGATTTCTTGATATTTGTCTCCGTAAAGAAATCTATCTTTTTTTGTAAAATTAGCAACGCGATGTGTTTCTATATTTAAATTAATTAACCCTTTTGCTATTTCATTTTCTATTTTATCTCTATTTAAGGTTAAAATATATTGAAACTCATAATTTTTATTTTCTGCTAAATATAAGTAATTTAAACTTCTTATTAGAGTATCTTGGTCTACATCAAAGATATTATCATGTATTAAAAATTTAGGATGTCTTTCTTTAGTAAAAATGTTAAATAGTAAACTTATATCATAAATAAATACCTTTGCTCTATCAACACTGTGACTACCATCATCGTCAATCCTCATTTCAAAATTAATAACTTTTTTACTTTTACTACTATTTACTGTCTCTATATTAAAAGAAGCGAAATTACTTTCCATTATATATTCATGAATTTCTAAAATTGTCTTATTGAAACTATCAATAATTTTTTTTGCATTAAATAATTCTTTATCAATTTCTATGAAATATTTATCTTTTTCCGATTTTAATTCTTTAATATCCCTTAAATTTTTTTCATAATTTTCGTAATTAACTTTTAATTTCTGATAAATATCTTTTTTTTGCTCATAAATAGAAATACTATTTTTTATATCTTTCAAAACTCCTTTTTTGTCAATAATATCTATTTGACTACTTTTTTCTTCTTCCAACCTTCTAAGATTAGAATTGACGGATAAGAGTTCATCTTTAATTGATTTAATCTTTTCATTAAAAAGTTTATTTTGGAATTCATCTATTTTCTTTTTAAAAATAATAGCTTGCTCTATTGATTTAGATACAAGTTCTCCTAGTCCAGACTTAAACTGGTTATATATAATTTCTATATCTTTTTTTCTTATATTTTCAACTGGTGGCAATAATTCTATCTTCTTAAGCTGATATTTCAACGCAGCCTGATAAGACCTAACATCGTCTATCTGCGTTTGTATTTTTGCAAGACTTTCTTGTTGAGATTCATATGCCTCATTAGATTTAAAATTATTTTCAAGTCCTGTTTCTATTTTTTCTAAATCATCATTTAAAGAATTTAAAGAAGACTTAATGTCGTTTATTTTTTTAACATTGTTTTCAGTAAGAAGATTTTTTAATATTAACTTATGTTTATTTAATTTATCTATTTCTTTAAAAATATTTTCGATTTTATCTATCGTTGATATGCTCAAGTTAAAAATAAAAGCATGTGGTTTGATAAGAATTGATAATGGTATTTTTTTCTCTAGATCATAGCATTCTATAATGTTTTTAAACTCCGAACCTTCTTCTCTAACAAAGGGACCTAAAAATTCTCTAAAACTTAATGGCAAATTATTCAAATCATCTAAAAATAATAAATTTTTTAAGTACGCATTTGCATCATCTAAATTAGAAAATTCATTTTCTTCTCCATTTTTTATAATTATAGGATTTTCTGGTTCTTCTTTAGTTCTAATTATTGTTATTTTTTGAGAGTTAACCTCTAAATCTAAAATTATCTGAGTATTTCCAAATAATTTATCTATTGGAATTTTCATAACTCTACTTTGTGCAGTAGCCTTAAGAAGACAAAAATTAATAAATTCTACACACAAAGACTTGCCAACTCCATTTGTCTTTTTGCCTTTTTTAATATTTTCTTCTTCAACTCTTTCTCCCATAATAATATTAACACCATCGTCAAAATTAATTGGTTTAAATACTTCGGGAGAAGAATACAGTTTTAATAATTTTATTTTCATATTTTATATATATAAGGTTCTGTAAAATCTATAATGCCAGTGGAATATAAAAAAATTAGAGCTAATATAAACTGTCCATAATGCACTATCTTCAATTCTTTTTTTAAAGAATCCATGACTTCAAAAATGGTAATTTTGTTATCTTTTTTATGTTTTAATATTTTTAGAACTAAATACCCTATATAGATAGGAGTTGTTTTAATATTTTCATCTTTTGTGATTAAATAATTATCTCTAGTCATTTGGAAAAATATTACATTTTGGAATCTCGCTAATTAAATAATACCTGATTGCTGTTTGGTTAAATCTTTTTCCACTATTTTTCAATTTTTCAATAAAATAATCTGTGAGACTATCTAAGGCTTTTATGGGATTATTATTGTATTCCAATAGCTTTACCCTACTAATTTGTTTCAAATATTTTCTTAATATTGCAATTTTTATAGCATCTAATCCAATAACTCTTATTGCATTATTAAGAGAATTGTTATACATGGCAAAATCTTTAATTTCATTTTCAATTACTTTACAATATTCAGCAAATCGATTATATATTTTATTCTCTGGATCTGGAATTACATTTTTAAAATCGTCCGGAACAAGTTCTGCATTATCTGTTATATATTCAATTAAATCACTGATAGTTTCTACCTCTCCTTCTTGGTATTCAATAGCTTTACTATTGATAATAATTTTTCCTATGTTTAAATTATCGCCACCACCTTCATTTTTTTGAATTATTTTACTAGCCATGCAACTATATAAATTATTTTTTAATAATTTTTCCTATGTTTAAATTATCGCCACCACCTTCATTTTTTTGAATTATTTTTTTGTTATTAATTTTTATACAAAAAATATAGCCAACACTCCCTCCAATAAAAAAAGATATTAAATAATTTACAATGTCTACTAATTGGCAATTCATAATAATTTAAATCTATATTAATTATTTAATTTTACTATACTTTAAAAAATAAAACAATAATGATTAATTTTTAAAGAAAAAATCCAAACTGATATTTTTCTTTATATAAGGAAAAATATTATTTTCTATTTCTATACAATAAGTGATGCTCGAATCCTTCTTTATAACAAATCGAATATTGTTGTATACTAAATAACAATCAGAAATTATTGAAATTAAATTACGCAAAAAATATTCCCAATAATTATATAATAAATTTTTATTAATATTGTATCTTTCAAAAAAATTAATGAATTCATTTTTTAATTCCAAAAAGCTAATTTTATTATAAATTAATCTAAAATTATAATCAGTAAGATTAATCCCTTCACCTTTCATCTTTTCTAATAAATCGCATATTTCCTTAAAATATTCTCTAGTATTATCAGGTTTATCTATTATGCAATGAACAACCCAATTACCATAAAAATTAATTAATTTATAATCTTTGTATTTTAATCCATCTCTCTCTAATATTTTTCTTATTTCAACAATAATATACACTGTTTCTGCTTCTGTCTTGCTATAATTTAAACTAATATTATTCAATTTTTCAATTATTTCATCAGTCATGTTTTTCTAAATTAAAACACCTCAAAGAGGTGCCATGATTAATTAACCAACGTCCCAAGCTTCTCTCCCTTTAAAACTTTGGAAACATCCTTAAGATTCTTAATATTAAAAACGATAATCGGCATATTATTATCCGAACATAGTGCGAAAGCAGTTAAATCCATTACATTCAAATTCTTCTCTAATGCTTCCTTGAAATGATAAATTATCATATAATTTAGCATCATTGTTCTTTCTCGGATCTTTATCATACACTCCATCAACATTAGTTGCCTTTAAAATCAAATCGCAATCAACTTCACAAGCACGTAGAGCTGCTGAAGTATCAGTTGTAAAGAAAGGATTACCAGTGCCACCAGCAAAAATTACTATCCTACCTTTATTCAAATGATGAATCGCTTTCTTTTTAGAATAGGTTTCGCAAACCTTATCCATTGGAATAGCTGATAATAATCTAGCTGGAACTCCTAAAGATTCAAAAGCTTCCTCTAATCCTAATCCATTAATGATAGTTGAGAGCATTCCCATGTAATCAGCCGTAACTCGATCAAAATGTTCTTCTCCGACTTCACGGCCACGGAAGATATTCCCTCCACCAATTACAATACAGATATCGATATTGTTTTTCTTTTTAATCTCAGCAATCTGCTTAGCCATTTCTAGATAGGAAGACAAAGAAACCCCTTTAGAATCTTTACCGAATGCCTCCCCTCCTATCTTTAATAGAATTCTTTTGTATTTCATTTTCATTTGACAATTATTAATTATTGAAATTTAATAATGTTATCACGATGAGAGGACACACCTAAGGTTCCGTCCGAAGGTTAATGCCTCTTTTTATTTACCTATTTTTGACTTTAATTGATTTAAAAAATCAATATTTTTAATAAACTTCCTCAAAAGAGCCGAATACTTATGCTTATTAGGAATTATTTAATCTTTCTAATTTACCTTGTTTAATAAGATAATCAACCAAGCAATGGAAGTCTCCATGGCCTGTTTTGATTTACCCACCAAACTTTCATAATTGCGGTCAATTCTTTTACCATCAAAAATTGTAGCCCTTATCTTATTGCCTGCTAAAACATACATTTCCTGTTAAATCCAAAATTATTAACGAAAATATCTTTTAATAAATCTTAACTTTTGATATATGAAATTAATAAATTTTCTCCTAACCTCATTACTTTCCGCTATTAATCCATTCCGTTTCTTAAGATCGTAACAGTATTGCTCCTAAAATTAAATCTGCTAAGTTGCAATAAATCAGATGATTTAGAATCTATTTGGCAAACCCCAGCAACTACAAATCAATTCTTACCCTGATCATTAACTGATAACCTTAATGGCAGCTTCTTGGTCTACTCCATCTGGAGAAAACATAATCATCTGCGATTAGAATTACTACTTCTTGCGGATCTCTACCAATCATTAATTTTAATAAAGCTATAGAAAAATTAGTGTAAGCTTTATAAAGATTATCATGAAAATGTTGACTAAAATCTAATTCTTCTTTATTAAGAATAATACAATTAAATTCGGCATCTTCTTCTAAAAAAATGCTAAAAAAATCTCTAGCGACATCGAATCTAATCTTCCTAGTCAGGCTAGTCCACTTCATTTCTTCTCTATAGTGATATCTATCTCTTACCTTCCTCATGCGTTTATACAATTTCTGAGGATTTTTGCATTTAATAATACCTAATGCAAAAAATTTATCTCTATCGCTATTAAGCAAACCTGTTTCATCAAGAAAGCAAAAACAAGTTTTTATATCTTTAAATGGCTTGTTAGTAATCATGGTATTTGATTACAAATATTATATTCCATTTCTTAAAACCAAGCAAATTGAAAAAAAAGTGCCTATACGTTGATAGGACTTTACAAAGAATCTGAGATTCTCTTATGACGACTGCGGATAACGCAATGTTTTTGCGGAATTGCACAGGTACAAATACCCCTTATCCCAGTAGCCGAACAATATTGTTCGTCACCTTCGATAGAGTAATGCTCGCAAATTCCGAAATCAAGACCGTGCTTGGTGTATAAGTAATACACCAACAATCTTGATTCCATTATTCCCCAGAATATACTTTCTGGAAAAAATTTCATTAATCGCTCGTAGCGTTTCTCGACTGTCGTACACTCCCTGCAATGCCTCGATGAGATTTTTGCTTTCGATGACGATTAACTCTAATAGAATTCTTTCCCCTGTGAATGATTACTCCATCCACATAGAATATCTGATCTCCGAACTGGTCGAAGACGAATCTTCCGCTCGGCCAGTGTACCCGACCGCACTCAACACAGTAATAAACCCGATCTGCATGAACGGATTCACCCATATCACTGATGGTCTCTGTGGGAATACTAGCATTCTCATCAACGATTCCATTACAACCAATTTCTTTACATCTCATGGTAAACCTCCGAGATACCAAATTTATACATTGCCAATCTTATTTTGTCAACAAAATTAGGACTTTAAACCATTTTTAAATCATGATATTATCAAATTACAAAAATATGGCAGTAATAATTAATTTCAAAATCTGTGATAACGCTGAAAAATGCAATGGAATAGCTGTCTGTCCGACTGGTGCTCTTTCGTGGAGCAGAAGCAAGAAGAAAATAATCATAAATAATAAAAAATGCATTAGCTGTGGTAAATGCAAAAAAGTTTGCGAAGTCGGAGCAATAGGCATTGCCAAGACAAAGGAAAAGTATAATGAATTAAAAAAGGAAATAAATAGTGATTCCCGAAGAGCTACCGATTTATTTGTTGAGAGATATGGAGCCCAACCATTATATTCACCATTTTTTATGTATAAAAAAGACTTTGAATTACATGTCCTTAAAGCTACCAAACTAACTGCCGTTGAACTCTTTAATAAAGAATCTATTAAATGCTTGCTCTACTCTATACCAGTTAGAGATCTGTTTGAAGGATTAGATATAAAATACAGGAAAATGGAAATAGAAGAAGGAGATGAATTATTAAAAAAATACAAAGTATCAAAACTACCCTCCCTATTATTTTTCAAATCTGGAAAAATTATCAATAAAATTAATGGATATTACGGCAAAGACGATAAAGAAAAGATAATTAAAAAGGTATCCAAAATAGTTAAAAAATAAAAAAGCCGAATATATATTCTGCTCGTTTTAAAATTAAAAAAATTAATGAGGCGAGATAATCTCCTTTGCTCTTTTGAAAGCAAGCTCAGTGTACATATGGTTTGCTTCCCTGTGTGCATAGGCCTCCTCAACTTCTTCTAGGCTTTTGCAAAGACTGATCCATTTATCAAAGGCCAATAGCTTGGAAATGCTTTCCCTGGGAGCGCACGAATAGTAAAGCTTGGCCATTTCCTTGCTTGTGTTCGTGGGAATCTCGACAAAGAGGATTGACTCCATTCTTAGGTCGATAGCTGCTTTGACTTCAAATGATAAAGTGCAGGGACCTCCCATTTTATTAGCCGAATCTTTCAAGTATGTGATATCCAAAAGAGTCTGGCAATGACTAGCCCATTTGGGAATTGCTGCTTTGAATGCTTTCCCATTGTAGAGGCTTTTTCCGGCAGCATTTTCTATTTCCGAAATGTTGCTTGCTTTTTCAACCTCAGATAGAGAAAGATCTTCCCATCTCTGGGTCACAATATTCTCGACCCCCAAAAAGGAAGCATGTCCACAGTTCTTCACAATCTTTTTTGCCTGCTCCGGAGTTTTTATCAACAAAGCCATGGACTCGATATTTTTACGGGCTAAGGCATTTGCTTCACCGCCGTGCGGAAAATCTCCATTAAAAAGCAGTGCGAAGAATCCGTTTTCATTGTTCGCTCTTATTATCTCTTCAAGATCTGGAAGAATAATTAAATTCCATTTCTTCAAAATCTCTGATCTCTTGTCAGGAACATTGCTGTACAATTGCCAAGCTTTCCTTGCTTGGTGAGCAGTCAGTAATTCTTCTTCTGGTTCTGACTTTTGCTCTGGTTTTTTTCTAAATCTATCGAATAATCCCATAGATCCTCCAAACTGCCAGAATCCCTCTGGTCTAGGACTCACCTCATTATAAGGCGAATACTCAAAGAACTTAAATTCTCTGAATATTCGCCTCATATTTTATATGAATTTAAACGAACTTTTGTGGTTTATTATTAACAATAAAACACAAAATAGTCAATATTAAAAAATAAGCAGAGATAAGATGTTCTTATTCTGCTTTACCAAGAGTTAATACCTGCAATGAGTTCGCTGGCATGCGCAACGTGTACCCAGGCAATGCTTCCTCTAAGATTTTACACACTGAATCACTATCAGAGACTGAAGTAGTTGAATCAGTGGTAAGCAAGACAAAACCAACAGGTTCGCCGTTAAGATCAGTAGCTTTTTGATCATCAATAATCACTACTTTCTCTGTGGGAGACAATTGCTGGCTTTTAATCCTCCTTCTAATGTAGACTACCTTAGAGGAAGGAACATTAAAGAACTGTATGAGCATTTTATTCCTCGAATATAAATTATATATTAATGTAATGCTTTGTCAAATTGACAAAAAGCTAAACTAATCATACTCTATAAAAAAAGGACTGATACTATGAAACGCTCTTTTAAAGTTATAGAGACAATAGCAATGATTCTTGGTGTTATCCTACTAATAATAGGATTAATCGTTCTCATTGCTTGTGTAAAAGCAGAAGAATTCATTGATAAAATCACCACTAAAGGGGAGAAAAGTCCAATTGACTAATCTCCCTTTCGCCTTTTAGAGACATTGACGGAAATAATTAACTATATTATATTCTAACCACACATCAGGAGGTGTGTATTGTGAAACAAAAGGAACTTGAAAAAGAGGGATGGTTATCCCAAAAAGGGCTGATAGCAAAAGCTATGGCAGCTAAAGGAGCGACCTTAGATCGCCCTGTCGTGGGAAGCCATTTTTATAACTCCGAGCCAATCTATTCCTTTGAACTGACGGGTCTAATTGAAACAGGCCTAAAGATCTCTGGATTTGAAGTTGCCCCCTCGGAAAAGGACGGAACAGAACTCATCTTCAGGACGAAACACAAAAGTTACTATCAATGGAGATTTGCACCTGGCGAAAAAGTGACACTAACTCTCAGTACCTACAATCACTTGGATTACGAGAGCGGAATAACTCTTATCCCAAGCATCAACAGAAACATCTACTCACAAGATGATTGCCTGCCAGGGATTGTTGCCTTCATTATCGCAGCCGCAAATTTCGGAGATGTTCCGAAAGTTGTCAGGGAGATTGCACATAAAAAAGGCCCCCTCCTTGTCAGCTGGTCAGACATTGACCTTGAAGAAATCAAGAGCATCCAACAACTCTGGAAAGAATCTTCAAAAGATTATCCCTCACGGGAATATCTACCCAGAATTGGCATCATCAAGCCCGACCCAGAACCAGCAAACCCTGGATACATTGATGACTTTGAAATCCCACGGTTCATTCCAAAGGAACTCCAAGGCGACACATTGTTGGCCTGGGAAAAACAAATCATGGATTTCGCAGCAGGACTCCAATGAGTGTCTCACTAAAATAAAAGTGAGACTATTTTTTTACTCCTCTTCAGTTACCAACTGTCCACAAGCTGCATTAATTCCCCTCCCGAATTCATATCTCTGAGTAGTGAATATCCCCTCTTTCTTCTAAATATTCTTTAAACTTCTTAATTGTTTTAGAATCAGAAGCTTTGAATTTTCCAGTTGGATTGTAGACTATCAAATTAACCATGTATAATGGTTTTTTCATTATTAAAGCTAATTCACGAGCACAAGAAATAGAATCATTCTCTCCTTTAATCATTAAATACTCAAACATCACTTTCCTATTCGTCTTCAAAATATATTGATCAACTGAGTATAAAACTTTCTCTAATGGATATTTCTTGTTCACTGGCATCAATTTACTTCTCAATTCATTGTTTGGTGCATGTAAAGATATAGAAAGATTAACTTGCAAATCTTCATTAGCAAACCTTTCTATTCCTTCAACTATTCCTGAAGTTGAAACAGAAATTTTGCGAGAACCAATATTAAAATACTCAGCACTATTCAAAATATGAATTGCCGCCATGACATTATCATAATTCAAGAATGGCTCTCCCATTCCCATAAAAACAATATTAGTTACTTTATGTATTCGCATAAACAACAAAACCTGAAGAACTATTTCTTCAGTAGTTAAGTTTCTTTTCAATCCCATTGTTCCAGTAGCACAAAAAGAACAAGCTAAAGGACAGCCAACTTGAGAAGAAACACAGACTGTTGAGCGATTGTCAGTATGCTTCATTAGAACTGATTCGATCTTTAATCCGTCTTCCAATTCAATTAAAGCTTTAAGAGTATCACCCTCATCAAACATCTTGTGTTTTATCTCTAGCGAACACTCTCTTTTTAATTCTTCTCGTAAAGCAATCGGCAAAACACTGGCTTTATCCCAGTCAGTAATTAAATCTTGAAAAATCAGCTTATGCACCTGCTTAATTCTATACTTAGGCTGATTTTCTAATTTATGCTCAATTAAAGACAAGTTCATTCTTTATTTTCTATAATCTTAACTTCTTCTTTAGTCAAAACATTCTCGCTCTTTATCTTATCAACAATAGTTGAAAGCTTTTTAGTTCGAGTGAGTGAAACTTCGTCAAACTGAGTGGAAACTGCTCTGATCTTTTTTCCTAAAGTATCAACTTCTTCATTGTATTTGCCGTACTCAATTTCAAACTTCTTAATTAGCTTGATAATCTCATGAAGATTCTCTTGATATTTAAAACTTTTGTATGATTGAAAAACAATACGCAAGATAGCGGTAAAACTAAATGGTCCAGCTAGAACTACTTTCTTAGCCATAGCATCGTTCCAAGTCTCATTCATCTGATCATAGATAAAGCTGAAGATCATTTCATTAGGAACAAACAAAACAACGAAATCAACAGTATCTTCTTCAGGATTGATATATTCTCTCCCTGATATTTCTTTTATCCTTGCTTTCACATCCTGCTCAAAAGCTTTCTTTAATTGCTTTTTCTTTTCCTTGTCCTCTTCATCATTAAACTTAATGAAATTATTTAAAGGAAATTTAACATCAATATTTATTTTTGTTTTATCAGGAAGGAAAATAGTAAAGTCAGGCCTATTAGCATTATTCTCCTGAGCGGTATTAGCCTCATAATTCTCTCCCTTCACAAAACCGATTGTTTTTAAGAGATTTTCAGCAATCTCTTCTCCATACTTTCCTCTTAATTGATTATTGGATAAGACATTCCTCAATCCTTCAGTTGAATCCTTTAGACTGCCAGTCACAACCTTGTATTCTTCTAATACTGTTTTTAAAGTATTAAACTCTCCGATTCTTTCTTTTTCTACCTCGTCTAATTGTTTCTTGCTTTTATCTAATTCTTCATGAACTCGTTCAATCAAATCTTTGATTGTATCCTTGTTGTGCTGAATTGATTCACTGATAATCTCTTTTTTAGAATCGAACTGCTCTAATAGTCTCTTCCTTTCTTCTTCAAACAATTCCTTGCTTCTTTTAACATTCTCATTCATTAATCTCTGGAAAAGAAGATACGTAAAAACAAGCAAGATAATTAAGGAAGCTATTAATGTGATTGTTTCTGTTGTCATGTTTTTAGTTTTAGGATATAATGAATATGCAATTAATTGTCCTGCCCGTGGACTCGGGTTCAAACTCTGCGAATCTAGCTAACGCTAGATTTTTGCGTTTCTGTTGACAAAAATACATAACCAATTAAAATATACTAAAGATACTTTATTCAGAGCAGTCTGCTTAATGAAACGTGTGAAGTTCGCACTTCCTTAGGTGGATAGTTGTAGCGGATTGCTCTGAGTGAAGTATTTTTTATTACAAATATCTTTAATCTACTATATCACACTTTCCTCTTTTGTAAGAGAAATACCTTATCATTTTTCCTGACTACATCCTTAAACACTACGGCCACCTCTTCTCCTTTCTTCCCAGCCTTAATGCTTTCATTATTAATCTGGATTGATTCAACAACTTGTTCAATATATGTATTCGTTCCTTCAATAATAATCCTGTCGCCTACTTTTAAATCTGAATGATTCAAAGTAATTGAACCTGATTTAACTTTAGGATAATAATGGGTAATATATCCAACTAATACTTTCTTTTCAGTTGAAACATTATCTGCCTTTTCATAACTGATTCCTTCTTTGCCTGGAGTACTGAAATAGAAGCCAGTGGAAAAGCCTCGGTTGTAAACTGAAGATAATTCCTCTTTCCATTTCTTAACTTTAAGAGGAGTAAATGATTTATTAAAATATGAATCAATTGCTTCTCTGTAGCATCTAGAAGTGATTTCAATATATTTAGGATCTCTTCTTCTTCCTTCAATTTTAAAAGAATCTATTCCTGCCTTAATTAATTCAGGAACAAACTCAATCATCCGCAAATCCTTAGCACTCATGAAATATTTTCCTGTATTAGAAATGGCATTGCCTTCTTCGTCAGACAATTTCCATTCTTTGCGGCAAGGCTGAGCACACGACCCGCAATTAGCTGACTTGCCATACAAGTAGGCTGACAAAATGCAACGGCCAGAAATTGCCATGCACATGGCTCCATGAACAAAGACTTCAATCTCTATCTTCACTTTCTTTTTTAATTCCTTAATTTGTTTTAAACTCATCTCTCGAGCTAAAACCACTCTCTTCGCTCCCAGTTTTTTATAGAACATTGCTGTCTCATAATTAGAGATATTAGCTTGGGTAGAAATGATAAAAGGCATCTTTTCTTTTTTAGCTATCAAAATGACAGCTGGGTCCCAGACGATGATAGCGTCTACGCCCGCTTTTTTGGCCTTTTTAACCAGCTTTTCTGCCTTTTTGATATCTTGGTTGTATACCACAGAATTGACTGTTAGATACCCTTTTATGCCGTAAGAATGGCACTTCTTAACAAAGGCTTCTAGTTCCGAAACCTTAATACCTGAAGCTGCTCTCATACTCAATTCAGTAACGCCAAAATACACTGCATCAGCATAGTCTTTACAAGCTTCTAGGCTTGCCCAATCACGTATGGGGCACATTAGTTCTGGTTTTTTCATATACTTAATTTAACATATTTAAAACAATAAAAAAAGGCGGGTAGGTATGAGCCTTTCCCCGCTATTTATTCTTGCATTTTAGCAAAAGTATTTTACTCAAATCATTATTGCAATCTTCTATTACCTCTCCTTTATATAAAATCATAGAGGTTGAAGGAATGATACCCTCTTTTATCCAAACAGGAATTGGATTCCCCTTTTCGTCATTCTCTATTCCAAGGGCAAATTTAGAATGCCTCAAGTCAAGCTCATTTTCTTTGAAGTGTCTTCTGGCAACTTCAAAGGCAGAAGCAACTTGACTTATTGCCATCGAAAGAAAAATTGGCGGATCGACAACGTTGTATTGTCCATGAGAAGAAAGCCATTCCTGGAAAATATCACTAGCCTTCTCCAGAGAAACAATATTCCCGTTCAAGAAATAAACATCGTCCTCGGTTGCCATGCAGCTTATCGGTATTTCTGGGACCCTTCTTATCAGCAAAATTCTTTGATCATAATCTGATCGCTCTTCTTTAGGGATACCGATCAGATTTAAGATTACTTTTGAATTGTAATATTCAATATCGTTCGGTATTTCTCCTGCCACCAAATATTTGGTAAGGGCAGTGAGTTTTCCTGCAGCTATACACTCCTCGCTGTTCTTGTATATTTTCAAGACAAGATTCCGAACGTCATGGATGTAACGATTCGGAGTCTCACAGCAAAGACAAAATTTGTCCTCACTAATAACAGTAAGATCCATAATTCACCTAATTCAGTTCTCAAGGAACTGACTGTATTATCTATACAATAATTCAACAAAAAAAGCAACGGTCTACCGTTACTTCTTTTTCATTATCTCGTTTAGTATTTCCTTTACTTTTTCAATACTGTCGTAATCGTAAATGGAAATAGGAATCTTTTTCTTTCTCCACTTCCCCATTCTTTCTTTTAAAACATCCTTGTCAACCAAATCTGTTTTAGTGATGAAAATATATTCTTCCTTCTTTAACAACTCTTCATTGTAATCTCCCAACTCTTTCTTGATTGTTTCGTAATCATTCTTGAAATCTTCTGATTCGGCAGAAATGAAGTGGAACAATATTTTAGTTCTCTCCACGTGTCTTAAGAATTTAATTCCCAATCCTTTTCCCTCTGAAGCTCCTTCAATCAATCCTGGAATATCAGCTAAGATTAAATCATAATATACTCCTAAATGAGGCTCTAATGTTGTAAAAGGATAATTAGCTACTTTAGGATTAGCATTAGTCAATTCTTTTAATAGACTGGACTTACCAACATTAGGTAAACCGATAAAACCAACATCAGCAATCATCTTTAATTCTAATCTTAAAGTGTAAGCTTCTCCTTGAATTCCTGGTTGACTTTGCATGGGAGTAGTATTAGTTGAAGAACGGAAAAGGAAATTACCTCTTCCCCCTTTACCTCCCTTAGCAATTAAAACTGGCTCTCCGATTTTAACAATTTCGATCTTCTCTCTTTTATCCAAATTAGTAATTACTGTTCCCACTGGAACTTTGAAGATAACATCATTGCCTTTAGGTCCATCAACGAATTCACCCTTTCCATTTCCTCCATCTTCAGCTTGAACTGCTTTTTTAAAACGGAATTGTTTTAAAGCACTTAGATCAGAAACTCCGACAAAGTAAAAACTGCCTCCTTCTCCACCGGAACCTCCTGTTGGGCCTAAGGCATATCTGCTCTTCTGGAATGCTACACATCCCTTGCCTCCATTGCCCGCCCTCACTCTAATTGTTACGTCATCTATTAACATACTATTACATTAGCCTCTTTACGTATAAAAGTAAATAAAAAAAGTTCTATGATTAGTTATTACGATTTCCTGCAAAATAGCAGTTACGAACAAATAATCTATAGAAACTCTTAATGGTTTTGTCTTCTTCGATTGTTTCCTTGATTTTCTCGGTAATTATATCCATAGCCCCGCGATAAGAAAAGTTGCTCTCTCTCAAGGTTATCCTTAAAATAATCCACTCCTCGAAACTTAACTTCTGTAAGAAGAATTTTTCGGGATTAATCTTGTGATAACGTTTATTGTACACTCCACTGATGAGCAAAGTAGATATGTACATCTCACTTCTCATCACCTCCGCCGCAGAAGGATAATCTCTGTTGATTTGCATCAAGCAATCAAAAGCGACTACGTAGGCAATTAATTTTTCCAACGGACTATTCATTTTCAATTCTTCAATCGTTTCTTCTATCTCCTTTATGAACAATTGCAATTCCTTTTCAGGATTACTCCTTTTAGAAATAACAATTGGATCAATAGGAATTATATAAGGAACAGCATGGCGTTGCATCTAATACTCCCCCTAAGGGTTATAATGAGTAAACACCAAAAAATAATTATTGTCAATCCAATACAATTAAATATCTTTCAAATACTTCTTCCCCTTTAATTTATCAGGCATATATTCCTGATCTTCTTTATATCCAAAACTAGGACTGTATTTATATCCCTTTCCATATCCAACTTCTTCCATTAATTTAGTTACCGCATTTCTTATATGCAAAGGAACAGGAAGATTGCCATACTTCTTTACATCTTCCGCTACTTTACCATAGGCAATGTATAGTTCATTTGATTTCTTGCATTTAGACATATATACAACAGCTTGAGCTAAAATCACATTGCATTCTGGATAGCCTATAAAATGACAAGCTTGATAAGTAGCTACTGCTTGTTCTAATGCTCTTGAATTAGCTAATCCAATATCTTCCGAAGCAAAACGGACTAAACGACGAGCGATAAACAAAGGGTCTTCTCCTGATTCAACCATGCGCGCTAGCCAATACAAGGCCGCATTGGCATCTGACCCTCGCATTGATTTATGCAGGGCAGAAATAATATTATAATGCTCTTCCCCATCTTTATCATATAACAATGCTGCTTTCTGAGTTGCCTCCTTTATCAATTCAACATCTATCTTATTAGAAACCGAAGCTGCATATTCTAAAATATTCAAAGCAATACGAGCGTCACCATTACTAATCAAGGACAATAAATCAATTGCTTTTTTGTTAATGCTGATTTTCAAATTTCCCAATCCTTTCTTCTTGTCTTTAATCGCTCTCTTAATAATCAAAGCAATGCTATCCTTGTCTAATTGTTTAAAAACAAAAACTCGAGAACGGGATAATAGTGCGCCACGCACCTCAAAACTAGGATTTTCTGTTGTCGCACCAATTAAAGTAATTAATCCACTTTCAATGTGTGGCAATAATCCATCTTGCTGCGTTTTGTTCCATCTGTGAATCTCATCAATAAAAAGAATTGTTCTTTTCCCCAATCTCTGATCAACTTTAGCTCGCTCAATTATCTCTCGTAAATCTTTCAATCCACTCGAGACTGCACTTACTCGAACAAACTCTGATTTAGTTTGTTTAGCAATTATTGAAGCTAAAGTAGTTTTACCAGTTCCAGGAGGCCCCCAGAAAATCATTGAAGGAATCTTATCACTCTTAATCGCTTCTCTTAATAATTTCTTTTCGCCCACAATTTCATCCTGACCCAAAAACTCCTCCAATGTTTCGGGGCGCATTCTATCAGCTAAAGGATTTTTGAAATTAATATTTTCCATTTTGCTATTTCATTCGTCCGATTCTTTCGGACAGTTAATTTATAAGATTTCAGTTGGTGACAAATTGTCACCACCTCATTTTTAATTACTATATAATCATCTAAAAGTGGACATATTCCTTATCTTTTATTATACTGTAATAGTAATCAAAAAACAACGAAAAATGGAAAATATAGACGAAACATTCCCTAAAGGCTACGACTTCAAAACAATCGAAGACAAATGGAGAAAAACATGGGATCAAAAGGAACTTTTTAAGTTCTCCTATAATGATGGAGACCAGCTTTTTACTGTTGATACCCCTCCTCCTTACGTTTCTGCCGATCATCTACATGCTGGACACATTATGAGTTACACTCAAGCTGAATTCATTGTCAGATACAAAAGAATGCAAGGATACAAAGTATTCTATCCGATGGGCTTTGACGACAATGGTTTGCCAACAGAAAGATTTGTTGAAAAGAAATACAAAATTGATAAATCAAAAACAACTAAGAAAGAATTCATTGATCTTTGTTTAAAAGAAACTGAAAAAGGAATTGAAACCTACAAAAACCTCTGGAACATGCTAGGTATTTCAGTTGACTGGTCTAAAACTTACAGTACGATTGCTCCATTGCCAACTAAAGTTTCTCAATGGTCTTTAATTGATTTATACAAAAAAGGATTACTATACCGCCAAGAACTTCCAATCCTTTGGTGCCCAACCTGTCAGACCGCAATCTCTCAATCAGACTTAGAAGACAAAGAAAAGGATTCAAAAATGAATTACATTAGCTTCCCCATTAAAGATGGAGAAAGCGTTCTAATAGCTACAACTAGGCCCGAGCTATTACCAGCCTGTGTTGCTTTGTATTTCAATCCCGAAGATGATCGATTTAAAGAACTAATGGGCAAGAAAGCTATCGTTCCATTATTCAACCAAGAAGTAACCTTCAAAACTAGCGAAGCAGTAGACAAGGAAAAAGGAACTGGCTTGATGATGGTTTGTACTTGGGGCGATCAAGAAGACTTAGAAAAATGGAGGCTAGACAATCTAGAAACAAAAAGTCTTTTGACTGCTGATGGAAGATTGAATGAATTAGGACAGAAATACCAAGGAATGAAAATTGAAAAAGCGAGAGAAGAAATAATCAAAGATTTACAAGAACAAGGATTCCTAGTTAGACAGGAAGATATCACTCACTCAGTTAATGTTCATGAAAGATGCGACACTCCTGTTGAATTGATTTTAAGTAAGCAGTGGTTCATTAAAATTGCCGATCAAAAACAAAAATGGCTAGAAATGGGAGAAAAGATAAGCTGGCATCCTAAAGAAATGTTTGAAAACTACAAGCTTTGGGTTAATTCTCTAAAGTGGGATTGGTGTGTTTCCAGACAAAGATACTATGGAGTACCTTTCCCTTTCTGGTATTGCAAAGATTGCGGAGAAATAATCTTACCCAAAGAAGAAGACTTACCGGTGAGCCCCACCGAACAAAATCCTCCTGTAAGCGAATGTCCTAAATGCAATAGTAAAGAAATCATTCCTGAGACTGATGTTATGGATACTTGGGCTACTTCATCCTGCACTCCCTTCCTTTTAAGAGAATTAGCAAATAACAAGGAACTGTTCCCAGTTGATTTAAGGCCTAATGCCCATGAGATTATCAGAACTTGGGATTTCTATTCTATCGTTAAGAGCGTCTACCACTTTAACGAAATTCCTTTTAAAAACATCATGGTCTCTGGCCATGGACTAGATGAGCACGGCAAAAAGATATCTAAAAGATTAGGCAACTATGTTCCGAGTGATCAATTAGTTGATGAATTCGGAGCTGATGCGATTAGATATTGGGCAACTGGAGCTGGATTAGGACAGAACTTAAGATTCAATCCTAAAGAAATTAAGAAAGGAAAGCAAATTACCACTAAGCTTTGGAATGTAGCCCGATTCATCGTTATGAATCTAAATAGCGAAGAAACAAAAGATATTAACTTAGAATATCCTGATTTATGGATATTAAAAGAAATGAATGAAACGATAAAAAGAACGACTGAATACTTTGAATCTTACCAATACGCCAAAGTAAGAAATGAAATTGAAGAATTCTTCATGTCTAAATTCTGCGATTACTATGTTGAATTCATAAAATACAGACTCTATGGAGAGGATATTAAATCAAAGCAAGCAGCTGAACACACCTTAAAGATTGTTTTCAAAAACATCTTAAAGATATTCGCTCCAATTCTTCCTTTCATCACTGACGAACTATACACTCACTTCAGCCAAGAACAAAGTATTCACACTTCAACTTGGCCAACAGTAGAAAAGATTGAAACAAAATTAGATGATTCTGATTTCAGTAGTGCAATTGCAGCCATTGATGAAGTAAGAAAATACAAATCAGAGAAACAAATTTCTCTTGGTGCTGAAATTGAAGAATACAAACTTCAAACTAAGGTTGACTTAAATAAGTACGGAGAATTCATTAAGAAAGCAATTAGAGTCAAGTCTTTATCTTAAAACAAAAACGCTCCCAAATCGGGAGCGTCTTTTTTTAACCTCTATTTAATATTGAAATATTTACTCTTCTCAACCTTAGTCCCTGATTTTTCAACTACACCTTCTTTTATTTTCTTTCTTTCAATTAAAAGGTACATTGTGACGATAGTTAAAATTATGAACAAAAATGTTAATAATCCAGCGTAAGCATTCATATTAATTAAAGAAGCTAATCCTGCCTCAGACTCAACGCTTCTATTAACATCAATCTTGATATCTTTTTTAGTTGTTCCATTATTGCTAGCTGAAACTTCAAACGCACTAGCTAATTCATTTGAACCATAACTAAACTTATCTTTTGAATCAATCTTTCCCTTGAAGGTAATTATTTTAGATTCTCCTAAGGCCACTATCCCTAATTTCATGTCGTCACTTAAAGATCCAGAATATGATTCATCGTTAACTTTAATGTCTTTAACTGAGCTAATCTTATCTGACAAAACAGCTTTCAAGATAACATCCTCTAATGACTTTGCTCCTGTTGGAGTAATAATAACTTTAAATTCAATTTCATCATTAGGAGTAGCAGTAATTGAATTCTCCCAGCCGATTTCATTTTGAGTAGTGTCTCTGGCTAAAGCTTCAACTGAAATTCCTTTTTCTATTGTTTCTACAATTGGAGCGACATAACCAGTAGTTGCTGTGGCATAGGCTCTGGCATTCTGACTTTCAGAATATGAAACTAATCCTTCATCGCAACCAACTGACCAAGCTCTGTAATAATACCAAACATTATTGCTTAGGTTCTTATCAACTACCGCATTTCCTGTTCCATAGTAAACAACTGTACCATCTGCAGAGTTAGCTGAATAACTTCCTGCCTTTCTTGTAATCATTGTATAACAAGCAGCATCTCCTTTATTCCAACTCAAAGAAATCTGTCCGCTTCCTGCGCTATTAGCAGTTAATCCTGTTGGAGAATCTGGCTTGGTCATAAAAGCAACATCTTGTCCGACAACTACTTCCTTTCCATTTGAAGCTTCTACTCTATAGTGATAAGTTTTTCCTTTTTCTAAACCAGCAACATAATAATTAAAAATGTCTCCTGTTGCTTTGTTTGAAATCCAAGGAGTAAAATTGTTGTATGAAGAAAGCTTGCCCCAATTAAATCTAACTGAAACATACTGTCCTCCGTCATTATTCACTGCTCCATTTAATGTTGCTGAATTTATAGAAACATTGCTAGCGACATTGGTTGATACTGACAATCCGCTTGAAGTACCAATTCCAGTATTTCTAACAATAATATTGGCAGTATCAGAATTCTTGTAGCCACGAGTATCTGTTACAAGTAAAGTACAGGTGTATGTAACATCT
Source organism: uncultured bacterium (assembly GCA_963802195.1). GTDB lineage: Bacteria > Patescibacteriota > Minisyncoccia > Minisyncoccales > Minisyncoccaceae > UBA2211. Next base: position 98,695 of record CAWDHP010000006.1, on the reverse strand, counting down.
GCATTGACTACTGGAGCGTAATAGGTTGGAGTTAAAGAATTAGAATTAGACAAGCTTCCGCCATTACAAGTCCAGTGATATGTTAGTCCGTATCCATATTGATCATAGGCGTATCCATTTAGTATTGTTGATTGATTTTCTCCAATATCTTTACTTGGACCAGCGTCAACACTAATACCATAGCCATTTCCAGTTAATTTTCCTGGAGTAATAGTTGCTTGAGCATAAGCAGTGTATCCGCCTCTCTCAACTTTTACTTTAGCAGTATAGACATCATCATAATAATAATTACATAATTTACTAGCTGTATATGAAGTGTTGTTAGCCTGAACCATTAATTCCCATGAATTATTGTTCTCACAATCAAATCTGTAAGTAATTGGATAATCAGACAAACCAGTACTAGTTACTGTCGCTGTCAAATCAACTCCATTCAAAGGAGACTGTCCTGTGGCTGGATTAGCTGACAATGTAACATTCAAATCTGGTCCGCCCCATCCACTACTAGTATTACCACCAAGTGGATTGGGAGTGTCAGTATTCACTACATTAATATATACTGCATCTGAAGTTGAATAGCCATTAGTATTTCTAGCCGTAAAAGTACAGGCATAGCTAGTATTTGCAGTAACTGAAGGTGCATTATATATTGGATTTAAAATAGTTGAGCTAGTTAAGCTTCCGCCATTGCAAGTCCAAGAATAAGTCATGGCTAGACTATTAGGATCAGTAGCTGTTGCTGATAAGGCAGCAGATTGTCCTTCATTAACTGAAATATTATTTCCTGCATCAACAATAGGAGCGCTAGGACTTGGAGGGACACTGTTTACTACTGTAATATTTAATGAATCAGAGCCAGTATTCCCATTAGTATCTCTAGCCGTAAAAGTACAAATATAGGTTGTGTCTGCAGTAACTGAAGGTGCATTGTAATTAGTACTTAAAAGAGTTGGGTTGCTAACACTTCCGCCATTGCAAGTCCAAGAATAAGTCATTGAATCACCCTGAGGATCAGTAGCTGTAGCTGATAATGGAATTGATTGTCCTTCACCAACTGTGAGGTCTGAACCAGCACTAACTACTGGATTCTGAGATTGAGTATTGTTTGTAATATTTAAATAGAAAATAACATGTCCTTGAGATGGCCAACCTCCAGCAACATTTCCAATATTTACTTCAACACTGTTTCCTGTATAGGTAACTGGTATCATTGTAGTAGATGTAGTTTGCTGGTTAGGAAGCCATCTAGCTTGATTCTCAAAAGTAATAGTCTGAGAAGATGAAATATTCAAAGTAGCTGTATCTATAACTTGAGAAGCATTATCAGCCCAAAGAGTAGAAGACAAATTCATTTGTGTTCCAGCTGTGTTTGGATAGTTTATCCTCATTCTTGTATTAGTAGCAGTAGTGCCCGTAACTCCGTTGTGGTAATAGACGTCAACGGCAATTCTTTGTCCAGCGTCAGCAGAAATTGTTCCAGCCCAATTAAATGTTCCGACACTAGTAGTGTAATTACCAAGTCTCAACGTTTTAATGTCATTGCTCATGTAATTAAATTGAGGGCTGTCAGCAAAAACATTGCCAATGCCAACAAAAAAAACAGAAATCAATGTCAAAAGACTCAATACTATTGAGCTTGAAAACATTTTATTTTTACGTGTTGTATTCATATTATTTCTTGTTATTTATTCTTTATTATTAAAATCCAAATGAATAATTAAAATAAATGGTGAAGAGGTGTCATTGAATGGCTACATCTTGAGATTGAAAACCTTGACCAGTAGAGCCACTGGGGCCATCACCAACACAATTTACCTCGCCTCTTCCACCCACTTCTCCGCTCATTCCGTAAGGCTGGGTTTTCCATCAAGACCAAGCCTGCCAATACCGAATTCCATCCTTCAATCCATAGACTACCTTTCCCTTTTATTTCCTTCTCGGACTTCGAGGAAAGATGCATACCATCCGATTTTTTTATCGTCAAAGATGGTATTTGTCCCGCTGGAAGTAGAAATATTGTCTAGATAATAATTATTTCCCCTTCTGGGAATAGACTCACCTGCTTCAAAGACTCCATCAAGAAGTTCAACCCTCTCATTGTCTATCTTCTTTTAAATCCCGTTATCTGCTGTAGCACAGCTGAATTGCTCCAGTTTTTTTTACCAACCCGGTAAGCAATTGCATCAAGTGAAAGCTTGCCTGATAAGTCATCAAAGAAGACATCCAAATATTCTTGTCTGCTCCGGCTGGAGTTACAACCGGTATAGACTGTAGGACTCTGGCGTTGGCACTGGATCTACATGTCCGATTATGCACAAAATAGGTCGGCGCTGAGATTGGAGTTGTTGATGTAGGAATCTGAGATCCGGTTGGAACTATAACTGTTTTATTCTCCTGCGTTGCTGTTGTCTTAGCTTCGTGTGGTGTTATATAACCCCAACAAAGGCTTATCATCAAAACCACGAGGGACTATAATGATTGCTAAAAACAATATTTCCGTGTTTGTTGAATTTCTCATCTTTTTCACCTCATTCACCATGATATATACTCATGGCTATTGATTTCCCTCATAAACCATAAGAAAAAACAATTACCATGAGTAATTTAAAAGAGCTATTAAAGCTCCTATACAATAACACTATTACGATATTTGTCAATCTATTATTTTTTTAATATAAAGACTATTTTTATACCTTAAATCAATGTATTGAAGCTTGTTTAAATCGCTAGAATACTTACTATTTGATAAAACAATGCCTAATTTCTCAATCTGCCAGTCTAAATCAGCATTAATATCAAAATAAAGCTGGCAAGCAAGGTTGCTTTGAACCACTACCTTCTCACTATAGACATCGAAACTCTTAGCATTGATTGAACTATTTTTTAATTTATCACTTATCTTAGCTAAATTATCCAAAACAGTCTTTTTATCTAAATCTTTAATGCTTTCTTTTTCAGTAACCTTAATTAAAGAAGCATACTCTGGTTTTTCTTCATAATTCTTGATATAGCTTCCTGACTTATCAATTAAATAGCATTTGGAATTATCAAATTCATCAGTCCAAACAGCATAAGGAGTCTTTTCAACTATCTGAAGAGATACTCCATTCGGAAAATTCTTTTTAATAGTAACTTTTTCTATCTCAGGAAAAGATTCCATCAAGCTCTTAGTTCCCTTTCCCATTGAAAGGAAAATGCTTTCCGTGCTGATATCCATTCCTAAAACAGAAAAGGATGTTTTTAATTTATCTTGAGCAACTTTTTCTAAGTCTGCCGTCGCAATATTATTATTACCGCTAACACTTAATTGAGATACTTGGAATCTGGGAGAGAATAAAAGAAAACCGACTCCAGAAAGAAGAATAATAGAAGCAAAGACAGAAAAAGAGAAATAAAAATTAGTGAAGATACTTTTCTTTCTTCTCTTCATTGTTCTTCTCTTTTTTGTAACTACTCTTCTCTTCATTATAGGTGTCGATTTATCTTTCTTAATATTTCGTAAATATAAGTGAGCCAGTACTTTGGAGACAAAACATAATCTTGCGTGTGAACATATTCGTGAGCCTCTCCTCCATAACCCATTTTAAAAAGTGTTGGTCCAGCCCAAGGATGATTAGGATTAATTTTTGGATCAACATAACCCCAAAAATCATACAACTTGCAACCTCTCTTCTTCGCTTCTTTAATTGCTTCCCATTGTAAAAGGTAAGGAATCGATAGCTTGGCATATTTTGACAATGAAGCAGCCTGATGATAGTAGCCTGTTCCCTGCCAGAAAATCACTAAAGCTCCAGCAGCAATCTCTCCTTTGTATTTTCCGAATAGTAATAAGGCTTGATTGTCTTTAGCAAAAATCTCGAACTCATCTTTAATGTATCCATCAGAAAAAGGAACAAACTTTTGCCTAAGTGCTACCTGACGATTTAACTCTTGATAGACTGCTAAATCTTTTGCAGATTCACTCTTCTCAATCAATATATCAGTATTCTTCTCTGCTTGTCGAATAACATAACGCGTTGTCTTACGCATTCCTTTGAATAAATCTTCTTCGGACAAAGAAATATCTAGTTTCCAAGTGGCATCATAAGCATTAGCATGCATTGGAGAAACTCTTAAGCCAATCTCCTCGAGTAGATTATTATTCTCAGGATTTCTTTTCCAGAGAGGGTTCATACGAACAAAACTAGCACCCTCCTTTAATCCAATCTTTCTTAATTCTTCAATAAATAATTTTAAAAGCTCAACATTTTCACTTTCCATTACTGGACCGTGTTGAATTAATAGATAAGTCCCTCTCTTTGCCTTTATTTTAACAACTAATGCGACAGCTTGCAAGACCGAATTATCTACTATTCCCAATCTCCAAATCTTAGACCCTCTAGCGATTTGAAAATCGCCCCAATTCCAGGAATCCAAGAAACTCTTCTGCGAGCATTTTTCAATAAATTGCTCCCATTCATCTTTAGCAGTAATTTCTTTAATTATCATTATTTCTATTATATTCCAAAAACAGAAAAAATCAATTTTCCGCCTTTATTATCGCCTCCTCATTATACCAATTAGTCGGACTCCAAAGCATATAGCCATAATATTGGTCAGTTAAAATCTCTTTGGTTGCTCTAATCTGAAGATATACCTTTTCTGTATCGTAAACTGCTCCCAAATCAAAATCCTGAAGCCATGGCCTAAGCTTAGCATCATAACCTTTAAGCTTTATCTTCGCTTTAGCCATAGAATAAGCTACCACTTCAAAGGGATGATCAGCTGGATTATCAAACCCAATAAATCCTGTAGCATAGTGCGATGGGTAAACCATCGGACAAACATAATCAAAATATTGATAAGCATCTTGTATCACCTGTCCAATTCCCAAACCATCAGAATTAACTGTTGTTAATCCAAATAAATCAGCTGATATTTTTATTCCTTTTAATTCACTTCTCAAATATTGATAAAAGCTCTTAATAACTTCCTTCTCAGAAGCAAAATCAATATCCATATCATTTAAATCACCATCAGACGGAAAACGGATGTAATCAAAGTTAATTTCATCAAATCCATTACTGACAGCATCTTTCGCAATAGAGATATTGTAATCCCATCCTCCTTTCTTCGAAGGATCAATCCAAGCTAGCCCATTGTAATCATGCCAAGTTTCTCCATTTAAACTTTTAACCGCTAAATCACTTCTATTTAAAGCCAACACTGGATCTTGGAAAACAGTAATTCTAGCGATTACATATATTCCTTCTTTGTGTAATCTTTCAACTAATCCCTTCATATCTTTAACAATCACTCTCTCCGCTCCATATTGTTTAACTAAAGGAACATTAGTTTTGTAAGGAATCCTTCCCGACCAATCTTTAATATCAATCACTACTGCATTAATTACTGTCTTCTTTGATAAATCAATAATATAGTCAATTCTTGAAGAATCGCTAGCTGACCAGCTAGTTAGATAAACAGCCTTGATTGTTTGCGGTAATACTTTTTCTTCTTTAACAGCAACCACATCAACTCCTTTTGTCTTTTCTTTAGGTATAAAAATAAATATCCCAAGGGATATTAATACTATAAAGATAATTAATAAAATCCGTTTATTCATTTTAATTCTCAAGCATCTTATTTATAAACTTGTTCCTTGCTCCCATAAAACCATTAATGTAGTCTATTGCCTCTAATTGTTCGCTAATCTTATTATCCAATTCTATAGCACAGAAATTAGAAAAATAATTAACTGGATAGTTTTTTAAATAATCCAACTCAGACAAATCATCCATGTGATGGCTGTCGTATCTTAATTTTCTTGTCTTATCATCAACAAAAGAAAAATCTTTCTTAATTACACTCACATGATTACACTTAATTGGAAATTTAGATAAAACTTCTACCTGTTTCTTGTATTTGTCTGACTCCAATAATCTTAAATTCTCTAAATGAGCAAAATCCAAACAGACCCCCCCATATTTTTTAACCTCTTCCTCTTCTAAAGGAAAATTCTGTGTATTCTCTATACAAATCAACTCTTTGTATCTAACTAGCCATTCCTTGTTAATCGGAAATGCTCTCTCTGAATGAGTGCAGAATATCTGCGTATCATATTCCTTAGCTAAAAATTCTAACTCTTCAATATCCATATCACTTCTTAAGTGCACAAAAGGAATTCTTTTAATACAAGAAGCTTTAATCATATCGTAAAGAGTCTTTCTGTATTCCTTAGCTAAACAAGTTGGAAAAAGAGCGATTTCTTCAATCTTCAACATTTCTATCTCTCTGAATTTCTCTTTCCAGTTAGATCCATTTGTAGTTGTTAGTGCAGGAATGAATTTCATAATTAGAATCCGAAGCCTGTTATCTCTGCTGCTTTCTTAGCCATAATCATTTTGGCATCACGAGAAGCATCATTAATACAGTCTTTTAAATATTTCTCTTGGTCTTCTTTGCTTAATTCTGAATTTAAAGTAATGCTTATTATCTCAGCTCTTCCATTAACTAATACTTTAATTCCATGGTTCTCTTTTTCCACTCTCTCGTTTCCCAATGAACTCTCTAAATCTTTTAATTTCTTTAAGTCTTTTAATTTATCAAACATGTCTTTATCTTTATTATTACCTTCTTATTCTGCCTCAAATACTACAAAGAGTCAATTACCCTCCTTGCATCATCCCTTGAAATATTAATATGGGTTGGCAAACATACGATTCTCTTTGCAACCTCTTCTGCTTTAGGACAGCTGTTAACTACATAGCAAACCTTATCAAGCGAAGTTAAGGGTGGGACAATCGCTGAGCCAAACCAGCCATCATTTAAATATATCCCTTGCTTTCTTGCCTCCCTAACTACCTTTGAAGGATTAACATTTAATACTGGATACTTTAAAAATATTGCATCAATTCCCTCTTTCGCCTTAAAAACAATCTTGAATTCTTTTTTATTCACCAACAATGAATTATATACCTGAGCAATCTCTTTTCTATGTTTGTTAAATCTATCTAATTTTTTAAACTGATTGATTGCTAAAATAGCTAAAGCATTGGGCATCCTTTCTGGAAAATAATTTGGCAGCTCTCCCTGATTTTCTTTAGATGTTACTGCTTTACTTAAAATATTCATATTAAGAAACATTGCCAATAGACCTCTCCCTATTTTTGAACCATACATTGGCAAAATAATATTATTCATTAAAACTGGATGCAATAATTGTTGATTTATCCAACAAAATGAAGGATAGCTAATTTCTTTTTGAAAATGAGAAACTTTTTCCAGCAAAGTTTCATTATTAACTGTAACCATTCCTCCATAAACTGATGATATAACTTTGTCTCGGCCAAAACTAAAGAAACTAGCATCACCATAGGACCCACAAAAAGAATCTTTGTATTTAGCTCCTAGTGCATGAGCACAGTCTTCAATTAAATAAATATTCTTAATGGTACAAATCTTTCTGATTTCATCAATGTCAGATGGATAGCCAAAAGTATGCTGGATTATTACCGCCTTAGTCTTATCAGTAATCTTTTTAAGAACTTCTTCAGGAGAAATATTCAAAGTTTCATCAATATCAGCAAAAATTGGACGAGCTCCAACATAGATAATCGGATTGACCGCAGCATTACAGGTAAAGGCCTGAAGAATCACTTCATCTCCAGCACCAATCTCCATTGCCTTTAATATAGCAATTAAAGAACTTCTTCCTGAATTAAAACTAAAAGCATTCTTAAATCCAAAATAATTCCTAAAAGTTCTTTCTAGGTCTTTAATTTCTTTACCCCTTTTCCATTGCCATGGTTTAAATAATAAGCCAAAAGCTAATGATACATCATCTCTTTCCGTATTGGGCGATAAAGAAATAGAAATAGTTTTCATTGTTTTATTTATTTTTCGTATTTTTTCTGACAATTCATTGCAATTTTAATACATTCTTCTGGGTCATAACCAAGATCATTGCACCATCTAATAGTTGAAAATATTATATTCCCCAATTCTTTCTTAAGCTCCTCATCTGTATGAAATGGCTGATCTTTTTTCTCATTTCTTTCCCAGCGACAAATATCTCCATAAATTTTACCTAACCTAATTATTATTTGATTAGAAGATAGTTTTTTATTTCCCCAAATTTCTCTTCCATCTTTTAATAAATCTTTTATTTCCATAAAATTATTTTATTAATTTATCGATTAAAAGATGTGGCACTCTTGATTCTAATAACACCACACTGCCTTCATTAGCTACTGAAATTACCTTCTTTAATATCTTTCCTCCGTCTTGAATAAACAAAACGTCTTCTGCTTTCATTCCCGATTCAATAGCTCCTTTTTTAATCTCTTTAAAGTAATCTTTGGAAGTAATGATTGCTAAATCGCAAACTTCTCCAATCTTTCTTCCCATTTTGCGATGCGATTCTTTTCCTTCTTTCCCTAGCTCAATTAAGCAAGGCATAACTAATATCTTTCTTCCTTCCCAATTCTTTAAATATTCAAGATGAGAAATAATACCATCAAAGTTAGAAGAATAGGTTGCATCAATCACTTCAAAATTATCAACCTTTTTAATGATTATTCCGCCTTTGATTCCTTTAACTCTGTCCGCTATTACATCCATTTCCATTCCTAATTTTCTGGCCACAACAATGGCAGATAAAAGATTAGAAACATTATGGACTCCGTGGATATTAGCTTTAAATAAATGAGTCTCTCCTGTTTTTAAAACTGCTTTAAATGATATTCCTTCTTTATCTTCTTTAATTTCTTCAGCCCAGATATCTTGCTTCTCCGAAACTGAATATTTAACACTATTAATGGTTGATTTAAAATTATCTTTAATTAATTCACTATCCCAATTTAACACGGCCAATCCTTCACTAGGCAAAGAATCGATTAATTCAAATTTTCCTTTCACAATATTTTCCTGCGAACCGAAAGTAGCTAGGTGCTGATTGTTTATTCCCGTTAACACTCCGATCTTGGGCTTAGCAATTTTGCATAATAGTTTTATCCCTCCTCGATTGTATGCTCCCATTTCACAGATAAATATCTCATGTTCATCATTAAGATGGTGCAAAATGTATTCTGATATCCCTATCTCTGAATTCTCATTTCTTTCTGTTGCTGCTACTTTAAAATCTGCTGAAAGAATCTCTTTCAAAAATTCTTTAGTTGAGCTCTTGCCATAACTGCCAGTAACTCCGATTACTAAAAGATTTTCTAATGCCTTTCTCTTCTTAATTGCTCTTTTGATTATTCTATTCCTCATAAAGACAGTAATTGGCTGGAATAAAAGAACAATAAAGGAAACTATTAAAGGAGTTAGAATATCAAAAGCGAGAAGAACCATTGCAAAAGAAACTAAATCCAAAATCATTAATTTAGTTGGATATAAATAGCTCTGATAAAAGTTCATTCCTAAAACCGCTGTGACAACTCCCAACGGAATAAAAATGATTGGTAAAAGTAGAGAAATCTTTGAAGTAATCAAAGGAACCTTTATATTTCCTCTTAATAGCCCAATGATTGCTAAAAATCCTTCAAGGATATAGAACAAGAAAACTAAAGGGATACAAGCAATAACAAACAAGCTGATACTTTCTAAAATATTGTTTAATAAGTCAGGATATAGATAAGTAGCCGAACCCATCATTAATAGTATCAATAAGAAAACTATAATTTTAAAAAATAATCCCCAATTCCTAATAAGCTTCTTCCCATTATAAGTATCAAAATGAGCCATAAACCTGCCAATATGGTAATTCTTTAATTGCCAAAGATAGGTCCAGAACAAAAAGGATTTAACTTCTTTGAAAAACCAGAAAAAAGAGAACAATTGAACCAATTAAAACTGGCACCCATGGTTGTATATCCATATTATTTATTTAAAAATTTAATAATACTCTCAGCAACTTCGACAGAATCTGTTTTGTAAGGATTGTGTCTTGCTCCCTTGATTATCTTTAATTCCGAATTATCAATTGCCTGCTCTAAAAGAACACCATCTTCAACAGGAGTAACCTGATCGTCTTCTCCCCAGACAATCAAACAAGGCATATCAACATTCGGCAATAAATAAGTTAAATCTTCGCTGATTACCTTTTTAAATACTTCTTTCATTAAAGGATTAGCCTTGTAGTAATCATAGGTCCCAGATATTCTTGTAAGCAATCTTTTCAAAGAAAGAATAAGCACGTGAATCTTTAGAAATAATCTTCGAACCAATAACATATAAAAATTTGGATATTCTCTGTCTTAAGTTAAGTCTTTCCTCTCTAACTATTGCTGCATCGCAGAATATTATCTTCAATGGCTTAACATTCTTCTCCGTAGCTATTTTTAAAGCAATACCGCCGCCAAAAGAATGGCCTAAGAGATAAAAGCTGGATATGTCTAATTTTTTGATAAAAGAAATGATAAAATCAGCATACTCTCCTACTCCCCAAATATTTTTCGGCATTTCTGTTTTTCCAAAACCAGGCAAATCAGGAATAATTAGTTTAAAACCCTTGCCCGACATTTCATCAACTACTCTCATCCAAGAAAAAGAAGAAGCTCCCCAGCCATGAAGAATCAAAAACGGCTTCCCTTCACCGGCAGTTTTGTAATACAAATCAATACCATTGATATTAATTCTATTTTCCTTGAATTCAAATAGCTCCATTGACTATTTTCTTTTAATTTCCTTAAAACTCAAATACTTATGTAAAACCTTGGGAATCTTAATGCTTCCGTCTTTTTGCTGATTATTTTCCAATAATGGAATCAAAATTCTGGGAGTAGCGATTCCTGTATTATTTAATGAGTGAGTAAATTTAGTTTCTCCTTCTTTAGTTTTGTATCTGATTCCTAATCTTCTAGTCTGGAAATCAAAGAAGTAAGAAGAAGAATGAGTTTCTCTGTATTTACCTTGCGAAGGAACCCAAGCTTCAATGTCATATTTCTTAACTTGTCCTAATCCTAAATCAGCTGCGCAATTCAAAACAACATGATAAGGGATATTTAATCCTTGTAAAATCTCTTCGGCATTCTTGGTAATTTCTTCATGTAATCTAACTGATTCATTTTTATCGTTTTTACATAAGACAACTTGTTCGATTTTCATAAACTCATGGACTCTCATCACTCCTTGAGTATCTTTTCCATAGCTTCCAATCTCAGTTCTAAAACAAGGAGAAAATCCCATATACTTAATCGGTAAATCTTCTTCTTTTAATGTTTCATTAGAATGATAGCTCATCATGGCTACTTCTGAAGTTCCAGCTAGATAATTGCCATCGTGAGTTTTGTAAACTTCATCTTTTGACTGAGGCAAATATCCAGTTCCAGTCATAGCTGCTTCACTAACTAAAGATGGAGCTTCAACTGGAATAAAACCTTTTTTAGTTAAAACATCGGTTGCATACTGCCAAATAGCCATACAGATAAGAAAAGCTTCTCTTTTTAAAAAGTACCCTCTGAATCCAACCACCTTAGCTCCTCTATCAAAATCAACTAAATCTAAATCTTTAGCTAATTGAACATGATCTTTAATTGGAAAATTGAATTCAGGAATCTTGCCCCATTTTCTCACTTCCACATTATCCGCATCAGAATCACCATCAGAAACTGATTCATCAGGAATATTAGGAACAAGCAACATCAATCTCTCGAACTCTTCATTGATTTTTTTGTATTCATCTTCTTCATTATCAGAGTTTCTATCTAATTCCCTCATCTGAGCAATAATATCTTCTCTCTCTTCTTTAGTTTTAGCCTCTTGAATCCTTTTATTGGCCTGATTCTTCATAGCACTCTTGTTTTCAATCGCTACAATTAATTCTCTTCTTTTCGCATCAATATTTAAAAGATTATCAACATCAAAATTGACCTTCTTCTTTCGACAAGCTTCTTTTACTTTATCGGGATTTTCCCTAATGAATTTAATATCTAACATATTTCAAATCTCTATTATTTTATATACATAATATCAATTTAGAAGGAAAAAAGCAAACCCTAACAGAATTGTTAGGGAAAAAATAGGAAATATATAATGAATTAGCCCGTAACCTTGAACAGTTTCCCTTTCTTGAGATCGCTGGCAATCTTTTTTTCGATCTTTTTCGTTTCTTCTTTACCGCGAATCATGGTTATATGACTCGCTCGTATCGGAGCAGTTACTGCTTTCATATGTCATCTCCTAATTAACTAATTAAATAGTACCTAACTATTCTTTCTTTATCAAAAAGTAAAACCTATATCTTTCTATAGCGAGAACCACGGCCTTGTCCAATTCTTTCGAGCAATCTTAAATCAACCAAACGAGATAATGTTTGTTTTATGGTTGCCCTAGCTATCTTACCGTCAAGCATAATATCTAAATCTTTAATTCCTATATCTTTTCCTTCCTTAAACAATTCATAGATTTGAATTTGTTTTTCTGAAAGAATTTTTTCTGGATGCTCAGCGTCCATAAGCTCTTTAGCTTTTCGAGCCTGTTTGATTAAAGCTGAAAGAAAATAATTAACCCAAGGTGTTATATCTTCCTTATCCGTTTTGTGTTTCTTTTGCGTCATCCTTAAAGATAAATAATAATCAACTTTCGTTTCTTCTATTATTTCATCCAAAGAAATATAAGGGATGTAATCATAGCCACTTTTAAGAAGTAATAGATTGGTTAGGGCTCTACTCATTCTACCATTTCCATCTTTAAAAGGATGGATAGCAAGAAATTCAAAAATAAAATTAGCAATCACTAAGATAGGATGAATTTTACCACTATCTAATTGTTCATTCGTCCATTCAATAACATCATGAAGTTCGGCTTTCACTAAATATGGAGGAGTAGGATCAAAAAGAACTACCTGCTCTCCAGCCTTATTTATCATTACTACGGTATTATTCGCAATCTTGTATTTTCCTTTATGGGTTCTATCTTTTTCTGAAAAATGTAAAAGCATTTCATGAAATTGCAATATCCAATTTTCAGATAACTTCATTGTTTTATAGTTATCAAAAATCCTACCAATAAGATCGGCATAACCAGCGACCTCTTGTTCATCTCTACTTTTAGGTGTTTTGGCTTTTAACCCACGTAAAAATCGTGCGATTTCTTCATCGTTCATTTTGCCTCCCTCAATACGAGTACTAGCACCCGTTGAAGTAATCACCACCCAAGACTTAAGTCTGCCTAAAATCTGCGGACTTAAACGCGAACCTCCTTGCCACAATCCTTTAAATCTATCTATCTCTGCTATTTGAGCAAGAATTTCTTGAGTTAATTTTATTCTTTTGTAGAATCTATTTTCTGTCATATAATTGTATATATTCTAACTATATCCAATTATATCCAATTATATCCAATTAGTCAAGTCGGAATATAAAAAAACGGATAGCTCGCCTTATTCGCATAAAGTAGCTTCCGTATCTTTTTCCACAATTTCGCTTTCCTTTGTTTGAGTCTCAATGGGAGGACTAAACAACTGATTAATCATGTCTTCCAATATGCCAACGAACGTGCTCTCACCTCCTGTACTAGATAAAGTATATTTTAAAAATATTATTGTGTCAAAAAACCTAGGTTTCCCTAGGCTTCTTTGTTATTCCTTATCTTTCATTAATGGGAACAATATTACTTCTCGCAATGATCCTGAATCAGTTAGCATGGAAACGATTCTATCAATTCCCATTCCAAATCCTGCTGCAGGAGGCATACCATGTTCCAAAGCTTCGATAAAATCTTCATCTGCTCTTTGTGCCTCTTCAAATCCCCCTTCAAACAATCTTTCTTGGCTTCTTAATACTTCTCCCTGATCTAATGAATCATTTTGTTCGGAGAAAGCATTGATAACTTCAGCTCCAGCTACCACTAATTGGAAATTAGCTAACTTCTCTTGGTCTAATCTCTTCGCTAAAGGCTGGAATCCTTGTGGATGATGAATTACAAAGGTTGGCTGGATAATATTTGGTCGACAGTATTTCTTGTAAATCTCATCAGCAATGTTTGGCTTGTCTGCTCCCTCAGGAACATCAATTCCCATTTCTTTAGCTTTATTAAACAAAGCCTTCTCATTTAATTCTTCGTACTTAATTCCAGTATACTTTTCTAATAAAGCAAAGAATTCAATTCTCTCGAATGGTCCCTTGAAATTCAAAATATTGTCTCCGTATTTAACATCAGTTGTTCCTAAGACTTTAGTCAAAATTACATCAAATAATTTCTCTGTCATTTTCATCAATTGCTTGTAATCAGCATAGGCCCAGTAGAATTCAATCATGGTAAAATCAGGATTGTGGAATTTATCAATTCCTTCATTTCTAAAGCATTTTCCAATTTCATAAATCTTTTCAAAACCTCCGACTAACAATCTCTTCAAATACAATTCAGGAGATATTCTTAAGAAAACATCTACATCCATTGCATTTAAATGAGTCTTGAAAGGCTTGGCTCTTGCTCCACCATATATTGGCTGAAGAATCGGAGTCTCAACCTCAAAGAATCCGTCTTCATTCAAAAAGTTCCTTAATTCTTTGATAAAATTAGAACGAATAATGAATTTCTCTTTTACTTCAGGAGAAAACATCAAATCAAGATATCTTTTTCTGTATCTTTCTTCTACGTCTTTTAATCCATGCCACTTTTCTGGCAATGGAAGCAAAGACTTACAAATCATTTTGTAATCAGTAATTTGAATTGTCTTTTCTCCTCTTTTAGTCTCAAACAAAATTCCGTGAGCTTCAACGAAGTCTCCGATATCAAAAGAATCTAAGAATGATTCATAATTGCTCTCTCCCATTTTATCCTTAGCTAATAATCCTTGAATCTTTCCTGTACCATCTTCAAAATCAATAAAAGTCAAAGCACCATGAGTCCTAATTGTTCTCACTCTGCCAACTAAGATAACCTCTTCTTCTTTCGAAGACAAAGATGCAAAATCCTCTAAAGCCTTTTTGATTTCGTGAGTACGTTTGACTTCAATAGGATAAGGATTAACTCCATTCTTGCGAAGCTTATTCAACTTCTCGATCCTATTTTGTCTGATTTCGTCTGAGGTAGACATATTTTTATTCTATTTTTAGTATTTTGTATTTAAGAGATCCTTTGGGAGTTTTAATCTCCACTTCAGCTCCTTTAGGTTTGTTTAATAAAGCTTGTCCTAATGGTGATTTGAAAGAAATCATTCCTTTCATTGGATTAGCTTCCTCTTCTCCAACGACATGATATCTTTCTTCATCATTGCCTTGTTTAATTGTAACATATGATCCGATTTGCACCCAGCCTGTATTCTCATTATCTTTAATTACTATTGCTGAGCTAATCAATCTTTCTAAATCAAGAATCTTTCCTTCAATTGCTGCTTGATTATCTTTCGCCTCGTCATATGCTGCATTTTCAGATAAGTCTCCGAATGAAATAGCTTCTTTTAATTCTTCAGCTACTTCTATTCTACCTTCTTTTTTAAGATATTCAAGCTCTTTTTTAAGCTTATCTAAACCTTCTTGTGTTAAATATTTACTATCCATATATGTGTGTGTTTGTTCCGCGATTCCATTTAGTTTAAAAAACAAAAAGAACAGTGGATGTTAATTGTATTTAATTTAGAAAAAAGGCCTAATCTTCGAGATCAATCCTTTTGGGAGTAGTATAGCATATATATTTGAGAAAGCAACCATTAGATTCGTCTAATACAACATGAGCATGAAATGAGGAGCGCTTTCTAATGCAAAATGGGCATGAAATCATGCCCATCTTGCAAAAGTGTGTGAATCAAGCATGATTGATTTATGACAACAACAATGAATGACTCACACATGGTTAGTTTAGAGCAAATCAGAGAGTTTGTGAAGCTTGACTCGAGTCTCAAGCTCAAAACAACTTCCAAAAAGGAAACGTATGAATGGATCAATGAAGTTTTGAATCGTTTCCGGTATCTAGGCCTAAAGAAGAAAGATAAGGGAGATGTAAGAGGATACTTGAAAAGAATGACCAGCTTGTCTGATTCTCAATTGACGAGAATCATACACAAGAAGAAAGAGAAAGGGATTGCTTCCCTTTCGGTAGAAAAGAAGCATTCTTTTCCAAGGAAGTATGGAGCAAAAGAAATCGCTCTTCTAAGTGAAACAGACAATCTGCACTATCGCCTTTCAGGGCAGCCAACTAAAGAGATACTGAAGAGAGAATATGAACTGTTCAAAAAAGGAGAGTATCGAATCATCTCTCAAATCTCGAGTTCGCACATCTACAATTTAAGAATGACTCGGCAGTATGAATCGCATTCTTTAACAGTAAAGAAAACTTGTTCCGTATCAATTAAAATAGGAGAAAGAAGAAAGCCTAACCCGTATGGCCAACCTGGCTTTCTCCGCGTAGATTCAGTGCATCAGGGCGATTTAGAGAAGGAGAAAGGAGTGTATCATATAAACATGGTGGATGAGGTTACCCAGTGGGAAATCGTCGGAACAGTCGAAAGAATCTCAGAACAATATTTGCTTCCTCTTTTAGAAGATCTTTTAAATCAGTATCCGTTTGTAATCATTAATTTCCATTCGGATAACGGTTCGGAATACATTAACAAAACAATAGCAAGGTTGTTGAATAAGCTGATGATTGAGCAAACTAAATCGAGATCCCGACATACGAATGATAATGCCTTAGCTGAATCTAAGAATGGATCAGTCGTAAGGAAGCATATGGGCTATGTACATATTCCTAAGATTCAAGCAAAAGGGATTAATGCCTTCTGTAAAGAGTATTTGAATGTCTATCTCAATTATCATCACCCTTGCGGATTTGCTACGTTAAAGGTCGATAAAAGAGGCAAAGAAAAGAAAAAGTACGATATCTACCTGACACCGTACCAGAAATTCAAATCACTACTAAATTGCGAACAATACTTGAAACCAGGAATTACGCTTGAAATGTTAGACTTAATTGCGTATGATAAAAGCGACAATGAGTTCGCGAGAGGAATGAAGAAAGCTAAGGAAGAATTGTTTAAAAATTTTAAATACATACCTCAAGAAATGCTCTCTTTCACATCCTTCGTTTCATGCTCATTATTGGATTAGAAAATACTCCATTTTGAGAAAATAAAAAAGAGATGATACATTGTTGTATCTATCGGGGTCTCTTACTCCGGTACCTTTGAAGCGCTTCCAGTCCCTCTTTTCCTTGCAGAGAAAGTATTTCCTCTACTGAAAGATCAAAACCTGGATCATCATCAGTAATTTTATCCACACTTCGAAACATTTCAACAAGTCCATCAAGAGCATTATGCTCATTAAAGCTTATGCTTTGCGGACGGTGTCCAAGTCTAAAATTTTCAAACATATTTCTCACACCTCCCTCTTTTAGGCAAAGGGTGCCTTATGCTCGAAACTCTAACTTCCAAGCAACAATCTAAAGACATAAATCTGCAGATTGCTGCTTAGAATATTTTAAAAAGAACTTTGGACTAACAAAAATACTATACAATACTACTTGTTTTATGTCAACCCACTAATTATCCACCCCCCTATATCGCCAAAGATGGTAAAATCCCTAAGAATAATAATAATCATTATAAAAAATCCATCTTTGATAATTCTTGATTTAATTTTTGTCTTGTCATCCATAATCTCCATATATGAATAGACTATTGGATTAAGAATATTAATCAAAAAGAAAAGCATACTCACTTTAGTATTAATCATGTAAGCCATGGTTATTCCAATAGAATTTATCAAAAAACCATAAGCTAAAATAAATGTTATAAAACCATAGTCATGCCATTCTTTTTCTCTCTTTTCAGAATAAACAAGCCTTTGTCTAGCAAAAATTGAACTCATCATTAAGGGAATAGCTGCTGTTAATTGAAATGCAATTAAATTATTATCTCTTAAAAGTTGAGGATTGGTCGCAATAAGAAAAGTAAAAACAGTAAATAATATTCCCAATAACCAGAGATTAACATTCAACTTATCAACTGCTGACTTTTTAATTGCTTCTTTTTTAGATTCTTCCATATTTTTGTTATCTTTAAAATGGTAACACTATATAGCCTCTTTTATAACAGCTGTTTAATTAAGACCTGTGAACTTTATCCTATTAACTTGATCAGGACTCAGTCCGTTGAATTCCTCTCTCGGAGTAGAATTCCATACCTCACTGAAGGTATCTGCAAAAATATGCATTGTCTCTTGCGAACGAAACATATAATTATTAAGTATTTTATTTAAAACTTCGTCCTGATTTCTAGTTTGAGAAATCAAAAGCTGTAACTTTTCCATTGAACAATTACCTGTAAGACCTAGAAGAACTAATACTTTGTAAAACTCATGCAATGGCTCATTCCATTCTCTAATTTCAAGATACTTTTCCATATTAAAAGGAAGGATTTCAAGATTGTCAAAATCCTTCATCTCTTGCTTTTCTTCTTTTGATATTGAAAGATCTTTAATTCTTTTATCTAATTCGAGAAAAGATTTTTTATTTCTATCCTCTATCTCCTTTTCCGTCATATCTAACTCTTCTAATTGAGGCTTCCAGCGCTCATCCCATTTCTTTTTCCATAGATTTCCAAAATCTTTATTTATACCTCGGTCAAGATAAAAATAGGACCATTTTATATCATTATAAGTATACTTATCACCAATACGCTTAGATAGCTCCAATCCTATCTTGAAAAGCTCTAACATTCTTTTATCTCCAGTCTTATCTAAAATTCCAGCAATAAAATCCTGATGCTCCTCGTCCTCCTCGAACATTCTCACAAGAAACCTCTTAACCTCTTCTTTGTCTATAAAAGCTTCTAATATTTCATATGCAGAAAGATTGGACAAATAAGGATCATAAGCGATTCTTTCCTCGATAAGATAAAATATTTCAGGAATAACCAATCCAGGCCAAGCAATCTCAATATGTATTAAGGCTTCTGTCGCCGCCTCAATCAAATAATCCTCATCACTATCAAAAACTTTTAAGAGCGTCTCGATGGCTTCCTTATCTTTCATCTCTCCTAAAATAACTACAGACCACAAAGACGACAAATCATCATGCTCCCAATGATTCCTTATTATTTCGTACAGCTTTTCTCTTGAATAAGCACTATTGCCTTGCAAAGAAAGAAAACTAACAGCTTCTTTTACTTTTTCAGAATTATCTTCTTTTAATACCTTAAGGCTTTTATCAATTAATTTGTTCATATTTATTATAATTATATGCCCCTTATTTCTCCTATTTTTAAATCCCTAATCATCTTTTCTATTTCTTCATCTTCTATTACCTCAGAATAATAAATTTTCTGTGCTTCTCCAATTTTATCCTGCTTGGCTATCTCCCAATTAGCTGAAATAGAATCTTGACTAATAGCCCTCCTTATCTCCTTTTTCTTAATCAACTCTATTATTTCCTCTAGGTCAAAACCATATTTCTTTAAAATATGATAAAGGTCATAAAAATCTCTGTATCTTGCTCTACTGCTGGTTGCCCTTATTTTCTCAGCTGCTATCTCTCGAATATCCATTACTCTGACCATCGAATTAATTTTCCAAACATTCTTATATTCTAAATCTTTATCCGGCAAGACTACATTCTGAGTAAAATCAATTTCAATCTTAAGAGAATTAGGTTGACCTAAGGGACCAGTATAAACAAGCCTTTCTATCTTTAAAGTCGATTCAGAGCTATAATCTTTTTTCACAGAAAGAAAATCATAAGGCTTAAAGATTTGCTCTACCTCATCTAAAGTTATTTTATCAAGAGAAGTAAAGTCTAAGTCCTCAGAAAACCTCATTTGAGGAAGATAGCAATGATGCAAAGCTGTCCCTCCCTTAAAAACTAGTTTGTCGCGGAGATGAGAATCATAAATTATCTTTAGAACTAAAGCCAAAAAATAATCCTTCTCGGCTACCGCCAGCGGATATTTAAAGTTGTTTTTATTAATAACCTCTAGTTCCCTTCTTGTTATCATATTGAGTAAAATAATTATGATAATATAGCCTCCATTTATGATTAAAAATATCGCTATCTTTAGTCATAAGACTAACTCCTTTTTTGCCCTTTAATAAATCATAAATATAACTAGAATCTATGTCAATCTTGTCCAAAAGAAATCCCATAATTCTCTGAACAGTAATTGATTGTCCTTTAATTAGCGATTTTAATCTTTCTAAATCAAGACCTTCTTTATTTTCCCTTAATTTTTCCAGAACTAAATCTAGAGAATGAACTGACCGATGAAAGCAAACCATATCAAGAATAGCTTTTTCAAAAGTGGCCACCCTCACCATCTTTCCTTCAATTTGAATATTATCCCAGCCATAAAAATTCTTTTTAGAGGTTTTAATAAACTTATAATTTATTCCTTGGATATTTCTACTCTTCTGCTTCTTAAGACAAACTGACACTACCGTTCTTAAATACTGATCAAAAAATCCTCGATACTGCAAAGCTGTCTCGAAAGAAATATACGACTCAATAAGAATAGATTGGGCGATAACTAAAATAGACATGCCAACGAAGCCACGAGACTCTAAGTTGGAGACATAATAAACACCATTTTTAATCTTTACCAACCAACCATTCTTAATCATTTTAGAAATAGCATTTCTTGCTTTTTGTCCGGAATAACCTAATTCCTCCTTAATTTGATCAACATTAACAATAAGACCATATTTAGAAATAAGGCTTTCTATAAGTAAACTCTCTTTTTTAGATAAAATAGTATTATTCTTGGTCATATAATAATGATTTATTATTATTATGTACCCTCATTTTATAACATAACTATAATTTGTCAATAGAATTATCCACACCCTAATTTCCTCCCTCATTAACAATATCCTGCTTGTTCTGTTCAAGCTTCTTTTCTCCGAAGTAGTACCCTAAGGTTTCTCTTGCCACTAGGTTGGCTAAACCAGTGTTTTTAGGCACTGATTCAACAATAACAGTCAGAACTATCTCTGGGTCATCATAAGGGGCGAAAACAGTGATTAAGTTATGATAGACCTCATTCTTTCCAGTCTGAGCGGTTCCAGTTTTAGCGGCCGAAGAAACTGGTAAATATTGTAATGATCGAGCAGTTCCTGCAGAAGACATAACTGTTTCTCTCATTCCCTCTCTCACTGAATCAATTGATGATAAAGAAACAAAATTGCTACTCACAACTTCTGGTTCATATGTTTTGATAGTCTGGTTATTATTATCCAAAACACTCTTCACAATCTGAGGTTTCATCAATTTACCACGATTAGCAATTGAAGAAATAGCCATGGTTAATTGTAATGGTGTCGCTTTAAAATATCCTTGTCCGATAGAAATATTGTAAGTGTCTCCTGGATACCAAGGAGTTCCGAACTTACTTTCCTTCCAATCCGGATTAGGAACAAAGCCAACGCTCTCTTCTGGTAGATCAATATTTGTTTTCACTCCAAAACCAAACTTCTCTAGATATTTTTCAATCTTAGCAATTCCCAAGCCGTTGAAATTCTTGTATCCCCCTCCCACCATATAGAAAAAAGTATCGCAAGACTCAGCAATCGCTTTCTTTAAATTAGTCCATCCATGCGTTGCCCAGTCTTTCTTAAATGTTCCATCATTCAATTCAATGCCCCCTTCACAATCTATCTCCTTATCAGGAGTAATAATTCCTTGCTCTAGCGCAGCAACTGCAATCATTGGCTTTAGAGTTGAACCAGTCGGATATTCTCCTGAGGTCGCTCGGTTATAAAAAGAAACTTTAGGATTTTTTAATAAATCGTTATATTCCTTTTTAGTTAAATCTTTAGAGAATACATTATTATCAAAAGAAGGATAAGAAATCAAAGACAAAACTTCTCCTGTCTTAGGATTAACAGCAACCACTGATCCACCCTTAGCATTATATCCATCAACAGCCTCAGCTAAGAATTCGGCTGCTTTTGTTTGTAGATTATAGTCTATATTCAAAACTAAATTATTGCCTGATTGAGCTGGCTTAATCACTTCTTCTTTTACTAGGCTGCCATGAACATTTTTTTCTCGATTCACTTCTCCTGGTATTTCTTTCAACACATCATTATATTGTTTTTCTATTCCTGACTCACCGACAGAATCATCTCCTGAAACATAACCCAAAACAGAAGAGAAATTATACCCATCCAAGTATTCCCTGCTTTTCTTTTTAACAATTTCGAAGCCAGTGAGTTCTTCCTCTTTAGTTTTTAAAACAATCACCTTATCTTTATCTAAATCTCGAACTAAAGAAAAACTAATCTCTCCTGCGGTCTTCATTTCTTCAATATTCTTGTTCAAATCATCAAAAGAAGTACCTAAAATGCGAGCCACTTCTCTAATCTGGTTTTCTTTCAATAACTCGTCCTTAGGCAATTTAGTAATATTACAAACCAAATCAAATCCTTGGGTATTAACAACTAATTGCTTGAAATTACGATCATAGATAATTCCTCTTTGAGCATCAATCTCACTGGAAAGGAATTTATTCTTTTCAGCTGCTGAGCTATAAGTTTTGTAATTAATAACCTGGAAATAGAAACAACGGAAAATAAGAATTCCGATAATTAAAACGAAAGCAGTAAAAACAATATGGAATATCTTCTGTGATAAAGCTGTTTCCATTGTGTAGGAGCCCCTATCTTTCTTGTGGCTTAGAGCATCCAAAAAAAGATCATCAGTTTCGATGTCTGTGTTCCCCCTCTTTACTTTAAATTTTTGGCATCCATGAGAGCGATGGAATCCTAACATATTTGAATAGTATGAATTTTAATAACAAAGAAACTAACAAAAGTGATAAAGCCATTAAACCGATAAAATGAGTCGAATAAATATCTATCATTAATCCTAGAAAAAATGCAGAAATCAATCCCAATCTTCCCTGCGGTTCTTCTAGTAAGTTAATCGCTAGAACGAGCAGAACAAGAAAGCTTAAAAAAGTAAAAAATAGTAAATAACTTGATTCAAAAATGAACAAATAATACATCACTACAACTAAAAATAAAGTTTTAATAATTTCCTTAATCATTATATATCTCAGCTATCTTAATTACGAAAATATTATTAATCGTGTTCAAGTCAAAGACTTTTTCAATATTAGAGGTCTGATAGGCTTCGTTATCAATCTTCTTAATATTCTTTACTTTTCCCATTAAAAGTCCAGCTGGATAATTGCCTCCCATAGCTGAAGTTACAACTAGACTTCCCTCCTTTAATTCTTTATCTCGAGCAACCATGTCTAGGGTTAAATTCAAACTTCCAGCGCCCTTACTTAAAGCAAAAATATTACTATCTGGTATCTCAACGTCTATAAGATTATTCTTTTGAGTAATTAACATCACTCGAGAATAAGATGGATAAACATCAACTACTTTCCCTAATAAAACCTTGCCTGAAATAATTACAGGAAAGCCTTTTTTAACTCCCGAATTAGATCCAATATTTATTAAAAGAGAATCCGATAAGATATCTTTTGATATTACTCGTCCCAGCATCAAATCGAAATTTTTATCTAATCCAAGGTTCAAACTGTTTCTTAAGAATTCATTTTCTTCTTTTATTTGCTGATAATCAGCTAATTGAGAAAGTAATTGTTGGTTTTGGAGAATCAATTGCTTATTTAGTTCCTCTTGATTCTTACTAGCAAAAGCCTGTTCGCTTCCCTTATTCCACAATGATGCCATCAAGCTTTCTGACTTAGAATAAACAAAATTTTTCAATGAATCTTTAAAAAAAGCATTGATAATTATAAAACAAAAAAGAAGAAGGACGAAAACCGTTATTCTTTTCTTAGTAAAAATCTTCATATTCTGATTATATCCTATCCTCTTAAAAAAGACAAAGTTGACAAAAAACTAAAAAAACTTAAGATATATAAGAGCTAATTAGCTCATTTACAAAAGGACTGATCTGAATGAAATCACCTATTGACCTGAGAGTAATTGAATTGCTGAACAATGGAACCAATGAAAGTATCAAAATCTTTATGAGGGACCATAAAGATATAAGTGAAAATGATGACTTTCTGCTTATGGGAAAAATCTCTCAAACCATAAAAGAATTCGCGGACGTTCTCTTGCTGCTCACCATCGCAATTCACTATCGATATGAGAAAAAATACACAGCAAAGATTGTCGAAATATTATCTGATATTAAGCTCGAGCATGAAATCTGGCTTCAGATATTGAAATACAAAGAAACATGGTATTTCCAGTTTTCAGAATCAATCGAAATAATAACAATAAAAAGATGCCTTGAAACTGCTCCTCGTAATAAAACTGCAGCAGCAATTTATGATTACTGCCTAACAGCACGAAATATTTCAAAAGAAAGACTTGAAAAAGCTGTTGCAAAAGCTTGTATTTCAAAAAAAAGACGAAAGATTATAATTTCTTCACGTGCAACAGTTGAAAAAATTATTGGCTGAAAGCTCATTGAATAAAAACAGCAAACATACCAAACATAATTTTTATTTGTTTGGTCTTTTTTTATTTAAAAAATTGTAACAAAAAACTCCTTTCGATCTTTAATACGGGGGCGACCTACTTTCGCGGATACCACTATCATCGGCCTTAGAAGATTTCACTTCCGAGTTCGGAAAGGGATCGGGTGGAGCACTTCCAGTGTAGCCCCCATATTAAAAACAAAAAGGAGTAAATAATAGGAAAATAGAATAAAGCTAATAATTGCTAATCAAAGAGTTATTTTAATATTCAATTAGTATCGCTCGGCTGAACTCCTCGCGGAGCTTACACCTGCGACCTATCAAGGTCATAGTCTTTAACCTGAATAAGAGTTCTAATCTTGGAGTGGGCTTCGAGCTTAGATGCTTTCAGCTCTTATCCCTTCCTAACTTAGCTACTCAGCTATGCCCCTGGCGGGACAACTGATACACCAGAGGTTAGTTCACCCTGATCCTCTCGTACAAAGGGCAACTCTCCTCAAAACTCGACGCCTGTGGTAGATATGGACCAACCTGTCTTACGACGGTCTGAACCCAGCTCACGAACCACTTTAATTGGCGAACAGCCAAACCCTTGGGACCTTCTACAGCCCCAGGATGTGATGAGCCGACATCGAGGTGCCGAACAGTGCCGTTGATATGGACTCTCGGGCACTACCAGCCTGTTATCCCCGGGGTAACTTTTGTCTGATGATCTCCCACGGTCCTACGAACCATGGTCGGTTCACTAAGTTCTGGTTTCCCATCTGCGCGACATATCCGTCTTGCAGTTAAGCCGGCTTTTCCCTTTACAGGACTAATCCGATTTCCATCCGGATCTAGCCGACCTTTAAACTTCTCCGTTACTTTTTAGGAGAAAAGCGCCCCACTTAAACTACCAACCAAGCACTGTCTTCCACTACCCTCCTCAGATAGCGAAGTTAGAACCTTGACATTAAAAGAGAGGTGTTTCATTGGCGACTCCATTATTACCGAAATAATAACTTCAAAGTCTCCCTCCTACGCTACGCATTTAGCATCAAAATTCAATGCCAGGATATAGTAAAGCTCCCGGGGTCTTTCTGTCTAGCCACAGGTAAGGGGCATTCTCACCCCTATTGCGATTTCACCAAGCAGGTCCTGGAGACAGTTCTCCAGTCGTTAAGCCTTTCATGCGGGTCGGAACTTACCCGACAAGGGATTACGCTACTTTAACACGGTCAGAGTTACCGCGGACGTTCACCGGAGGCTTGGAGCAGTCAGCTGCTCCGCTCATGTGCCGCGAATACGAATCTCTGAGTTCCTTTTATGAAATCTCGCAATGTCTTACCTATTATAAACATAAAGACACACGTATTTACTTACTTGCTATAATTTAACTAATCAAACTACTAACATAGAAACTCGAGAGATCGTTTCACGAAACAAGAGCGAAGCAACCGCCGCTTTTAACACTCTGGCACTGGTCAGGCCTCAGCCCCTATACTTCCTCTTACGAATTAAGCAGGGACCTGTGTTTTTGATAAACAGTCGCTAGAGAGACGTTTGCTGCGTCCTCTTCTCCTTGCGGAGAGAGGAAGATCTTATTCCTAAGTTACGATCACTTGTTTGCCGAGTTCCTTCAGGACCTTTCACTTGTTCACCTTAGCACGCTTGTGCCCATCCACCTGTGTCGGTTTTAGTACGTTTCCAACATTCTTAACCCTGCGGGCTTTTCTGGGCGACTTGCTCATTTGACTGCACTTACCCGAAGGTAAGCTTCGCTCTCACTCTTGGGTTACCCCTCAAGTGCAAGACAGAAATCCGATAATCTGCTCAAACTACTAAATCGCGTCACCCTTCAGAAAAATGTTAGAGGGCCGGAATATTAACCGGCTGTCCATCAGATAAACCTTTCGGCTTTTCCTAAGGCGCGCCTAACCCTTGGTTGATCTACATTGCCAAGGAAACCTTGGATTTACGGTGTTGAAGAATCTCACTTCAATTGTGGTTACTCATGCCAACATTCTCACTCCCTATCGCTCCACCAAACCTCACGATTTGACTTCAGCGCAATAGGGACGCTTCCCTACCCCTGGTATATAAATATACCAAGTCGTATCTTCGGTACTAAACTTTAGCCCCGGAAATCTTCGGCGCAAAATCTCTTAGCTAGTAAGCTGTTACGCACTTTTTAAAGGATAGCTGCTTCTAAGCTAACCTCCTAGCTATCTGAGAAATTCCACCTCCTTACTTACACTTAGTTTAGATTTAAGGACCTTAGATGACGATCTGGGCTGTTCCCCTCGCGACAATGGAACTTCGCTCCCACTGTCTGACTCCCTACACATATATTACGGCATTCGGAGTTTGATAAAGATACCTAGCCGAAGCCACGGAATCTCTTTCAGTGCTCTACCTCCATAATACTTAAATGTAAAGGCTAGTCCTAAAACTATTTCGGGAAGAACCAGCTATTACCAAACTCGATTAGCTTTTCACTCCTTACCACAGCTCATCCCAATGAATTGCACGACAAACGGGTTCGGACCTCCACTTTCATTTCTGAAAGCTTCATCCTGGCCATGGCAAGCTCGTCTGGCTTCGGGTCCTCTCCCACCAATTATATTTCGCCCTTTTAAGACTTGGTTTCCCTGTGCCTCCGCGCCAGAAGCGCTTAGACAATTGGTAAAAGAGACTCGTTGGCTCGTTCTGCAAAAAGCACGCCATCACTGGAACGAATTCCAGCTCTGACTCTTTGTAGGCATAATGGTTTCAGATTCTATTTCATCGCCCTCACCGGGCTACTTTTCACCTTTCCCTCACGGTACTAGTTCACTATCGGTGACCAGATTGTATTTAGCCTTAGCGGGTAGTCCCGCCAGATTCACGCCGAGTTATCTTATATCGACGTTACTCAGGTAGAACAACAAGGAGCGCATTTTAATTTTCGCCTACCGGACTATCACCGTCTGCGGTCTTGCTTTCCAGCAAAGTTCAACTAATTAAAATACTTTCTTGACTCCCTCTAATTAAATAGACATTGTTCCCCTACAACCATTATTCATGCAAAGCACGAATAATTTTAGGCTTCTCCCCTTTCGCTCGCCGCTACTAAGGGAATCACTTTTGTTCTCTTTTTCCTCCGCCTACTAGAATGTTTTACTTCAGCGGGTTCGCATCGGATTTAACTCCGACAGTTTCGTTTAAATGAAACTAGGTTGCCCCATTCGGAAATCCCCGGTTCACAGGTTGTTAACACCTTCCCGAGGCTTATCGCAGCTACACCACGTCCTTCTTCGCGTCTGGTCCCAAGGCATCCACCATTTGCCCATAACATAAATAACCTAACTTTGATTAGCAAATAATAACTTTATTCTTATTTACTCTTCCTATTAATTTATCAAATTACCTTACACGAAATAAAAAAGACGCTTTCACGCGGCTTTTACAAACAACTTAATTAAGCTATTTTTAAAACCGCTTATTTGCTGTATTTATCTTCTTTATATTTATCATGTAATTACTAATTTAGCAGATTTAAAAACATTGTCAAGAGGGATTTAGTGTAAAAAAAGAGCCGGTATTATTTATGCTTATTCCGACTAATCGTTTACCCTTATTTCAAACTTTGGAAGCTGAAAACTTACAGATTTCTTCTCCTCCAAAGACTTCACCGAAACCACCTCAGATGGATCGTAGCTTATGCTGTTAAGGCAGAATGTTACGACGCCTTCCTCTCTACCTAAGGGGATTAGGGGCTCTCCCTTTTTGTTTTTAAAAATCTCGATTTCTGACTGGTCATCTCCAGAGATAGAAATCACCATCTCTGGAACCTTTTTTCAAGCTCCTCTAATCGAGAAACTTTTACACCAAGAATGATAAGCATATCACCATTCCTGTTCTTTAAAACCGTAAGGTTCATTTTTTCTCCCACTCTCTCTTAGGAGAGTTTAGACAAAAATAGCATAGAATAAATAAGGCGTCAAATCGCCTTAAAAACTTTTCTTGTATGTTAAAAGCCCTTGCCTAGATTACCTAAACAAGAGCTCAAAAAAGGTTACGTTCCAGTACCACTTCTCATGGTCATGCCAGCAGAAAGAAAGACCTTTCCACCACTCTGAGTGAGTGCCATTTGTGATGGCATCTCTTCGTGGAAGATAACTTCCGGCTCCTTCTCGATGAAGTAGATTGGACCACCACCATCAGGGATGTTAGCCTTCTTGATTACTGCTGTAGCTGCTCCCTTGAAATGGTACAGATTCTTTCTGGTTCCAAACATGTTTTCATTGAAAGAGAATTTTCCTCCGTTTCTCTTGAGAATGGTTGAAAAGATTTCTTCTGTTTTCAATTCAACATATTCGTATTGATCCTCAATCCAGATTTTCTTGATCAGGAACAATCCAAGATTGTTCACGGTGATGATACAAGCTGAACCGTAAAGAGAGAAACGAACATCGACTTCTTTATCAATTTCCCTCTGGTTATTTTTACCTTTTACCCAGAAAGGCTTGATAGGGAAACCGGCAAGAGAACAGACGACCGTAACGAGGCCTTCACTGTTCTTGCCTTCATTTACATTCATCTGAAGCTGCTCATTGCAAAGAAGAGGAGAAACATGATACTTGATGCCATCCTTTGAAGGAAGATAAACGGCTGCTCCGTTCTTTGTTCCCCGGAGATTAAAATCTCTAGGTCTGTTCTTCATCACTTCAATTTTCTTTAGATCGCTTACTCTTGCGACCACTTCAACCAGTTTGGTCATTTTTTCAAAACCTCTTTTGTGATAGTGCACCCAATTCGTGAGTAGCACATTTGATACAGAAATATATCAAAAGTGCTACTCACGAAAACATTTTCCTTTCAAAGAACTAGTGAAAATATAATACAATAACAGTTAAATTGTGTCAACATCACCATTTAGGCTGTTGGATATCCTTATACATTATATAAGCATCAAGGCCGAAACAATCCTTTTTGCTCAAGTATTGGGTTTTAAATCCGAGCTTCTCATAGAATCCGATATTGTCCTTAACGGTTACCATAAGGTTAATTTTATGAGTCCCCTCTTTCTTTGAAAGAGAGATATATTTATTCATCAAATTTCTACCAATTCCCCTACCCTGATAATTATTATCAACGGCAACCCACATTATTGTGGCAACGCCTCCAAAGTGATGACTTCCAATTAAATATCCAACAATTTTATCTTTTTCAAAAGCTAAGAGTAAAACTACATAATTTTTTTTAATTGATTCTTTAATTCTCTTTTTAGTCCATTCTTTTTTTACAAAAAAATCTCTTGCTTTTTTAGAGTGTTCAGTAAACTGATTATTTACAGACTTCCTAAAAAAATCTAAAAATATATCTACTTCTTTTGTTTTAATTTCTCTAATTTCCATATTAATAAAATTTAAAAGGCAAATTGACTAACTAAAAATAGAAGCTTATAATTAAAGTACATCTGTGAGGGCAATGCTCTCTCGCGGTAAAACCGCA
Source organism: uncultured bacterium (assembly GCA_963802195.1). Taxonomy (GTDB): domain Bacteria; phylum Patescibacteriota; class Minisyncoccia; order Minisyncoccales; family Minisyncoccaceae; genus UBA2211. The sequence continues at coordinate 68,844 of CAWDHP010000006.1, read as the reverse complement.
GACAGATGTTTTTTATTAAATAGCTAATTGCAAATTAGATTTTTTTCTAAATATCTCCTCGGTTGCCTTATTGTCTATTTTCTTCGTTCCATATTTTATATGATATTCAATATTATTGTTATTACAAAAATCAATAACAATATTAGCACAATCTTCATAAAAAGATTTATTGTCTTCGTACTGAGTAACCTTAACATTGTAATTTAGCTTTCCAAAAATAATTTTATCTACAAATCTGATTTTACTTAAAACATTTTTTAAATCTTGCTTAACTAAATTTGGTGTCGGATATGGTTCCATGCTTACCCACGTCTTAAGACCGCTGTCATGTAAATATTTTAATGCTTTAATTCTTGTCAGATACGGGGCTGTGCCAGGCTCAAAATTCTTTTTAAATTTAGGACTTAAAGAAACTAAAGTAATAGCATATTCATTATCCTTTCCATATTTATCTACATTAATAAGTTCCCTAGGATATATACCCTTAGTCAAAACTGTACACTTAATACCATTTTTATTAAGTTTTTCTATAATTTTTAATGTTAAATTACGAACTTCCTTTTTTTTGTACATGAAAGGATCTGTAGTGAAACAAAGATGCACTACCTTTATTTTTCCCTTTAATTTAGGAATTTCTTGATCTAATAATTCTAACGCATTGCCAACTATCTTAGGCTTAATCCAATCATTATAATCTTTAATCAATCCACATCTTTTTTTCATCATCATTGCATAACAAGGAAATCTACAACCATGAGAACAACCCTCTACATGGTTAATGCAATAATCAGCGTATTCAACGCTACTTTTATATAATAAAGATTTTCTTGTTATTTTTTCCATTAGATATACTATAACACTATAATTAAAAAAATTAAACATTAAATCCTTTGCTTAAATCTTTTTGTTTCTTTTTGTCAAAAAAACTTAACTGATTGTTGAAATCTTGTTTATGGGCTGCATAAATATCTCTAACAATTTTTACGGCATTTTTATTTTTAGAAACAAATAATATGTAATAAATTGTGTCCTTTTTATTTGGATACGGCATATCATAAGCAAGTACCTCTAATTGTTCTTTCGGATTGTCTTGATTATTTTTTAAAACAGTATCAACATAATATTTTAAAATTTCAAAATCTTTTTTGCCAACGATTTTTTTATTTTCTTCTCCTATAAAATCTTCTAAATTTTTACTGGTCTTAATTTCCTTTTCAGTCGGCTTGTTTTTACAGTAAACACATTTCTTTGCTACCCCCTTAACTCTAACAACTCCTTCGTTAATATAGTTTAAAAAGAAATCTTTAGGCCCCCTTTTATTAACTATTAACTGCACACTTTCTTTTTTCAATTGCTTTATTCCGCATGGATCTATGAAAAATAAAGTTGGATAATTGCCTATATCTTTTAAAATATTGACAATTTCTTTATTAAAGTCTCCATTGATTAAGTTAAAAGAAACTTCCTTTTCATAGGGACACAATGCTGATTTCAGTTTAATAAAAGTTTTTTTATCTTCTTCTATAAAAAAACACTTAATAGAGAACTTCTTACTGCTTTTAGTTTTAAAAATATCTTGGAATTTCTTTGCTAATTTAACTGCTATTAAAGGAGATCCATCAATAACTGACCCCTCATCATCATTATAATAACCTCGCCCAGCAAAACAATCAACAATACAAATATTCTGACACCAATTATCTTTATCTTGATGTAATAATCTCTGATTTTTGAAAATAGTTAAAAAAGACTGTAAATATTGATTGTATATCTCTAGCTTTATCCTTGTATGTGGTTTAAGATTCCAATAATTATTATTCATTGTTTTATAATTATATATAAAAACAACAACTAAAAAGTTGTTGTCTTGTTATTACTTCGGTGGTTGTAATTCTTCTGTCTCAACCAAGACATCATGGAAGTCATCAAGGTTTTCTAAAACCATTCCCGCTCCCCTAGCAACCGCAGTCATTGGGTCTTCAATAATGTAAGTAGGAATATTTGTTTCCTTAATAATCATTTTGTCTAGTCCTCGCAATTGCGCTCCTCCTCCACATAAAGCAATTCCCTTTTTCATAATATCAGCCAATAATTCTGGCGGAGTCATTTCAATTGTATTCTTGATTTCCGATACTATTTGATTAATAGATCTTTCCAATGCTTTTTTAACATCTGTCTGAGAAATAATCACTTCCTCAGGAAGACCAGTCACTAAGTTTCTTCCTCTCATTGGCATATTCTTGTTTTCCTGCTTTACAGGCTCCTTTTCAAAATATACTGCTCCAATACTTATCTTAATCTTCTCGGCTGTCCTTACTCCGATTAATAATTTGTATTTCTCTTGAGCAAACTGAATAATATCATTATTCAATTTATCTCCTGCAATTCTCAAACTCTTCGAAACAACTATTCCACCCAAAGAGATAACAGCAACCTCAGTTGTTCCTCCTCCAATATCAACTACAAAATTACCAGAAGGATCTTGGACTGGCATTCTCGCTCCGATGGCAGAAGCCATTGGCTCTTCAATTAAGAATACTTCTCTTGCTCCAGCTGATTTAGTAGCATCTCTGACAGCCTTCTTTTCTACCTCAGTTACTCCTGAAGGAATACCAACAATAACTCTGGGTTTTAAGAAAGTAAATTTATCCTGTCTCGCTCTTTCAATTAAATATCTTAACATCTGTTCCGTTACTTCAAAGTCAGAAATAACACCATTAACAAGTGGCCTAATCGCAACAATGTGCCCTGGAGTTCTGCCCACCATCTTTTCCGCCTCTCTACCAATCGCTAAAACCTGCCCTGTCTTTTTATTCAAAGCTACAACTGATGGTTCAGATAAAATAATACCTCGGCCACGAACATAGACCAAACAGTTAGCTGTTCCCAAATCGATTGCAATATCCTGTGATAAATTAGAAAAATGTTTGTTTAAATTAAATGCCATGTTTTAGAAAATCAATTAAATCTTTTATCTTCACTAATTCTGTCTTTTCTTCATTCCTTTTCTTAACTTCAACGCTCTCTTCTTTTAACGTCTTTAGAGACACAATAATACGTAAAGGAATACCGATTAAATCACAATCATTAAGCTTCTCCCCTGCTGTCTTGTCGCTTCTGTTGTCATATAATACTTCAAGATTTGAATTTTGTAAAATGTCATAAATTTCTTCTGCTTTTTCTTTAACAACATTATCTCCCATATCAAGTGAAATTAAATGAACAGAAAAAGGTGCTACACTTTGTGGCCAGATAATTCCCTTGTCATCATTAAACACTTCAACGATTGTTCCCATCAATCTACTGATACCGATTCCATAACAACCCATGATTAAATTCTGCCCGCTCTCATCTTTCAAGTCAAAAATCTTAGAATACTTAGTTCCTAACTTAAAAATATTTCCCACTTCAATAGCTTTCTCTTCAGTAAATTCTTTGCCTCCGCAAGAACACTTCTTATCAAACACTTCTTTGTTAATAGCATTACCACAATTTTTACAAATGTATATAATATCTTCTCCTGCTGGAGTAATTGTCTGGAATTCATGAGAAAAACCAGTTGTAAAGGCTCCACCTGCAGCCAAGGTTAAATAAGTTTTGTCTTTCAAACCGCATCGATCATAAATACGAAGGTAGGCTTTTTTAACTCGCTCATAGTATTCATCCAAACTCTCTTCACTGTTATGGAAAGAATACAAATCTTTCATTAAGAATTCTCTACCGCGCAAAATACCAGACTTAGCTCTCGGCTCATTCCTGAATTTAGATTGAATTTGATAAACCGCTTTTGGTAAATCATGAGAAGATAAAATATGCTTCTTCATTAAAGGCGTAATAATCTCTTCCGTGAGTCCAGCCCAAGCCTAAATTCTCATCATGAATCTTGTACATTTCTTCAATTCCCCATCTCCCTGTCTTTTCCCAGTTATCCTTAGGAAGAAGTGATGGCATTAGAATTTCCTGCCCATCAATATTATTCATTTCCTCTCTCACAATCTTCTCTATTTTGTTTAAAACTTTCAAACCTAAAGGAAGAAAAGTATATATGCCGCTAGCTAATTTATCAACAAATCCGCCTCTCGTTAAAAGCTTAGCATTTAAACTAACTTCATCCTTAGGATTCTCTTTTACTGTTCTAGTTAATAAGTCGGCTTGTTTCATATTATTTAAATATTATATCTTTAAATTGAATAAAATCTTTGAAAATTATTACTAAAGCCAAAAGGATTAAAAATATTGCTCCGAAGCTTTCAATCTTAATCTGTAAATCCTTACTAAATACTTTTTTGTTGATTGATTGTAATCCAATATATATCAGCTTAGCTCCGTCCATTGCTGGAATCGGCAATAGATTACTTACCCCTAAAGCGATCGAAAGAATCGCTATTAAATTTACCATATCATATAATCCTTTTTGCAATGTAAGCTTGGTAATAGCAAATATTCCAACTGGTCCAGTCATTGAATTAGCAAGCACTGACATTGACTTGTGGCCTATAGCATAAGAGAAAATATATCCCATTGCACTAATTGAATAATCAGTAATATTGTAGGTGTGCAAAAATCCGACTAAAGCTTTCTCAGGGAGACTAGGATAACTTAACTCTGCTACATCTCTTAATCCAACTCCTAATGATCCTTCGTTTGCGGGATAGTTAACCCTTGGAGTAATATTTATTTCTCTTCCATCTTTTAATCCTAAAACAACTTCCTTGCCTTTGTTTTCAGAAATAACAGTACTGAATTCACTTGACCCGTTAATCATTTTACCATTAATTGAAAGCACTACATCGTATGGTTTCAATCCAGAAGATTGAGCTGGAGAATTATCCACCACCTGACTTATTAAAACCTGGTTTACTTGATTGCCAAAAGGAAAACGATATTCAGAAAAGATTAATCCTTGTTCTGATTTAAATCCAGAAAAAGCAATTAAGCCATAAAAAACAATTACAGCAAAAAGCAAGTTAAGAATAACTCCGCCTCCGCAAATCCATAATTTTTTCCAAGCAGATTTTGATTCATAGCCCCTTGAGTTTTTATCTTTTTCGCTATCCATTTCATCCATACCAAAAATCCTAGTCATTCCTCCAAAAGGAATCGCTCCGATAAAATATTGGGTTTCACCAATTGTCTTTTTCCAAATCCGAGGAGGAAATCCAACTCCGAATTCTTCAACTTTCACTCCTGAAGTTTTGGCAGCGATAAAATGGCCAAACTCGTGAACCAAGACAACTATTCCCAATACTATTAAAAATACTATGATATCAATTAAAAACATATTATCCTTCTATTTCAACTTCTCTTGCGGTCGATTAAATCATCAACCTTTTTATTATACTTATCAACTTGTTCCTGTAATTTATCTTTAGCTTTAAACTTGTCATCTTCCCTAATTAATCCTTCTCTAGTTTCTGTCTCTGTATATCTGTCCAAGCCTCATCTCTATTCTTCCTAATAGTTCTCTTAGCATCATCATTGATTTGAGAAAGAGCTTTTGATAATTCCTTCCTCAATTCTTCTGACATCTGCGGCATATTAATAACAATTGCATCACCAGAAACCACTGGAGACAATCCTGCCCCTTCCTTTACGATAGCCTTCTCAATTGCTTCCATGTATGACTTATCCCAAGGCTGAATTGATAATTGCCTAGCGCTCGGAACTGAAATAGCTGCTAATTGTTTAATTGGCATCATTTGTCCAAAGCATTCAGCTTGGATATTTTCAATCAAAGCTGGAGTGGCACGGCCAGTTCTAAAGCTTGATATTTTCTTAAGTGACAAAGTCTATCACTTTGTCCATTTCTGGTTCTTTTTCTTTTATAATTTGTTCGTACATATTTTTTAAAAATTATTATAATGTTATTAATAAATTCTCTAAAGCCAATTTCTTATTAACATTTGTATTTTCTATTAAATATTTTGTTTTTTCAACTCATCCATTACTTCTTTAGCTTTCTTTAAGGAATAGTTTACTAGGCTTCCCTTTATTGCCATAAACCTTAAGTAATATCTCTCGCCTCATAAACCTCTCCCATACATCTAATACACTTACAATCTCATCTTGATTCTCCTTGAATTCTTTAGCAAAGTCAAATCTCTTATACATCTCTGCAGTAGATAAAGAAACAATGTCCTTTACCGCCTTATTAAAGAACCCCATCTTCTCTTCATCTTTTAAGAACTCTATCGCCTTACCAATCTGCCCTGAAGATATTAAAGCAATCTCTTTAGCCTTTTCTATGTCTGCTCCCAAAGAAACTAAATGGTCTTCAATCTCTTTTCGAGAAACAACCCCGAACTTAATCTCTTCTAATCTTGAACGAATTGTTGGCAAAAGCATCTGCGGATAGGAAGTGATGAGAATCAAGACCGTATCCCCTTTAGGCTCTTCTAAAGTCTTTAAAAGGGCATTCTGAGCATCTTTCCTTAACAAGTGAGCATCATTGATAATCCCAACTTTAAGCGAATTACTATATGACTTCAAAGACAATCTATTCTGCAAATCCCTCACTTCTTCAATTTCAATATTCCTATCTTTTGGTTCAATAATTGATAAGTCGGGAAAATTAGATGAATCAATAGTTCGGCAAGAATAGCACTCGCCACAGAATCCTTTTGCTTTCTCACAAAAAATACTTTTGATAAACTCTAACGCTACTTCTTTCTTTCCAACCTTTTCTACTCCAGAAAACAAAAGGGCGTGTGGGATGTTTTTGCCTTTGGCAAGCTTCTCCAATACTTCTTTTTGTTTTTTGTGTCCAATTATCATTTTAATCTTTTACTCTTTTAATATCCGCTCCTAATTTCTGAAGTCTTTCCTCTATCTTCTCATAACCTCATCAACCTGATAAATATTTCTAATCGTTGTTTTTCCCTTCAGCCATCAATCCTGCAGTAATTAATGATGCTCCCCCTCTTAAATCAAATGAACCCATGTCTGCTCCATACAATTTAGTTATTCCATTAATTGCAGCTCGGTGTGGGTCAGAGAAGAATATGTCGGCTCCCATCTTAGTCAAACCTTCCATATACTTTAATCTTCCCTCATACAAAGGATCGTGAATCAAAGTTACTCCCTTGGTTTGAGTAGCTAATACTCCTAAAACAGAAAGCAAATCTGATGGGAATCCTGGGAAAGGCAAACTTTGCATCTTCCTGATTCTAATATCTTTAGAAGGAGTAATCTTAACATCAACCAAACCCTTCTCTCTTTTAATAATTTCGAATTTAGCTCCGCAATCTTCCAATTTCTTTAAAACAAATTCTAAGAATGGATACTCAACATTCTTAACTAAAATATTTCCTTTAACTGCTAAGGCCATAATGATAAAGGTACCAGCTTCAATTGGATCATACATTAAGAAATGCTTAAATCCTTTTAATTTCTTCTGTCCATGAATAGTTAAGGTGATGTTGTCCGACTCCAGTAATTTTTACTCCCATCTTTTTTAAAACTTTGCACAATTCTTGGTTCTGATAATCGCCATCAGCAACTTTCATTATTACCTCCTCATTTAATAGGCTAGAAAAAGTAAGATATTGGCAGTAGCTGTAACTGATAATTCATCCATGATAATCATATTATCTTTTAGCTTCTCTGGAGCAGTCATTACAAACCTGCCCCTCTTTCTTTATATCTACTCCCATTGAGAAAAAGCATCTAAATGAGTATCAATCGGTCGGACACCAATAACACAGCCTCCTGGCTGAGGTAAACTCGCCTTTCCAAATCTAGCTAGAATGGCTCCGAACAAAAGAACTGAGCCACGGAATTTCAAAACAATATTAGAATTGATTTTTGAAGGATCCATGTTTTTAGCATTAATCCTGATTTTCCTTTTTACCCAACCATTCAACTTTTACCTTCATACTCTCAAATATTTCTAACATTCTAAAAATATCTTCGACTAAAGGAATATTATCAATAACACAATCTTCACTAGTTAATAGTGTTGCAATTAAAACAGGAAAGGCTGCGTTCTTTGAGCCTCTCGCTTCTATTTCTCCCGACAATTTCTTGCCGCCATGAATTACAAATTTTTCTTCGCACCATATATTATTTCTTAGCCATTATGCTTTTCTTGTATAAATCAAGATTGTCTAAAACCGCACCAGTTCCCTTGGCCACACAACTTAAAGGATCATCAGCAACAAAACATGGAACTCCAGTTGATTTAGATAGCAATGCAGCAATATTTCTCAAACAAGCTCCGCCTCCTGCGACTACCATTCCTTTATCCATAATATCAGCTGATAATTCTGGTGGAGTTTCTCTTAATACATTTTTAACACACTGAACTATTTCTGATAAAGGTTCAGCTATTGCTTCACAAACTTCATTTGAAGAAATTCTAATATTCTTCGGCAATCCAGCAATTAAATCTCTACCTCTGATTTCAAGATATTTTGGTTCCTTTTCTGGCAAGGCTGTTCCAATCTTCATTTTAATATCTTCGGCAGTCTGTTCTCCAATCGCTAAGTTATGCTTGTTCTTAATGTATTCAGAAATAGCAACATCTAATTTGTCTCCTGCTACCCTTAAAGAGTGAGAGCAAACAATTCCACCAAGAGAGATAACAGCCACTTCTGCAGTTCCTCCTCCAATATCAATAATCAAATGTCCGGAAGAAGAATTAATTGGTATGCCTGCTCCGATAGCTGAAAGGATCGGCTCTTTAGCAACGAACACTTCTTTAGCTCCAGCTAAAATTCCAGCTTCAATTACAGCTCTTTTTTCTGTTGAAGTAATTCCAGCATGGAACTCCGATTAATAATTCTGGTTTAATGAATTTAAAAAATCCTGTATTAACTTTAGAAATGAAATGCTTAATCATGGCTTGAGTAATTCGATAGTCAGCAATCACACCATCTCGAAGTAGGCTAAAAACCTGAATTTCGTCAGGAGTCCTGCCAATCATTTCCTTAGCATCTTTGCCAACAGCCAAAATCCTGTTTCTCGGTCATTGAAACAGAAACAACTGATGGCTCATTTAAAACTACTCCTTTGTTTGGGACGAAGACGAGCGAGTTTTTAGTTCCTAAATCTATTCCTATTTTCATATTAAACCATTCTAATCATATGAAAACACCACTTGGCAAGACGCCAACTTTCTTCTCCCAAACACAGTTATTCTCCTAAATCTACAATTTTATCAATCCTAATCTTTTCGATAAAGTCAGACACGTGGCTAACAATAATCATGGCGCCGTCATACCTGTTTAATGCCTCGGCAATGATCGGAATATGACGAAAAGTTAATATGATTAGTTGGCTCGTCCAGAATAAGAAGGCCGGGCTCTTGCAAAACAAGTCGAGCAAAAACTACTAATCCTTTTTGTCCTTCTGATATATCTCCAATTTTAGTATTCATTATATCGCCCAGCAAGAAGAAAACCAGCCGCAATATTTCTCACTGCGATCTTCTGAATGATTTTCAGAAAATTGCGAAAGAGATTCATAAACCGTGTCCTTAAAATTCAAAGTTGAAAAGTTTTGACTATAATATCCAATTCTTGTTTGAGGAAATATCTTTATGTCTTCTTTGTCTGTTTCTTACATTGATTCCAAAAGGGTACTCTTGCCTATCCCATTAGGACCACACATTAAAAGGTGCTCATTTCTTCTAAGCTCAACATTAACCTTTTTTTCTATTATGTTATATCCCCTTATAACCTTAAGAGCAGAAATGTGACAATCTCTCCTTTTATGTCTTTTTGTGAGGGAATAACAAAAGAATGGATAGTCTTGTCTTCTCTCCTTATTTCAACTTTTTCTTTTTCAAGCTCTTCTATTTTCTTTCTCATTCTTTTTGCCACCATACGCATTTCGCCTCCCTTATTTGCAAAACAATTTACCCTATCTTGCTTTTCCTTAATAGCTTTACTTAATAATGTATTTTTTCTATTTTCTTTTTCTTGACGAAGAGCAATCTGCTCCCTCAAATCAAGATAATTTCCGATGTATTGCTCTACTTTTCTTGTAAAAATATTTAAATACAAAACTCCAGTTGTAAAACTGTTTAAAAACTCAGCATCATGAGAAATCACTAGGCAAGTTTTATTATATTCAATTAAAAACTTTGTTAAATGCTCTACTCCCTCCCTATCTAAATTATTTGTTGGCTCATCCAATAAAAGCAAATCGGGATTCTGGATAAGGGCTGAGGCCAAAAGAAGCCTAGACTGCTGTCCGCCAGAAAAAGAATTAATAATTCTATCAGGAGAAGCACTAAGATTAACTACGTCTAGAATATTATTTATTCTAACATCAATATCGTAGACTTTCTCCGTTGAACATCTTGATAGAGCTTTTTCAAAAAACTCTTTGACTGTTAAATTAAGTTCATCTCGCGGTATCACTTGGCGAGAAACAGCGATAGAAACTCCTTTGACAATATTCACTAATCCATTATCAGGTAAAATATTTTTAGCGATAAGAGCAAATATAGTACTTTTGCCTGCTCCATTCTGTCCCATGATAGTTATTTTTGTTCCTTTGTGTACAGAAAAATTAACCTCATTTAAAAGAGGCCTCTCTTCTTCATATCCAAATGAAACCTTATTGAATCTAAGGATTGATTCATTTCCGTTAGTCATATATTTTAAAAGAAAAATCATGCCAACATTAAATAATGTATTGGCAATTATTAATTATAGTTAAATTATAAGAATCTATATTTATAGAATCTTTTTAAATTAGATAGATTTAATCTATCGAGAAAATAACCCGGCTAAATCCAAAAAAGTGGACGCACGAAGTAATTACTATTTAAACATAAAGAAAACTTATCAGTATTCTGCCGTTCGGCACAAAACAAAGAATCACCCGCCTCACCGGTTAAAATCTTCGAATATGATAATGTTTTTTCTTTATTAAGCATATGATTACTATAGCATAAATAAAATAAATGTAAATAACTGGGCAATTAAAGCTTTTTGATGTATATATTAAGTATATGACAAAAAGAACAAGAACCGCCTTATTCATATTAATGGTTTTAATCTTCGCTGTAATTGCTCCTGGAATTATTATGTATTCCCAAGGATATCGTTTTGACTTTAAAAAAATGAAATACCTTGAAACTGGAGGAATCTATGTAAAAACAATGCCTGGAGATGCAACTGTTTCAATTGACAAGGATTACCAAAACAAAACTTCTGGATTTTCGAGGGATCTTTTAGTGCAAAACCTATTACCAGAAAATCATAGTATAAAGATAGAGAAAGATGGCTATCATTCTTGGAATAAAACTCTAGAAGTCACAGAAAAGAAAGTGACCGAAGCTAAATATGTTATTCTTTTCCCTAATGACATTCCTTTCGCTTCAATTGGCAAAGATGTTAAGAATTTTTACCCCTACCCTGATAATAACAAAATACTATTATTAACTGTTTCTAACGAACTATTATCTTACGATTCTGATAAGAAAGAAACTGCAAAAATTCTTTCAAAAACCCAGACCCCTTACAATATTTCTGACATTTCTTTTTCAGCTACAGGAAAAAGAGCCTTAATTCAAACATCAACTGGACTCCACTATTTATTAAACCTAGAAACATCAACTATTTCTTTAATTAGATCAATGAGCAGCAAAACCCAGAATGTTATCTTTGACCCAAACAATGAAGGATATTTCTTCTATCAGTCAAACAATCTAATTTACCAAATTAATGCTGATAAGCAGACTACTCCCAAGCTATTTCAAAAAGATAGCGTTACTGCCTTTACCGTTAGCGGTAATGATGTTTATTATTTAGAAAAAGGAATATTATATAGAGACAATACCCTCCTTAATATTAACGAAACTCTTTCTAAGGAATCTTTTAATACAGCAAAAAATACCTACGAATTAATTTCAATGGAAAATGAAATTTTCTTGATTGAGAACAAAAAGATAGTCTATTTATTCAATAGAGAAACAGGAATATTTGATAAGAAAATAGAATCTAAAACAGAATTAAAATATACTCCTTTCTACGAAAGAATACTCTTTGCTGCCGACAATGAACTATCTCTATTATTACTAAAAGATATTGAAACTCCGTTCTTTAAGAAAGCATATTCTACTATCTTCATCTCTAGATTCTCACAGAATATTAAAGACATTAAATGGCTTAATGGAGACTATTTTGTCTACACCTTAGACAACAAAGTAAATATTAGTGAGATAGATAATAGGGATCATATTAATTCTTTTAGTCTTCCACAATCAGAAACATCTAAAATATTCTTCAATGGCAATACTAAAAAACTCTTCCTTTTGGACAAAGAAGAGCTGCTAGTCTCGGATAACAAGGTGATGCAATAATTCTTTTTAAAGCTCACCTTTATGAGTTTTAAAAAAGAAGGAAGGAAAATTAAGTAATCTCTTTGACATTGATGAGGAGCCAATCGTCTCCCCAATATCTTCTCGCCGTCCATTCGTAGTTTTTCTTAGGCATGATGTCTCGACCCTGTGTTGAATTGGCGATTAAGATAGTCCGGCAGTTGCAACATGGAGCATCTCCATTATAGAAGTTTACGAACGTTCCATCATCAAGCTGGACCGTGTACCCTCCTCCATAAGAGGGTCCACCGTTGCCTCTCCCCCATTTTCCATAGCGTTCAAAATCCTGTACCTCTTTAACGTTGCCCAAAAAGGCAAGCTCTTCAACGGCTGGTCCTTGCATGTCCTTGTAATAATAGACATTGCTGTCATCCGACTTCGATGCACAGCCAGATGTCAATGTCATTGAACCAACAAGAGCGAACAAGGCGAGCACGACAAGACATGTTGTAAATAACTTAGTAATTCTAATCACTTCCTGAGAGGATTTTACCTCTGCAAACAACAAACCATTGTGATTTCCTGTTTGCAAAGGTAAATTAATTTCCTTCCTATTTATTTAAAGAACTATCTAGATAATAGATATAATACAATTGATAACTTGTCAACAGCCTGTCTTAACCTATAAACAATTATAGTCTATTGTATCGCAACCTTTCATTCCATAATTACAATTTGTTTCTCCAACGCATCCAACAATGCTAGTACTATCTAGACACCACGTTGAACCTCCTAGCAAAGTTTTTTGAATACAATAAGCTGTTCCAAAAGAATTCACATTTAAAATCAAATCTCCTTTTCCTTGAGATTGAATATCATTACATAAAGCAAGACCATCGCTACCTTTAGCAATAAGGGAAGAATCTGTCGCTATACAACTAGAAAGAGACAAAGCAATACCATAATTACCCTTTTCTGTCTTATAATTTTCAGCACTTGATCTAAATTGTTCTATGGCTGCCTTGATCCTGGCATCTTTCGCAGCCGTACCCGTACTAGAAGTTTCGAGTAAAATAAAGCCAACCAACACAATAATAAACATTAAAAAGTTAAAAACTAGAGGAAGCATTAAATAAATTCTGATTGTTTTTTTAATTATTGCATAGATAACTAGAATAATTGAAAAAGATATAGATATCCAAAATATCCAAGCTGTAACATTGGCTGGTAAAGAGATATAGGCAGCCAAAAAGAAAATTGGCCAAGCTAAATAAGACAACCAAAGCAAAACATTTATTATTATGGGATTTTTTATTTCCTTAGAATCTTCTTGTTTTTCGTATTCCATATTTATATTATTATTTTAAATTCATTATATCACAAAATTAAAACACCATATAAAAATATGAGTGTTATTGATAATGTTTCCTCCTTAGCTCTACGCCAGCCCTTCTGGCCTCGAACTGGTTTGGATTTACCCCGCTGGCCATGATCCTCAGCATTAGAATCTCCTGTATTGGAGATATCTTCTTCTGCCGAACCTTTTCCTGCAAGAAATCGAAACTAATGAAAAAAGCCTGTGGATTTTTAAAGGTACGGCAATCAAATTCTCCGATGGCGATAGCCGAATACTCACAGATGGTTACTGTCTTCGGTGTCTCATGGCACCTGACAACATCATAACTTGCTGGTAGCGGCTGAACATCATTGTGGATAAGAACCAGCTCGTTCTTCTTGACTAAGCAAGTCGCACCAATCTGTTCTTCCATCTTCTTAGAAGCAAAATATCTTTTCCATAGTTCGCTTCCGATGCGATGAATGTATTCCCAAGCAACTCTGCCTCCGACCAATCTCATCCTGCCACTCTTACTTTGAACGACAAGAATTCCTCCACCATGAACATCGTAACCTCCGATGTACAGGTGTTTTCTTACGCTTTTAACTTTTGCCATTTTCTCACCATAACTAGCACTGCTAGATTGACTACAAGGTATATTAGAAAATATCTTTTGTCAAGCAAAAACCAGAGCTTTCGCTCTGGCCTTGAATATTAACGTTTTGACCACTGTGGTGCACGTCTTGCTCTCTTCAAACCGAACTTCTTTCTTTCTTTCATTCTTGGATCTCTAGTTAAGAATCCTGCCTTTCTTAATCTCTTTCTGTAGTCAGCATTGAATACTACTAAAGCTCTAGCAATACCGTGTCTTACAGCCTCTGCTTGGGCACTAATGCCTCCTCCATTAACCACTGCTGTTATTCTGAACCTCTCTAATGACTTCATCTTGTCTAATGAAGCCAAAGCTGTTCCTTGTAGTGATTTAGTTGGGAAATACTTAGTGAAGTCCATTCCATTAACTTCCATTCCATTAGCTCCTTTTGTATACATTCTCACTCTAGCAACGGCAGTCTTTCTTCTTCCAGTTGCTTCAAAATACTTGTCTCCTAGATTTTTAAAGTCTTCTTCGTTTACAACAAAATCATCATCGTCGTCAATCCTTGTTGGCAAACCAAAATCAATGTTCTCAATCTTTGTTTCAGCCTTTACTTCTTTTACTTCTTCTTTAACCTCAGGAACCTTCTTTTTAGTTTCCTTTTTTACAGGAGAAACTTTCTTTTCTTTTTTCTCCACTGGTTTTTTTGTTGTTTTTTTCTCAGTAGCCATATGATTATTCAAACTTTAATCTCTTTAAATGTTTTGCTCTTAGTCTATTCTTTGGCAACATTCCATTAACAGCAAACTTAATTAACTGTCCAGGATTCTTTTGGAATATTACATTCATTGGAATATGCTTGTCATTTCCTAAGTATCCAGTGTGTCTGAAATATGTTTCATCCTGCATCTTGTGTCCAGTAACCTTAATTTTATCAGCATTGGAAATTATGATAACGTTATTAGGCTCTTTGTTGGGAGCATAATTAACAGTTGTCTTTCCTTGCAAAATACCACAAATCTCAGCAGCAAGTCTTCCTAAGACCTTGCCTGTTGCATCAATCCTTATTGTTTCTTTTTTTATAATTTCTTTTGTCATATTCTTAGACTAATTGAATCATTGCCATTTTGGAACTGTCTGACTTTCTTTGTCCCATCTTTGTTATTCTTACATATCCTCCTTTTCTGTCTTTGTATCTAACTCCTAAATCAGTCATTAACTTAGTAACTGCTTTTGGTGTGAAAGATGCGGCTAAATATCTGCGAGCAGCCATGTCTCCCTTCTTAGCTCTAGTAATCTTTCTTTGAATAAATGGGGAAAGTTCTTTAGCTTTAGCTTCAGTTGTAGTAATCTTTTCTTTTAAGATTAAAGATGTAGCCAAAGTCTTCAACAATGCATGTCTCTGATCTCTTTCTCTATGTAATCTTCTTCCTTTCTGTAGTTTTTTCATATTACTTTTCTTTCTTTTTTGTTGTCTTTTTTACAGCCTTCTTTTTAGGCTCTTCTACTACTACTTCTTCTTTAACTGTCTCTTTTATTCCTCCCATCTGTTCTGCCATAAAGCCGAACTGAGCTAAAAGTGTTTCTAAAGATTCAGCAAAAGCTTCTTCTGGCTTAATTGTTCCATCAGTTTCAACTTCCAAAGAAATCTTATCAAAGTCAGTTCTGTTTCCAACTCTCATGTTTTCAACAACATAGTTGACTTTCTTAATTGGAGTAAAGATTGCATCCAATCCGATTACACCAATGTCTCTCTTTACTTCTTTGTCTTCGAAAACATAGCCGACTCCTTTTTCAATCTTAATCTCGATTTCCAACTCTGTATTCTTATCAGTTATTGTCGCAATATGCAAGTTTGGATTAGCTAATTTCAAATCAGCTGGGCATTCAAAGTCCTTTCCAGTTACTTCTTTCTCACCTTTTACAACTAGAGTTGCAATCTGTGGGTCTTCAGTAAATAACTTAAATCTTAATTGTTTGATGTTCATCAAAATGTGCAAGATATCCTCTTTAACTCCAGGAATAGTTGCAAATTCATGAGGAGCATTCTTAATCTTAACCTCAGTTACGGCAGCACCGTTTAGAGATGACAAAAGAACTCTCCTAATGGCATTACCGAGAGTAATTCCGTAGCCAGGATAAAGCGACTCTATTTCGAAGATAGTGTTGTTGTCGCTCACCTTTTTAGTTTTGATTGAAGTTGGCAATGGAATCATATGTTTTAATTATGATATTTATTTTATTACCTTGAATAATGTTCAAAGATTGTTGAAACCTCAGATGGCAATTGTACATCTTCAGGTGTTGGGTATCTCATTACTTTACCCTCGATCTTGTCTCCGTCATAGCTTAACCATTTAGGCAAGCTGTATTTCTTCATCATTTCTGGCAATCCTTTTAGAACTTCTTTGCCCTTAGAGCCTTCTCTAATGGAAATGGCATCTCCTACACTCACTCGGTATGAAGGAATATCTACCTTCTTGCCATTAACTAGGAAATGTCCGTGAGTAACAAGCAATCTTGCCTGACCACGAGACTTAGCCCAGCCCATTCTAAAAACAATGTTATCTAATCTGCTTTCCAATTTAGAAATTAATTGAGTAGCAACATCAGCGCCAGAACTTCTGTTTTCCATTACTTCAAAAACATAATCTTTAAATTGTGATTCAGAAATATTGTACCACTTTTTAACCTTCTGTTTTTCTCTCATTTCACGGCCATACTCAGTCAAAGCAGACCTTCTTTTCTTGGCCTTCTGTCCTGGTGCGAATGGACGTTTGATCATAGCACATTTAGAACCCAAACATTTCTCTCCTTTTAAGAAAAGTTTGTCTCCTAACCTTCTACAAATTTTACACTTTGCTTGTTTCATAAATATATTAAAGATTATAACCTTCTAGGCTTCTTAGGCTTGCAACCGTTGTGTGGAACTGGAGTAACATCCTTGATTGAATTTATCTCGAATCCCTGATTAGCAATTGAACGCAATGCCGATTCTCTTCCTGAACCAATACCTTTTACAACTACCTGGATTTTTCTAATTCCCATCTTTTCTGCAATTGCTCCTAATGTCTCAGCTAATTTTGATGCAGCGAAAGGAGTTGACTTCTTGCTTCCTTTGAATCCAATCTTTCCAGCTGATTTTGAAGACAATACATTGCCCATAGTATCAGTTAGGGTAAGGATGGTGTTGTTGTATGAACTGAAGATGTAAATCTTTCCTTCGCGAGTAGCAGCAGCTTTAGCAACTTTAGGTTCTTTGCTTAAAGTCTTTTCTAGCTGTTCACCTTCTTTGATCATCTCAGCTTCAGTTTTTTGTATTACGTGTTTTTTCCCCATAGTAGTATTAAATTCTATTTAGGTCCTGGTGCAGCTTTTCTTCCTGAACCGACCGTTTTCCTAACATTGTGTCTTACTGTTCTGTTATTGATTCTAGTTGTCTGTCCTCTTACTGGTAAACCTTTAGCATGTCTACTGCCTCTCCAAGAACCGATATCTCTCAATCTCTTAATATTCATCATTACATCTCTCTTCAAATCTCCTTCTACACGATAGTTCTTTTCAATGTATTGCTTAATCAAACTGATGTCATCCTGAGTCAATTCCTTAGCTTTCTTGTTCAAAGGAATATTGCAGTCAGTTAAAATCTTCTTAGCTAAAGCTGGTCCTATTCCATAGATGTAGGACAATCCGATTTCTATTACTTTTTCGTCTGGAATGTTAATTCCGATAATTCTTGCCATAGTGTGTTTAATTATGCACCTTGTCTTTGTTTGTGTTTAGCGTTCGCCTTGCAAATAACATAAACGCGTCCTTCTCTGCGGACGATTTTACAATCTTTACAAATTTTCTTAACTGATGGTTTTACCTTCATGTTATTTTTTTCTAAATATTATTCTCCCCCTTCTTGTATCATAGGGAGTCATTTCTACTGTAACTTTATCTCCTGGTAAAATTCTGATTTTAAATACTCTTAACTTACCTGCCAAATGCGCCAATACTTCCGATTGGTCGTCATCTAACTTTACCTTAAAAAAGCCGTCAGGCAAGCTCTCTGATACAACTCCTTCTTTTTTAATTTTGTCGTCTTGTTTTACCATTTGAAAGATAATAAGACAATAGCAAAACTTTCGCTTTTGGTCAAGAGATACAAGCGTTTCTTGCTATTACTTACTTTGTAGCACAACTATTATTTAAATCAAGTACCTTTCCCACTTCCGCTATTCGCTAAAACTTCAACTGGATATTTATTCCCTTCTCATTATTAGGAATATTGAACTTAAACCAAGGAGAAACTTTTATCTCTACCTTTTGTATTTCTGGCATACTGGATAAAAGAGTGATGGAATCTTTAGGACTCTTTCCTTTTAAACTACCCATTAATAATGCGTTATCAGGCATTGAATAGGTTTTGCCTTTAAATGTAACTGTTAAGGTAATAGTTCCATCTTTATTCAACTTCTTGTCTTTAACTTCGTAAGTTACGCTATTAGGGGCTATGGTTTTTAACTCAGACATATCTTTGGTTAAAAGCTGCTCCCCTAATTTATTCACATCTTCATCTCTAAAGACTGTTGCCTCCGTTTCTATATGCCCTGTTGCGCTAAATTTGTCTAATTCATCGCCTGCTTTAGCACTCACTGATAAATTAGTGAGCTTGGGCAAAATATCTTCTGAGAAGTAAGAATAGCCCTTGGGAATAGTATTAATCAAAGCTTGCTTTGATACTTCATCATACTTTCCTTCAAAATTGTCTTTGGCTGAAGAGATGTCGTTAGTAGACACAATTTTAACTTGTGACTCTTCCCCTCCAGTCATAGCAGTAACTGATTCAGCCCAAATATTTGAATAATATTCTGAACCACTTAAACCAGGGATAGAAAAGACCGAAGAAGAAATATTGTATTTAGATCCTGCCTCAGCAGCAGTAACTTTAATTTCAACTGAACCAGGGACTGAATCTGATTTAGCGGCGGGAATAGTAAAAGCAGTATCTGATCGATAAACCAATTCTCCAGTACTAGACATAAACCTAGTATTTTTAACTAAACTTAACGCCTTAGCTGGATTCATTTTATTAAATACCTTAATTGTTCCTGTAGCTCTTTTCGCTTTGTCATCTGTCCCTGTAGAATTATATGTTTCCGTACCATCTCTCTTATCAGAAAAAACAATTCCTGGAACAATGCTTTTATCATAATCAATCACTGCTTCCGTTGTATCGATAGTAAAAGTGGCATCAGCCGTAACTTCTTCTGTTTTTGGAGTTATAGAAACATCGGCTTTGCCTGGGAAAAAGAAAAATACACCCGCTAGAATCAAAACTATGACTACTAACACTGGAATAAAAGGAAATTTTCTTTTCTTTCTTTGAATTGGTTCTCGAGCTGAACATTCTTGAGCCATCTCTTCGTGTTTTTCCACCTGATGTTCAGGAGGAATAATGTCATATATTTTTCTTGTCATATTTTTATTGATTTACGACTGCTTTAATTCTTCTTACCCCGGCACTAGAACTTTCTTCTTTAATTATCTTAAACGATTTTAACTGACTTGTCTTTTCAACGTGAGGACCTGCACAAATCTCTTTAGAAAATACTTCGCCATTCTGAGGATTAAACATTGTCCAAACCTTAACTTTGTCTGGATACTTTTCTTTAAAGAAAGCGATTGCTCCCGAATTCAACGCCTTATCTAAATCCATCTCTTCTTTTTTAATTTCTAAATCTTCCTGTATTTTTAAATTAACTAAATCTTCAACCTGCTTAATTTCTTCGGGCGTCATCTTTTGAGTATGCTTAAAATCAAATCTCAATCTTTCTGCATTAATATCCGAACCCATTTGTTCTACATGATTCCCTAATACTTTTCTTAAAGCAGCATGAAGCAAGTGAGTAGCAGTATGCAATTTAGCTCCCTCCTCTCCCGCATCTTTACCTACACCTCCAAACTTCTTCTCTGCTCCCGCCCTAGAAATGTTTTGATGCTTTTCTAGTGCTTCATTAAAGGCCTTAATATCAATATTGATTCCTTTTTCATTAGCAATCTCTTGTGTTAACTCTAGTGGGAAACCATAACTCTGATACAAATCAAAAACTTCTTCTCCCGTTAATTCTTTTTTAGTCAAAAGCATCTTTTCAATAATTGATAGTCCTTTTTCTAGGGTCGTCTCAAACTTTTCTTCTTCTTTTTTGATTATCTCGATAATTTCATCTTTTCTAGATAGGATATTAGGGTAAACATCTTTGTATTTATCAATGATAATATCTATCAAAGGAAGATAGAACTGAGAAGTTAATCCTAATGTTTTACCATATCGAACAACTCTTCTTAATAGTCTTCTTAGAATATATCCTTGTCCTAAATTAGAAGGCTCGACTCCATCAGCAATTACGAAAATAGAGCTACGAATATGATCAGATATAACCCTAAAGGCTTTTTTGTTTTCTAAGTATTTCTTGCCTGATAATTCTTCTAATTTAGAAATAGCATCAATAAACAAATCTGTTTCGTAAGAAGCACTAGTCTGATTTAATAAAGATAATAATCTTTCAAATCCAATTCCTGTATCAATATTGGTTTGGGATAATAATTCGTATTCCCCTTTCTCATTTTTAAAATATTGCATGAAAACAAGATTCCAAATTTCAACCACTCTTTTACAGTGATCGCAATTTGGTCCGCAATCAGGCCTTCCGCAGCCTAACTCTTCTCCTCGGTCATAGTGAATCTCAGAACAAGGACCGCAAGGACCAGTATCTGATACCGGACCCCAGAAATTATCTTTCTTGGAACATTCCTTTATTCTCTCTAATGGTATTCCGTATTTAAGCCAAAGGTTAATCGCTTCTTCGTCCCTAGAAATATTCCCCTCTCCTTTGAAAACAGTCACGTGAATTCTATTCTTATCTAATCTCAATGTATCAACTAAAAATTCTAAAGCATATTTAATCGCTCCTTCTTTAAAATATCCATTTTCGTCTTGACCAATTGACCAATTACCAAGCATTTCAAAAAAAGTATGATGAGTATCATCCCCTATTTCTTCAATGTCTCCAGTTCTAAAACACTTTTGACAAGTGGCAATATGTCTTGAATTAAAATCTTTCATTGGATCTTTCTTTCCTGATAGATACAAAGAAAACTGTTGCATGCCAGCAGTTGTAAATAGGACTGAAGGATCAGTTGGTAAAAGAGAAGACGAAGGAATTATCTTGTGTCCCCTTTTAGTAAAAAAATCCAAAAAAAGTTTTCTTAATTCATGAGATTCCATTAGATATAAAATACCAAATTAAAGCCTTTGGGTCAAATATTGACTTGAAACAATAAAAGGATTAAAGAATAAGAGGAGGCAAACATGCACCAAGAGTTCGTAAGATTTGGATTGATAGCAATCGCTGTCATATCCATTTTAAGTGCTACTTCGACATTCTCCATCACAGGAGGAAATCTTTTCGCAATTGTGGTAGTAACGGCCCTATTGGTAGCAAAGGACTCACCACATGCCATCGCTTTTTGAAAAAATAGGAAGTGTTATCTTTTTCGGATTAACAATTATCGTAGTTTTCATAGGACACTGCATCATTTTTGATCCGTTAAAAAATCCTATTGGCTTTGGATATATAGTAGTAGTCATCATTTTGATATTCTATGATATCCATTGCCGAAAAAAACAAAGCGCACCAATATAAAACGGTGCGCAATCTATTTCATATTGACTTTTATTAAAGGAAAAGGTAAATATTAGATAGGTAATTGAAATGAAAATAAGGAGAAACAAAACCGTACCGGTTCCGCTAGGAATAGTCATATTCCTAATTGCATTATTCATTATATTCATCTCTGTTGGTATCTCACTAGTGGGAAGAAATCCAACAATAGCGGATGGATTCTATGCAATAATTGTTGCGGCAACCATACCATGGATAGTTAATTGACCAACGCACCATTTTAATTAGATGGTGCGTCTTCATTTGACTTTTGAAAAATAAAAGTATTTAATGATAACAGAGCACGGAGGTGCTTCATGAAAAAAGACTTGCTTTACGTTATTGGAATGGGATTGGTTCTATTGTCTGCCCTTTTCCTATTCTGTTACTTTACAATATGGGCAGTAACCGAAAAAATGGCTAATGGTATTCTCCTTATCGGGGTTATCATTGAATTTGTAGGAGCAGGTCTCCTTTATCTGTCAGAAACGATAACAGACGAGTCACTACTTCTTACTTTCTCCCTTTTCCTGGTCAGCATAGCTTCTTCAATGATTTCAGTTTCGGAAGAAATTATTGGAGCCCTAATAATGATTTGTTTCTTCGGAATAATGTACTTCATTTTCAGAAGAAACAATAAAAACAAAACTGCACCGCCACAATCAGTGGCAGCAGAATAACACAATAAAATAAGTGTTATTTTTTTACAAACAAAAACGCACCGCATAAACGGTGCGCCTTTTATTTCCAAAACTATTCCTTGTCAGAAATCTTTCTTTCTCATATCATCAATAAACCTTCCAGCAGCTTCTTTGCCGCCTAAACCAAAGGATAATCCCAAGGCTAAGGTTATTGTTCCAACAAAGCCCATTATTAAGACTTCTACAATCTTAGGAGTAACTCCTAATTGTAGTAATACTGCTAAACCAGCAAAGATATATATTGCCCATTTAACAATTGAGCCCAAGAAGTTAACTGAGCTAACTCCCATTTTCTTAGTTGAAACCTTAACTAGCTTCTCAATAATGTCAGCTATGATAATAGCAACAACTAGAATAATAATTGCAACCAACAAATTAGGCATCCAGGCAACAATGCTTGCTAGTAATCCAGCAAAAGCTACCCAACCCATAATATCTGTCACAATCATCAAGAACACAATAACAAGAATCCATTTACAAACCGCTCCGATAAAGCCTGAAGGCTCTACCCTAATATCGGCACTAGACAAAGCTTCTTTCCAACCAGTCTTTTCAAAGACGCTGTCGAATTTAAGCTTGTTCAAGATGCCAGCGACTATTTTTCCAATCCAGATGGCTATAAACCAACCTAGAATGAAAATAATGATAGCAGCCAAGAGGTTTGGGATGAATAAAAGCATATTCTCCCATGCACCCTGCAAGGCTTGCGTGGTGATTAATGACCAATCTTGTATCATATATTTTTCCATCTTCATACATTCCTTAAATCAAAAAAGATAAAAGAAACTCAGAATCAATGGACATTATTATGCCATAATTATACCAAGATGATAAAAATGAGGCAAGAAAGTTATCAACAGTTTACTTTTTCATTCTTTCTCAATTCTTTAATTGAAAAAAACATAAATAATACAAGTAAGGCGAGAGTGCCTAAAGGAGCAATCCAGAAAGGATATTCATTACCAAAACTTTCCAAAGTCATTATCATTCCCAATAATCCAATTGAATACATGGCTCCATTTTTTAAATAAGCATATTTACTAATACTATCTATTCCTTTAACCGTTAATTGCCTAACAATAATAGCTCCTAAACCATTTCCAATAATAATCAAAGGAATCGACATAGTAAAAGCAAAGGCTCCGATTACTCCGTCAATTGAGAAAGAAGCATCTAATACTTCTAAATATAATATCTTGCTCCAAGCACTCATATTTCCGCTCACTAGCTCCTTCTCTTTTTCTTCAGCATTCTTTTTAAAACCATCGGTAATAAAGAAAGCGGAAACTCCAATTGTTGCCGCTAAAGCTAAAATAGGATTAACCTTTACAGCAAAGTAAACAATTAATGTTGTAAAAATAGAAGCAATCGCATAGAACCAAACTCCCTGCCTGTGAATAAATCCTTCGACCCAGAGAGCATATTTCTTTTCTTCTAAAAACAACCAAGCTAAAAATACTAAAAACAAATAGGCACCACCTCCCAAAAGAAGCAATGGCTTTGAAGCTGTAAGGGATTGAGCCACCATTCCATCGCCAGAAGAAGAAAAGGCTGAAGCAAATACTTGAACAATTGATAGCGATGGATTACTTAGCCAAACAATCAGAAAAGGCAAAAGCCCTCTTACTACAAAGACGGCAAAAATAATTCCCCAGAATAAGAATATCTTTCTAAACTTTTCGGGCATTGTCTTTAAGACGTGCGCATTGATAATCGCATTATCAACACTACTAATAATCTCAAAAACACAAAGCCCTAAAACTACTACTAATATTTCTAAAATCATATGTTGATATTATACCAAAAGATTAAAAATAAAAAAAGAGGTTAACAATCTTTAGCCGGTTAATGAAACTTTTTGATTCATTCCTCCTAAAGATGTTAACCTAGTAGAATTACTTTTTCTCTCAAGTAATAGCTTAGAAAAAGATTCTTCATTAATAACTGCTTCAACGAAAATATTGAAGCAATCATCTCTGGAAAGACTTTTATCCTGCAACCAAAACTCTCTTAAAAAAAGTTTAAAGACTTTTTCTGACTCTAAATCAAAAAAATCTTCAGAGACATCATCTTCATCAAACAATCCTTCTGCAATAGATTGCTTGATGAATTTCCTAGCTTCCAATGAGGCGATTCCCTTTTTGAGAACCATAGTCCCGCCGTCAACGTAGGAAAGTTTTTTGTTTTCATCCGACAAAACGGACTGGAAAGAAGTTCTGCAAAAAAGTTCTTGAAAAACTTTTGCAGTAAAGCAGCACTTGCTGCTACTACGTTCAACAACGATACCTAAACGGAACAAAGAATCGTATTTATTTTTTTCAGGAACAATGTATATCATTGATATTGGTATATCAATCTCCTTGCTCCTGTGAAAAAAACTCATGCGCTTCCCTACTTCGTCCTTAGCCTGCTCTATAATTGTCACCTCCCACTCTTCTTTGGGAAGCTCGTCCGGTATTAATGGTCCACCAGAAGACGGGACAGCATTAAGGAACTTTTCGAACCAGCGAATAAAAACTACATTGTCGCTGTACTTATTATAGAGAAAGGCCTGATCAAACCTTTTGAATTCAGGACCAGACATTTCCCTCAAATTACCTTATAATTTATAACACATTTATACTAAACTGTAAAGATGTGGTAATATGCTGTAGTAATTACTGAATAATCGAGACTCAACTATTTTACTCTGAAAGAAGTCTTTCTTAATTCTTAAATATTGTATTTGGATTAAAATTTATTATAAATAAATTATTGTGTACAAAAAAAGGAGGCTCAAGAAAATATTTTTGGTTCTTTCTTGGTTACCCCCAGAAATCCTCTGACATTGCTAACGTGGGCTAATCCTTCATCATAGAAGATATAACCTACGCTCGCTGTTTCCTTGGCCAAAAATTTCGAAGCCCCACCGGAGCTTAAGAAAATCTGTGACCTCCACATTTCCAACTATTCCTGCAATATCGGCAACGTGGACATTCTTAATTTCCTCAACCTTGGCACCACCTTTAACGATAACTTGTGAGAGAACACATTGTTCTTGCAAGGGTCCTCGCCTTATGGTTCCATTTACTGTTCCTTCGACTGTTAGTTTGACAGAATTAAGATAGTCGCATCCACCAAGGACGATATCTCCGTCAATCGTACAGTTCTTAGGAACTATACTGTCGTACATGCAGGATATATCCCCGCCACTACTTGTGCCCAAAATCATAATAACCATTATTAGTATAATATATTCATCTTAGATAAGTCAAGAGGCACCTTTTCAGATGCCTCTTTCCTTGTGGACCAATGGGGACTCGAACCCCAAACCCCCTCATTGCAAATGAGGTGCTCTACCAATTGAGCCATTGGCCCCTCATTAAATACGAACGGTGGGTATGCCTGGACTCGAACCAGGGACCTCGTCATTATCAGTGACGCGCTCTAACCAGCTGAGCTACACACCCTTTGATAAGATATATAAATGTTCCTTCATTAGCTTCAATCCTGAACGCTTTTTAGAGTATAGCACTTTTAACCCTAACTTTTCAAATTCTTTTTCCCACTCTTCCCTCTTTAAAAACTTTCCCTTGTTTGCATTCTTCTGAAAGAAACAAGCAAATGAAACTCCATGGAAATAACAAAACATTTTACTAAGTATTCCTTCAGGAATATTTTCATATAAAACTATTATTCCTTTCGTTACCCTCTTAGATTCTTTTAGCAGTTCTAGAGGATTTTGACAATGGTGCAAAACAAAATTTATCAACACTGCATCATAACTATTATCTTTTAAGAAAGATAAATTGTTTCCATCATATCTTCGAAAAGGAATTTCAACGACTCGATTGTCAATAATATCTAATCCCAATACTTCTGAATTAAAAAATCTCCCGAATTCTTTACCAATAATGCCTGAGCCGCAGCCCAAATCAAGGAGTTGTGAATCTTCCTTGATAAAGTTTAGGCAATCTTTGCACATTTCTCGACCAGCCTTTTCATATTGCTTACGAAAGAGGCTGTATTGGAAAGGTCCAATGCTTTTCATTTAGGATAATAGTTAGTTTCTTAGAGTTGTCCCGCTCAAGATAATCTCTTGTTTAGGTAGAGAGATCAATACCTCGTAATTAGTTCAGTGATCACTCAAGAACTAATTTCGGTCGTCAATTTTGTAAAAAAATAAATGATCCACGAGCAGCTTCCGCTACCCGTGCCTTGTTACGACTTCGTCCTTCTTATTGAGCCTACCTTAGGCCCGCTTACGCGGAACTTCGGGTATTCCCAACTCGCCTGACGTGACGGGCGGTGAGTACAAGACCCAGGGACATATTCACCGCAGCGTGGCTGATCTGCGGTTACTAGCGATTCCGGCTTCATGAGGTCGGGTTTCAGACCTCAATCCGAATTGAGAGACCGTTTGATAGGATTGGCTCCAGATTACTCTTTAGCTTCCCATTGTCGGCCCCATTGTACCACGTGTGCAGCCCAGGGCATCAAAAGGCCATGCTGATTTGGCGTCATCCTCACCTTCCTCCCGGTTGTCCCGGGCAGTCTCCTATGACACATGAAACATAGGACAAGGGTTGCGCAGGTTACCCCATTTAAGGGAGCAACTCAAGCCACCTGCTGACGACAACCATGCAGCACCTGGGGTAGTGTTCTTGTGGATGGGCTATAATTTCTTATAGCTTTCACTACCTTGTCAAGCCCTGGTAAGGTTCCTCGCTTACTGTCGAATTAAGCCACGTGATCCACCGCTTGTGTAGGTCCCCGTCTATTCCTTTGAGTTTTAGCCTTGCGGCCGTACTTCCCAGGCGGAATACTTAACGCGTTAGCTTCGCCACTGCAAGGGTCGACACTTGCAATAGCTAGTATTCATCGTTTAGGGCGTGGAATACAAGGGTATCTAATCCTTTTCTATCCCCACGCTTTCGTCTTTCAGTGTCAGGACTGTCCTAGTTGATTGCCTTCGCTTTTGGTGTTCCAATTAATATCAACGGATTTCACTCCTCCACTAATTGTTCCATCAACCCCTAACATCCTCTAGTTTGCCAGTTTTCCCCGCTTCTCCAAGGTTGAGCCCTGGAACTTTAACGAAGAACTTAACAAACCACCTACAGACCCTTTACGCCCAATAAATCCGGATAACGCTTGGGGCACTCGTATTACCGCTACTGCTGGCACGAGTTTAGTCACCCCTTATTCCTGAGGTACCGTCAAAATTCTTCCCCCAGAAAAGTGGTTTACAATCCGAAGATCTTAATCCCACACGCGACGTCGCTCGATCAGGCTTGCGCCCATTGTCGAATATTCTCGACTGCTGCCTCCCGTAGGAGTATGGCCCGTGTCTCAGTGCCATTGTTGGCGGCCAAGCTCTCACTCCGCCTACCCGTCATCGCCTTGGTGAGCCATTACCTCACCAACTAGCTGATAGGACGCAGACCAATCTTTTACCGATAAATCTTTACCCTTGCGGGACCATCAGGAATTAGCCTGGATTTCTCCAGGTTATGCCTGAGTAAAAGGTTTGTATCTACGTGTTACTAACCCATTCGCCACTGCTATATTGCTATAGCCGTTCGACTTGCATGCCTTATCCACGTCGCCAGCGTTCATCCTGAGCTAGGATCAAACTCTCAAAAAAAATATATATAATTAGCGGAACAACTCTAAAAAACTTACTTATGTTGTTTACTAATATCCTACAAAAAATGATTGCTGAAAAATGCTTTATTAATTTATCAAGAAACTGAGAACAAATAGAATCTTACCCTTTCTTTCGCGTATTGTCAACTATCAAATATGAGCCGGCAGACGGATTCGAACCCCCGACCTACTGTTTACAAAACAGTTGCTCTACCACTGAGCTATGCCGGCAATAATTACTTGCCTAAATACTTAAATCTTGGAACTTTTTTGCCTTCAAATTCAACTTCTTCCAAAAACATTTTTAATGGACGCACCCATAAACCATGTTCGCCATAGAGCGCCCGATATACTACTAATTCTTCCATTGTTTCACTGTGTTTCGCTCTTCCAATCACTTCATATTCATTTCCTTTGAAGTGTTGATACTTCCCTATTTCAATCTTTCTACTTTCCATCATCTTTCTTTTTCTTAACTGATGCTTTTATCTCCTTCCAATAATTATCAAAATCCTTTGTTCTTTCTAATTGATCTCTCTCTCAACTTTTTATCCAATCAGACATCTTCTTATCAGTCTTTAATGATAATATTCTAATCTTACTCAACAATTTATGCAATATTGCCTCCAATGAATTCGATCTTTCTTTAATTACCTTTTTTGTTTTCTCTCTAATCTTCTTTTTTAATTCTTTTTTAAGAAAAATAGCTTCTGGTTCAGGCATTGCTTTCAATGCTGGGATTTTCTTAAAAATTAAAAATGACAAAGAGAAGAAACTAACAATCAAAACAATTAAAGAAATGATTTCAAAATTCATAGATTACGAATCTCTTAACAACAATATTCTCTCCTACCTTTGCAATGTACTCATTTATCAAAACTTGAATCGTTTTCGTATCATCTTTTATCCATAACTGATTAACTAAACAATTATCTTTCTTGAACTTTTCCAATTTTCCTTTAATAATTCCTTCAACAATGTCAGCAGGCTTATTCATCTCTTTAGCTTTTTCTTCGGCTAGTCTTTTCTCTTCATTCAAAACACTTTCAGGAATTTCTTCTTCTTTAACATATAATGGTTTCATTCCTGCAATCTGTAAACATATTTCATGGGCAAGAGTTTTGAAATCTTCTCCGCGAGAAACAAAATCAGTCTCGCAGTTTATCTCGAGCATCACTCCTAACCTTCCACTAGAGTGAACGTAAGTTTCAATAAGTCCGGCACCAACTACTCTGTCCGTCTTTTTAGCAGCAACAGCCTGTCCCCTCTTTTTTAAATATTCCTTAGCCTTGTCCATTTGGCCTTCTGACTCATCAAGAGCCTTCTTGCAATCAGCTAAAGAAATGCCTGTTTCCTCTCTTAGTTGTTTAACTAAATCTATGTTTACTGTCATGTGTTTTAATAAATTAGATTTATTCGGCTTTCTTACCGTTGAATACTTCCTCGATTTTATAGAGAACGTATTCTATAGATGTATAAGCATCATCGTTTCCTGGAATAGGATAATCGATTAGCTTAGGATTTACATTAGTATCAGCTAGGGCAATCACTTTAATTCCGCATTGTCTAGCTTCTGTTAGAGCAATTTCGTCTTTTGTGACATCGACTATGAAAACTGCAGCGGGCAATTCTTCCATATTCTTCACACCATCAAACTTCAATCTCAATCTTTCCAATTCTTTCAACATAGTCAATCTTTCTTTCTTGACATACTTCTTTTCAAAATCAATTTCTTTGGTTTTAGCTTCTAATTCTTTAAAGTAATTGATTCTCTTTCTGATTTCTTTGAAATTAGTGAAAACTCCGCCAATCCATCTTTCTGTTACGTAAGAAGAATTACATTTAACTGCGGTATCTTTTACTAAATCTCTAATAGCAACTTTAGTTCCGACAAATGCAATCGATTTTCCTTCACTCTTTATCTGTTTTACAAAGTCTAATGCTTCAGTTAATTTCTCAGCTGTCTGATCCAAATCAATAATATGTACTCTGTCTTTCTGTTTAGCGATATAATCTTTCATTTTAGGATTCAACTTTGATTTGTCGTGGCCATAGCCAAGACCAGCTTGAATCATATCATCAACTGTAATGCCATATCCTATCTTTTTTTCTGTTTTTGTTTCTTCCATAATATTGGGACTGAATAAATCACATTCGCGTTAATCGAAGTGACATAACTATCGTATTTGTCTTAATTTTCTTATGTTCTATATATATCATACGGAAATTAAAAAGGCAAGAGGCATGTTTAGTATAAAAAAATAAAGAAGGTAAAAATTAATAATCGTTAATCTCAACCCTCCTTCTTTTGGGCAACAATCTGGTACGAGACCTCTTTGGAAGTAGCGCACCACATTTCTACGGGACCCACAACACTTACTATGTTGTATCCTTTCAAAACAATTACTTCCAGAGCTCTTTCCAGAATAAAATCGTCTCTAATGAAAGCACCCGATGGACAGAACCAGAAATCATCTGATACCGTATTCAGCTGGCAATGAACAAGTTCTTCTTTCATGGTTTTTGGATTATACCGCTGAATCATCGGACATGGTTTTACCTCTCGATGGTAGTAAAATCTGAAAACCGCAATTTCTCCTACTTCACTCATGGTTTCTCTCCTTTTGGATTAAACATACAATAACAAAAATAGATAAAATGTCAACTGCCTCTTGATTTCCCTCCCTCTTTCTGATATACCTTAAATATATAAAAGGTAATTACGGAATATGAAAAAAGACATTCATCCAAAATACTTTGAAACAGCTAAGATTCGCTGCGCTTGCGGAAATGTTTTTGAGGTTGGTTCAACTCTTGAAAATATGGAAGTAGAAATCTGTTCTCAGTGCCACCCTTTCTATACAGGAAAGGAAAGAAGCTCTGACCAGGTAGGTAGAATCCAGAAATTCAAAGAAAGAGCTGCTAAAAAGAGAAAATAATCTTTTATGTCAGAAGAAAATCAAAAATATAATGCGGTGATCATGGAAATTAGAGCGGGCGTCGGAGGAGAAGAGGCCGCTCTTTTTGCATCTGACTTAGCTAGAATGTATACCCGTTACGCCCAGAACCAAGGTTGGAGGGTTAATGTTTTAGACGAGAGCAAAACTGAAATTGGAGGAACCAAAGATATGACTTTAGAAATCTCTGGCGACGATGTCTATTCTAAATTTAAAAATGAAGCTGGCGTTCATCGAGTCCAGAGAATCCCTACTACTGAAAAACAAGGAAGGATTCATACTTCAACTGCAACTATTGCTGTCTTAGCTAAACCAACAGCCACTCAGATTAATATCAGACCACAGGATATAAGAAGCGAGTACTATAAAGCTTCAGGTGCTGGCGGACAATACGTTAACAAAAGAATGTCAGCCATTAGAATTATTCACATCCCCACTGGAGAAGTAGTCACCTGCCAAACTGAAAGAAGTCTACAACAAAACAAAGAAAGTGCCCTCTCCGTTTTAGCTGCTAGATTATTAGCTAAGCAAAAACTAGATTTAGACAAACAAATGGGCGGAGCAAGAAATGCCCAAATCGGATCAGCAATGAGAGAAGAAAAAATGAGAACTTACAATTTCCCACAAGATCGAGTCACTGATCACCGAATAGGAAAGAACTTCCATGACATTGAATCAATAATGAGTGGAAAGATTGATAAGATGATGGACACGGTTTCTAAAGAATTAAATCAACAGAGCTAAATGCTCTGTTTTCTCTTTTCCTTCGACCTCTTGACATATAAAAGGATTAGTGTATAATATAGTCATGATTATCCTTGAAGACACGAACAAGATTCCCTCAAAAGAGGAAATCGATTGTCTTGCAAAGAATACTTTCAAGCTGTCCAGGCAGGTCTTGAAAAAAGCAAGAGAATCTATCACAGAGATATCTTTGTGATCGAACCGCTCGTTGTGGACATTGACAAAAAAATTGCTCCCAAGAAAACGCATTCATGAAGCCGGCTTCCCAGTAAACACTTTCCGATACCTCTTAGAGGAATTCGCAAGAGCCGTCGAGAGTCTCAATGTTCATGAGGTCTACGAGTATCGACCAGACATTGAGTTCATTGTATCTTGGCTGGTTAAACATCCAGCTAAAGACGATATCATGATTGCCTCCTAACATCAACAAGAGCCACTGAACAACACAAAGTTGTTCCGTGGCTCTTCTTCATTTAGAAGATTAATCCCTGACAGTAATCAGACATTGAACCCTTAGTCATATACTCATTAATACACCAAGCTCTAGTTGCAACACTAGAAGCATAGGAAGAAGAACCTCCGTAGTATTTTGATGCGGCTTTGTATTCCCCTGTTTGTTTTCCTCCACCTAAATCCTTAAGGTATAATCCAGCGGCAGTAAAGGCATCTTTAAGGTTCCAAGGATCAGCGTAAGATTTATTGGTCTGAGTTTTAATCTTCTCTTCATATAATTTCCAAGTACTAGGAATAAACTGAGCTGGACCCATTGCTCCTCCGAATCCATAAGCAACATACCCTGATTTAGCACAACTGATTGCTCCCGTACTAGAAACATAGGCTTTAGAGTGATAAAGAACTCCTTTCGACTGAGAAACACAATCATTGATCCAGCAAGAAACTGGAGTCTTTGCCATTGTTCTCCCTGACTTATTAATAATATCTAAAAATACTGGCAAATCACGAGTTGGATGCATAATTCTAGAAACTAAATTTCCATTACTATATTTCCCTGCACCAGTTTGAGCATTAGTAACATAACACTGACCAACATTTTTTCCAATCGCTGATTCTTGACTAATAATAGCTAACAAGAACGCTGGTCTCACTCCAACTGCATTTCCCACTAACTTTGCTAAGTCTATCGCCTCTCCAAAAGTAGGGGCTTTTTGGTCTTCAGTCAAACCAACCATCTGAACTAATTTGGCAGCAATTTCAGCTGTCTTCTTAGCAATCTCTGCTTTTTGTTTTAATTGAGCTTGGTATTGAGCTTCGGTCAAGGTATATAGTTGATCCTTAGTAGCTTTGGTTGTTGCTGATTCCTGTTTTTGAATGCTCTGCAAAGCCAAAAGGCTTTCTGTCTGTCCTTTATCTTCTTCTAGGCTTGTTTTTTGATCTTGAAGGGTTACTTCTAGTTTTTGAAAATTATCTAAAAGTTCCTGATTTTTAACATTCAATGTTTCTAAATATACTAAATTATCAAAAAAGTCAGAAATAGTATTACTAGAAATTAGAACTTCGACAAAAGACTTCTGATCTTCGTCTCCAACTGCTTGTAATATTAAACCAATCTTCTCTCTCTGCTGTCCTATCTCCTTTTCTGTTTCACCGATTGATGATGTTGTATCTTTTATCTGGAAACCCAAACTTTTAATTGAAAGATTAGATTGATATATTTGATAATCTAAATCTTTTAACTTTTTAGTTAAAACTGCAATCTGATTCTTTAAAGTATCTTTTTGAGCAGTAGTCTGAGTAATATCCGCTTCAACGCTTTTTTGTTTTTCTTGAAAATATGTTTGACATTGATTTAATAAGTTCTGGCATTCTGACTCTGACATCACATCACAAGCTGACTTCCACCCTTCATTAGAACACATTTCATCTAAATCAGCGATATTAACCGCAGAAACGAAAATAGCAGGAACTAAAATCCCTGCTATTATAAAAAACATTAATACTGCCAAATTCTTAGTTTTAGAAAAACTAAAAAACATTAGAATAGATTTATTTATCTTCCTCTGTTGATTCCTCTTTCTTAGGAGCAGCGGCCTTTTCAGGTTCCTTGTTAACGTCTTCGATTGGCTTAGATAATTCTTCTTCAACATCTTCAGGTTCAACAACCTGAACAATTATTTCATTGGGATTATCAATATCAATAGTCACTCCAGCTGGAAGTTTGATATTTTTAGCTGTAATTGCATCTTCAAAAGTATTCAAAGTTGATACATCAATAATAATCTTACTTGGTAAATCTTTAGGAAGAGCCTTAACTGAAAGCTCTTTCATGTTCACAATTAATGTTCCGCCTAGTTTTAAGGCTGGAGCCTCTCCGATTAATTCAATCGGAACCTCGGTTTCAACTTCTTCTTTCAAATTAGGTTGATAGAAATCAACGTGAATCAATTCCTGAGTCAAAGGATTAACTTGAGTATCGTGAATTAAAACTGCATACTTCTTTCCCTCTACTTCTAGGTCAATTAGGGTTTCTCCAACGTCTTTAAAGACCTTGGAAAAGCTCTTTTTATCTATTTCAAGAGATATATTCTCTATGTCCGATCCGTACAAAACTGCAGGAATAACTTCCCCATTTGTAATGCCTTTCTGTTTTCTTAATTTTGCTGTTAAACTTGTCATTTTATTCTTTATTTCAACTGTATTATTTGTCGACTCTAACTATTACAATATATACTGTTTTTCGATTTTTGGCAATAAAGCTAAACTATCTTCGTTCTCTCTATTTTAACTTTATCTCCTATCTTTTTCCAGTCGCTGTTTTCCTCTAATAATCCATTAACAGCTCCCCTAACTTGAATACAAGAAACTGAATTAGCAATTCCTAATCGAATCGCCCACTCAATATCCATATTCGATTTAATTAAACCAGAGATAAAGGCAGATCCGAAAGCATCTCCTGCTCCAGTTTTATCAACAACTTTTACCTTGCATGATGTTGCTTCAAGCAAAACATCTTCTTCTGAAACTAATACTCCTTCTGGTCCTTTAGTCACCGTATTGATGCCAGGATGGATTCTATTCAATTCTCTCATTAAACCCATTTCATCTTTAGCATCGACTCCAGTTAATAATGAAGCTTCTTCTAGGTTTAATAAAAGAACATCTGCTTTTTTAAGTATTGGCTCAAGCTTTTCTTTTCCCAAAACAATCTGAGAATTGCCTAAATTAATCGCTACTTTGATTTTGTTCTTCTTGGCAAAATCAACAATATCTTCGGTTAAAGAACTTAATTTGCCAGATAAAGGAGCGAGATAGAACCAAGATGGAGACATGTCCCCCCAAAGTATTTCTTCTTTATCCAACAGCTCTGATGCTCCACGATAGGCCAAAACAGTCCTATCATCTTCAGATGTATTCAATATCACTGAATTATTAGTCGGCTTCTCATTCTTCTGGATAAATTCAGTTCCGATTCCATTCTTTTCCATTTCCGCAATAATTTCCTTACCAGGAATATCCGCCCCTACTGAACCACAATATGCAACATTAAATCCTTGTTTTTTAAAAGTAAAAGAAGTATTCATTCCTCCCCCGCCAAAACTGAAATACATGTCATTAATATCAATCTTCGCTCCTAAATCAAAAGTCACTCCAACTCCCGAAGGAAGCTTGTCATTCTTTAAAGTATTCGCCTTGTCTATCTTCAAAAAAATATCCCAAGTCGCTGAACCAAATGTAATTATATCAAACATATTATTTTAATTTTCCTAAAGCTATTATTGTTTTCAAAACTGTATCAGCATTTAAAGAAATGCTTTCGATTCCTTCTTTAACTAAGAATTCAGCAAATTCAGGATAGTCTGACGGAGCCTGTCCACAGATTCCACAATACTTGCCTTTTTCTTTACAAGTCTTAATCACTTTTTTGATTAATTCCATGACGGCTTCATTCTTCTCATTCCCGATATATGCTAATCCCTCCATTATCTCTATCTAGTCCTAATGTTAATTGAGTTAAGTCATTAGAACCAATACTCATACCATCAAAAATCTCTAAGAACTGATCGATTAGAATAACATTAGAAGGAATTTCACACATTACATATACTGGCATCTCTTCTTTCTTTCAATCCGAACTCTCTAATCAATTCAACCACCTTCTTGCCCTCCTCAACGGTTCTGCAGAAAGGAACCATTACCGTTACATTAGTCAAGCCAAACTCCTCCCTGACCCTTTTAATCGCCTCACACTCCATTTTGAAAGCTGGCTGGAAGCTTGGATCAATATATCGACAAGCACCTCTAAAACCAATCATGGGATTAGATTCTTCTCCTTCAAAAGGACTACCTCCGACTAAATTCTTGTATTCATTAGTTTTAAAGTCGGAGAATCTGACAATTATCTTTTTAGGATAAAAAGCAGCGGCAATCTGAGCGATTCCTTCGGCTAACTCATTAACAAAATATTGTTTCTTATCTGGATACTCGCGAGTCAATTCTTCAATTGCTTTTAAGTCGGCTTCGGGCAATTTAATATCTCCCTTCTTTATCTTCTCGTAGTTGTATAGCGCAAGAGGATGGATTCTTACTTTCTCAGCAATGATAAACTCTTCCCTCGCTAATCCAACTCCATCATTAGGCAAAAATGATGCTTTAAAAGCAGTATCTGGTGCACCAATATTCAAAGTTATCTTTGTATTAAGATGAGGAATCTCATCTAGATTGTAATCCTTAACAGTAAATGGAACATCTCCTTCTAGGATTCTTCCTTTAGCTCCAGAACTGCAATCAACCGTCACCATCATTCCTGTTTTTAATTTTTGAGTTGCCTCTTTAGTTCCAACAATACAAGGGATTCCTAATTCTCGAGAAATGATAGCGGAGTGGCAAGTCTTGCCTCCTTCATCAGTAATCACGGCTGAAGACATAGTTAAAATAGCATTCCAATCAGGGTCAGTCATTTTGGTTACTAAAACCTCTCCCCTCTTAAACTCCTTCATTTTTTTGACATCGGTAATCACTCTCACTACTCCTTTTCCAATCTTGCTTCCGATACTAATACCAGTTAGAATCGGCTTCATTTCTTCATCAATCTGATATTCTTGATAGATGTTTCCTTTATTAGACTTTGAGGAATGAACTGTTTCTGGACGAGATTGGACAACATATAGTTTGCCGTCTTTCCCATCCTTAGCCCATTCGATATCTTGCGGAGAACCATAGTGCTCTTCAATCAAGCATCCCCACTCGGCTAAATTCAAAACCTCATCATCAGTCAATGAATAATTATCAAATTCTTCTTTAGTAGCTTTAACTTCTTTGATTCCACCACTTTCTCGATAAATATATTTACCATCCTTTCTTCCTAGCTCCTTATTAATAATCGCCTTGTACCCTTCTTTCATAGTCGGCTTAAAGACAAAAAACTTATCAGGAGTAACGCGCCCCTTTACAATCATTTCTCCGATTCCCCAGATTGAATTGATTAAAACAACTTTATCAAATCCAGTATCAGTATCAAGAGTAAACATGATTCCTGAAGAAGCCAAATCACTCCTAATCATTTTTTGAATTACCGCTGAAAGATAGACTGACAATTGAGCAAATCCTTTGTCTCTCCTATACGCAATCGCTCTATCGGTAAATAGAGAGGAATAACAATATTTAACGCCCTCAACAACATCTTTCTCTCCTCTGATATTTAAATATGATTCATGCTGTCCTGCAAAGGAAGCATCAGGAGAATCTTCAGCTGTTGCTGAACTCCTTACAGCCACATCACAGTTCTCTCCGTATTCCTCACAAAGCTTTCTGTATCCAGCGACTATTTCATTTTTTAAATCTTGAGGAAACTTTCCTTTCAAAATTAAATCTCTGGATTTCTTTCCTGCCTTTTGAACATTCTCTAATTTGCTCAAATCAAGACCGTTATATATCTTCTCTAGTTTTTTATCGATTCCATTGAAAGCTAAAAAGTATTTATAGGCATCAGCTGTTGTCGCAAAACCATTGGGGATTCTAATTCCTTTTTGAGTGAGCAAAGAATACATTTCACCTAGTGATGCATTCTTTCCTCCAACTGTTGCTACGTCTTTCTTCCTTATGTCTGTAAAAAATAGTGTATTTGCCATTTTGTATTAAAATCCTCCGAAAAGGTTGATTATGCTGATTATTAAAAATATAATTACGATAAGAATGTCTAGTATGAAAATAATAACGTTTCCTTTTTTCATTTCTTTGTCCCGAAAAAATTCATTAAAGCAATTATTAAGAAAAATATTATAAATAGGATATCCAATATTATAATAATTATATTTCCTTTTTCCTTGTTCATCTTTTTATTAAACCATTAATACTTTTAACTGCCCTTTTAACGTCAGTATAGTTAGGAATTCCATTCGATTCTAAATACTTGATTGCCGAGTCAACTGATTGTCCGCCCAAAAAACAACAAACAATGGGTTTTAAAGGGTATTTATTTCTCAACTCTACAATTATTTTAGCACTCTTTTCGTGCTCTGTCATTAATTGCGGAGTAGAAATTACAATCAATCCATTAATATCTTTCTGCTTTAACATTGCTTCAATTCCCGAAGCATACCTATCTGATAATGCATCTCCCAATAAATCAAGGGGATTGTTTTTGTTAACCACTCTTTCCATAGGCTTGCTCTTTTCTAGTAAAGATATGGTTGTTTTGCTTAAATTAGGCATCTCGAGCCCTAATTCAGAACAATAATCAACAGTTAAAACTCCTAAACCTCCCCCATTAGTAATAATTCCAATTCCATTTTCACATTTAGGCAAGGAGCTTAAAGCTAAAGAAGTATCAAATAATTCTTCTAGCGTATCAACTAAAATCACCCCTGATTGCTTCATAGCTGTTTGATAAACACTATACTCTCCGGCTAGTGTTCCTGTGTGAGTTGCAGCCGCTTCTTTCCCTTTGTTGCTTCTTCCTGATTTAATGGCAACGATTGGTTTAATTTTAGAAACCTCGCTAGCAATACGCATAAACTTGCGTCCATCTTTTATTCCCTCAAAATAAATAGCGATTACTTTTGTTTCAATATCTGTCTTTAAGTAGTCTATAAAATCAGCTAAATCTAAATCAGCTTCATTGCCGTAAGAAACAATCTTTGAAAAACCTAATTCATTCTTATCAATCACTGCATCCAATAATGCTCCTGATTGAGAAAGAAAAGCAATATTCCCTTTTTTAGGAGTGATCGGAGCAAAGGAAGCATTTAAATTAATTGATGGGTTAAGAATTCCTAAACAATTAGGTCCAATCAAAGGAGTTTTGTATTTTCTTACAATATCTCTAATTTCTATCTCTCCTTCTTCATTGCCTGATTCTTTAAAACCAGCTGAGATGATAATAATTCCGCCTACTTTCTTTTCGCAGCATTCAAGAACAACGCTTTTAACAATATGTGAGGGAACAGCAATAATTACTAAATCAATCTTTTCTTTAATCTCTAAAATGCTCTTGGTAGTTTTAATTCCTAAAACTTCAGGATCTTTAATATTAACAAAATATATCTTCCTTGAACCCTTCCCTTCTAAAATGTTTTTGCCCAAACCTAAACCAACTGTTTCTAGTTCGTCGCTAGCTCCAATTAAAGCTATTGATTTGGGATTGAATATTCTTTTCATACAATTATTCTTAAATCAGTAATTAAGGCTTGTTTTTCAGTAACCATAACAGGATTAAAATCAATCGATTGTATCTTTTCTTCTTTAATCGAAAGAGTAGAAAGATTAACCATCATTTCAGCAATCTTTTCTAAATCAACTTTCTTTTTTCCTCTTGCTCCGTCTAATATCTTAAATCCTTTTGTTTCTTTTATCATCTTAAGCGCCTCTTCTTTATCAATCGGAGCAATTCTAAAAGCAACATCTTTAATGATTTCGATAAATATTCCTCCCAAGCCGAACATTAGAACTGGACCGAATTGAGAATCTCTCTTCATTCCAATCGCTACCTCACTTCCTGAAACCATTTCTTGGACTAATATACCTTCAATATTCTTTCCTTGAATGTTTTTCTCAATCTCATCCCAAGAAGATAGAAACTCTTCATCATTTTTAATGTTTACCTTTACTCCCCCGATTTCTGACTTATGAAAAATCTTCTGGGCATGAATTTTTAAAACAACAGGAAAGCCGATTTGCTTTGCAAACACCAATGCTTTCTCTTTTGAATTAAAAATCTCTGTCCTACAGAAAGGAAGCTTGTATTTCAAAAGAATTCTTTTTGTTTCTTCAAAACTTAATATTTCCATATCATAATTTTACCTTAAGATTGAAAAAACTGCAAACAAAAACCTCCCAAAAGAAGGGAGGCTGAAATTAATAACAACCAATTTGAGTCATCTAGAGGCATAGCCAGAAGTACAGTTGCCACAGCCGGCTCCATTTGGTGGAGGCCCAAAACAATACTCTTGTGTCGCGTTATTCGCCCAAGAATGACTACTTGTCGTACACGAATTAGTAGCACATGGTATATCACAATGATAAGTCCTCGCGCTAGTAGTACTCCAACCATTATACATCGTCCAAGTGTTAGGACATGAGGAACTATTAAACCTACACATATTATTTCCCGCACCATCTCCCACTACTGTTCCTCCCCCATCAGTACAACTTTTCACAGTATGATTACTATTTACAAGCAACGGTGTTCCATCAGTAGTCATCTGTATTCCACATGTAACCTTATTCCATGCAGTTATACTTGCATTATCAACGGTATACCATGTTCCATTGTATGCCTTCATAATCATTGCTTGCCCCGATGGACATGTAGGATTAGTTCCAGCGATAACACTGGTTTGGAAAATTGAACTTAAACAAGCTCCTGCACCATTACAAATATCCCCAGAGGCAAGAACATCTCCAGCTACTTCTAATTTTTTTGAAGGAGAAGCTGTTCCAATTCCAACACTACCATTACTACTTATTCTAACTTTTTCAGTTAAACCGTAACAATATGTTCCCAATGACAACCCTGTTGCAGCTGATGAAACATCTTCAATGACAGCACCAACAAATTCTGTAGCCCCAGCCAGATGAACCAAAATCAAATGATAATCGATTTTAAATTTCCAGATGCTATTGTATTGGTATTAACTAAAGTTAACGGATATGATGATGCACCGCTAAAAATACCTACAGTTGATATATCGCCATATGTTTGACTTGAATTACCAACATGCAAGCTAGCAATTGGACTTGCATTTCCGATACCAACATTACCAGTATTGGAATTATAAATATTATTTCCAGAAGTTGTCCAAGCGCCACCAACTGATGACCAATTAGTCTTACAATCTCCTGCAATACACAATCCACCAGAGGCATTAATCTGTCCCCCTTGGACATCTAATTTGTATCCTGGAGTAGATGTTCCTAGTCCTGTGTTTCCTCCAGTCAAACAGAGAGTCGAAGAACATTCCATTTCAGACCAATTATGACCATTAGCTGGCTTGGTTGTTGAATAGGCAGCACTAGTAAATTCAGCCTGAAATTGTTTAACATATTGAAAAACCGAAAGAGATAAAGCGAGAAGAGAAATAGAAACTATGAAGATAAGATTTTTTTGTTCATATATTTTAATATATTTTATTAATATGATGTTACCTTACAACAAACTTTGGTTGCAAAAACTCCACAATCACCAACGTGAAGACTGGTATCCCCATCAGATATTGAAGCTATACAAGTGTATCCTGTAGAACAATTAGAAGCGTACACACAAGAAGCAACCTTACTTGTAGCTGAAAGACAAACCTTATTAGTATAATTATTTTGATCTCCCTTTTCTACGTGAGACTTTGTAATATCATATAATTTCAACACGGCAGTCTTGCCTGTAGCACACTGATCAGAGGTGGTAATATTATTAACAGCAATTCCTCCTCCAAGACAACAAACTTTATAGCTGTAATTTGTTTGATTATTCATTTCTGCATGGCCTCCTGCTGGATCATAAACATTAAATAAGGTTACTCCGCTACAGGTTCCATTAGTTATACTACAAGTAAAAACGTCTGATAATCTAGCCCAACAAGTGGCAGTAGTTCCTGTATCTCTCCAGCACAAGACCAATACCAAGGACCAGTTCCAGTAATAACAGAGGCTGTTCCAGTAGTGCAAAGAGCAGTTGGAGTAGAAGTATAATCAAGAGATCTACCATTATCAGTTCCACAAACACCATTGACTGGAAAAACATTTGAAGTTGCATTATTTTGACATTGATATCTATATATAGAACCATCAGAAAGAGTAGCATAAATAGAACAAGTGGTTCCATCTGATACATACCTATAACTCATTGCTTGAATCAGGATCCTTAGGAAGAGTTGCTAAAAAGGGCTGTAGGGACTGCTGGCAAAGTAGTACATGATCCTATCTTACAATCTTCAACGGGAGTCTTACTATAATTTTCAGTACGATAAGAAACAACAGCATTTTTAATTAAATCAATATCTGCTTTTCTTTTTGCATCTTTAGTGGCATTAGCTGCCCCATTCATTTGGACGACAACAAAACCAGAAAGAACGCCAATAATAGTTACGGCCAAAAGAACTTCAATTAAAGTAAATCCCTTTTTGTTCATATATTTTTATTATTTTAAAAACTATTAAATATATTTTAACAAACAATATAAAAAACTGCAATGAGCCAGAGGCGAGAATTGAACTCGCAGTCTCTTCTTTACGAAAGAATTGCTTTACCGTTAAGCTACTCTGGCTTATTTAAACAAGCCCTTAACCCAATCTACCCATCCTGAAATAGTTTGTAATACATTATTGCTATTAGCATTCTTTTCTACACTGCTATCTTTCTTAATTACTACTACTTGCTCCCCTTTCTTTTGCATCCCTAAATCTTCTCTAGCTACACGCTCTAAATATTCGCTACTGTTTGTTTCTCCCAAACTAAAATTAAGAGAATCTTTTTCTTTATTCAATGATTCAAGATTAGAATCAAGCGTTTTTAAATTTTTATCCAACTCGGTTCTCTTCTGAAACATCTTGATATTCGAATACAAAAGAAAAACAATGAACCAAAGCCCAAAAAAGGACCAGAATGCAATAGAAACTTTTTTCTTGTTAATATGGATTCCCCACTTCACTTTTTTTTGTTTTTTTGCTAGCATATCAATATATGATGAATAAAAACTCTAAAAGATTCAGAATTTTCTGGACAATAGTTGTTGTTTTAGTTGCTATAGCAACTATTCTTGGCTTGCTTGGACCAGCTATTTTTGCCAGATAATTAAGAGCCGAATACTTTCAAGAATACTTCCGAGGGAATCTTTAACTTCCCTCTTTCTTTCATTCCCTTCTTTCCCTTTTTCTGCTTTTCTAGAAGCTTTCTTTTTCTAGTATAATCCCCTCCATACA
Source organism: uncultured bacterium (assembly GCA_963802195.1). Taxonomy (GTDB): domain Bacteria; phylum Patescibacteriota; class Minisyncoccia; order Minisyncoccales; family Minisyncoccaceae; genus UBA2211. Next base: position 25,534 of record CAWDHP010000006.1, on the reverse strand, counting down.
AAGGAGCAAGGACATCTTTTCTTCTGGCACTAATTGTCTCACGAGCAACGATTTTGCCTCCGACTGCTCCTTGAATCGCTACTGCAAACATTTGTACTGGCAAAACCTCCTTTAATTTCTCAACAATTCTTTTGGCTTCAGCTATAACCTTAGTCTTCGGTAATATTCTTGAGAATATTTCTTCCTCTTGCCCAGCAATCAAAATCTCTAACTTAACTAAATCGGCTAGCCTATATCCGGTTTCTTTGTAGGTCATTGAAGCATATCCCTGGGTCACATTTAAAAGATTCTCATAAAAGACTCCGATGATTTCTCGCAATGGCAATTCATAGATTAATAAATATCTGTCTTTACCAAAAGGGCGAGAATCAACATGCTTCCCATCAAGAGTGCCTAGTAATTCAAAAACTCTTCCTAAATATGATGCACCGATAATCAAAGTTACTTCTGTCCATGGCTCATAATGTTCTTTAAAATTATCGGACCAGTTATTTGGATTATATATCATTACTTCTTGACCCTTTCCATCAGTTGCCTTATAGCAAACTTGCGGAGCACCAATAACCAACTCTAAACCAAACTCTCTTTTTAATCTTTCGATTGTTATTTCTGTATGCAAAGTTCCTAAAAATCCGCAAAGAAAACCTCTACCAAAAGCTTGGAAATTCTGATGCTGATAGAATAAAGCTGAATCATTTAATTTCAATTTAGATAATGCTAAATTTAAAGTTTCAAAATCATCCTGCTCTTGCGGATACATGGAAACAAAAATCTTCGGTTCTGGATCTTTGTATCCAGGCAAGGGCTCTAATTTTAATTCTTTGTCCGAAAGCAAAGTAACCGTATCTCCGATTCTAATCTTTTCTGGATCTTTAATGCCAGTAGCAATGAAGCCAATTTCTCCCGACTTTAATTCTTTAATCGGAGTCATGTCTGGTTTAAAAACTCCAATCTCTTTAGTCACCCCTTCTGCCCTAGTATTCAAAAGAAATATCTTGTCATTGGCTTTGACTTTTCCATCAATGACACGGATATATGAAACTACTCCTAAAAAAGTATCATACTTGGAATCGAAAATCAAAGCACGAAAAGGCTTCTCTTCATGAACCTCTGGCCCTTCCACCTTATCAATCACTGTCTGTAATAATTCTTCTACATTCTCTCCTGTTTTAGCCGAGATAGACATAATTTCATCTTCTGAAACTTCCAAGAATTCGGCAATTTCTGTTTTGACTTCTTCGGTTCGAGCTTGCGGAGAATCAATCTTGTTCACCGCTGCAATAATCGTTAAGCCCTTCTTTTTTGGCTAATTCAAGATTAGTAATTGTTTGAGCTTGGATGCCTTTAGTCGCATCGACTAAAAGAATTGCTCCTTCAACCGCAGCCAAACTTCTACTTACTTCATAATTAAAATCAATATGTCCTGGAGTATCAATTAAATTCAACATCACCTCTTCCCCATTCCTATCCTTGTACATCATCTTAACTGGAGTCATCTTAATTGTAATTCCCTTTTCTCTTTCCAAATCCATTGCATCCAAATACTGAGGCCTCATCTTGCCTTTTTCCACTGTTCCCGTTATTTCCAAAAGACGGTCAGCTAAAGTTGACTTGCCGTGATCAATATGACTAATGATAACAAAGTTTCTAATTTTCATTTCTTAATATTATTCTTTTAACTGCCTTAATTTCGGACATTCTTAAAATCATAGTTAATATACCGTAAATTAAGAAAGAAACAAGACAAGCAATCGTAAACTCTATTGAAGCTCCGATAAAAGAATTACCAAAAATATTCTTTAAGTATGGTAATAAATACCAAGCACTAGCTCCCATAACTATTGAAGAAAACAATACTTTTAAAAATGAAATGGATATCTCTTTAATTCCGAAATCTCCCACTTTTTTGTAAAAGAAATAGAAAAGAAGGACAAACTCTAAAACCAGTCCAACATTAAAAGCAACAACAAGGCCTAAGACAGAAAAATTAGCTGTCCCATCTATTCCTAAAATACTTTTTGTAAAACTTACCAATAAGTTGTTTCCATTAAAAACGCTCACAAAGAAAAAGGAAAGGAAGATATTAGCTAAGACAAAGAAAATTGCCACTGCCGTTGGAGTAATTGTGTCTTTAAGGCTGAAAAAACCTCGAAGTAAGATAGGGACCAAACATTGAGCTGCCGTACTGACGAAATACAATCCTAGGGCAGCGGCTGTAATTGCTGCAGCGGCTGAACCAAAATGTCCTGTTCTTAAAACAATATCAACTATCTCATTTCTTAAAACAAAAATTAGAATTCCAATTGGAAATGATACATACAAAACTTCATTAAAAACCTTAGTGAATTGCTTGAAATATTCCTCTTTTTTGTTTTCAGCCCACAACTTAGAAAGCATAGGAAAAATCGCTGTTGCAAAGGAAACTCCAATTATTCCAATCGGTAAATATCTCAAATTGTTTGATAAATTAAACACAGAAATAGCACCAGCACCAATTCCTGAAGCAATGAAGGTAATGACGATAAAATTAATTTGAGAAGAAGAAGAGGCAATAGTTCTTGGAATTATTAATCCAATGAATTCTCTAAGAGCTGGACTTTTAAAATCAATAATAAACTTGTATCGATATCCACACCTCGCTGCTGCTGGGACTTGGATTAAGAAATGGAGGAAAGAACCAATAATTACTCCTATTCCCGCTCCAAATACTCCGAAATATGGAGAAAGAAAATATACTCCAAAGATAATTCCTAAATTGTACAAAATCGGAGCTACAGAATAAGCAACAAATCTATTAAAATAATTCAAGACAGTTGAAAAAATAGAGGAAATACCGAAAAAGAAAACACTGATAAAGATTAATCTAGTTAAATCAACTGTGGTTTGAATTGATTTCGCATCAAAACCAGAAACCATTGAAGATATAATCTGTGGAGTATAGATAAAGAAAAGAATTGCAAAGAAAAAATAGAATACTATAAAAATATTTAAAATATTATTAATTGTATCCCAGCTCTTTTCCTTATTTTTACAATAAAGTTCGGAAAACAAAGGAAGAAGCGATACAATCACTCCCCCAGCAAAAAGGATACTGTAAACTAAATCAGGGATTCTAAAAGCAGCAAAATAAATATCCAGGTTAATTGAAGCTCCGAAGACTCCAGCTAGAAGCCTGTCCCTCACCAAACCTAAAACCCTGCTCAACAAAACAGCTATTGTTAAAATAACTGCTGCTCCCGTAACTGTATTCTGACTGGAATTTAAAATCTTTCTAAAAGACATAATATATGAATATATAATAGCTTAAAATCAAAAGAAGGTAAATAACAAAATACTTAACAGTATTTACTAATTATATAAAAAATTATAAAATAGTAAGCGAGGGGTGCTTGAAGGGGAGGTGGTATAACGGTATTATCAATGGCTTATCATCTATTGGATGCGGGTTCGACTCCCGTCCTCTCCACCCCTCAAAAGGAATCTAACTAACTAACTATTGACACGCACAACACGCGTGATATAATTGATTTAGATGATAAGCCATATAGATAATACTGTTAAACCCGTATTAGATATATCGCCATTAACCCCCAAAAGGGGTTTTTGGTTAAACTATTGACCATTATCAAATATCGTTTTAGAATAAGTTGCCTTAACAAATCGGACAGTCGCCTTTAATTAGGAGGAAAGTCCGAACTTCCATTCCCGATTTATCGGGTCTAAAAAAGTAGCGGGCAATACCCGTCATTCGTGAGAAAGAGGTGCGAACAGAGACGCTTCAATCGAAAGAAAGAAGCACCCCTCGGGGTGAGCTTTAAGAGCAATCTTAGAGGTGAAACGGCTAAATCCTTACTCGGAAGCAAGAACAAATTCCCGCAAGGGAAAAAAAGTAGTTCGCTTGAGGCAAAGAGTAATCTTTGTCCCAGATAGATGACTGTTTAAAACAGAATTCGGCTTACGGGTTTGTTAAGGTATCTAAAAACCGCTCAATGCGGTTTTTTGTTAAATTACTTTATTTTTTTATTTTCGTTCTCTTGTTCTTCTTTAGCTTCTTATCCTTTTTATCAGAACGTCCATTCAACATATCAAAACCATCTTTAATAATTACTGCTAAATCATCAAGAGTAAGATTTTTCTTCTTCATATTTGTATTATATTATTTGATTAAAAAATATCAAATATATCATATTTTTTCATAATATTCGACTTCTTCTTTTGATATTTCTCCTAAATCATTAAGGATGTCCACTAAAGAAGCATTTCTTATTAGAGCCATTTCATCAGGCTCCTCCATGTTTTTAATGACCTTCCAATATTTATCTTGATCTTTTTTGTTCAACATATTAATTATATATTAAAATATTTTATTTTAAATTAAACTCTTTAATAATTTGATTACATGTTCCGTTATCACCCATTAAATAACAAACTATACTCCTAGCTTTAAATTTTTCATTATTCCATTTAATTTCTTTAGCTATATCTTTAGCCATTTTTTCATCTTTCAATCTAATAATTGTCATATGTGGAAGATATAGGTCTATTGCATCGGGATAGCCATAATTAATAATATTTTTCTTCTGTTCTTGATTAAAAACCATATTATAATCTTTCAAATCATCTTCTGTTATTTTTTCTCTCAATGGATTAAAAAGTTCAACAATTTCTCTATGAATACTTTCGATTTCATCAGAAAGGTCAAAGTTTAAACTAATAAATCCCTGTCCACTTGTAATATTTTTAAATTTAAAATTAATGCTGTTTATTTTTCGAACAAAATCACCTACTTTTTCTAAAACATTAGAAAGGTTTGATTTTGAAAAAATAGAAGCGTATATAGTTATGTGAGGATAAAAATTAATTCCATCAAGAATAAAACAAGAATCACTTTTCTTGCCTATTTCTTGGCTTAAACCTATAACATCAGATTCAATATTCTTTGCAGCTCTGAACGCTATATTAATTTTTTGATAGTTTGTCATATAATTCTTCTAATATTCTCAAATCTCCAGTTATTATATGTCTTTCTCTTTCAAAATCTTCTTCATTAAACCACTTACCGTAATCACCTTCTAATACTGTAATCTCTTTTTCAAAATTACTTCCTACTTCGGTTGTAAAAACATCTACTACTGTCTTAGGTAAATAATATGTTCCGAAATGATCAAATTCATCTAAAACAAGGTCTAATTCTTCTTTTATTTCTCTTAATAATACTTGCTCTGGATTTTCATTGTCATCAGCTCCCCCTCCGAAGAATCCAAACATTCCTGGTTCTCTTTCGGCAGTATCTGATCTCTTTTGAAGGAATATATATATAATTCCATTTTCCTTTTTGTGGGGAACAAGAACTGAAACTTTTCTTTTCCCTTCTGTTAAATATTTTTCTATTATCTCTATATCCTTCAAATCTTTTTCTCTATTCAAATATCTTTTCCATTTAAGCAACCACTCTAACTTCACAAAAGCCAAGCCTTCAATAATTTCTGCCTCTTTGATTGCCTCATCAGTATCCCAGCCATTACCCCAATCATTCCACATTTCAATCGCTAATTCTTCATTAACCAAGCCATTATCATTCTCTATGTCTCTTATCTCCCATCCTTCTTTGCCTTTGTACTGATTGTATACTTTTTCGCTGACGATAAGATCCATGTCGTGTATTTCCCTTAAATTCCTAATGCCTAATGGACCGCTGCCAAAAATAGCGTACTCGCCTATTGGTAAATTCAAAGACTTAACTCTTTTAAATAATTCATTATTAATCATATTGTTATTTAAACATAGAATAAGACCTAACACAATACTGCATTAGGTCTTTAATCGACAATCTCTGCAACGTTTAATAATGGACAAGTCTTAGCCATCATAGTTGCATCTCTCGCAGGCCTCTCAGCTCACGAATCCTTCTCTCTCCTCGAAGCAGTCCTCTTTGCACAGAATCAAATTGATCTCTTAAATACTCAAGCTGTCTTTCCAGTTGTCCAATCTCTTGGTTAAGCTCATTACCTCGAATGACCAATAACCTGTTCTCTTCTAGGTAGAGATTAATGGCATTATCATTAATTCTTACCTGATTGGAGCCATGATGTTCTTCTGCCTGTACACTGTTTAATGGATTAATAAGGTTAGCTAACCGAATTGGTCCATCAAAATTTCTATCATCAAAGTAGTCTAACATCTTTTTTTCACCTTGCATGGTTGATCGAATTAATTTCCAATACCACTACTCCTCTTCTCCTTATTCTGCTTCTCCATCTGAGCATGAGAAGATAATCAGAAAATCCATCAGGATTATTTCTAAAAATCTCTGCATCATTGATGGTTATTTGATCGGGATAGCGATAGTAGAAGTAATCGTCAGGAAGATTTTCTTGAACCATTTTTCACCTGCCTTAATTTTTAAAGGGCTTATCAAAAAAGCTGACTCTTTCGAGTCAGCTTTGGTTTATTGAAAATAGTTTTTATCTAATTATTATCTTCTACAAGCCAAAAGTGACTCAAAGTTTGAGACACTGTAATTAAACACATTTTGGCTTTATAATTATTCATAAATTTGTCTTTCACTAATGAAGACGTAAAAATGGCTATTTTGTTACACCAATTATTTGGGCTAATTCAACTAACCTGCAAGAATAGGCCCATTCATTATCATACCAGGCCATAACTTTAACCATATTCCCATTAACTTTAGTGTATTCTGGATCAAAGACAGAAGAGAAAGAATTTCCTTTGAAATCAGAAGAAACTAAAGGATTCTTTTCGACAAAGAATATTCCCTTCATCTTTCCAGTATTTGAATATTTATCAAAAATAGCATTCACCTCTTCAACTGTTGTTTCTTTTTTAAGTTCACAAACTAAATCAATCAAAGAAACGACTGGCGTTGGAACCCTCACTGCCATTCCATCCATTTTTCCCTTAACTGATGGTACAACCTTCCCTATTGCTTTGGCTGCTCCAGTTGTTGTCGGAACAATATTCTCAGCCGCTGCCCTTGCTCTCCTTAAATCTTTATGAGGCAAATCTAAAAGATTTTGGTCATTAGTGTAGGAGTGAATTGTAGTCATGAAGCCTTTAGCAATTCCAAATTCATCTTCAAGTATTTTAACTACGGGAGCTAAACAATTGGTCGTACAAGAACCCATGTCTAAAACATTTTCATTTTTGTATTCATCAGCATTAACTCCTAGAATATATGAAGGAACGTCATCATCTTTGGCTGGTGCAGACATTATTACTTTCTTGGCTCCGGCTGTGATATGCTTAGTTAAACCAACTCTATCTCTAAATACTCCGGTGCATTCCAAAACAACATCTACTCCTAAGTCTTTCCAAGGAAGCTTTTCTGGATCTTTTTCAGTTAACATTAATATCTTATGTCCATTAACAACCATATACTCCCCATCAATCTTCACTTCTCCGTTAAAGGTTCCATAAGAAGAATCGTATTTGAATAAGTGGGCTAATGTTTTGTTTTCTGATAAATCATTAATAGCAACAATTTCCACATCTAAATTGTGCTGAATTGCAGCACGCAAAGAGCATCTTCCTATTCTCCCAAAACCATTAATTGCTATTTTTGTTGCCATATGTTTAATCTTTAATATTTAATAATTCAGAAATCTTTTTTCTATCAAAACCAACTACATATTCTCCATTAATTTCGGTAACAGGAACTGTAGTCTGTTTTGTTTTTTCAATCATTTCTTCTTGAGCTTTTAAATCAACTGTAACATCAATTGATTCTACCTCTATTCCCTTTTCTTCTAAAAATCTCTTTAAAGCGAAACAATAGGGACAGGTTGGGGTTGAAAATACTCTTACTTTAGCCATTTTTTTATATATTATTTTATCTTTTCTTCTATTCTACACAACCTATTGTATTTTGCCAATCTTTCTCCTCGGCAAGGTGCTCCTGATTTAATATAGTCAGAAGAAATACCAACAGCTAAATCAGCAATGAAACTATCGCAGGTTTCTCCTGAACGATGCGAGACCATTGTTTTAAATCCTCCCTCTTTGCAAATCTTCGCTGCTTCTAAAATCTCTGTGACTGTTCCCACTTGATTAATTTTTAATATTGCTCCATTGCATGATTTTCTCATTTGAGCTTCTTTAATCACATCGGGATTGCTAGCTAACAAATCATCACCGATAATCATGATTTTATCTCCTAATCTACTAGTTATTCTTTCGAATCCCTTCCAATCATCTTCAGCAAAAGGATCCTCTATCCCGATAATTGGATAATTTCTCACCAAATCAGAATAATAGTTCAATAGATCAGCAGTAGATAATACTCCTGATTTCAATCCATAATATCCCTCTGCTGCTCCTTTTTCTTTTTTATAGAACTGGCTGGCAGCTACATCTAATATTATATTCACCTTATTAATATATTCTGAATCATCAATTGATTTAACAATCAAACCTAAAGCAACTTCAGGCACTTCAATTGGCGGAGCAAATCCTCCTTCGTCGCCAACATTAACTGGAAAACCAGGATAGCTTTCTTTTAAGAATCTCTTTAATTTGTAATATATCTCTGAACCCATTCTCAATGATTCGCTAAAGTTTTCTCCAAACGGATTAATCATGAATTCTTGGAAATCAAGCCCGTTATCAGCATGAGCTCCACCATTGATGATATTAAAAGCAGGAGAAGGCATTTTTAAATTTTCATTGCCAAATAGTTCGGCAATGTATTCATATAGTTCAAGACTCTTAGCATGAGCTCCAGCTCGGCAGACGGCCATTGAAACTCCAACGATTCCATTCGCTCCTAAATTGTATTTACCATCGGTACCATCTAATTTAATCATTGCCTCATCAATTTCTTTTTGATTAAGACAATCCATTCCTATTAATCGAGGCGCAATAATTTCATTAACATTTTTAATTGCTTTCAAAACTCCTTTGCCTCCATAGCGATGATTGCCATCGCGCATTTCGTATGCTTCTTTAATTCCTGTTGAAGCACCAGAAGGAACTGAAGCAGTAAAAACTCCTTCTTCTGTAATACACTCAACTTCAACAGTCGGATTGCCTCTTGAATCAAGTATTTCCCTCGCCTTAATGCTTTTTATATTCATATATTAATATATTTATATGCATTGACTACTGCCGTTGCCCCTTGTCCGCAAGCAACAATAATCTGCTTTACTTTTTGAGAATTAACATCGCCGACAGCGAATAGACCAGGAGTCTTAGTTTCAAAAGTTTCAAAATTAACAATTACTTCTTTTCTTCCATTTAATTCTACCATATCCTTCAAAAATCTTGTAGCTGGTTCGTATCCTGCTTGAACAAAAACTCCTTGCACATCAAGAGTCTTTTCTTCTTCTGTCTTCCTGTCTTTGTATACAATCTGTTTAACAAAATCGTCTCCCTTTATTTCCTTCAATTCTGCAGAGGTAATGATTGTTGCCTTCCCAACTGAACAAACTTTATCTTGATTTTCTTTACCGCATTTCACTGTGTCTCCGTATTCTAAGATATATATTTTCTTAGCATAGTTATTTAAAAACAAAGCGGCTTCAAACCCAGCTTCTCCCCCACCAATAATTGCAACTTCTTTGTTATTGTATAGTGGACCATCACAGGTGGTACAATAGCTCACTCCTCTTCCCAAGAACTCTTCTTCACCCTTAACCTCCAATCTTCTTGGCTCAGCGCCTGTTGCAACAATCACTGCTTTTGATTGAATTATTTTTCCTTCCTTAGTTAAAACAGAAAAAACATTATTATCTTTTTTCAATTCCGCTACTTCATCATTTAGAACTTCCACTCCTTTATGCTTTAATTGATCTTCGAATTTAGCAATTAATTCAAAACCAGAAATCTTTTCAAATCCTGGATAGTTTTCAATATCAACTGCCTTGTGTGTCATCTGCCCACCAAATTCTTTAGTAATAACTAAAGTATGCAATTTCTGCCTCGCCGAATATATTCCAGCAGTCATTCCAGCTGGACCGCCTCCGATTATTATTAAATCGTAGATCATTATAATTTAATATCTTTTAAAAATTCTTTAATCTTCGGACCAAATTCAGGATGATCCAGTGCTAATGTTAAAAATGATTTAAACCAAAGCATCTTGTTTCCGCATTCAAGCCAATCCCCTTTAATTTCATATCCATAGATAGCACTTCCTTCCTCAGCCATCTTTCCTAAAACCTGAGTAATGGAATAGTCTTTCTGTCTCATTGATTTATCATTAGAAAATCTTTCAAAAACGTCGGGAGTTAAAATCATTCTTCCGATCATTGCTAAATCAGAAGGAGCATCTCCTTTCGGCTTCTGAACCATTCCTTTTATCTTGTAAAAACCATTAGCAATCTTTTCGACATCTACTACTCCATAGCTAGAAATCTTGTCCTTAGGTAGCTTTTTAAGGGCAATAACTGGCCTTTGGCAAGTCTCAAACACTTCTCTTAATTGTTCAAAGCCTGATTGTTCTTTAGAGTAAATAATATCATCGCAGAAAAATACTCCCACTGGTTCATTCTTAGCAAACTCCCTAGCTTCGTAGATAGCATTAACATCTCCAGCTGGCTTCTTTTGAACAACCGAAGAAAACTTAATTGATTTTAGTACCTCTTTTAGCCCATTAAGCATTGCAAGCTCTTCTTTCTTGTTGTTCTCCATTAAAAGCTTTTCTAGATTAGAGTTCTCTTTGAAATAGCTCATTACGTCTTTCTGATTTTTTCTTACTACAAATTGTATTTCTTTAATCCCCCCTTTCAATGCTTCGTCAACATTATAGTGGACTAGTGGCTTATCAACTAAAGGAATTAATTCTTTAGAAATTACCTTAGACAATGGCAAAAATCTGGTAGCCATTCCAGCAATAGGAAAAATTGCTTTTTTAACTGTTTTTTTCATATGTTATTTCTTTTTTGATTTTCTTAAAAAGGCTGGTATCTCAAATATCTTTTCTTCTTCCTCTTCTGCTTCTTCTTCTTTCTTTTCCGCTTCTTTTATTTGTAAAGCTGATCTTCTTACTTCTATGTCTTCTTCTTTTTTTTCTTCCTTTTCGATAACTTTTTCTTTTTCAATTTTCTTTGCCTTTTTTATTTTTGATACGCTCACTTTTTTAGCAGCCTTCTTTGTCCTTACTATTTTTTCTGGTTCAGAAGAAGTGGCTAAAATAGTCACTCTGATTTCATTCTTTAATTTTGGATTTTGAGAAAGTCCAAAGATAATCTTAGCATTAGGAGCCAGTTCGCCAATCTTTTCACTAATCTGGGATAATAATTGTAATGATAAATCCTTGGAAGCTTCAATGTTGAACATAACATTATCAGCATTTTCAAAACGATATTCAAGAATCGGATTCTTTAATAGGTTCTTACTGATATCTTCCGCAGTCTGATTTGATTTTCCCTTAGTGAAATTAAGATAAGCAATCTTTCTCTTGCCTTCAAGAATTGTCTTGATGTCCGCCCAGTCAATATTAATCAATCCAGGAGAATAGACTGTCCTTAGTAGTCCCTCTAATGATTCGGCTAATTTGTCATTTAAAAGATTTAAAGAATCAGTGAAGGAAACCTCTTCCTTGGTTAATGAAAAAATCTTCTCATTGGGAAGGACCATAAAGGCATTAAGATTATCCTTTATCCTTTCTAATGCCTTAACTGACATATCCATCTTCTTCTTTCCTTCAAAAGAAAAAGGAGTAGTAAATATTCCCAAAGTATTTAATCCCATTTCTTCGGCCATCTTAGTTAAAACTGGTGTTGCTCCTGTTCCAGTGCCGCCACCCAAAGAAGAAATGAAAATATATAGATCTTTATCATCGGAAAACAAACTTTTAATCTTTTCTATATCCTCTCTGGCTGCTTTCTCTCCTACTTCGGCATCCCTTCCTGTTCCTAATCCTCTTGTTAGCTTGTTTCCAAAAGAAATTGTTTTTAATGCCTTGGGCAAAGATTTTAAAGCTTGATTATCAGTATTCAAGGCAACAAATTCAATTTTCTGAGCTGAAAAATCCTTTAACTTCTTCAAAAGTTCGGCAATAATATTGCCTCCACCACCGCCAACTCCAATCACTTTAATTTTGACCCTTTTTCCATTTGATTCAGCGTCTTTGGCTTTGTCTATTACTACTGCCTTTTTTGCTTCTTTTGTTTTAGTTTTGATTTTTTTCATTTTTTTATATTATACCCTCTTATTTCCCTATTTTCAATTTGTTAGCTATTACCTTAAAATCTTCATCAGAAGTGGTCTTTTTGCTAATAGCACGAGTGAAACAAATATCATCGTCCTGTTTTCTAGGAATAATATGTAAATGAAAATGAAAAACTGTCTGTTCAGCGTGGGCTCCTGAAGCATGATACAAATTAACTCCATCAACGCCTAAACTTTCCTTCATTTTTTGAGCTACTTTCTTAGCAACTAAGGCTATCCTCTCTAAATACTTTTCTTCGATATCAAAAATATTCTCGGCATGCTTCTTGGGAAGAATTAAAGTATGTCCGCTGCTCACTGGATTATTATCCAAAAAAGCTACGACTAAATCGTCTTCGTATATCTTATGGCTAGGAATCTCGTTATTTATGATTTTACAAAAAATACAATCTTCCATATTTTTAAAAATTATTTTGCTAATTTGAAGCTCACATTAAAAATATTGTCTTGTTCCAAAGAAGCCAAAGAAACCAAAGAATCCAAAGAAGCCAGATCCTAATCCAGGAATCAATCCAACTAGGCCAAATAATCCCAAGAATCCTACTTTCCATAAATCACTTGGCTCTTTAGTAATGATGAATTCCATTGTGCTGTAAAGCAAAGCAATTACGGAAACAATTAAAGATATTAGCATAAAAAGTAATGAGATCCATTCCTGTTTATCCAAAATAGTATTTAGCGAACTATGAACGACAAATAGGATGACGCTAATTAGAAATAATAGATAAACTTGTTTGACTCTTTTGCTTATTTTCATATATTTTTTGTTTATTGTTCGGAAGTAGGGACTCGAACCCCAATTACCAGGGCCAGAACCTGGTGTCCTACCATTAGACGACCTCCGAATATATTTACTTTTTACCATTAAAGAGACTAGAAATCAAGTTAAGATTATCCCTAATCTCTTAAGTATTTTTTAACGGCAAAATATGATGAAAGAAGGCCTAAGCCAAGTCCAACTACTAACTGCAATGACATTATAGCTAAAATATTTGATTTGAAGAAAGCTAAGCAATCAAACCCCATAAACAAGGTGGTCATTTGGATGTTTAATGCGAATAGGACGATAGTTAAAAGCATAAAGGATATAAGAGAGGCAAAGAACCCGCAAAGCCCTCCTTGGACCAAAAATGGACCTCTAATGAAGCTATTCTTAGCACCAACTAGTCTCATTATTTCAATTTCCTCCTTCTGAGAATAAATACTCAATCTTAAAGTATTGAAAGTGACGATTACAGCAATTAAAGAAAGGAAAATAGTTAAAGATATTCCTAATAGCTGGACACTCTTGGTAATTTGGCTTAACTTTTCTATCATCACTCCCCTTTTGTAATCATTAACCTCGCTAATCAAACTCTTGTATTGATCTTTAGTTAGATATTCAGAAACTTCTTTATACTGTGAAGGATCTTTTGTTTGTATTCTTAATGATGGCAAAAATGGATTAGATCCTAACAAGCTTAAAGCTTCCATGTATTTATCATTCTGATGGGCAGTGACAAAAGCATTGTAAGCATCTTCAGAAGAGATGTAGTCTACTTTCTTTACTTGGCTTAAAGTTAATAAATCATCCCTGATTCCTAGAATAGTATCTCTCTCTACTCCTGAATTAAAAGTAACTGAAATATCAATCTTATCCTCTATCTGCTGAGTCAAGTAAGAAACCCCTCCTTGGAAAAAGAAAAGTCCCGTTCCTAGTATTACAGCAATAAAAATAACTAACGAAGTAGCAAAGGTTAAAAACCCTTGTCGCCAAAAACTCTCCCAACCGTTCTTAAATGCTTTTTTAAAAAAGTTTATCATATGTATTACAAGGAGAACACTCCTTTTTCTTCATCCCTAATTATTCTTCCATTTTCTAAAGTGATTACTCTCTTTTCTAAAGAATTAACTGTTTCCCTGCTGTGAGTCGATAGAATAACAGTTGATCCTGCTTCATTAATCTTTAAAAGTATTTTAATAATCTCTCGAGTGTGATATGGATCAAGATTTCCAGTCGGCTCATCAGCTAAGATTATTTCTGGTCGATGAATTAAAGCTCTGGCAATTGAAACTCTCTGCTTTTCTCCGCCTGATAATTCTTTAGGCAAGCAATTGACTCTGCCTTCTAGTCCAACTAGTTCTAATACCTGCATTACTTCATCTCTCACTAGTCTTTGATTAAAATCAAAAGCTTCTAGAGCATAAGCTACATTTTCATAAACAGTCTTGTAGGCCAATAATTTGTAATCTTGAAAGATAAAGCCGATTTTCTGTCTAATTAAATGAGCATCGCTTTTTTTGACATCCAAAGTATTGATGTCATTAAACATCACTGTTCCAGTTGATGGCTTTTCTTCGCAAGAAATCATTTTTAAGATTGTTGTTTTGCCAGCACCTGACCTTCCGCACAAGGTAACAAATTCCCCTGGCTTAACAGTAAAATTAATATTTTGCAAAGCCACCTTTGATTCTTTCACCAAATTAGGAGGATATTCTTTGGAAACGTTTTTAAATTCTATCATATTTTAATTTCTGCTTCTATAAATTCATCTAACTCTCCATCTAAGACTTTATCGGGCTGGGTCGACTCAACCTCAGTTCTTAGATCCTTAACCATTTTGTATGGATGCAATACATAGGAACGAATTTGATTTCCCCAGCTGGCGGAAACCTTTTCCCCTTTTATCTCTGACATTGTCTTCTCCTGTTTATCTAAATTGTATTGATACAACTTAGACATCAGCATCTTCATTGCTCGCTCTTTATTCTTTCCTTGCAATCTCTCTGACTGGCAAGTAACTACTATCCCTGAAGGAACGTGCGTTATTCTCACTGCTGATTCCCTTTTATTCACATACTGCCCTCCTGGACCTGATGCCTTATAATAATCTACTCTCAAATCATCTGGCTTTATTTCAACTTCACTCTCTTCTATCTCTGGCAAAACTTCAATTAAAGCAAAGGAAGTATGTCTTAATTTCTGGGCGGAAAAAGGAGATATTCTTACTAAGCGATGGACTCCTGTTTCTTTTTTTAATAATCCGTAAGCATACTTTCCAGAAATAGAAATGGTGGCTGATTTAATTCCTTCTTTTCCTTCACTGCCTCCTCCTTCGCCGAATGATTCGTCTAAAACTTCTAATTTAAATCTTTTTCTTTCGCAATATCTTTCAAACATTCGCAAAAGCATGGCTGCCCAATCTTGAGCATCTTGTCCTCCTGCTCCAGAATATACTGATAGAATTGCATTTCCCTTGTCGTACTTTTGGCTAAAAAATGTTTCGTTCTCTTTTTCTTTTAATTTCTTCTCTATCTTTTCAATCTCGCTGTTCAATTCTTCTTCATTTAAAACATCTATTAAATCAGTGAGGTCGTTAACGCTCTCTTTCAATTCTTCGATTGAATCAATACTGTCTTTTAATTCTGCTAATTCTTGAGAGGTCTTTTTTGCCTCATCTTGATTATTCCAGAAATCAGGCCTCTCTACTTCTTTCTCTAATTCGTCTATTCTTTTTTTAACTTTAAACAAGTCAAAGACGGTCCTCTAGAACGAGGATTCTTTTCTTTAACTCTTCTATTATCTTCTCTTTTTCCATGTCTGTATTATATCAAAAATTAAGCATTAATTAAAATACTGTCTTGCCTTGGGACATTAAATAGATAACAACTTTTAATAGAACCATTAAAAGCTCTTCCCTGTTCATCTGGTTTAATGGCTTATCAATTGTGAATGGAAGCTTAATAGTACTATCTATCTGGGTTTGGGTTTGTTCAGCATAGTTATCAGCGGTAATAGAATAGAAATATGTTTTACCATCCAACTCCTTAATATCGCTATTGCTCACAGAAGGGATAATAGTTACTGAATAGATTTCTTTGCCAATATTAGGGATTACTAACTCTGATTCAGAATTCTTGTCTAATTTCATAAAGCCAACTGTTGTTTCTCCGGAAACAGTTTTAATAACATACGGTATTTGCTTAATTACTCCCGAAGGATTAGAAAACTTAATTTTCAAATCACCCTTTCCTCCGCTGAATTTCTGCCAGTGAGCAGAATAGTTGCTCAAAGACTGCCCTAAATACAAAGTGCTCTCTCCTGAGAAAGAAAGGAAATTGCCAAAAGGAATAACATGGAGATTAGCCAAGTTCTTGTCCTTAAAACAATATTTGGCTCCGATAGAATAATCATTAACATAGGTAGCGATAGTCCAATCAGTGAAAATATCAGAGAAAGTTTCCCTGTGTCCATTCTTTACTAGAGCTTCATTAATACTATCTATTCCAACTTTGTCTGATTTTAATGAATCAGTTAAAATCACTAGTCCATATTGATCAACCAAATAGTGAATGAAAGAATCAATCACTCCGTAATCAGCTGAAGTATTACTCCATTCAGTTAAAGAATCATAGGGCTTTTCTAGGAAGCTACTTAATCTTGCTTTAAGATAGCTATTTTCTCCATCATTGTATCCCATTAAAGTCACAGCATATTCAGCTCTTGCTTCATTCAGCCAAGTGTCCTCACTGGTTCCAGTCCTTAAGTCTTTCTGATTTAGAGTTATTAAATGAGTGAATTCATGGGCTAAAGTTTCTTTAAGGAATTGCCCAGTCAACAAACTAGCATTAATGTAAATCATCTCCCTTTGGTTAGACAATGGATTGACTGTCTTTTCGTATTCATCAACATTCCTCACATATCCTTTAACATTATCATTAGCTTGGTAGAAGAAAACGGTTATTCTTCTATCCTTATCTATTCCTGGAGTAGCTTCAGATCCAAATGTTGAAGTGAGCTTGGAATAAATATTGGAATTGAATTCAGTTCCTAAGCTTTCCATCGCTGTATTGATTTGTGCTTTTTCAGTTTCTGTTTTTGAATTCCACCAATTAGTATCAACGTAAAAATACAATCTGTCTGGAGATTTAATCAAAGTAGCTGCAATCTGGCTTTTATTGTTAGGAGTAAATCCTTGTTCAACAAAGAAATTGGTCCTATCTCCAGTGTTATCAGCCATTGCAAAGAACGGCATTGCAAAAAGCAAAGAGAAGATAAAAATATGAAATTTTAAATTAGTGAATTTCATTATTTTTATTCTATCACAAGGAAATAAAAAAACAACTGAAAACAAGCATTACTGCTTGTTTGGTTGGTTAATTAATAATTTTGAATATGGCAGTGCCTTATCCCCCTCATTCTTTTGCTGGTAATAATCCACTATCCAGCCTAATAGACTCTGATCATTATTATTTTTAGCCAAGCCATCATCGATTAAAGCTTTAATCTTTGCTTCATCATTATTAAATCTGTATTGGTATAGATAGGCTAACATTCTGTAGCCATTGATATAGTCAGGATGAGCAGCTAAAAGCTTCTTGTAGTATTCTTCAGATTTTGTCCAGTTAGACATATCTGAATAGATATCAGCAATATTGTTCAAAAGCATTAAATCGCTAGGATTATCTTTTTCCAAAGCAAGATATTGAGTTAAAGCTTCTTGCTTCTTTCCTTCATTGGCTATTCCCACAATTGCTAGAATCTTAGTTCTTAAATCAGTATTGTCTGTTGTATTCTGTGTTTGATTGTTATTCGGCTGTTCCGTTCCCTGCTGTGTTTGATTATTATTATTCGGCGTTTCTACTTTTTTGTTTTTGTAGATATAATAGCCTACAGCTGTAAGGATTAACAATATAGCTACAATCAATACAATTAATTTCTTTTTGTTCATAGTCTTTTTTCTTTTATTATGCCAATATCTTATCAATAATTAATTCTAAAATCAAGTTTATCTCGACATGCTATGATAAAAAGGGGGAACGCATCTAAATGCACCCCCTTTTTTTGCCTTAACGAACTA
This sequence comes from uncultured bacterium, assembly GCA_963802195.1. GTDB lineage: Bacteria > Patescibacteriota > Minisyncoccia > Minisyncoccales > Minisyncoccaceae > UBA2211. Next base: position 7,502 of record CAWDHP010000006.1, on the reverse strand, counting down.
TTGAGACGTACTTATTCTATATACTCTTTGTGTGTCTGAAAAAAATGTTTTCTGATTTCCAATAGAGATTGTTTCTCCGAAATAGTATCCTGGCGAATAATAAAATAATCTATTATTCGTATCTTCTGGCATATTACTAGAATCATATCCCAAAACAGCACTAGACGCTGTGAAATAAATTCTGTTTGCTGGGTCAGATGTTACAAAATTAACCCATGAAAATCTTCTTTCCCATTTTGTTTTTCCGTCAGTAATATCAGCTGCACCCAAATATGTAATCATTGGATAGGATCCTATTTCTGTCCTTGAGTAATAAAATTCGGATTCATTAAAGCCTATTGGTCCATAATAACTATCTTTAGACCATACTTCCGAAAGATTATTATCGACAAACCTCCTCTAAGGGTGGTCTAAGCAAACAAGGGTCTTTAATGATTGGTCTTTTCATAAGAGATTCCTTTGTATCCTTCGTTGTTAGTAGTAACTACTTCAGGAATAATCTTTTCTACGCCTTGAGCACTGCTGCGGTTCATGAGAAATCTTCTTCTCCTACCAACTTTGGATGCAAGTTGGTACCTTATTGAGCCAGTCTATCGGAATTTCTGTATTTTCAACCTCAGAATATATAGAATTTAATAGATTATTCAAAGATGAATGATTGAGCGAATTACTTAATATTTTATTTCTAGCAATTTTCAATGTTGTTATGTATTGACTCAAAGTAATTGGAATAATCTTTTGTTTTTTTCCTTCGTAGCTAAATTTATTACTATTCCAGAATGTATTTAAGGTATCTCTATGAATAATTGGAGCTACAAAAATGCAATATGTATTTTTACTATCTGACCGGTCCTCAAAATCTCGCAAATGTCTCATTACTGGTTGTCCTTCTGCAACCCACTGGTCCCTACCTAAAAGAAGAGTAACTTCAACTGTCATATTGAAAGAGTCATAGTAACATTCGATATCAGAAACATTTGGTTTAAAGCCCGTCGGTATTCCATCGTCTCCCATGTTAAAACTCGGCATAATTTTTATTGCGTCATTTAGTATATGGAGAGATTTTGTAACAAACCATTCAAGATCTAAAGAAGGACGTGAAGTTAAAGCCTCATAGTTACGATTAGTTATCGATTCTAACTTTAGAATACATTCATCTAGGGCTAAAACATTGTGTTTAAGATTTTTTAATTTACTAATTCTTACATTGTTAAGTTCTTTTTCTAGGGCAGAAACTTTTTTGCTTATTGTCAAAAACTCAATATCTGGGATGTATTGTTTTATATCTTGCACACCAGTTTCTTCTTTTAAAACCCCGGAAAGATGTTGCGATATTTTATTTAGATCATCTGGGTTTTGCCAAGGAAGTTCAAGTGATGCTGGGTTTTTTAGGTAATTAAAATAATCCTCATGAGAAGAAAAATCTTTAGCTTCTGGAGAAATACTTTCAAGCAGACTTTCAACCTCAACTTTTTTATCTTGAGCGATATCTATGTGCGTATCATTTCCACGTAAAGCAATCAAACCAGACATTCTAAAATAGCGGACTGAGGAATCTGTATAGTCTCTTAAATCACTCATGGCAGCAGTCAAATTTTTCTTTTTTCCAAATATTTCAATCACCCTGTTTGCAATATAAGAATTAACGAAATCGCTTTTTTCTTTATCCTTGAGCTTTTCCTTTTTATTTCTAAAATCAATTATTCTTTCTGCGTAAATTTTTATATCTTCTGCCTTTGTAAGCGAAGGAACAAATATTCTGTATTCATTTTTAGATAAACCAACTGGCTTATTTCCAAGCTCGCTCCATTTTTTGTTAACTAAATTGATTAAAGATAGAGTTCCAATAAAAGGTTTGATATTAAAACCTTCATAGCCACTTTCAATCTTATTAGGATATTGCCATTTTATAAAAAACTTTGTAAATAATTCCTCGTCATCAATTTCGTGTTTTAACCATTTTTTTGCTAGATCTGTAATAATAACCTGTCCCTTAGATTGAAGAGCAACACATAATCCAAACCTATTTAATATTCCTGCAGCAGTTCTACCTCTGCCAGCAGAATCAACACTCTTATGTTGATACTTATCAATAATTCTTCTTACTACATCGTCAGATATATCGTCGGCTGTATTATCAGAATATACTATATCAATCAAATCTTGTTCCGCAAGAGTTATTTCTTCAGGTTTATATAAACGTTTTTTTATTTGCAATCCAAAAAACGAAGACTGTCCATCTTTGTTAAACATAATACCTTCAAGCTCACCAAGAGCTCTGAGCATGTTTTCCATTCTTTCTGGATTTCTTATTGTTGTGTTGAAGCTCCAAACCTTTTTCATATATTTATATTATACACTATTTATAGTTAGTTATTAAGACCTCCCTTGTTAGGCTATCTTTAGCTTTTGATTGATAATTGGAATTTTTGTAATGATGATAAATAAAATTAATTATAATCCTACTCCTCTGCACTAAGTCTAAAAGACTTTTGATTAATCATTCCTTTATGTTCCACAACATTAGATAGGGCAAATTTGATATTCTTTTTATTTAAGAATCTCTCATAAAAGATACAAATCATTTTCGTCTTTATTGGACCAACCACCAGATTCGTTATATGAAGCTAGTCCTAGTAAGTATGGAGGATCTAAATATATGAAATCTTTTTGCTTTAATTTAAGCTTTTTTATATCTCTAAAATCAAGACTTATAAAATCTATATTTTTAATATTTGACATTATATTAAAATGAGAAAGATTTTTTCTCGAACTGCCATTATAGTCTCTTTTGCCAACGGGTAAGTTAAAATTATTATTCTTATTGAATCTAATTTGGTTATTAAAACTATAGAAGATTAACACTAATAATTGTAATGTTTTGTTTTTTAAAAATTTGTTAGAATTAAAATCTTTTCTTAGCTTTTCGTAGCCAATTTTGTTAAATTGACCCAATCCCTTTGAACTCTCCGCAAAATAAGCATTATATCCATTAATGTAACTTTGACTAAGATTATAGTATTTTACTATTCTTAGTATCTTATTATTAAGACTATCAAAATTTGATTTTTTTATTAACTTCAACAAACCAATAACATTCTTATCTTTATCTAGGCATACAATTTTCTTTGCAACAGCGTTCGCTCCAACATTTGCGCCGCCACAAAATACATCATAAAAAGTATCGATTTCTTTTGGAAAAAAATTAACCAGCTGTGGCAATAATTTATGTTTACCTCCAGTGTAGTTTAGGGGAGATTTAACAAATTTGGGCAAATGATTATTTCTTTTGTGGGCGGTAATTGTTGATTCGATTTATTATTAGGGGCTACTTCACACAAAAAAATTCTTTCTTTAAGATCTTTTTTTGTAGATGATCCTGTGGTGAACTGATTAAATCCTTTTTCATAGATTTTAACCTTTCCTCTTCTTTCTAGTGCAGAAATTAACTCATTGTCGCTTATCCGTGATTGAGATCTAGCGCTACCATTAGTTCCCATATTATTATAAGAGACTAATATATCTAGCCTGCACATTATCGATAAGATCACTAAATGCCGCACCAGCAGATTTTAGGTTATAGCAGCTTTTTAGGTGGTCCCTATTAACATTATTTGCGATGCCAAAACCTTTTCTTTTTTCCATTCTGCAATGTTCTCTAGTAGATGATAAGCACCTCAGAGTATTGTCTGGAGTTGTACGGTGGGTCTATATAAACAATATCTGCTTTAATTTTTCTTACAAGCTGATTGGCATCCATCTTGAAGATGATGACTTTTCTTTTTTTGGAGTTAATTTTAAGAGGTAATAGTTTTATTTTCTTTTGCTCAATTTTAATTTTTACTATCTGCATCATAATGTCCAACGGTATTGGCAATTCTATCTAAGGCGTAAATTAACGAAGTAATTAAATAAGCTCGCTCTCGCTCGTTTATTAATTTTTTGAGATACAGCCTCTCTATATCGTTACGAATAAAACCTATTATTTTGCAGTTAGGTGAATCAAAATATGTATTAGCAAAATTTTTTGAAAAATAATTATTCGAAATTTTCTCTGGTTTTATATTATTGTATTCTGATAATCTTTTAAGTAAAAATGGAAGATTTATTTTTTCTTTGCCAAAAAAAGCTGAATAACTAAGATAATTTGATTCGAGTATATCGTTTAAAATAATGTCTGATTTAGGACTGAAATAGTCCGCAACTACACCTGTACCAGCAAATATATCGGCAAACGTTGAATAAGAGACTTTTTCTTTAATTAAAATTTCATTCATAAAATCGAGTAGTTTTGTTTTACTACCCAAATATCGTCTTTGATGAATAGATATATGCTTGTTTCCAAAATGTGCATCACTCATATTATATAATATATCATATAATTAAAAAGTGTATAGAGGATAAAGAAAAGTCTTGGAATTTAATTACTAATTTTGACAATATTAAATTTTTATAAGTAAAATATGCTAGATATTGCTAAAAGAATGAGTATTGAGGGATTAAAGATGACCTTAGTGAAGACCGCAATAGCGGAGTCATTGATGAGCATCAACCATTTTCTGAAGCACCTAGTTTTTCCCCTGCACGGTCATTTCGGAGAATCTCTTTCCATTATTCCAATGAAAAAATGCTGGACGTGTGAATATGCAAATCCCACTTTCTCCATTCTAATCCTCAGGGATAACTTTTTGCTGTCATATTTTTTAAATTAAAACACCTCAAAAAGAGATGTTATAACTATCTATTAAATTTGATGTCACTCGACGCATACTTATGAATTATTTGACTATGTCTCTAGGTCACTTGACTTGTCACTAGTATGCAGGCAAGATGGATCTGGAACCCCTACCCTTCAAGCCGTGTAAGGGTTCTTTGGGTGTCTTGTGACTCATGGATTTGAGGTGTCTAGGTCTCTTTTATTTTTGAATTTAATAATTGAGTAATTTTTATCGCAGCGTCTATCCCCTTTTTTACCTTTTCTTCGTCTATTTCTTTTTCTGGAATATTTCTATGCATAATATCGTTTCTTATTTTTCTCAAAGAATCTAAGCTATCTATATATTTTTTGTATTCTCTAATTTCTGTTTTTGTAAAAATAAGTGGTAAAGCAATATTTAAAAGAGTAGATAAGTGAACCTCATTATTATTTTCATCAATTTTTGTTTTGCTTTGTCCTTTATTTTTTAAAATAATTTGTAGTTTATTTCTAATAATGACCTCAATTAATGCAGCTGTTTCTACTACAGGAATTCTTTTATTGCCCCAAATAACCCTATATTTTATCTTAACTAGCTCTTCTATTTCTTTGCTTATTTCTAATTTTTTACTTAAAAAATTGTCTATTGATGTCCATTTTTTAGGAGTTAATAAATTTTTACTTTTAAATATGGGATTTTTGCTATTACTTTTTTTATTCTTAAGTTTAAATACTTTCCAATCTTTATTATTTATGCTCCACGAAACACAATCCCTACTAATTATTCCTCTATCATAAAAAATTTCACTAAAGGATGTTTTATGGCTATCCCAAATACTTGGTAGCTTGGTTGTCCAACGTCCATAAAAGGTAATCTTTTCTAAAGTTTTTTCATAAATACTATAAATTTCTTTAGCTACTTCTATTCCATCGGGTCCAGTAGGATTTTTTGGTCCGTTTAAAAAGTTTTCCGTTGGATTATTAATAATTATTTTTAATGATCCATAAATTGGCATTTCCGTGTCCGGCAATTCTTTTCTATCTTCATAAAAAGTTGGCAATTCAAATTTTAAATATACTTCTTTTTCATCAATAGATATTTTAATGGACTTATCGTAATCGACCTTTTTCCACTTCCATAGAAAAAACGACGGGGGCTGAACATTTTTTAAAATAATTGTAATACTTTTTTCTTTTTCCATAATTTAAATTAAAACACCTCAAAAAGAGGTGCTATTACTTATTATTAAATTTAATAGTATTTGAATCATGTGATTTATTGTAATTTCAGTTCGCATAAATCATCGTCAATGCATTGATAGTATAATATCATCTTGTCAATTTTCGCTGGCCTCAATGAAGAAATAAAAGCATTAATTTCTATGATTTGATTATCTTTAAAAAGATTAAACCAATTAGTTCTATATATTTTTCATTGGCTGATTTTATGTTCCGAGTATGGCAATTCTATATATGGAATATCGTTTAAAGCAAACAACAATTCTGTTTTGTCTATAGTGGGGACAGGCAATGACTGAGGCCTAAAAAGGTGTCCACCAAGATTGTTCATTTTAATATAAATGCTTTCCCATTGTGTTAGCGGTTTTCCGTCTATAGAAGCTTCGATATAAAGATAACCCTTTGAAAGTGCGCCCTTTTCTATAACAATTTTTTTAATTGATTTGGCGTCTTCAGTTTTAGAATTTGGAGTCCAACTTTCAAAATTATTTTCTATGGGCAGGGAAACTAAATGTTGGAGTGATTCATAATCAGGATAATCTGACGGAACTTTATTTTCAATAATCCTTGGTGTTTTAAAAATATCAGTAGTGTAGTTTAAAAATACTATTGCCACAACTCCTACTATTAATATAGCCGATAATTCTTTAACTATTTGGATAAATTTTTTTGACTCCATAGATTCCATGTTATTTTTATTTCTTCAAAATGATCATTAAAAAAATCAATTACAAGATACCAAATTAAAACATTAAATAAAATAAGGTAATGCCATTCTACGGGTAATTTAATCCAATCATCTATAAAACATTTTAAAATATTTTTCCCCTCTTCTGCGAAAAGATCAAGGGTTGCCCCAATGGTAGGCAAAACAATTTCTGAAATAATGTAAGCATATCCACCTAATCCTGTTAATAAGTCAATGATATATCCTGCGAAAATTGATAAAATTCCATAACTTAAAATTGGCAATAAAGGAAGTTCTTTAATAGCTCTACTTGTTGATTGAAAAGCTTCATTCATATATTTGAATAGTAGTCGATTAAAGATAAAAAATCAATTATTAATGGTTAGAATTAGCTTAATGCTTCGCTTGCAATAGAATAACAGTATTCGAGCCATCTAGGTCTCTCGATAAGAATTGTAGCGTGCAGGCAAGAAAGGTATAGAACCCCTACCCTCCAAGCAGTGTAAGGGTTCTTTGGGGGTCTTGGAGATAGTCAATTTGAGGTGTCAGGGTCTGGGTAAAATGAACAAATGAGACAGTATAAAATGATCTGTACCCCGTTTAGTAGACACAATTTAGCTAACAGATAGCATTTAAAAGATGGTTTCTATACTCCACAGGCGTCATCTTTTGGATGTTCCATTGCCTTCTTCTATTATTGTAATAGCTAACATACTCTTCTGTCAATTCTTTGAGTTCTTCAAAGGTTTTGCAATTCTTGTAGTCGACCTCGTCTTTGAAGTGCCCGAAGAATGATTCTATCGGAGCATTGTGAATGCACTTGCCTTTCCTGGTTATTGATTGCACCATCTTCAGCTCCCTAATCTTTGAAACGTATCC
>CAWDHP010000005.1:0-146122 GCA_963802195.1 uncultured bacterium | reverse complement strand
TGGATAACCATTTCTACCAAACAGTAAAAATGGTCAGAATAGGTTCAAACACAGTACGACAAATTAATGACTACAAACTTGATCGCTATGCTTGTTATCTGGTATGCCAAAATGGAGATTCCAAAAAACCAAACATAGCACTTGCTCAGACTTACTTTGCGATACAAACAAGAAAAAACGAATTATTTGAAAAACTATCTGATGATGAAAAAAGATTATTCATCCGTAATGAAGTAAGTGATCATAACAAAAAACTATTTAAAACTGCTAAAAAATCTGGAGTTAAAAATTTTGGATTATTTAATGATGCTGGATATCAAGGCCTTTATGGCTTGCCTTTAGCAGAAATAGAAAAGAAAAAAGGTGTCAAAAAGGGCGAGCTACTTGATGTCTCTGGTTCTACTGAATTAGCTGCTAATTTATTCCGCATTACTCAAACTGATGAAAAAATTAAAAAAGATAAAATTGATAACGAATATGCGGCAACACAAACTCACTTTATGGTTGGTGGAAAAGTAAGGCAAACAATTAAAGATATTGGCGGGGTATTGCCAGAAAATATTCCAACAGAAAAACACATAAAAGAAGTAAAGAAAGAAATTAAACGCTTCAAAAGTAAAGGGAAGAATAAGTTAATTTAGTTACTCTGTTAAAAACTAGGAAGTGATTCCTAGTTTTTTATTATGCAGCTTATTGCACTTTTTTATTTTTAAGATATAATTAAATCACAATTTAATAAGTTTAGATAACCTAAACCATTGAAGTAATTCGATGGCATGACTAAAAATCATAAGCAACATAAAACCCATCATTAGGGCGTTGCTTATGTTATACAGGGAAACTTGTATAGAGGCCGCGAGGCCTTCCTAGTGGTGGGCTTTTTGTATAAAAGCCTGCCCAAATAAGAAGCGGGTTTTAATTTACAAAAAATATATGAAACAAAAATAAATAGAAGTTAGTTATAAAAATAATTAATGTATATTATGAATAAAAAAAGTATAATTTTCGTAGTTTTAATTTCACTCTTCTCTATATCCTTTTCAATCTATCAATATGTTAGAGAATTTAAAACTGATCTAGTTGGTGCAGCATATTCCTCTACCAAACCAGCCAATGGCCACACTTGGTCTGAAATGGAATGTTCTTCAACCCTCTGTTTGACTGGAGGGAATACAGGGCTAGGAACATCTACTCCTGGATACAAATTGGATGTCCAAGGAGGACAGATCAATGCCTCTGATGGTTTGTGTATAGCTGGAGATTGTAAGACTAATTGGTCTGCAATTAGTGGAACAAGTACAGGAACCAGAACCGATGCTGGATTACAAGGAAATGCTGGAGCAACAAGTGGTTTCTTCCAAAATGATGGTTCAACAGTTACAAATTATCCAGCCGGAGCATCAAACTGGTGGCATCTTTTAGATATTAGGCATTCCAATCCAAACAATAACTATGCTCTACAAATTGCTGGAAGCTTTTTTGATCAAGACTTGTATTTCCGTAAAACGAATAATAATCCTTCAGCATCTTGGAATAAGATAGTATACAGTGGCATCAATAGTAATGTTGGGATTGGAACAGCTTCTCCTTCTCAGAAATTGGAAGTGAATGGAAATATTCTTGCTTCGGGAGATATTTGCAATGGTTCTGGAGCTTGCTTAAGCCAATTAAATAGTTTTATTGGCTCTCAACCAATAGCTGGTGGCACTGATCATAATAGAACAAATTGCACAGCTACTAATTCTGTGGGTGGATCTACAAAAGGAGTTCTTGTTTACCAAGATGGATTAGCTAATCCAATATGTCGATTTGCTGGATCTTCTTGTCCTTCAAGTTGGCATCAATATTTATCATGGTGTACTTATCCTGTAAAAACATGCTATGGTGTTGGTCGTGGTGGTTGTTGGTATGCTGGAAACTGCTCTACTTTAGAAAAACCATGGGCAAATAATACCACTGCTCCTTCAAGCTGTGCCTACTACGATGAAGATGTTGGCGGAGGGTCTGAGTGTTTTTATATTAATTTAACGTGTACACCTGATATTGGTCAAATTGGCTGTTATTAATTTATATAAGTTTTAATAAACAAAAAAACCAGAGACCTAAATCTCTGGTTTCTCTTTTGTTTTAATTAGTCTACGTTAACTATCTTAGCCAATCTCTGTGAACCATCAAATATCTTCTTTCTTTTTGTTTGAAAAGAAACAAGACCTGCCTTTACAGCATAAAGAGTATTGTCTGAACCCATTCTGACGTTCTTTCCAGCTATAAACTTAGAACCTCTTTGGCGTATGATAATAGAACCAATTTTAGTTTTTTGGCCTTCAAATAATTTAACTCCTAAATATTTTGGATTAGAATCTCTACCTAGACGACTCGTACCCGCTGCTTTGGTTGTTGCCATTTTGACTCTTTGCCGATTTTACTTTAATATATATGTATTAAATCAGCAGTTATTATTAACAAAGAAATGTTAACAAAAATATTGGATTTTGTCAAAGAAAACCAAGATAAAATAGTCCTTCTTGCCTGTATTGTCCTAATCGCTCTTTTGTCTTTTTCCCTAGGATACATCTTTGCTAGAACACAAGAAAAACAGCCCTTGAGGATAATAGAAGAAAGCTTAATACAAATACAAAATGAAAATTCCTAATCACGTAGCAATTATTCCGGATGGTAATAGAAGGTGGGCCAAAAAAAGAGGCTTAGCCACGCTTATCGGCCACGAAAAGGGAAGTGATGCTTCTGAAAAAATAATTGAAAAAGCCTTAGAAATGAAAATCCCATATTTAACTATCTGGGGCAGTTCTTTAGATAATATTTTAAAAAGATCAAAAAATGAAGTTAATTATCTTTTCCAAATTTTTGAAAAGGAATTTAAGAAAATGGCTGATAATGAAAAGGTCCACAAAAACAAGGTAAGAGTAGAAGTAATAGGGAAGTGGAGAGAATATTTTCCTGAGGAAACAAAAAAAGCAATTGAGGAGGCAATTAAAAAAACAAAAAACTATGACAAATATTTTGTTACCTTTTTAATGGCATATAATGGAACTGATGAAATGATTGATTGTATTAAAAAGATAAAAGAAAAGAGGGGGGATGTGAATGAAAAAACTATTGTCGAAAATCTTTGGACTAAAAATTTGCCCCCTGTTGATTTACTAATTAGAACTGGCTGTGAAAATGATCCTCATCTTTCAGCAGGTTTTATGATGTGGCACACTGCCTATTCTCAATTATATTTCACTAACAAGTATTTCCCTGACTTTAAGGAGAAACAATTCGAAGAAGCTATAAAAGAATACTCAGAAAGGGATAGAAGGAAAGGGAAATAAAAACTTGACAAATATATTTTTACATTTTATAATGTTGGTATATCAAATTTTCCTATTATCTGAGTTAGGAGACACTATGGATCCAGAAATAGACGAAACGATTATTGACCTCGCCAGAGACGGCCTGGTCAATCAAGCCATAGAGTATGGCCAAAGAATAGGAATGGGAACAAAAAAGTTGGCAGAACTTATAACTGAAGGGCTGTCGACTATGCCGGCAATCTCTATCTGAGAGATCTAGGGAAAAGAGGAGAATAATTATACAAAAAGAATTGTATAATTATTCTCCTCGATCAATTCTTTTCCTCAAGTCTATAGGGAACAGTACTTGACAGGGCGTAAACCCTGATATATTATTAAATCATAAATGTCGGACAATGTAGGTTAAGCGACATTTCAGGGGGCCTAAAAGCCCGTGTTACATATATATCGTTGTTTTACACGTTTTAGGCTTAAAATCACAACCTTTTAAAATGCGTTTATAGAAATCATTTAATAACTATATCGTATAAAATTATTTTGACTTGTTCCCTAAAAATATTTTTGTGAAAAAATTAAAATAAAATGTTTAACAATGAATCAATGTTCTACAGTTAGCCTCTAATTTACGTTTCTACAATAATAATGATTAATAACACCTATGCAAAAATCAAATAAGCCTATTATAAAACATATTCCTGATTTCTTAGACTATTGTGAAATAGAAAAAGGTCTGTCTGATAATACTCAGAAAAACTACAGCCGCTATTTAAAGAAGTTTACTGATTGGTTAAAGGCTGGAAATAAAGAAGATATGTTGCCGCATGATTTAACTCCTGAAGAAGTTTGGAACTACAGATTGTTCTTAGCCAGATTTAAAGATCCAGCTCATGATAAACCGCTATCTAAGTTAACTCAGAACTATTACTTAATCGCCCTACGATCGCTTTTGAGCTTCTTCACTGATAAAGATATCATCTCTTTACCAGCTGATAAGATACAATTACCCAAGGATGCTAAGAAAGAAAAAACTGTAAAGTTTTTAACATTAGACCAAGTAGAAAAACTATTACTAGCTCCTAATACTGAAACTAATGAAGGATTACGCGACCGTGCTATTCTTGAATCTCTTTTCTCAACCGGACTAAGAATCGCTGAGTTAGTAGCTTTGAATAAAGAGCAGTTTAAGGCCTTAAGTGATAAGAAAGACTTGGAACTTGGGATTATAGGAAAAGGCAAGCATCCACGTACTGTTTACTTCTCCGAACGAGCCCTAGATTGGGTCAAAAAATACCTTAAAACACGTGATGATGACGACAAAGCACTCTTTATCCATTATAGGTCAAGAAACGGCTCAGAAGACCGTTTAACGCCTCGTTCTATAGAAAGAATCGTTAAGAAGTATGCGACCTTAGGCAATATTCCTTTCTTTACGACTCCACACACTTTAAGGCATAGCTATGCTACTGATTTGCTCGGCCAAGGAGTTGATTTAAGAACCATTCAAGAGTTCTTAGGACACAAAAATATTGCTACTACTCAGATATATACCCATGTGACCAATAAGAGACTAAGAGATGTTCATCGACAATTTCATAGTGGTAAAAACATGAAAAATTAATATCACCTCTCCCCTTAAAAATATGTTCTAGTATAAATGTCGCACAATATTATTTGAATATTTTAAAATTAATGGTATATTAATTCTAGTACAAATTACTAGGAGGTGAAAGCAAAAATGTGTTATTGTGTTGCACTCGTCGCATAACCCATAACGCCTGCATGCCTGAAAAATTGCGACTCAGGTATCCTATTGGATAATCGTCGGGAGATAAATTAATTATCTCTTGAGAATGTGCACTGTAAATGCAAAAAATGAAGATGGAATTATGTCTTTAACATCACCTGGTTATGGTGCTCTTGCACCAGTCTCAGTGATCTTCTTCGTCCTATAAGAAAAAGGACGATTTGAACGCACTTTTGTGCGGTACCGATGGGAAACATGGGGAGTATGTTATACACCTACTTCCCCCCATGAACATCTTGTCAAAAATCAAATAATGAGTATAATGAATTTAGTACACCAAGGAGGTGATTTTTTATTTCTTTATTTGAATTCATTATTGCAATTCGTAAAAATGAAAAAACAAAACCTGTATAGATTATTGAACAGATCAACTCCATTTTATGGAAGATACAAAATCTTCCGAATCACTTTAAACTTGTTCCGCTTTAGGCGGATTTTATTATTTTCAAAAATAACTAACAAATTGAAATTAACAAATTGAAATTGTTGCATATTTTGAAATTAATGATATATTAAAAAGGGTACATTGACTAGGAGGTGAAAAGCAAAACATGTTGTGTGTTTGCAACGCAACCATATCCGTTTCGGCCGCACAGTCGTCCTGCTAACCCTACCAGTTAAGATTGATGAAAAGGCAGGAAAACAATTGAACCCTCACGGAGGTTCGTAAGCCATAAGCGTTCGAGGTTTGTGCCTTATAGTAACACCGGCAAATAAGACGAGAGTGATTAAATTACATCATTGCTCTCAGAGATATATGAACGTTCGAAATCTTCGAACGTAAGTAAGTGTAGAGCCTTAAGAGAGGTTCGATAACATGACAATTCACACTGCAACAGTTTCGGTACTTTTCGTCCTCTGATCATCACCGAACCCGATCAAAGAGGAACTACGAAAACCAGGCGTGGTACGCAGCATAGCCATAAGAAACGAAGCGAATGATTGGCACATTCGCTTCGTCAAAACATTTCCGCTTTAGGCGGATTTTATTATCTTCAAAAATTCATCGGCCTTGAGAGAGGCTCCTCCAACCAAAACTCCGTCCATTTGAGCTTCAGTAATATATGAATGGACATTATTCGAATCAACACTGCCACCATAAAGAATTCTAATCTTTTCTGCAACCTCTTTATTAAACTTCTTAATTAAAAAGTCTTGAATAAAAGATCTGATTTCTTTAATATCTTCTACTTCAGCAAATTTACCAGTTCCAATTGCCCAGACTGGTTCGTAAGATAAAATAATTCTTTCAGGATTTAAAATATTATTTAAACAAATATCTAATTGCTCTCCTAAAACTTCAAATGTTTTACCCTCTCCCCTCTCTTCCCCCTTTTCTCCAATACAAAGGATTGGGACTATTTTAGAATCTACTACCTTGATTAATTTAGTATTAATTTCTTCATTAGTTTCTTTAAAAATATTCCTTCTTTCTGAGTGCCCTAGAATAACATACTTAACTTCTAAATCTTCCAACATTGAAACTGAATTCTCTCCTGTAAAAGCTCCTTCCTTACTAAAACAATTTTGAGCTCCAAAGGAAACCTTATTGTTAATTAAAGAAGAAAGAAAGACAGTTGGTGGACAGATAATGACATCTTCATTATTAATCCCTCCCATTATTTTTTCTAATAATTCTTTTGCTTCTGCTAAACTTTTAGGATTGCACTTCCAGTTGGCAACAATTAATGGTTTCATATATTTTTAAATTATTTTTGATTTCTTAAAAATGAAGCTTGATCTTCAGGATACATAGTCGGGATTTCCATTTGAGCTCCCACCTCAAAACCAGCTAGTACTGATAGCCTTGGAAAGATAGAAAAATACCAATGAAAATGTGGATATTCTTTATCTAACGGAGCAGTATGTAAATAGAAATTATAGGGAGGATTTTTTAATCCCTTATATAATTTTAAAAGTATTACTTTAAATATTTCAGCTAAGCTTTCTTTTTCTCTGTCAGTAATTTCTTCAAACCTAGAAGAATGTTTTTTAGGAGTAATTATTGTTTGGTATGTAAACTTGGTAGCAAAAGGAACGTAAGCTATAAAATCTTTATTTTCAAAAATAATTCTTTTCTTAGATTTCTTTTCTTCCTTATTCACTTTACACCTAAGACACTCATTATTCTTTTTAAAATATTCATTATGATTTTCTAATGTAATTCTAAATTCTTTATCAATTAAAGGAATGGTTAAAATTTGAGAATGAGGATGTGGCTGACTTGAACCAGCTTCTTTCCCATGATTGTGAAAGATAACAACATTTTTAACAAAATCATAATTCTTGAATTCAATAATCCTTTGCTGATAACAAGTAAAAACTTCCTTGATTTTATCTAATGGCAAAAGAGCTAAACTTTTTTCATGATCTCTGGTAATCACTAATTCATGAAAACCACTCGATTTAATTTTAGAATAGATACTGCTTTCTTTTTTTTCTTCACTTTTCTGAAAAGGAACAAAAATAGGATACTTATTCGGAATCACAACTGTTGTCCAATCTTTCAAATCTTTAGTGTCTGTCTCTACACCATGGGAATAAACTAAAACAGGCTTTTCCTGTTTTTCAATATCACAAAAAGGACAACCTAAAATACTTTAGTTTTTCTAAACCTATCAGCACGAATCGGAGAAACAATGACCCAATCGTCATTTAGTAAATCATATCTTAATTCTGTTTCCTTGTTATTCATACAGATATTCTATCATTTAAAATAAATTTGTACAAAAAAAGAACGACTATTCGCTCCTAAATTTGACACTACCGAAGAAGGGTTTGATGTGGAGAAATAGATAGTCTCTCCATTTCTCCACATCATTTTAAGGTAGGATTGTTCCCAGGATAAGATCCTGAAAATTGTGTTCCCACTTTCTGCTGGCCTTGATACCAGCCCGTAAGAGAAAATTTCTCTTTATTCTTCGACGATACGCCTGACTTTGAAACATTTTGTGAAACCATCTTCTTTCACCTTAAACATATTATAAACTCTCCCCTTTAATTTGTCAATACCCTTAATCCACTCTTAGTAACGGCCACCATATCTTCAAAATGAGCAGACAAAGAGTTATCTTCTGTAATAAATGCCATTCCCCTCTTTTTAATCTTGTAGCTGCCCATTGATAACATCGGTTCAATACAAAAAACCATTCCCTCTTCCATAATATCTCCCCAACTTTTTTTGCCATAGTTTAAAACATCTGGATCTTCATGTAATTTCGCTCCAATTCCATGGCCACATAAATTCCTTACAGCACTGAATCCCTGCTGTTCGCTAAACTTGCATATCGCCTCGCCTAACTCCCCAAATGAGTTTCCTACTCTAACCTTAGAAATGCCCCTCTTTAAAGCCTTTTTGGTGGCTTTAACGAGCCTTTGGATTTCAGGATCAACGTCTCCGACTAGATAGGTTCTAGCCATATCTGTATGGAATCCTTTTTTTAAATTAGGATATTTAGTTTCATCAATTTCAGAAACGAACTTTTCTAAAGGAAAAAATATTCCTAAGTCTAATGTAACAATATCTCCATTCTTTAAAACTCGACTATCTGGAATCCCATGGACTATTTCTTCGTTAATAGAAAAACAGAGACAAGACGGAAATCCGTCCTGCCCCTTAAAACTAAATCCACCTCCATTTTTCTTAATCATTTCTTCAGCCATCTTTTCTAGCTCTAATCCAGAAACTCCAACAGCAACATGGCTACCCAATTCATCAACAATTGATTTTAAAATCTTTCCTCCTTTCGCCATTACTTCTATCTCTTCTTTTGTTTTAATTGTTATCATCTTTTTCAATTTCTTTCATGATATCATTGAAAACTCCTTCGACAGATTGCTCTCCATTAATCTTTATTAATCTTCCCATTGATTCATAATGTTCTACTGTTTCTGCAACCTCTTCTCTGAACCATTCTAATCTCTTTTGAGTTCCTTCAACGGTATCTTCAGGACGAATAATTAATTTTTCTCCACAGTTAGAACAAATGTCTGAATCACTAGTACCAGAAACAATAGCAATGGCACCACATTTAGGACAAATCTTTCTTTTAGCAATTCTGTTAATTGCTTCTTCATCAGAAATATCAATCAGCATAATTTTAACTCTCTTGTCCCATTCAAACCAACCTAATGCATCATCCATCAACCAAGCCTCTCTTAATTTTCTTGGAGATCCATCAAGAATAACTCCCTTAAAAGCGTCTCCTTTATTTTTGAATTCCTCAAACTTATCCATCCATAGTTTAAAAACTACTGGAGGAGGAACAATCCCACCGTTGTCTATCACATCAGCTATTTTCTTACCAGAAAAATCACCTACCATTTTTCTCTCTCTTAGCAAGGCTCCAGTACCCAAAAAATCCAAACCAAGCTTATCTTTTAAAAGATTAACTTGGGTTCCTTTTCCTGATCCAGACTTGCCTAACAATATTAAAACCAAAGGAGACTTTTCCATATATTTTTCTTTTATGCTTATGTTATATTATAAAATACAAAACAAAAAAATAGAAGACCGGGTTGTCCCCAATCTTCTATCTCCTAAAATAATTATGAGTCATACTCTCTCATTTCTAACTGAGAATTAATCTGTTTCATTGTATCTAATGCGACAGATACGATAATGATTAAGGCTGTTCCTCCAATCATAAAGCTAAATTGCTGAATTCCAGTTATTCCTTGAACTATTGAAGGCATAACTGCAATCAATCCTAAACTAGTAGCTCCAACAACCAAAACTCTTGATAGTATTGATTGTAAAAATTGAGCTGTATTTTCACCAGGTCTAATGCCAGGAATGAATCCTCCCATCTTCTGTAAATTAGTTGAAATACTCTTCGGATCAAATGTAACTGCTGTATAGAAAAATGTAAATACAAATACCATAATAAAGTATAGTATTCCGTAAATCCAAGCATTGCCCAAAGCATCATTAACAAAACCCCAATTAAAGAATGAAGCAAGCATTGATGGAATCATTAAAATAGAAATAGCAAAGATGACAGGAATAACTCCAGCTGGGTTAATATTCAAAGGCAAATATGTTGAAGCTCCTCCATACATTTTGTTTCCTCTCACTCTCTTAGCATAAGAAACAGGAATATTTCTTCTGCCTTCGTTAATCAAAACTACTCCAGTAATAATTACTAATGATAAAATTAAGAATAAGATGTATGAGAATATCTGACTTTGTTCAAAAGTTAAAAACATCTTCTGAATATTGTTTGGGAAGTCAGCAACGATACCAGCAAAAATCAATAATGAAACTCCATTACCAATTCCTTTTTCAGAAATCAATTCTCCGAACCACATTAAAATAGTTGAACCAACAGTGATTGCAGCAACAGCAGCAATCATAGTCATTGGATCTAATACTCCAATCGCTCCTTGAGCTTTTAAGTAGAACATCATGGCATAACCTTGAATCATTGCCAAAGGAACTCCAGCAATTCTGCAGTATTGATTAAACTTCTGCCTTCCGGCTTCACCCTCTTCTTTGTATAGCTTCTCAATCTGAGGGAAAATCATTGTTAAAAGTTGGAAAACGATGGTAGCTGTAATGTAAGGTCCAAGGCCAAGCATGACAATTGAAACCTTGTCTAATGCTCCTCCTGTAAATAAGTTCATCATTCCGAAGAATTGATTACCAGCAAAGAACTGCTGAATTCTAGCAACATCTACTCCTGGCACAGGAATATTAGCCATCAATCTAAAAATAGCAAAAATTCCTAAGACAAAAAGTATCTTGTATCTTAAGTCTTTTGCCTTAAAAATTTCTGTAATCTTTTTGAACATAGTTTTTACTTTTTAGCTTTTGCTTTAGGTTCTTTCTTTAAAACCTCCTTCTTTGTCTTTTCTTTGACTGTTCCACCTGCTTTTTCTATCTTTTCTTTAGCAGTCTTTGAAACTAAACAGCCTTCGATAGTCAAAGCCTTCTTAATTTCTCCAACTCCTAATATCTTAATTGTAGGAAACTTTCCATCAACTTTTCTAATAATCCTTTCTGCAACTAAGGCTTCAGGATTAATTAAAGATTTAGCTTCAAATACTTTTTCTAAAACATCAAGGTTAATTGATGAAACATTAGTTTGAGTATTAAAATTGTATCCTCTTAATTTAGGATATCTCTTAATCCAACCACGGATGATTGGCTTGAACTTTGCACCGGCTCTTCCCTTCTGTCCTTTTCCTCCGCCGCCACAATATGTTCCCTTCTTGCCTCCGCGACCAACTCTTTTCTTTTTCTTGAAGGTTGTATTCTGTTTTAATTCGTGTAATTGCATCATATTAAATCTTTTTCAATTTAGATAAAGCTAACATTGTCGCTTGTGCATTGTTTAATTTGTTTCTTGTCCTCGATAATGTCTTAGAAGAAATATCCTGAATTCCAGCTAAAGAACAAATGATTCTTACTGTTCCTCCTGCTACCAAACCTTTTCCTTTCATTTGTGGTTTTAGTATTACTCTTGAAGGACCGAACTTAGCTTCTACTTCAAAAGGAATTGTTCCTTCCATCATTGGAATATCTTTCAAATTCTTTTTCGCAACTCTAGTTGCTTTTTCAATAGCTTGAGAAACATCCAAACCTTTAGCAGCTCCGACTCCAACCTTTCCCATCTTGTTTCCAGCAACGATAACGGCTCTGAATCTCATTGTTTTTCCACCGCCAGTAACTTTAGTAACTCTGGCCAAGTCTAAAAGCTTAGATTCAAATTCATCTTTTACTTCGTTTTTCTTATCAAATTTTGTGTTTCTTTCTCTTTTCATATTTAATTAGAATTTTAATCCACCTTCTCTTGCGCCTTCAGCTAGAGCTTTAACTCTGCCATGGTATTTATTTCCTCCACGATCAAATATTACTTCTGTTATCTTCTTTTCAATTGCTAACTTAGCAATTTCAGTTCCTACTTTCTTTGAAGAGTCAGTTTTCTTGTCTTTTCCTTTAGTAGTAGAATCATCAGCAGCTAAAATAGTCTTGTGAGTAGTATCATCAATTAATTGAGCATAGATATGCTGGTTCGAACGGAAAACGCAAAGTCTAGGTTTACTTGCAGTACCTTCCGCCTTTGCTCTCACTCTCTTGTGCCTTATTATTCTTTTTGCTTTTTTTTCTAACATGTATTTCAAATATATTATGCACCTGCTGCTGCTTTCTTACCAAGCTTTCTCTTAATAATCTCTGTTGAATATTTAATTCCTTTTCCCTTGTATGGTTCTGGTGGCTTCACTTTTCTAATAGTAGCTGAAATCTGTCCAACCAAACTCTTGTCTATTCCTGTTACAATGATAACGTTCTTTTCAACTTTGAATTCAATACCCGCTGGAGCATCAATGTCTACAGTGTGACTCAAACCGACATCTAAAATCAATTTCTTGCCTTCAACTCTGGCTTTAAAACCAACTCCATTGATTTCCAATCTCTTTTCGAATCCTTTAGTTGTTCCATCAATCATGTTTGAAACTAAAGTTCTGGTTAAACCCCAAAGAGCATTAGATTTCAAATCTGCTTTCTTAGGAGTAAAGTAAATTGCATTATCTTTCATTTCAATTGCAATTTGATCTACTGCAGTCATATGTAAAACACCCTTAGGTCCTTTAACCTCGATTGCTAATCCGTTGATCTTTACTTCAACTCCGGCTGGTATTAAAATTTCTTGTTTTCCTATTCTTGACATATTACCAAATTTCACAAATTACTTCTCCCCCAATCTTAGCCTTTCTGGCTTCTTTGTTAGTCATTATTCCTTTAGAAGTAGTGACCAATGAAATTCCGTGTCCCGACTTAACCGGCTTCAATTCATTGTGGGTTGAATAGATTCTCTGTCCTTGCTTAGAAACCTTCTTGATTTTTGTAATCAAAGAATTTCCTTCGGTATCATATTTAAAATCAACGATAATCTTTCTCTTTGACAATCTTCCTTTCTTATCAATGTTCTCAATTAAGCCTTCCTTTTTCAAAACCTCAAGTATACTATACTTAAAATCAGAGTATGGATAAAGAGCTATCTGTTTCTTTTCGACAGCTAAGGCGTTATTTATTGAACTGATCATGTCTGCTATTGGGTCCATTTTCGTATATATAATTACCAACTACTTTTCTTAACTCCAGGCAACTCTCCTTTATTCGCCATTTCTCTGAAACAAATTCTGCATAAACCGAACTTTCTGATATAGCCGTGCTTTCTTCCACACTTAAAACATCTTCTTACTATTCTTGAAGAAAATTTCGGTGTTTTTGCTGATTTTGCTATTTGTGATGTTTTTGCCATAATTTAACACTTTTTGACTTTAACTTTTCTTGAAGGGAAAGTCAAGTAATTTGAATAATTCCAATCCTTCTGCTTTGCTCTTTGCATTAGTAGTAATTGTAATTTCCATTCCAAGAATAATAGGAGACTTTTCTGGTGATATTTCTGGGAAAGCAATATGCTCTTTAATTCCCAAATTTAAATTTCCTTTCTCATCAATTGATTTAGGATTGATTCCTAAGAAATCTCTTGAACGAGGAAGAACAACATTCACTAACTTTTCCATAAAGTCTTGCATCTTCTTTCCTCTCAAAGTAACCTTTGATCCAATAATACTTCCCTCTCTTAATTTAAAAGTAGAAATTGATTTTCTAGCTACAGTCATTACTGGCTTCTGTCCACAAATACTAGAAAGATTGTTTGCAATATATTCTACAAACTTCTTCTGTTCATCTTTTGTTTTAGGAGAAATAACTCTTCCAAATCCAATATTGATAACTACCTTCTCTATCTTTGGAATTGCCATAACATTCTTGTAGCCAAACTTCTCCTTCATCTTAGGTACGGCTATCTTCTTGTATTTTTCTTTAATGCTTGTTATTGCCATAATCTTTTAATTAAATACGTGCTCCGCATTTCTTACAAATACGATATTTTACTCCTTCGACTATTTCGTAACCAACTCTAGTTGCCTTTCCACACTTAGAACAAACCAACTCAACATTTGAAATATTGATTGCTCTAGGAGCGGAAACCATCTGTCCTTTCTGTCCAGACTTCTTAGGCTTAACGTGCTTCTTCATTAAAGCAATTCCTTCAACAACAATTTTGCTCTTAACAGGAATGGATCTAATCACCTTTCCTTTTTTGCCTTTGTCGTTTCCTGCAATTATTAAAACTTGGTCGTTCTTTTTTATCTTCATATGTTTAAACTAAATCTTTTGTCATTGTTGAAATCTTCTCGAATCCTTTTTCTCTCACTTCTCTCGCTACTGGTCCTAAGATTCTGGTTCCCTTAGGCTCCTTTGAAGTTCCTTCAAGCATAACAATAGCGTTGTCATCAAATTTAATGTATGTTCCATTGCTTCTTCTTACTGGTCCTTTCTCCCTAACAATAACTGCCTTTAAGACCTGGTGTTTCTTAACATTCTTTCTTGGTTCAGCATCTTTTACGGCAACGACAATGATGTCACCTAGTGATGCATATCTTCTATATGTTCCGCCCAAAACACGGATGCATTTAGCCATCTTTGCGCCTGAATTGTCGGCAACTTTTAACATTGTCTGTACTTGTATCATTTTCTTTTATTTACTTAATTTTGAAACCACTGCCCATTTCTTATCTTTTGAAATCGGATTTGTTTCTCTTATTACAACTTTGTCTCCTGTCTTGTATTCACCAGTTTCAACATGAGCCTTGTAGCCCTTGTGAACTTTGTATCTTCTCTTGTACTTTGGGTGTTCTTTAATTCTTTCAACCTTAACTACAACAGTCTTCTGCATTTTATCTGAAACTATAACTCCTGTTAATTCTTTCTTTGGCATACTATTTTTTATTTAATATAGTCAAAATTCTAGCAATATCTTTTTTATCTTCTCTTAACTCTTTAGTATTCTTAATTCCTCCTGACATAACCTTGAAGCGAATCTCTTCAATTCTTGTTTTCTTGTCATTCATTAATCCTACTAATTCCTCTTTAGTTTTTGAAACTAATTCTTTGCTTTTCATATTACTGTTTTTTAACAAACTTTGTCTTTAAAGGCAACTTATCTCCCGCCTTTCTAAAAGCTTCTCTAGCATCAGCTTCTGGGATTCCTTCTAATTCGAATAATACTCTACCTGGTCTTACTGGGAATACATAGTGGTCCAATGAACCCTTACCTCCTCCCATTGGCACCTCCTGTCCTTTCTTTGTTCTTACCTTATCAGGAAATACTCTAATCCACAACTTTCCTCCTTTCTTTAGGTATCTAATAATCGCTCTTCTACAAGCTTCAATCTGATTAGAAGTAATCCATTTTTCAGTAGTTGCTTTCAATCCAAAGCTACCGAAACTGATTTTAGTTCCCTTACTTTCGAAGGTTCTTCTACTTCTTCTACCCTTCTGCTGTTTTCTATGTTTTAATCTTTTTGGGGCTAACATGATTTTTATTCAAATTTATCTCCTTTGTATATCCAAACCTTTATTCCAATTGCACCGTAGGTACATCTGGCTTCTCCAAAACCATAATCAATATCTGCCCTAATTGTTTGTCTGGGCAATCTTCCTTTCTCTAACCATTCTGATCTCGCAATCTGTGCTCCGTCCAATCTTCCTGAAACCATAATCTTAACTCCTTTAACACCTTTATTGGCCATAACTTTTTCAATAGCCTGTTTGATTGTCTTTCTAAAAGGAGTTCTTTTTTCAATCTTTTCAGCAATCCATTGATTAACTAAAACTGAAGAAGTCCAAGGATTAGAAACTTCCCTTACTTCCAACTTCAATCTCTTTCCTAATTCATTTAATTCTTTTAAACCTAAATCATTCTTCTTGAAAACTTCTTTCAATAGTTCTAGTCTGATCTTTTCAATTCCTTCTCCGCCACGTCCAATAATCAATCCTGGTCTAGCTGAGTAGATAACAGCACTTGTTTTATTGCTAAATCTATCAATCTCAACCTTCTCAACGCTTGATCCTTTTAATTTTTTAGTCAAAAAAGTCCTGATGATGTAATCCTCTTTAACACTCTTCAAAGGTTTGCTACCGTAAAAGCCATGTGACAACCAGTCTTCGATTCCTTTGATTCTAAATATTTTTGGGTGGACTTTGTGACTCATTTTTTTATTTCTTCTTTGTTATTGTTTTCTTTACTGCTGTCTTTTTCTCAACTTTCTTTTCAACTTCTTTTTCTTCTTTGGCAACAACTTCTTTCTTTCCCTTCTTAACTTTCTTAGCCTCTTCTCTCTTTACATCTAAAACTAAAGTTACGTGAGAAGTTCTTTTCTTGATAACCTCTCCTCTTCCTCTTGATTTAGGCAATACTCTCTTTCCGGCTGGACCCTCATCAACTGTAATCTTAGAAATAAATAGGTCTGAAGCAGAAACATTTTTAGTTGCTTTAGCATTGGAAAGAGCTGAATTCAATAATTTCAATATTGGATCACTTGCTCTCTTAACTGCGAAATTCAAAACCGTCTGGGCATCTTCTGCCGTCTTTCCTCTTACCAAATCGGCAACTAATCTTACCTTTCTGGGAGCAATATGTAAATGTTTTAATTTAACTTCGAATGCCATATTATTTTACTTTAACTGGTGCGGCAGGAGCTGCTGCTGCTTTTTCTTGCTCTTTCTGTGCTTTACCTCCATGTCTTAAAAATTTAGTTGTGGGAGAAAATTCTCCTAACTTGTGACCAACCATTTCTTCATTGACTTTTACTTGAAGAAAATCTTTTCCATTGTGCACGCCGAAAGTAAAGCCGATCATTTCGGGAGTAATAGTGCAAGCTCTCGACCATGTTTTAATGGCGGCCGTTTCGCTTGGCTTCTTTCCTTCTATCTTCTTTGTTACGTTCGGATCAATGTATGGTCCTTTTTTTAGACTTCTTGACATATGATTATTATTTTCTCTTCTTCTTAACTCTTCTTTGAATAATTAACTTAGTTGTCCACTTACTCTTGTTTCTAGTCTTAACTCCTAATGCATGCTTTCCCCAAGGAGTTTTCGGATACTTTAAACCAATACCAGTTCTACATTCTCCACCACCATGAGGGTGATCACAGGGGTTCATAACAGAACCTCTAACGTGTGGTCTGATTCCTTTCTTTCTAGTCTTTCCTGCTTTTGACCAATTGATAAATCTGTATTCAGAATTTGAAACCTTTCCAATTGAAGCAAAACATTCTCCAGGGATCTTTCTAATTTCTGAAGAAGGCATCTTCAAGTTAGCATATCCGCCTTCATAGTTTTGCAATACTGCTCCAGTTCCAGCTGATCTCACTAATATTCCGCCTCTACCTGCTTCTAGCTCGATATTATAGACTATAGTTCCTTCTGGGATATTTTTCAACTTCATTCTGTTTCCAGTGTTGGCTTCTGCCTTTTCAGCACAGATTATCTTGTCTCCAGCTTTCAATCCTTCAGGAGCAATAATATATTTCTTTTCTTTGTCTTCATACTGAACTAAAGCTAAAAATGCATTTCTGTTAGGATCATATTCCAAAGCAAGAACTTCAGCTTCCATATTGATTTTTTTCTGTCCGAATTCAACCAGCCTTAAAAGCTTTCTTGCTCCACCTCCTTTCTGCCAAGAAGTAATTCTACCATTACTTCCTCTTCCTCCAGTCTTTTTTACTCTCACTAGAAGACTTTTTTCTGGCTTCTTCTTTGACAATGGAAGTAGGTTTTTCAATTTTAATGTTTTTCTCTGCATATTATTGTCCTACAATTTCAATTTTTTGACCTTCTTTTATTTTTACAATTGCTTTCTTGTATCCATTCTTAAAACCAACTGTTTTTCCCTTTACCATTCTCTTTCTAGGAATATTGATTGTTCTAACTTTTAAAACATCAACTTTATATTTTCCTTCTACTGCATTTTTGATTTCAACTTTGTTGGCATCAGAATTAACATGAAAAACATAAAAGTTTCCAATCTCAGACATGCTCACTGCTTTTTCTGTGATGCAGGGTGATTTCAAAATACTCTTTGTTGTTGTCAAAATCTCCTTGTTTTCTTTCTTAACAGTTTCTTTCTTGACTGCAGTCTTCTTTGCTTTCACCTCTTTTTCTTTTTTAAAAATATTCAATGCCATACTAGTCTAAAAATGTTTTCTTAATCTCTTCTATTCCTTCCTTGTCAGTTAATAAATACTTTGATGAAACAACATCTAAACAATTCAAATCCTTTGCTTGAATAGTTGAAATCTTAGGTAGATTTCTCATTGCTAAGATAGTATTCTTATCCATCTTAGGCAAAACTATTAAACAACTTTGAGTAATTCCAATATTCTTTAATAAATTTCTAGCTTCCTTTGTCTTAGCTTCTTTCAAAGCTATTGTTTCAGCAACTACTAAAAATCCTTCTCTGGCTTTATCAGACAAAGCAACGAATAAAGCTTTTCTCTTAATATTCTTTGGTAATACTCTCTTAAAGTTTCTGTCTTTAGTTGGTCCATGAGAAACACCTCCACCAACCCAGATAGAAGATGTATTCGATCCACTTCTAGCGCGGCCTGTTCCTTTCTGCTTCCAAGGTTTGATACCTCCTCCAGATACTTCAGCTCTTCCTTTAGCATGAGCAATCACTCTTCTTCTGTTTCCAGTCTGAGAAACAATTACTTGATGAACTAAATCAGCGTTCATAGGAACCTCAAATATTTCTTTGGGTAAATCTGCCTTAACAGTCTTAATTTCTACCACCGCTTCTTTAATTTTTGTTTCTTTCTTTGCCATATAATTTATCCTCTAATTTCCAAAAGCGTTCCTCTTCTTCCGGGAACTGCTCCTTTAATTGCTATAATACTATTCTTCATATCAACCTTTACTACTTCTAAATTCTTAACACAAACTCTGTCGCTTCCAGTTCTTCCAGGCATTTTTCTACCTTTGATAACTCTTGCTGGAATAGAACAACCAGTAGAACCTAATGTTCTGTGTTCATGTTTATTACCGTGGGTTGAAGAAAGTTTTCCGGAAAATCCCCATCTCTTTACACCTCCTTGGAATCCTTTTCCTTTAGATACTCCGGAAACCTTTATTATGTCCCCTGGTGCGAAAACACTTGCCAAAATCTTATCTCCCGCCTTGTATGAATTAACATCTCCTTCAAATTCTTTCAAATGTCTGAAAGGTGTTCCCGTTTTCATAATCTTTCTCTGAGGCAAAGATTCAAATCCAATCTTAATGGCTTCGTACCCGTCTTTTTCTTTTGTTTTAACCTGAACAACACCGCATTCTCCAGTCTGAATAAGAGTAACGGGAACCACTGTTCCGTCCTCTTTGAAGACCTGACTCATTTCAATTTTTTTACCTAATATGAATTTCATAACTTTACAAAAAAAAGACTGGATAACCAGCCTCAAAGACTAGTATTACCAAATATTCAATTACTTTTTAATTATATAAATCAATTATTTAATTAATTAACCTACATTATACTCTTGATCTCGGTGTCCACTCCAGCGGGTAGAGTCAATGACTTTAACGACTCTACCACCTTCTGGTTAGGATTCAAAATATCAATAACCCTTTTGTGAATTCTCATTTCGAATTGTTCTCTAGACGATTTGTGAACGAAAGTTGACCTGTTAACAGTAAACTTGTTTATCTCAATCGGCAAAGGAATTGGTCCGGCAATCTTAACTCCACACCTTACAGCTAACTCAATAATCTGCTGGGCACTTTTATCAATGACTTTGTGGTCATAAGCACGAAGCTTAATTCTCAATTTTGCTGTTGCTTCCTTTTCAGTTTTTTTAAGGGCTGCTGACATCTTATTATTTATTCTACTTTATAATCTTTGTAATAACACCTGCACCGACAGTCTTTCCTCCTTCTCTAATAGCAAAACCTTGCTTTTCTTCCAAAGCTACAGGAACGATTAATTTAACTGTGACATCAACTGTGTCTCCAGGCATAACCATTTCTGTTCCAGCGGCCAAGATTACATCTCCAGTAATATCAGCTGTTCTGATAAAGAACTGAGGTTTGTATCCTGAGAAGAATGGAGTGTGTCTTCCACCTTCTTCCTTTGTTAAAACATAAATCTGAGCTGTAAATTCTGTGTGAGGAGTAATAGTTCCTGGCTTAGCCAAAACCTGTCCTCTTTCAATATCTTCTTTCTTCAAACCTCTTAGCAAAATACCAACGTTATCTCCAGCCTGGCCAGTTGATAATGATTTGTTGAACATTTCTACAGAAACAGCAGTTGTCTTAGCTGTTGGTCTAATACCAACAACTTCGATTTCTTCGTTAGAGTTAATAATACCTCTTTCAATTCTACCTGTAGCAACTGTACCTCTTCCTTCAATTGAGAAGACATCTTCAATAGCCATCAAGAAAGGCTTAGCTGTATCTCTAACTGGTTCAGGAATGTATTCATCTACCTTGTCCATTAGTTCCAAAACTTTCTGTACCCAAGGATCATCAACAGATGTAGCTTCTAAAGCTTTTAGAGCTGAACCACGGATTACTGGAACTTCATCTCCAGGGAAACTGTATTTCTTCAATAATTGTCTACATTCATCTTCAACTAGGTCAATCATTTCTGCGTCTTCAACCATATCACATTTGTTTAAAAATACGATAATTGAAGGTAAACCTACTTGGTGAGCTAAAAGAATGTGCTCTCTTGTTTGAGGCATAGGACCATCTGTTGCAGCAACTACTAAAATTGCTCCATCCATCTGGGCAGCACCAGTAATCATGTTCTTAATGTAGTCGGCGTGGCCTGGACAATCAATGTGAGCATAGTGTCTCTTGTCTGTTTCGTACTCTAAGTGAGCGATGTTAATAGTAACACCTCTTGCTTTTTCTTCAGGAGCTGAGTCAATCTGATCAACTGACTTCTCTGCTGTTTTGCCATTCTTCATAGCTAAACAGTGTAATATTGCCGCACTTAAAGTTGTTTTACCGTGGTCAACGTGACCAATGGTTCCAATGTTCAAGTGTGGTTTTGTTCTTGTAAAAACTTCTGTTGCCATATTATTATTTATTTATATTTTATTATTTTTATCCCCTCTTATCTACTATTCCGACTTACAATAGAAAAGAACGGATTAATGTTTTAATTAACAAATCTATTTTAACCAAATTTCGAAAAAAGTCAATAACCTACTAGAAAGGAAGGTCGTCAATCTTTAAAGATTCTGCTTCAAGTTCTCGTGGAACTTTAGCAATTACCTCATTCTTGATTTCGGCCTTTACTTCTTTTCTACCTCTGTAATCTTCTAATTTCATAATTATCAGAGTTGGTCCGTTGTCTTGAGCAAGGATTATCTTACCTCCTTCTTCCTCTATTATCTTTTTTATCTCCTGCAGTTCCATACTATTTTCTCTTACCCTCTACTATTTCCTGAGCAACATTATTGGGGACCTTTTCGTAGTGATCGAACTCCATTGATGATGTTCCTCTTCCTTGGGTTAATGATCTTAACGAAGTAGTATAGCTGAACATTTCAGATAAAGGCACTTTGGCGTAAATAACTTTCACTCCTGGCCTGTCTTCTGTCTCTTCAATCTGTCCTCTTCTAGCTGATACATCTCCGATAACATCTCCTAAGAAATCTGGTGGTACAACTACCTCTAATTTCATGATTGGCTCAAGCAAATGTGCTCCAGCTTTTTTAGCACCATCTTGTAGGGCCATTGAACCAGCAATCTTAAAGGCCATTTCTGAAGAGTCAACTTCGTGGAACGAACCATCCCAGAGAGTAACTTTCATATCAACTAATGGATATCCAGCAACAACTCCTTTTGCCATTGCTTCCTTAATTCCTTTTTCAATCGCAGGAATATATTCTCTTGGAATTGTACCTCCTTTAATTTCATTAACGAATTCGAATCCTTTTCCTCTTTCTAGTGGTTCAAGTTTAATCTTAACGTGACCATATTGACCTCTACCTCCAGTCTGCTTTACATATTTACATTCAGCATCAGCATTACGGTCAATTGTTTCTCGGTATGATACTTGTGGTCTACCAACATTGGTTTCAACTCCAAACTCTCTCTTTAATCTATCCACAATAATTTCCAAGTGTAATTCTCCCATACCTGATAGAACTGTTTCACCAGATTCCTGATTAGTTTCCATTCTAAATGTTGGATCTTCTTCTTGTAGTTTCTTTAATGAAGCTCCCATCTTTTCTTGGTCAGCTTTTGCCTTTGGCTCTACTTGAATAGAGATAACTGGTTCAGGGAAAGTAATCTTTTCTAGAACGATTGGTCCAGATTCATCACATAGAGTGTGGCCAGTGGTTGTATTCTTCAATCCTACAAAAGCAACAATATCTCCAGCATATACTTCTTCTACTTCTTCTCTTTCATTAGCATGCATACGAAGAATTCTACCAATTCTTTCTCTTTCTCCAGAAACTGTATTTAGTAAATATCCTCCTTTGTTGAAGTGTCCTGAGTAGGCTCTAGCATAAGTTAATGTTCCAACGAATGGATCAGTAGCAATTTTAAAGGCTAGTGCTGAGAAAGGCTCATCATCTTTAGGATGTCTTTCTAATCTTAATTTCTTCATCCTGAGGATCAACTCCTTTAATAGCAGGAACATCCATTGGACTGGGTAAATAATATACAACTGCATCCAAAACTAATTGAACTCCTTTATTTCTTAAAGATGTTCCAATTAATACAGGAATTAATTTGTAATCAATAGTTGCTTTTCTTAAAGCTGCTCTTAAATCTGCTACTGGAATCTCTTCTCCGTTTAAATATCTTTCCATCAAAGCTTCATCTTCAGCAACAATCTTCTCAACCATTTTGTGTCTCCACTTTTTAGCTTCTTCTAAGAGAACTTTCTGGAATATCAAATTTAATAACATCCTTTCCCATTTCTCCTTCAAATTTAACAGCTTGCATTTCCATTAAATCAATAATGGCTGAAAAATCTTCTTCCTGTCCGATTGGATATTGAACTGCAACTGCATTAATAGTTAATTTATCCCAAATAGACTGTAAACTCTTTTCAAATGAAGCTCCCATTCTGTCTAGCTTGTTAATAAAGCAAATACGAGGAACGTGGTATCTGTCAGCCTGTCTCCAAACAGTTTCTGATTGAGCTTCTACTCCAGCAACACCGTCAAAAACAACCACAGCACCATCCAAGACTCTTAAACTTCTTTGTACTTCAGCCGTGAAGTCAATGTGTCCAGGAGTGTCGATAAGGTTGATTCTGTGTTCATTTGATTTGTCTTTCTTTAGATAGTCACCAGGAGACCAGAAACAAGTTGTAGCAGCAGAAGTAATTGTAATACCTCTTTCTCTTTCTTGTTCCATCCAGTCCATTACAGCTGCACCTTCATGCACCTCACCAATCTTGTGTGATATTCCTGTATAAAACAAAACTCTCTCACTAGTTGTAGTTTTACCTGCATCGATGTGAGCGATGATTCCGATGTTTCTGTATTTTTCGATTGGATATTGGCGGCTCATAATATTTTTATTTATTTTAGAACACAAAACCTATTTGGCTTGAAAATAGGTTTGTATTAAATTACCATGCAAAGTGAGCAAAGGCTCTATTGGCTTCAGCCATTTTGTGAGCATTCTCTTTTTTCCTTACTGCGTTTCCTTTGTTTTCAGATGCTTCAATTAATTCATCAGCTAATTTGAACTTCATTGCTTTGCCTTTCTTGTCGTTAGCTGAATTAATCATCCATTTCATAGCTAAACTTAATCTTCTGTTTCCCTTAACTTCCATTGGAACCTGATAAGTAGCTCCTCCAACTCTTTTTGGTTTTACTTCTAATACTGGAGATACATTCTGAATAGCTAATCTGAAAATGTCCAAAGGTTCTTTTTTAGTTTGTTTTTTAACTAAATCAAAAGCACCATAAACTATTTTCTGGGCAATTGTCTTTTTCCCGTTACTCATCACTTGGTTGATAAACTTAGCAACCATGATGTCGTTATATACTGAATCGGGCATTATAACTTTCTTTTTAAATTTAAGTCCTGTTGCCATATACTATTTTTTAACTGGTTTCTTAACTCCGTATGCACTTCTCTGTTGTTTTCTTCCTTCAACTCCTGAACAATCGAATCTACCTCTTACTACGTGGTATCTAACACCAGGCAAATCTTTTACTCTGCCTCCTCTAATCATGACGATTGAGTGCTCTTGTAGATTGTGTCCTTCTCCAGGAATGTAAGCGGTAACTTCGTTTCCATTGCTTAACTTTACTCTACAAACTTTTCTTAAAGCTGAGTTAGGTTTCTTAGGTGTAGTTGTAAAAACTTTCAAACATACTCCTTTCTTAAAAGGTGCTTCATATTCCTTAGGTCTGTTTTTCAAAGGATTAAATCCAAACGCAAGACCGGGAGTATTACTCTTCGCTTTTAATGTCTTTCTTGGTTTCTTAATTAATTGTCTAATTGTTGGCATATTTGTATCAATAATAAATCGCAAGCGAAAAATCGCTTGTGATTAAATTATCAGATAAATAGTGAAATGTCAAATGTTTACAACAATGTTTATCTACTTCCTGAAATATAAAATGTCAAATACTTATTATTCTTTTTTAACCTTAGCCATTATATCTTTTTTACTAACTAATCCGAAGCTAGTTGAATCTAGCGACCCATCTGTTTTATCTCCTAAAAGCACATATGTGCCTACGGGAATAATTGGATAATCCTTAACATACAATTCAATCATTTTAATAGAGCTTTCGGAAATTAGATACGGCTTTCCTTCTGAATTTAAAAGATTAACATCATTAACAATTATTTCATATCCACTATCTGTCTTCTTTAAATTCCATTTATCACCTGGAATAGCTTTGATAAATTTAATCAATAAATTAGTATTTCCAATATATTTATACAAAACTACATCATTTCTTAAAATATCATTACAATCATAATAATTAAAAAGAGCTTGAACATCTTCCTCTGGTTTTAGAAAAGGATACATAGAATATCCATTAATAGTAACTATTTTAGGATTAATGATACATTCTACTTTATCATTCTTCGTTACATTTTTGTCTACGCTTAAATTATCTTTGTAAAGAAGATAAGAAAGGAGTAAAATTAATGGAATCAATATTAAAATAATAATCTTTTTCATTGATTAAATTCTAACAAAAATACCATTTTGAAGCAATGCTGATTTATCTTTTAAAACAAAGGCTATTAAAGGCCGTTAAAAATACTAAAAACGCCAAGCAGAAGAAGGCTTGTTTTTTAGAAATACCCGATATTGTAAGTACAATCTCGTCAGCCCTTAAAAGCAACACATACACTCCTTCTGCTTTTTCTTGCTTTGCTGTAAAAGACCCGAAGATAAGGGAAATATTCGCTCCAAACTATAAAGATCGAATTATCCATCATTTAATAATAGATAGAATTAATCCGTTTATTGATAAAAGATTCATTTTTGACTGCTTTTCCAATAGAAAAACTAAAGGAACGCATATGGCTATTAAAAGATTGCAAAAATTCATGCACAAAGAAAATCAATATTATTTAATGGCAGATGTCAAAACATTCTTTCCCTCAATAGATAAAAATATTCTCTTCGCTTTACTTTCAAAGCATATTAAATCAATAAAGGGAATCTGCCCAGAAGAAAAAGAATTCACATTAAACCTTTCGAGATTAATTATTTTCCAAGACCCTATTAATCCCCTTCCTAATTTTACTGGGAACAAAAAACTTCTTTCTTTGGTGCCAAAAGAAAAATCATTATTTTATATCCCTAAAAATAAGGGACTTCCCATAGGAAGCCTAACATCTCAATTCTTTGCAAATATATACTTAAGCGAACTAGACCAGTTTATAAAACATAAATTAAAAATCAAATATTATATTCGCTATGTTGATGATTTTGTTATCTTTGGAAAAGATACAAAGACTTTAATAAACTACAAAAAAGAAATTGAAATATTCCTTGAGCAAAAACTTAAGCTCTCTCTCCATCCTAAAAAAACAATCATTCAACATAAGTCCAAAGGCATTAATTTTTTAGGATATATCGTTAAAGAAAAATATCTTTTAGTTAGAAAAAGAACTGTTAAATCATTTAAAAAAAGGCTTTACTTCTTTAATCATTTAATCGACCCAAAAAGATTCCCTATCATTGATCCACCGACAAATCTTAAATTATCAAGATTGTATTTTAAAAAAGATCTGATTCCCCCCGTAATTCCCGACTTAGCTCTTTTGCAAAAAATGCTTTCCATCATCAATTCATATTATGGAATTTTTAATTTTGCTAATTCATATAATTTAAGAAAAAATATCTATGAAAAACGCTTCTTTAGTCTTAAAAAATACTTTATCTCTTCAGTAGATAAAAATTACAAAAAAAATTATAAAACAATAAAAATAAACCCCGTCTTTTTAGAAGACGGGATTCCCAAAATACGATGATCGTGTCCCTAGCGGACGCAACGGAACCAGTTGTTGTTGTTATTGTTCACATTGTTGGCGTTGGTCCCAGAGCAAGTGCCACCGCCTGCCAAGACCGCATAGTTGTTGGTCGCAGACGAAGGCCCACTATAAAACAATTGCACTTCTATTTATAAGAATCTTCTAGGTTCCCCCGAAAAATTCTCGCCTAATTAAAAGCTCAATACTTGGATAATTCAAGTAAGAAGTGCCGCACACGAAATTCCTTTCCTTCAAACAGACTTGGGTTGACCGTTTGAACCCTTTGGGTCTAATAATACTCTCTCAAACCAATCATGCCAGCTTGATGCTTCCTTGCTCACTTCTTCCAATCTATCATTAATGTCAGAAAAAAATTGATGAGAGATAAACTTCATGTCCCAAGCTATCAAAAAATAGCTTTTTAATATTTCTATCCTCACTCTTAAATTTTTTAATAATTTTGCACTTTTTTTATAATCTTCTTTGCTTTTTTTAAAATTTGCCATCACAACTATTTTCATGCATTTTGATAATTCTTCCATGATATACTCCCCCATCGTCACTCTGAATATTTTAGGAAGGTTTTTGTGAATTGAATAATATTTTTTATATATTACCAAAAAATCATAAAATATTTTGGGATGAGAAAAATTATTTGCCATGTTTTCAAAAAATCAAAAAATTCAAAATCAAAATTCAAAGATTATATGTGCCTAGCGGACGCAACGGAACCAGTAGCCGCTGATGTCACCGCTGTTACCGTTCACATAGCCGGCGCTGGTCCCAGAGCAAGTGCCACCGCCTGCCAAGACCGCATAGTTGTAGGTCGCAGACGAAGGCGTGGCAGTCCATTCCCATCTATCTGATTTGCCTCCTCCAAAAGTTGATGTTCCATTTCCATTAGGACCAGATAAAGCGGTACAAGCAGCCTGCCACTCTTCCAAGGTTGGAAGTCTGGCACCTATCGCTCCACACATCTGCCAAGCTAATGCTTGTCCTGTTGGAGAACCAGATGTGTACCAAGCAGCAGCCCTAGGATAAGCATCAATATACATCGTCTTACCACTATAAGTAAAGGCTAATCCTCCACCATTAGAACAAAGATTGCCATAATTAGTTGGACAAGATGGACCGCCAGAAGCAGCGTCGACATATGCTTTTGTTGCAACATCGGACGAAGCAACTGGGGCAATAACGTTACTTACTGTATAGGAAGGAGATGCTCCAGAAAGTTTAATATTTCCATTGACCTCTAATTTCTGACTCGGCGTATTTGTTCCTACTCCTAGCTTACTCCCAGTAGGATCAATACATAAGGAATCTCCGCTACATTCCATTTGAGACCAAGCATGTCCAGGATTAGGAATGCCAACAGTAACCGCTGAGACATCTTCAGTTTGTAAAGCCTGAAAATATTGAGAAATTCCGAACACCAACCCAAGCAATGCTACCCCTAGAGCAATAAACAATTGTTGTTTTTTCATATTTTTATTATTTATTATTTTTTAAAACAAAAAAGAAGCTAAAGCTTCTTTGTTTTCAAACTAAAAACCACTAAAGATGTTATATCAGAGAGAGAGAGAGAGAGAGAGAGAGACGACCTTTGATTTATGTTTTTCATATTATTTACATAATATCAAAGAAAAGAAGAAGTTGTCAAATTTTATTGTGCAGTCCAGCCTCCATCGACATACATAACTGAACCAGTCACATATTTTGAATCTTCAGAGGCTAAATACACTGCTGCGTTAGCAATATCCTCTGGTTCTCCCATAAATCCTAAAGGAGTCATTGCATCAATTATGTTCAATAAGTTTTGATCCTCCTGAACTCCCTTGGTCATACTGGTTTTAATAAATCCAGGAGCAATAGAATTAACACGGATTCCTAATTTAGCTAATTCAACTGCACTTGCTTTGGTTAATTGATTAACTCCTCCCTTGGCCGCACAGTAAGATATCGCTCCATTAAAACCAACTGCTCCTAGGATAGAAGCCATGTTGATAATTGAACCTTTAATTCCTTTTTCTTTCATTACTCTTCCTGCTGCACGAATTCCAAAGAACACTCCTGACAAATTAATCTCTATTGTCTTATGCCAAACATCATCAGATGTACTTAATATGTCTCCTAAGCTTCCTATCCCAGCATTATTGACCATCACATCAACTTTGCCAAATTTATCAACACAGATCTTAATAAGGCTGTCTACCTCTAATGATTTAGAAACATCGCATTTAACAAAAATCGCCTTATCACTAAAACGACTTACATCACATTCATTAATATCAGAAAAAACAACTGAAGCACCTTCCGAAACAAACTTTTCAGCGATGGCTTTTCCTATTCCCGAAGAGGCTCCCGTTACTACTGCTACCTTATTTTCTAGCTTCATATTTTTAAACTTTATGGTTATAAATACATTATACCACCTTAAAAATTTAAAACAACAAAAAAAGACTTATAGTCTTTTTGAGAAAAGAAAATGATATTTCTTTCCCTTAATTGTGATTTCTTCTGTGCCCTTTTTAGAATAGCCGCCTGTAAGATAAAAACATTTCAAGTCGGCTTCGGCAATCGGACAACTTCCTCCTGGAGCATCTGCCCCATCAAGAACGCACATTCCGAATAGTCCACTATCATAGTTTATCCCTGCCTTTGGTGTTCCACAAACAAACCTTCCTTCATGTTTACCTTGATAAAGGAACTCACAATAAGGAAGCTCTACGATATTTTTCCTCCTGTTGATCACAACAGCTGAACTTTTTTTTCCGCACATTGCCCCTTCAAATTTTAAAAACTTACGAATTGCTTCCTTAGGGCCAGAATCAGCTTGGACGATAAGATATCCTAGGGTTCTGACACAATTCTTCAGTTTTTCTTTGATTTTTTCAACATCCAAGTCCTCTCCTTCATGTTGAAGTAAAAAACCGATACCACCTACCTCTACATAGTTTAATAAAACAATGTTTATAGATGGTTTTGTTTTTAATGTCCTTTCCAGTGTAGGAATACAAAAGAATCTTTTTTCCTTCATAATAAAACCTCTAGCCAAAACTGTAAAAGAACAGTGGGCTAACTGCATAATCAATCAATGTAATTAAAAAGTCAAGAAAAAAGGAGCTTGTCCTTCTATTTTTTGACAAATTAATTTATGCTAAAAACAAAGAAAGAATCTTGTCCGACAAAACAAAAACCCAATTAAGTCCATTAGGGATTATAAAAATAAGGAAAAGTAATAATATAAATCCGTATTGAGTAAGGAACATTTTAAATCCTTCAAAACTTTCTGGTAAAAACGCAAACAAAACATGAGAACCATCCAAAGGATAAATAGGAATTAAATTAAATATTCCTAAAGCAATATTATAAAAAATAACAACTGTTGCAATAGTTAAAAAACTTTCTGGCAAATGAATAAATTTAACAAGTAATCCAAAAATTAAAGCAATCGTAAAATTAGCTAATGGTCCAGCCAAAGAAACTTTTAACTCTCCCCACTTTTGATCTTTAAAATATGTTGGATTAATTGGCACTGGTTTAGCCCAACCAATTATCGGTCCGCCTAAAATAGACATAAAGAATGGAAGAAGAATAGAACCAATTGGATCTAAGTGTTTCAAAGGATTCAAATCTAGCCTTCCTGCTTCTTTAGCTGTTGGATCGCCTAAAGCATAGGCAACACTGCCATGGGCTATCTCATGAATAATAATTGAAAACAAAAGTATTAATAATGTAAATATAGTTAGTATGTCCATGCAATAATATTAACATAAAACCCTAGGGGGTTGCAATTATTTAATTTTTTGGTAATATACTTACATATGGAAAAAGAATGTACAATTTGCGGAAAATCATCTTCAATGGGAGGTAGCTGGTATAAGCTAATTTCGAGATACAACCCTTCCACTAAAAGAAGAATCCACCCCAATCTACAATGGGTAACTGTTCCCACAGATACAACCAACAAGAACTTCAAAGAATTTGCCGGGAAGAGAATCTTGGCTTGCACAAAATGCATCAAGTCTCTAGGAAAGAAGTAAAATGTTAAGCCCGTTTCGGGCTGTAGTATAGTGGTAGTATTTGCGCATGGGGTGCGTAAGACCTGGGTTCAACTCCCAGCAGCCCGACCAAAAAAAGAAATTGCCGATCTTCGGTAATTTTTTAATACAAAATAAATTTGACTAATTAATTAATTTATATTATTCTATATTTAGAAATTTTACAGGAAGTGCCTTAATATGCGTCCCGAAAAAATTCTTTCAACGATTTTAGCTCATAAAGATAAATTACTTAATTTGGATATAATATCCAAAGAGCTAACGAACCGCGGTCGAACAAAAGAAGAGATTAAAATAGCTATTGAGTTAGCCTATTGTATCGCCTTTTTTGATTCTTTATTGTTTAAAAAGCCCATAGTTGTTGGTTTTTCACCAAAATGCAATAAAGATGAACTATTTTGTTTTTTTGCTTCGTATTGTCACCCCTCAATGACTGGATGTGACAGCGAAGAATACACTGTCTATGTGGAAAGACTTCTGGAAAGAATAAAAGAAAACAAAGGGAGATTTGTATCTTTTGATGAAAATGGGAAGCCTTTTTTAACAGCACAGACATTAGCAGAAACCATAATCAGGATGGCCATTCATGAAGTAAGGCATCGATTACAACATAATGCTCGGGTAAAACTTTTTTACAGGAATAAAAAGTATCATGAACCCATTGGTAATTTCGTTAAGTTTACCAGCCTGGTTTACAAGTACGAGGCCGAAAATAAACCACAAAAATACATAGAAGAAAGGCTTTCTGATAATGAGTTTGATGCAAATGTAATTGATAGTTACTTTTCGTATAGACTACATAAAGGAGAAAGCATAAAAAAACTTTCTAAAATTATAGAAAAGCAAGGATAATACAAAAATATTAATCCTTTTTTTATTAAAATTTATATCTCTTTAACGCTAATGAGTTCAGAACTACACTCACCGAAGATAAAGCCATAGCCAGTGCGGCAATCGCTGGATTTAACAACCAATGAGTATATGAATAAAGAATTCCTGTTGCGAAAATAATTCCAATACAGTTATAGAAAAAAGACCAGAATAGATTTTCTTTTATCTTTCTGAAAACCCCCTTACTTAAATTAATTGCCCTAATAACATTTTCTAAATCATCTTTTATTAAAATAATATCTCCTGTTTCAATTGCTATATCCGCACCCGAACCCAAAACTATTCCTGCATCAGCCTGAGCCAAAGCTGGAGCATCATTGATTCCATCTCCAACCATGGAGACAATCTTTCCCTCTTTCTGTAATTCTTTAATTTTCTCAGCTTTCTCGTGAGGAAGGACTTCTGATAAGACTTCGTCTATTCCTAATTTTTGAGAAATAGATTGAGCTACTCTTTTATTATCCCCTGTAATCATAAATATTCTTTTGCCATATTTCTTTAACTTTTGAATAACTGAAACAGCATTCTCTTTTAATTCATCAGACAATGAAATTATTCCAACTGCTTCATTATTAACAGAAATTAAAATAACAGTATTCCCCTCTTCCTCCGATTGAATCATTTTAGATTCGAAAAAAGACAAATCAATATTTGACATTAACTTTCTTGTTCCCAACAAAACATTCTTACCATTAACCAAAGCAGAAACTCCTCCGCCAGGAAAAGATTCGAATTTATCTACTCTTAACAACTCTATTCCTTCGTCCTTAGCCTTATTTAATATTGCTTCAGCTAAAGGGTGTTCTGATCCTCTCTCAACTGAAGCAGCTAATTGAATAACCTCCTTATCATTATTATTTTTTGTGAAAACGGCATTGACTATTGGATGACCTAAAGTTAAAGTTCCTGTTTTATCAAAAACAATAATATCTGATTTATTAACTAACTCAAGTGCCTTACCATTCTTAATTAAAATGCCCCTCTGTGCTCCCATTCCTGCTCCAACCATAATGGCTGTGGGTATTGCTAATCCTAAGGTGCAAGGGCAAGAGATTATTAAAACAGAAATAAAAACTGTGACTGCGAAAATCACTGATTTGCCTAATAGAAGCCAAACTACGGCTGACAATAATCCAATTGAAAATACTGTTGGAATAAAATAAAAAGAAACCTTATCTGCTAAAAGCTGAATTGGAGCTTTTGAATTAAGAGCACCTTCTACTGTTTGAATTATTTTTGAAATAGTCGTCTCTGGTCCAACTCTTGAAACTCTAACTAGAAGAACACCTGTTTTATTCACTGTTGCGCCAATCACTGCATCTCCTACTGTTTTATCAGCAAGATTACTTTCTCCAGTAATTGTCTTTTCGTCAACTGAAGAAAAACCTTCAATAACTACACCATCAATGGGAATAATTTCTCCTGGTTTAATTAATACAACATCGTTAACTTTAATTTCGCTTACTGGAATTATTTTTTCAATACCATCAACAACCAATAAGGCTTCTTTGGGCTTTAAATCAATTAATTTCCTTAAAGCATCACTAGTTTTTCCTTTAGCCATTCCTTCAAGATATTTACCTAAAGAAACAAAAATTAATATCATTACTGCACTTTCAAAATAAACTGGCTGAGATGAAAATTTGCCTAAGATAACAAAGGCAAAAATAAAAAGACTATAAAGGTAAGCCGCTACTGTGCCTATTTCTATTAATGAGTCCATACTAGGACTTCTATTAATAATATTCTTTAATCCTTTCATATATAGATCTTTATTAATCACCATAATTAATGTGGCAATAATAAACTGAAGGATTGCTTCGTTAAAAAATGACAACTTGAATAAAGATAATTTAAAAAGATTATTAACAGCGATTATTATAACTGGTAATCCTAAAATTAATGACGCTAAAAATTTATTCCTTAAGGATAAAACCTCTTTATCAATTAAAGAAAAAACATCTTCATTCTTTTCAATTGAATATCCTAAATCAATTATTATTTTTTCTATCTCATTAAGACTTATCTTATTTGAATTAAAATTAACGAATGCTTTGCTTGTTGCTAAATTCACAGAAACAGAACTAATCCCTTCTTTAGAAGATAGCGTCCTTTCTATTTTTACTACGCAAGAAGCACAGTTTATTCCTCCTACTTTTAATTCCTTTGAGACCATATAGTTTTTGCTTTAAATTCTGTAAAAATTTTATCTGATGTTATTGTTTGCTCAGAAACCAACGAAGAATCGTAATAAATATTGAAAATGTTTGGATCTTTGTACTCGACAGATCTAATCCCATTAATCTTCTTTAATTCATCCATAACTAATGGTGCGTGACCAGAACAAGGTAAGCTAACATTTAATTCAAGATAGCTTAATTGTTTAGCTTCTTCGGTACTCACCCGTGGAGCATTTACATTTGCTAAAGCTGGAAAAATATAGAAAAAGAAAAGGGAATTAACAATAATAATTGTTCCGAACAATATGGAAAGATATTTCCATTTTCTTCTTATTCCAGATAAAGAAAGTAAATTGCATCTTTTTAAATATAAAAAGGCTGATAAAATAGCAAAAAATATTGAAGCTGCAAAAATTATATAAAAAGAATTCTTATTTATTAAAAATCCCTTAATAAAAGACATCCCAATAATTGAGCCAAATAAGGAAAAAACTATAAATAGAATACAGAAAGTGTGAGGGGCTATCGCATAGATAATCCCCTCCTTTAAACCACTATCCTCCTTCCTATTTTCACAACAATTATTTTTTACTTCTTGATTCATAATCTTTAATCGCATCTCTTAAAGCTTCTTCTGCTAAATTAGAACAGTGCATCTTAATTGGAGGCAATCCCTCTAATGCATCAGCAACGTCTTTCTTAGAAATCTTCTTAGCTTCGGCCAATGTCTTTCCTTTAGCTAATTCAGTTACCATTGAAGATGTAGCAATTGCACTAGCACAACCCAAAGTCTCGAATTTAATATCATCTAATATTTCTTTCCCATTTTTTTCTTTTACTTTGATGTATATCTTCATTATGTCCCCACAGATAGGATTACCAACCATTCCCGTACCAGAAGGATTTTTAAGTTTGCCACGGTTGCGAGGATGCATGAAATGCTCCATTGTTTTTTTTGAATATTGCATATGTTTTACTTTTTTGAATAATAATCGGACAAAACATCTCCCGAAACTCCTCTTAATCTTTTAATAGTTTCTTTTAAGGCTCTAACAGCAAAAGTTATTTCTTCTTTCTTAGTATATTTTCCTAATGTCATCCTTAAAGAGCTGTGAGCATCTTCATGTTTAAGTCCTAGTGAAAGAATAACGTGCGATGGTTCAAGGGACTGAGAAGAACAGGCTGAACCAGTTGAGCAAGCTACTCCCATATTATCTAGCATCATTAACAAACTCTCTCCTTCGATACCTTTAAAGCTGAAATTAGCATTATTAGGTGAGCGTTTAGTTAATGATCCATTCAATCTGGAATTAGGAACTTCTTTTAATACTTTTTTAATTAAGATATCCCTTAATTTCTGAATTCTTGCTGAATCTTTCTTCTTATTCTTCGCTAAGACTTCAATAGCTTTTCCTAATCCAACAATTCCCGTTACATTATGCGTTCCCGCTCTGCGTCTATTTTCTTGATCTCCTCCGTCTTGAACCCTAATAATCGGTGTGCCTTTTCTAACGTATAGGGCTCCAACTCCTTTAGGTCCATATATCTTGTGAGCTGACATAGACATTAAATCAACATTCAATTCATTAACATCACAATCAAAGTAGTTTACAGCTTGTGTTGCATCAGTATGGAAAACTATCTTTGTCTCTCTCTTCTTATTCAATTCTTTTATCATCTTACCAATTTCCTTAATCGGCTGGACTGTTCCTATCTCGTTATTTACGTACATTACAGAAATCAATAAGGTATTAGGCTTAATAGCCTTCTCTATATCTTTTACGTTAATAATCCCATCTTTATCTGGTAAAATATATGTTACTTCAGCTAATCCGAACCTCTCTAAACTCTTAGAGGCATCCAAAACACAGTGATGCTCAAAAGCAGTAGTAATAATATGCACCTTTTCTTTGCTCTTTAATTGATGCTGTTTAACAACTCCTTTTAGAGATAAATTATTTGATTCAGTTGCTCCACTAGTAAAAACTATTTCTTCTGGATCGGCATTAAAATATTTAGCTAAAATGCTTCTTGCTTTTTCAATTCCCTTGCTAGCTTCAATACCAAAAGAATGCAAAGATGCAGCATTGCCAAATTTAGTTGAAAAATATGGAAGCATTTCTTTCAAGACTTCTTTATCAACTGGAGTTGTAGCTGCGTAATCAAGATATATTCTCTTCATGTTATTTATTATATATTTTTATTACTTTTAATATTTCTTCGATCATTTCGTCTTTCTTCTTTTCATTATTTGTTTTCATAGCTGATTTGAAACAGGTATGTAAATGATTTTCCATCATCATTTGATGCGCTGATTTCAAAAGACCAATAGCAGCTAAATTTTGCTGCATCACATCAATACAATAATCTTCTTTTTCCATCATTTGAATTATCTTAGTGATAAGACTTTGGGCCTTCTTCAAACTAATTAGTGTTTTTGCTTGTTCTGTTTTCATATTTTTATTTTATTATTTTACCACTACCATAGGTATGGGTATATTATATCTGTCTTAAATAATTTGTCAAGTAAAGAAAAACACTGTTTGCACAGTGTCTTTCCAATAGGTCCTACCGCTTTCAAGTGAATCCGAATGAATCCACGTGGGTGGTCTCATTCACTTACCAAGGCAAGTAAATATATGGCCTCCCGATTGAAAGTTGTTCGGAATTTTGAATGATAGGACCTAGTATATTATACCTTTAAATCTTCAAAACTTCAACTAACTGCTTAATCATTGCAACCACTACTGGAGCAGCCTGCAAACTAATACATTCAACTCCATTATCATCAGCTACAAGCCATGGTTCTTCAGTAGTTTTCACTTCCCCATTCTCATATTTGAATGAATATCCAGGAGTCATTTCGTATTCATCAACATAGTCGTGAGCAACATTAGCTGGAATAGCATTTCTTAATTTAACCTTAGGAATTCCATATAGAGTATCGGCTTTCTTTAAGATTTCTTCATCCATCATTAACCTTTCCTTGATTGGCTCAATTCCCTTCTCATCGCCTTCTTTCATTACCATTCTTCCACCATCACAATTAGCTTCATCACAGATTAAATAGAATTCTTTAGATGCTTCGTCATATCCAATCTTTGAAGTTGGCAATAGTTTCAAACTTCTTGAAGCATTACATTTTGGACAAATTCTTCTCCATTTAATTCTCTCATTAATAATATTCATTGGAACATCGATCATGATAAAGATATCTGGATCGTCCCTGTAATCAACTAGATCTCTAAAGAATAAAGAAAAGCTCACTTGATCCATATTTCTTGGAAAGCCATCTAGTAAAATAACCTTTCCTTTTCTTTTGGCAATTTCTCTTTTAACTAAAGCTAGAATAAATTCATCAGGAAGAAGAGTCTTAGTATCTCTATTTTCCATTCCTCTAATCAAATCTTCTAAAGGAGAAAATCCTCGAT
The DNA here is from genome assembly GCA_963802195.1 of uncultured bacterium. Classification (GTDB taxonomy): domain Bacteria; phylum Patescibacteriota; class Minisyncoccia; order Minisyncoccales; family Minisyncoccaceae; genus UBA2211. The sequence goes on along the minus strand of CAWDHP010000005.1, from coordinate 109,106 downwards.
AGTTCTTTTCTAAAAACTCAACTAATTCTTTCTTCTTTTCTGGATCCTGAATTTCAGAGTCTAGTGCTCTAACCATGTCTCCAACTGATAAGTGAACTATTTTATCAACACCTAAAACTTCGGCTAGCATTTTAGAATAAGTTCCCTTGCCTGAATTCTTCTTGCCTAGAAGATAAGCAATAAAGGTATTCTTTTCTAAATACACTTTCAATTTTTCTATTTCTGGCCCGCACTTTAATTTAAAATACTCCATTCTTTCTTTTGGATCAGATAAGTTAAATTTTCTGTCTCCACCCATTTTAGTTTTGAAAATTGGAAAATCCATATTATTTATTTTTTACTAGTTATTATTTTATAATTCAAACCATCGGAAACAATTTTTATGTCTCCATTAGTATCATTCCTTAATACTTTAATACCAAAATTATCGAGCCGTGTCAAAACTTCTTCAGTCGGATGACCATATGAATTCTTGCCAACTTGGATTACAGAAATCAAAGGAGTAGCCTTTTTAAGAAAGTCTTCGCCAGTTGAATACTTCGATCCATGATGGGCAACCTTTAAAACATCAATATCTATATTATCTAACTCCTTTTCTTTTTTTGTAGAAATATCTCCCGTAAAGAGGAAAGAGCTGTCTTTGTATAGCAACTTAGAAACAACAGCCGTATCATTACTTTCCTTGAATGTTTCTCCTTTCAAAAATTCTTTAGGATTGATTATCTCCATAGTTGCATCTCCCATAATGACCTTGTCTCCAGATTTGGCATAATAAATATTAGCCCCTTCTTCATTAATCATTCTTTTCCATGTTTCAAATTTCTCTCCCTCTTTTTCTATTCCCGTCCAAATAATATTATCGATTTTGTAATTCTCTAGTACTGAAAGCAATCCAGTCATGTGGTCACTCTCTGGATGAGATAAAATGACTAAATCTATCTCTTTGTCATTAAAAGACATTTCACGTGACAATCCATCTAAAACTTTAGAATAGCTAGGACCGCCATCAATTAAGACTTGATAATTACCTGGAGCCTTAATAAAGATTGAATCACCTTGTCCGACATCAAAAAAGCTTACCTCGAGGTAAGCTTCAAAAGACAAGAAAATAACAAAAGGCAAAACTAAAATATTTAAAATCAAAAGAGTTAAGAGAATAAACAACGATTGCTTCATTTCTTATTCAATTTTTCGTTTAATTCTTTAATTAACTTAACTCCATCAATATTGTACATTTCACAAACAGTTCCTAATTCTAGAGTCTCCATTTCTAATCTAGCGTGAGGGCAAGAAAGACAGGGAAAATCATATTTCTCTAAAATCTTCTGAGCTTTCTTATCGTCTATCAATTTAGATAGTTTAGTCTTTTTTGTAACTTTCATACTATTCCTCTTCTTCTGTTTCTACTCCATTCTCAATTTCAATTGCACCGTAGGGACACAAATCAATGCCGCCACATTCTTCAACTTTAGCTGAGCTGATAATAACAGCCTTACCGTCAGTATCCATTTCTGATCCCTCTGGGCAGGCCAATGTACAACTTCCGCAGCCAATACATTTATCTTTATCTACTTTAAATATCTTTTTTGTATTTTCCATGATTTTATTTTTTACACTGCTCAATTATCTTTTCAGCTTCTTCTTTTGATTTAAATCCTACTACCTTAACCCACTTATTTGGTTCAAGTCTCTTGTAGGTTTCAAAGAATTCTTGAATTTCTTTCTTCTGATGCTCGGTTAAATCATCAATACTATTGATGTGTTTAAACCTTGGATCAATCTTATCATCAGGCACAGCAATAATCTTGTAATCAATTCCGCTTTCATCTTCCATATCTAACATTCCAATGATTTTAGAAGGAATAATACAGCCAGGGAAAGTGGGCTCATTAACTAATACTACAACATCCAATGGGTCTCCATCTTCTGATAAGGTATTTTCTATAAAGCCATATTCAAAAGGCCAAAAAACAGAAGAATACAAGGCTCTATCAAGCATGATTTTTCCTGTCTCCTTATCTAATTCGTATTTATTTGATGTTCCCTTAGGATTCTCAATAAAGATATTCATTTTCATATTTTTGTTTTATTATTCTTTTTTTAACTTTATCTTAAAAGATTAAATTATTCAAGCTTTGCTTTACTACTGCAAACTCACTTCCAATAGTTTTTCTTTTATAATATCATCAGAAACTTCAAATCCTGGCATATATTCAACTTTTTCAGAATAATCAATATCATTAAAATAGGACAACTGCGATCTAAATATTTTTTCATTAAACATTTCTCCGAATATTTCTTCTGCCCTCGCAGATATCTGATTTATATTAAAGAAACTTTTTGTTATAAAATAAATATCAACATAATCTTTCCATTTCGCCCTTCTCCCTATCGCATATGCTTTCAATGCAGAGAGCGTCAACAAATCAGCTGTTTTAATTCCGTTAAAATCTTCATTAAAAAAAAATTTAAATGGATACTGTAGGAAAGTTATTTTTACTTCATCGACAGATATTGTGTATTCTTCTTTTTCATCAACAAAAACACGCTCTATTTTTCTTGATTTAATTATCTTCTTTTGAATATTTAAAGTATTAAATCCTTTAAATGACATAAGATCAAAATCTATTGATTGGCGATGTCCAATATGAAGAGCGATAGCGGTTCCTCCAGCTAAACCAAAATCAGGAGAAAATTCTTCTATGACTGGAATTAAACTTAATTGCTTATCGCTAAGAATTTCTTGGTGCATATTTATTAAAATACAAAGTAAAATAGTTTTTAATACTGGGGCGATAATTACTTCTTTCTTTTTCTGATTGTTTTCTAAAAATATCAGCCACTTTTTCAATACTCATGATATTAATCATTTCTTTAAAATCCTTAAAATCGCCATAATTCAAAACGCTCTCAACGATAGAATCGTCAGAAAGATTATCCTTATCTCCTACATACCATATCAAATTATCTCTCTTTTTTATAAATTCTTTAATGCTCATATGATATTATTATATCATATTATAACACATTTTTCAATCACTTCTTTCAATAAAATTAAATTCTTTTAATAACTCTTGCTAAATTTACGCTTAATAATTTCTTCTAACTATTTACTAGTACAATTTAACTTTTAATAATTCTTTTTTCAGTCCCCTTTCTTAATCTTTCAATATTTTCTCGATGAGACCAGTATAAAATAGGTATATATAGCAATCCGAGACAGGCATAAGCAATTGAATGAGTATATATCCAAAACAATAAAGGAACGAACCAAATAACTATTAGATTAGTCAAGCTCATTATCTTTATTAGTCTAAGAGCTATAACCCATACTAAAAAGAAGATTAATGAATATTGCCATCCGATTATTACTACCATTGATGCAAAAACACCTGATACAGCTTTTCCTCCTTTGAATTTAAGCCAAACTGGAAAAAGATGGCCTAGAATGGGAGCAAGAATTGCTAAACAAATATACCAATCGTTAGTTAAATATTGTTTAGCTAGCACGGCTGGCAAAACTACTTTTAAAACATCTAATAACCCAACGAGGATTGCGTATTTTAATCCTAGGGCTCTAGAAACATTAGTTGCTCCAATATTGCCACTTCCCTGTTTTTGAATATCAATATGCTTTAATTTGGCAATAATATATCCAAAAGGAATTGAACCAAAAAGATAACCTAGAATAATAAAAAATACTAACAATATATTTTGATCCATGTTTTATTTTAAATTAATTTAAAAATTTTATCAAAACTATTCTGGTTTCCTTTCTCTCTTCATCATTTGAGTTAGAGCATCCATAGGATTCATACCATCATACAAAATGTGATAAACAGAAGAAACGATTGGCATATCTACTTTGTATTTTTTACTTAATTGATAAACTGCTTCAGCGGTTGTTGCTCCTTCAATAATACTTGAAGTTGAATTAACGATATCTTCTAACTTCTGGCCCTTAGCAATCTTCTCTCCTAATGTCCTATTCCTGCTCTCAGGACTGATGCAAGTAGTAGATAAATCACCTAATCCAGCTAAACCATAAAATGTTTTCTTTTCGGCTCCCATCTTTTCACCTAATCTTTGTATTTCAACTATTCCTCGAGATAATATTGCTGCCTTAGCATTAGATCCAAAACCTAAACCATCGGAAATACCTGCAACTACAGCAATAATATTCTTTAATGGTCCACCCAATTCAACTCCCGTAACATCAGTGGAGGTATAGACTCTAAAATAGTCATTGCTGAATATTTCTTGAATATTTTTAGCAATAGAATGTTTCTTAGAAGCAGCGACAACTAAAGCTGGCAATTCTCTTGCTACTTCAATAGCAATAGTTGGACCAGACAAAACAGCTGTCTGAACATTTCCCAGTTCTTCTTTTAATATCTCTGTCATTCTCTTGAGAGTTTTTTGTTCTAGTCCCTTTAGCAACATTGATAAATACTTTTCCTTTTAAAGAAATATTTTCTTTTTTAATATTCTTAGCTACTTCTCTAAAAAACTTGGATGGGATACTAAAAACAATATATTCTCCAAATTCAATTGCTTTGCCTAAGTTTTTTTCAAAAACAATATTAGAAGGAATCTTTATTCCTTTTAAATATGTATTATTTTCTCTTTCTTTATCTAAAACATCTAAATATTCAGGAAAAGCACTCCAAACCATAACTTCATGGCCATTCTTAGATAACAAAATAGCTAAAGTTGTTGCCCATGCTCCATCTCCTAAAATTGTTAATTTTGATTTTTTCATATGTTTTATTATACCCTAAACCTTCCTGTGAGCGCAAATATCCTTGAAATCACAATATTGGCAATGCCACCCAGGAGTAGGCTTAAAGTTGCTTCTCTTAATCTTATCCATTATCTCTTTAATCTCCGCTTCTGTATTTTCAATATCTCCTTCTTTAACCTCAAAAGAACAAGTTGTACAATCATCAAGGTAATAATAGGTTAATTTAAGAGGATTTAATCCTAAAAACTTCTTCGCTGCAACTGCATAAATCATTAATTGCAGCTTTTCTTCTTTGGCTAGTGTTTTCTTTGGTGATCCAGTCTTGTAATCAATAATTTCTACCCCATCACCTAGCTTGTCTATCCTATCGATAGTACCGATAAAAACATCTCCATTTAATTTTAAATTAAAATTCTTTTCCAGTGCTGGTTCATCGTTAATAAAAAGAATTTCTGGTTTGTTTTTAATAAAATCATTATAGAAAACCTTAAGGCTTTCCTTTCCTTTCTCATAGAACTCTTTTTGAATCACAGAAGAATCATACCAATCACTAATCCATTCTTTTTCATAAATCTTCAATAAATCATCGAAACTTAAAATTACTGAGCTACCAGTTGTTCCAAAAAGATCCTTCTGTTCAACTGAGGAAGCCTTTAAAGATTCCGAAACAAATCTATGTAAAGTCTGATGCATGCTTTTCCCAAAACTAAATACAGACTTACCTCTCATCGGTATTCTAAAAATACTACTAAATTTGTATTCAAGAGGACATTTTCTAAAAGACTCTAATTGAGAATAGGAGAAATGATCAGGAAGGAATATTCTCAAATCTTTTCCCGAACCATTAGTTTCGTTTGATTCTAATTTAAATCCCATTGAACGTTTAATGCAAAATCCCGAACTTCTAGTAAATTTCTGTTTATTCAGCACCTCTTCATCAATTAATCCTGACTCAATTAAAAATCTTGAAGGCTTTTTTAAATCCTTGCCACCATAATCAGCTGCCCAAGTCAAAAACAATCCTCTTTTAGCACGAGTCAAAGCAACATAGAATAATCTTCTTTCTTCTTGAATGTGAAATTCTCCTTCCGGCAAAACTTCTTTAACTAAGGCTTCAGGAATTTCTATTGGATTCTTTTTTTGGTCAGAAGGAAACTTTCTTGAAACTAAATTAGCTAAAAAAACATATTTAAATTCAAGACCCTTTGATGAATGGATAGTCATTACCCTTACTGCCTCAAAGCTAGAATCAATACTAGCCCTTAAAGAACCTTCTTCTCCTGCTTCTAATTCCATTTGTAAATTTTCCATGTAATTAAGAAGCCGTGAATCATTTTGAGAATTCTCAAAGCTTTTAATCTTCTCAAAGAATTGATCAATCAGCTCCCACTTCTTTAAACTTTCTTCGTTGTTTTCAGGAATATATTTTCCATATTCTAAATCATTAATAATGTGGATAAAAACTTCACTGGCATTCTTCTCTTTAGAAAACTTGTAATGCTTCTTCAAATTATCAACAATCTTTCTTAATTTAACTACAACATCTGAAGTAAACTTACTTAAAAGATGGCTATCATTTATAGCTTCAAAAACAGGAATACCCTTTTTATCGCTATACTGAATAATTCTCGAAACCTCTTCTGGAGAAAAATTCATCATCCGTAATACTCTATAGAAATTAGGAGAATCATAGAAATTAAGAGTGACTTTGAGGTAGGAAATTAAATCAAGTATTAAAGGATTGGTATATAGCCCTTTTGAAGAAACAAATTGATAAGGAATGCCTGCCCTCTCTAGGGCTCGACAGAAACTATTAGCTGAATCATTAGTTCTGGTTAAAATAGCAAAGTCAGAGAATTCAGCCTTTTTATCAATCTCCTTCAATTCCCATATCTTGTTAATAACACCTGTTACCTCATCATCAAGTGTTTCAAATCCCAATAATTCTATTGCTCCTGCTTTTGTTTGATTGCTTTTAAGCTTCTTATCAATTTTTTTAAATGATTTTAAATCTATCCCTCTTTCTTTTGCCCTCTTGTTAATCCCTTCAATTTCATTTAACTGATACTCCAAACGATTAGGATTGTTCAATTGTATGAATTGATATGACAAATCAAGGATGTTCTGTGGTGATCTGTAATTTTCAACTAAAACAATTTCCTTTGCTTTAGGATAATCTTGTTTAAACCTTAAAACATTATTAAATGAAGCCCCTTGGAATCCCATTACTGATTGATCATCATCTCCGACTACCGTGATATTGTTCTCAGGAGCAGCTAATTTTTGAACTAATTCATATTGCACCCAATTAGTATCTTGAAACTCATCAACCATTATATATTTAAATTGATTCCTTTGTTTCTCTAAAATCTCTGGCCTCTTCTCAAACAATTTTAAAGTATAGTTTATTAAATCACCAAAATCCATTAAATTGTTATCCAGTAAAAGCTTCTGATAAACATGATATGCTTCAGCTACTTCCTTTATCATTTCATATTCTTTCTGCTTATCGCTCAAATCTTTTTTATCTTTTGATTTTACTGATTTAGAACCAACTGGAATGTCATCCATATTTAATTTTAAAGAATCAGCGTGTTCTAAATAATTCTCTGGATAAATTCCTTCATTCTTGCAGTGACCAAAATGAGAAACTAAAGCCTCGATAAACTTAGTTGGATTACCGAGCGGACGGTACTCTTTTAAGAAATTGAATTTATCAAAATTCTTCTTAATTAAAATCCAGCTTCCTGTTTGTTCTAATAGTTTGTAATTAGTTGGTATTCCTACGCTTAATCCATATCTTTTCAAAATTCTATCGCAAAAAGAATGGAAGGTTGATATCCAAAAATCGTAATACCCAAAAGGCAGAAGCTTCTCCACTCTTTCTTCCATTTCTCTAGCTGCTTTCTCAGTAAAAGTAACGGCTAAGATTTCTTCTGGCTTAATCCCCTTTTCCTTGATTAAATAGGCTATTCTATGGGTTAAAACAGTAGTTTTACCAGTTCCTGCACCAGCAACAATCAAAAGAGGCCCCTTATCAAAGGTAACCGCCTCTTTTTGTTCATTGTTCAATTTAGATAATAAGTCTGACTCCATATTCCCTATTATATCCTAAATTTCAAAACTAAAAAAGGACTATTAGTCCCCTTTTAAATCGTAAAATAATTAATAGCCACTACCTTATGTCATTCTTGTTTTTTTTAGTCAATCCGTCATGAAACATATCTAAAAAATATGCTCCAAGTTTTCTAGCTTTTTTAATTGTTTTTTCTTTCCCAAGACTAAAATATTCCTTGACCAATTGAGAGGTAACCTTTTCTTGGCCAGATTTGAAATCTTTACTGTTTTCTAATCTTATATCTGTTTCAGCTCCTCTAGTGTTTATCTTTCTTAACAACTCTTCCTTTATTGGTTCATTATTTTCATTTATTTTCTCAACCTCAAAACCACTACTTGAATTTTCTTTAGGCTTTTCTAAAAAAGGCTCTTCTTCTATTTCTATTTTTTCTATATTTTCTGACATTTTATTTTTTACTTAAAAGTTCTTCTTGTAATAAAACAATCTGTTCAGATAATATTTTATCAAAATTAGGAACTTTTTTATCCAATGCTTTAATAGTTTCTTCAATATCACCAGAAGTTAATCCTGTATTTATTTTTTTAGCATCTTCATCAGATAAACCCTCTAAAGCTTTTAAAATACTTTTCTTTAAAACTATATTTGCCATCCTTTCTGCTATTTTTTCTTGAACTTCAAGAGGAGCTTGATCAATTCCTAGCTCTTTCATTACATCTATCTCTTTTCCTTTAATTATTATTTTATCTGAAGCCATATTTTGTTTATTGTTTTAAACTAATAATTCACTAGCCAACCCAATGTCGGGTTACTCTCTCCTTCTCAATTAATTCTTGAACTTTTGCCCTCAACCCACCATCAGTAGTTATTGTTTTCAAAACTGTATCATAGTCAGTAGGCAGAGTTCTTAAATGAAGTATTCTGCTTTGTATATCTTTAACATCGAGAGAACTATCATTCGAGCTAATTTCAATAATTTTACCAAATAATTCTTTAAAATCCTTAACCCGACTAAATTCATTATCTTTTATTGAATTTTCCTCAATTTCACTATCATCTTTTTTATTTACTTCCGACCCCCTCTCTTCCTCAATCAATTCTTTGGCTTTTTTCCTTAATCCACCATCTGCAGGTATTGTATTTAAAACTTCATCATAATCGGCAGGCTGAGGATAGAATCTTAAATGATTTATTTTAGCATGTATATCTTCACTATCAAAATTATAATGTGAGGGATTAGCGTCAATTATCCTATATAAATCATAATAATTTATAGCATGGCCAAATTCATCTTCTTTTATTTTATACTCTGATTCAGTAGATTCAACATTAGAAACAGAAATATCCTGAGCAGAATCTTCTTCGATATTGTTATCGACAGGAGTATCTATCCAAGGAATACCTTCTTCGTTTTCTGTTTCTGAATTATTTTTTTTACCCTCTGATTCTCTTACTTCAGCAATAATTTTTTTACTTTTTTCTTCAATCTCACTATTAATAGGAGTTTCTGCTGAAGGAATTATCTCTTCCTGCAATTTGTTTCTTCCCTCGCCTAGGCCTAGCTCTCTCGCCTCTTTCATTATCTTAGACAATAAAACACTACCCCCACTAATACCTCCAACAGCGAAAGCTGCATTACCAACTGCTAATCCTGCAGCAGTTGAATAGTGAATAACTGAATAACCGATTAAAGCTTCTCCTAATCCTAATCCTAGTGCTCCAGCTGCTATTCCACCAACAGGAAAAGCAATCATTCCACCAGCTATTGCTGCCTTAATTAATAACTTTACCCTCTTGTCTTTTATTCCCGTAAGACTTTCTATTAAATCTTTTTTTTCTTTACCTTGTTCTTGCTCCTTTTCTTTCAATCGTCCTTCTATATTATCTAATTTTTTATTTAAACTATCAACAGATTTCTCTGTCCCCTCATTGCTCTCTAGGTATTCATTTAAAATATTTATGTCTGACTTTCCTGTAAGAAATTCAACATCTTTTAACGCTGCTTCATACTCATTCCAAACAGATTTATATTCACTTTCTGTTACAGGTTCACCGTCTTTGATACCCAAAACATTTTTTAACTTATATGATAAATCTTTCTGCTTCTGATTTTGAGCAAATAATTTGTTTTTATTTTCATATAAAGCCTTGAGATTTTCAATGGCCCTCTCTGTTATAGCCTCTTTCTCTTCTTTAGCTTCTTTATCTTTCTTAACTTGATTTGCTAATTCGATTTCTCTTGCTTTTTCGTCAGCACTTTTTATTTTTTCTACCTTCTCTTCAGGTTGTTTAATATTATTTTTAGAATCTAGGCTTGGAATAACTTTAGGTTGTTTTTCTGGTAACTTTTCATCTCCATTTGCTTTTTTTTCATTAGGTATTTCCACTTTTTCGACAACATCATTACTAGCTTGCTTTGGCTGTCCCATAGATAACTCCTCATCTTCGCCTACGTATTTTGTATTAAGTATCTCCATCATCGCAAGTTCTTCGTCACGAATTTCAGCCCTAGTTTTACTTGGCTCTACTGTTGATGGTTCTTCTGTGTCCTCATTCTCTTTACTGACTAAAGACTGATCAAAGTCAGCTTTATAATCACTTTTTTGCTTCCTATTTTCTATTTTCATTAATTCGATCTCCTCTGCGTGGATCTCGGCCCTAGTTTTACTTGGCTGATTAATTAATGATTCATTAGGTTCACTCATATTATTTTATATTAAATATTAATTCTCCTTTGTCTTATCTCTTGCTCTATAACATCTTTACTCCTTGCATAAGTTAAGGCATAATATTCCTTAATATCCTTAACCCTTTCAAAATCTCCCCTAATTGGAGGATAGGTTTTTACGTTAAACGGCTTTGATATCTGTCCGTTCATCATCATTTTGACATAAAAATTAAAATTGTCAATACCAATCAAATCTTGAGCATTAAAGACTGGGGCAAACTGTTTTTCTAAGAATTGTGCATCTTCAGCTCCAACTCTAAATGACATTATCGTTCCCACGTTGCCAAAAACACTATCTCTGATTAAATCAGGTAATTGTCCAATAAACTGATGTGAAATAATTAATGACAATCTGTATTTCCTCGCCTCAGAAAGAATTGTTGAAATGCTATTCGTCGCAAAATTCTGGAACTCGTCAATGTATAAGTAAAAATCTTTTCTTTCGCTCTCTGGCGTATCAACCCTTGAAAACGCGGCCATAGCTAATTTACTAGTCATAATCAAGCCTAATAATGAACTGTTCATCTCTCCTAATCTTCCCTTACTTAAATTAACTAAGAATATTTTTCTATTGTCCAATATCTCTCTAAAATTAAATGAACTCTTAGTTTGTCCAATTATTGGACGCATATAATCATTAGAGATGAATGTATCAAATTTAGAGGTAATATATGGCACCATATTCTTCAAGGCTGCCTCTCCGCCTGCCTGCTCCGCTTGCTTCTCCCAGAATTCTTTGACTAAAATATTATTACATTTCTCTAATAATCTGTGTCTAAAAGCAGAATCTGACATTACCTTAGGAACCTCCATTAAAGTAAATACCTCATTAGGATCATCCATTAAAAGCATTAAAGCATTTCTAGTGTATTGCTCAAACATCGGCCCTCCAGTTTGCTTTAAATCATATAGCTTATCAAAAATATTAATCATCTCATTAATGATGAATGTTTTTTGTTCTGGAAAACGAGTATCGTACTCAAGCATGTTTAAACCAACCGATCTTTCTAGATTAGTTGGATCAAATAAAACAACATCCTCAATCCTCTCGTTAGGAATCTTACTTAAAATATCATCAACTAAATCTCCATGGGGATCCAATAGTCCAATTCCCTCACCATTATTAATATCCTGTAAAGCCATATTAGATAATAAGGCTGATTTACCCGTTCCAGTTTGTCCAATAATATAAGCATGTCTTCTCCTGTCATCACTCTTCATTCTAATATCTCTCTTCTCTTCTCTGTATTCATTGTATCCCAATAGTAGCCCCTCTCTCGGCAAATCAGTTGGCGGAGCAGAATTCTTAGCTTTAACTCCTTTAATGTTCGGTGTTGAAGTCAAAGGCGTTGGAAAATGGAAAATACTAGTCAATTCTTCTGAATTTAAAATATTCTTTTGAGAAGAATCAAATAGCCTAAAACTATATTGATAAATCAAATCATCAGCTGTTTTTCCTTTAAGCATTATCAATCTAAAACTATTAGTCTTTGGAGAATTGAATTGCTCAAAAGAATTAGCCATTTGCATAAAAACTTCTTCGCATCTCTTTTTATCCTCTATTGAAACAACCAAACGAATATTTGCCTCAAAACTATCTTTGCTTATCTTCTCTTCAAGCATCTTCAATAGTACTTCATCAACTTTAGGCTGAGTAATCTTGTTTTCTTCTTTGCCTTTGATTGCACTTAAAAAATTAGTAGCTCCGATTGCTTGATTAAATCCTTTACCTTGAGCAACTTCATCGATAATCATCTTGCCTCTAGTATGCCAATCATTATTGCCCTTCTTTAAAACTAGCTGGATAACTGCCTCTTCTTTTTCTCCAAGTTTAGTTAAAATATTCGTTATGCTTGAAAGAGGATCAGTTTCAATATAGTTATATGTCTTAATGGGAAGATAAAATGGTTTAGTTGTTTTTAAATAGCCACATTGTATATTCTCGGTTGGAGAAAAAATATTATAATCATCGGACTTTTCAATCTGAGCGTTAGGATAAATACTGTATATTTCTTTTTCTATAAAACCTTCGAATCTCTTTGGAGCAGCAACATAAAAAAATATTTGTTCTTTAATTTTTCCAATCTCTAAAGCAATCCATGGATCTATTCCTAATATCCCCTCTTTATTAAAAGAAGTTAAACTACTGTAGAAATCTTCCATTGATTTTATCCAGTCTTTTTCTTGCTTCCCAGCTTTCTGTAATTCTTCAGCAGATTCTGTTGTCATCTTAACCGAAAACAAAACAAATCCTAAAGATTCTTTTAATGCTTTGGATTTATTTCTTTTTTTGAATAGGAATATAAAGACAAGCAAAAAAATAATTAATACAATGAGGGCGTAATAGTAGATATCGTAATTATTAAGATTAAACATGTTATTTATTAAATCTATTATAGCAAAATATAAGATAAAATGGAACGAAATAAGATCCCTTCCTCACAACACCTCTTCTTCCAATTTTTTAATATCGCCACATAAATTGTCATATAGGGCATTAAAATTCAGCCTAGCAAGAAATTGTTGTTTCTCTGCGTATACCTGTTCTGCCTCTTTTCTAGCCTCTAATGAATGATTATAAGTAGAAGAGTCTTCTATTTCTTTAACTTTTTCTTCTGGAATTATTCCCTGTGCAGCATTACTCTTAAGTTCTCCAAAATTACCGATAATAGATACAACCGCTTCAAACTGAGGCAGAAGCAATACCTTCTTTTGAAAATATTTTCTTTGCACGAGATTAAGTAGGCTAGCTTTTATATCTATAGTTTCCACATCTCCTAACTCTTGCCTACTGTATCTGTCTATTACAAAAGATCTCATTGAATCAGTAGCCGAGTCATTAACATCAGACTTAACTCTTGTGTCCACATATAATAGCCTTCCGTCAGCGAGTTCTAAAATATTAAAAACATGATTGGCGATACGAGCCTGATATGATTTTATCCCTAAATTTTCCGCAACATATCCAAAAAGAAGAGAAGCTCCGCTACAATTAACAGACTGATCCTTTATTATTTTTTCGGGATAAAAATCCCAAGTAGCATCATTTTTAATATCTTTTAGTTTACCTCCGACTGAAATATCCTTAAACTGTTTTTCCAGATTTTTTATTATCTCAATCTGCTTCTCCGATAAATCTTTCTTATTGGATATTCCAGATAATAGTTCATTGTTGACCGATATTCCCAACAACTCTATTGTCCTGCTAAGTGAAGGCTTTATTTTCTCATATAGAAGACCTCTATATTCTTTAGAAGACAAACCCTCTATTTCGTTCTCTTTAATTATTTCCGATCCAACAAGAGAAGGCCAAATTTCGGCTAAGACTTCCTTGCTTTTGTCAAAATCAATTTCAGCCTCCGGACTCAAAGCTTCTTCCAGCTGGAAATCCTTTCCGAGATTATTTTCGCTAGTTTCAAAATTAAATTGTTCAAAACTCATATATTTTAATTATATCAAAAATTATTTCTTCATGAAAGATGCGGCGCGCTAAGGCGATTCCTCTTCATTTTACTTCTTAGCCTCTTTCATATTATCCAATAAATTCTCTGCCAATAAAGCATGCTCTTTATTAAAAATAAATGAACCGTGATCTCCCTTCGTCGAAATAAAATGATCTGTATTTTCTTTTCCTACATTTTCAATAACCTTTTCTATGGGAAAGACTTTGTCATTTGCACCGCAAATAAAACCGACATTAATTCCTTTTTCTTTGAGTTGTTTGGTCATTTGAAATATATTAGCAGTTGCACAAGCCGCTATTTCTTCATATGAAAGATTGGGATCTTTAATGCTGTACTTAAAAATTTCTTTGATATATTTTAGAAATAAACTCTTATCCACTCCACGTTCTTGTATTCCTTCGTCAACAATAAATCTCTTTATTAGATTCAAAGAAGAATCATTCTCTACCATTCCTGCAGGAGAAATAAGGACTATGTTTCTAAATTTTTCTGGAAAAATATTGGCAGCTATCACTAGGTTAAGACCTCCTTCGGAATGACCTATAGCATCAACTTTATTAATTCCCTTTTTATTTATCGCTTCAATAATAGATAAAGCTTTTTGTAATTCAGCAGTGGGAATATTACTATCACTTTGTTCAATTTTCTTTTCTCTGGAGAAAGAAACCGTTAAAACATTCCTACCTTCTTTAGAAATTGTTCTCAGTGAATCTTCTTGGGACTCGGGAGTGACTCCCCAGCCAGGAGAAACAAAAATAGGAACATTATCCTTAATGTTTTCAGGATTAATTTCTTTAATGTCTTTATTCTCTATGAAGTCATATTTTTCTAATAAAATATCTGCCTCACTTCTCGCTTTTTCATAATTTTCCTCATCGGGAACGTTTTCATTATTAAAATTGGACTGTTCAAAATTCATATATTCATTATACCAAAAATTATTTCTTCATAAAAGATGCCTTCTCTTTAAGACTAAATTTCTCAAGCGAATACCTTAACATTGTTCTCGGCATCACTTTGCAGTATTTTTCCAAAAATTCAATTTCAACATCCTTATCTCTCTTGCCTAATTCTCTTAACATCCATCCAACTGCCTTGTGAATTAAATCGTGTTCATCTTTTAATAACATCTCTGAAATCTTCAAAGCGTCTTTAAAATCTTTTTCTCTTAATAAAGTAAAAGTAGATAAAATGGCAATTCTTCTTTCCCATAAATTCTTTGATTTAACTAAAGAGTATAATATCTTCCTTTCCTTTTTGTTTTCCAAAAGAAAACTGCCAACAATATTGGGAGCGGTTAAATCAACCAAATCCCAATTATTAACATTTTTAGTGTTTTTTAAATAAAAATCATAAATCTCTCTTTTGTTTTCTGCCTTCTTGTATTTCTCAACTAAAATTAACAATCCTGTAAGTCGATGCTCATGAACCTTACTATTTAGTAATTCCTGAATATCTTTTAATGAAGCTTCTTTAAATTTTTTAACTACCTCTCTTTGAACAGGAACTTTAATTCCCCAAAAAATATCTCCTTCTCCGTATTGTCCTTTTCCAGTTTTAAAAAACCTGGACAAATTTTCTGCCTGTTCTTTATTCTTCTTAGATTTTAATTCTTTTAATATTTTATCAACCATTTTATGCTAAAAATTGGAATAAGGCTCCTAATAAACATAGAATTCCGAATATTAAAGTAAACTTAGAAAAATTAACTTTCTTTGAAAAATCCAATAAAAGCTTCAAAGATATTATTCCAAAGATAAAGCTGAAAACAACTGCTATCCAAGATGAAGAAGCCATTACTGGATTCTTGACATATAGATACAATGAAGAACCAATAACTACTGGTACTGAAATTATATATGATTTTTTAAGTATCTCTGTTGGATCATTCTCAGTTAAAGATAATCCAAATACAGTTGATCCAGAACGAGACACCCCAGGAATAGCCGATAATGCTTGTAATAATCCAACAATAATCGAAGAAACATCTTTATTAATCTTCAATTTGATGTTGTTCTTCTGAAACCATGAAGTTAAAATTAAACCTAATCCCATTAAAACTAATAATCCCGAACCCATTGAAACATCTCTAGCCATCTTGTAAACAAAGAAGCCTAATGTTCCAGAAATAAAGGTTACGATAATGAAAAATCTTAGAAAATCTTTATCTTTAAACATCACTAAATTAATCCAGTCTTTCCAGAAATACACCAATACAGCCAAGACTGTTCCTAAGTGTAGGAACAGGGCTAAATCAACGCTATTAAAATCTTTAACTAAATATTGGGAAAATATTGCAACTATTCCCTCACTTGAAACTGGTATCCATTCAAATATTCCCTGTAAAAAACCCAATAAAATATATTCCCACATATTATTTTTCTATTTTAACAAACCTGTATTTATTATCTCTATCTTTAAAAAATTCGAACTTCGAATATTTATCCTTAATGGTTTCATTAATCCACTGCTTTTGCTCTGGATCAAATTCTAAATAAACAATTCCTTTATCTTTTAAGTAATTAGTGGCTTCATTCAAAAATATTTTAATAAACTCCATTCCATCATTGCCACCATACAAGGCAACAGATGGTTCAAACATTTTAACGTCTTCCCCTACTTCATCAATTCTGTCTAATGCAACATAGGGAGGATTAGCTAAGATATAATCATACTTCTTTTTAATATTCGAAAAAACATCTGTCTTAATTAAATTGTACCTACTGCTATCTATATCATTCAAATCAAGATTAATCTTGATTTGCTCTAAAAATATATCTTCTTTTTCTCCAAAATCACAAAAAGAATTATTTACATTCTTTATAATTGATATACCGATACACCCTGAGCCAGCAAATAAGTCAAGACATTCAACTCCGTCCTTCATTTCTTTAATCGCCAGACTAGTCCAGTATTCAGTTTCTCTTCTTGGAATTAAAGGTCTTTTTGACAAATCTATCTTCACTCCTAAAAATTCCTTGAATCCTTTCTTGTAGTCTTCTGGCAAATCCATAATATTATCCAACAATTAAAAGAGCTGATAATATACCAATAATAATTCCACCAATTATTTCAAGAATGCTATGCCCTAGTCTTTCTCTTAATTTATCCATATCTTCTTCCTCTTCTTCGTTATATATTTCTATCAATCTATTTAATGACTGAGCCTGCTTTCCAGCTGCACTTCTGATAACTTTGGCATCATAAATCATAAAGAAAGCAAGGACTAATGAAATAGCAAAAGGAACTGAATCAAATCCAGAAATCATTCCTACTGCCATTGCCAATCCAGAAACAGTGGCACTGTGAGAAGAAGGAAATCCCCCTGGCAAAGAATACAAATCAAACCTGAATTTCTTCTGTTTGAAAGTTAAAAAGATGGCCTTTATTGTTTGAGCAATAAACCAACCTAATAGGGCTGACGCTAATGCTTTGTTTAATAATATTTCTTGTATCATATGTATATATCTTATCAGATTTAATCTTTAATATCAAAAATCTTACTAGATTCTTTAAAACCCTTGATCATCTTTGCTTTATGCTGAGGAACATTGAAATATTCAGCAATTATTTCAATTATCCTCTTATTAGCCATATTTCTCTCTGCCTCTTCGCAAACAAAAACATCAAAGCTGTCTTTGCTCTTCTTAACTATCTTTTCTTCTTTAGCACTTGGATATGCTTTAACCTTAATCAGCATATTTTTTTAATATTTTAAAATCTTTCTTTAAAACATCTTTCATCTTAGGATTGTATAATGCGACAGCAGGATGATAAAAAGGAATGATTGTTTCTTTTCCTTTGAAAACCTTACCGTGAATTTTTCCAATAACATCAATATTATCACTGAATCCAAACTTCTCCATTATGAATTTCATTGAAAGCCTACCTAGAGGACAAATAACATTAGGAGAGATGATTTCAATTTGTTTTTCTATAAAACGATTGCAAGCCTTAATCTCTTTCTCGGTTGGGTCTCTATTCTCAGGTGGCCTGCATTTAATAATATTACAAATATATATCTTTTCCCTATCTATCTTCACTGATGCCAACAATTGATCTAAAAATTTTCCTGACCTTCCGCAAAAAGGAATTCCAGATTCATCTTCTTTGGCTCCTGGAGCCTCTCCAATAAACATTATCTTTGCTTTCAAGCTTCCTTGTCCAATAACTGGTGCCTTTCTTTTCTTATACAAAATGCACTTCTTGCATAATAAAGCTTCTTTGCTTAGCTTTTCAAATTCTTTTTCTTTTTTACTTAGCATAGGAAAATATTAACATAATTTAAGTAAACAAAAAAGCCCCAAGAGTGGGGCCTTCAAACTAATTTATCTTCAACAAATCAACTTCGAATATTAAGGTAGCGTTAGGAGGAATTACTCCGCCTGCTCCGCTAGAGCCATAGCCTAGAGATGAAGGAATAGTTAATCTTCTTTTTTCTCCAACCTTCATACCAAGCATTCCCTGTTCCCAGCCTTGAATAACTCTATTTTCTCCAAGAGTAAAAGAAAATGGTTGTCCTCTGTCAATACTTGAATCAAACTTAGTTCCATTCTCTAATGTTCCTACATAATCAACAGTAAGAGCATCTCCTACTTTTGAAACCTCGCCTGTTCCTTCTTTTAGTATGTCTATTTTAACTGTATCCATTTCTTGTATTAGACTAGCTTGCTGTGTATTTTTTGCAGTATTAGGAGCCATTAATTCTTTTGGCTTCATCAAAAAGAAAATAGCAAAAGCAATAACTAGTAATATTATTATTAATAAAATTGTTTTTCTTTGAACTGCCATATTATATATTACTTAATTTCGTAAGAAACATTAACTGTTACTTCTATCTTATTTTCTCCAACAACTATCTGCATATTGCTTCCTGATCCAGCGGTTGCTTTTTCAGTTGAGCTGTAGACAGGAGAAAAATATGATTCAGTAAAACTTACTGGCTCACCTAAGCTCACTTTAAGATTCTTAGCAATCTCGTCAGCTTTAGCTTTAGCATTAGCAATAGCCTGCTCTCTAGCCTGCTTCTTCAAAGCTGCTTCATTACTGATTATAAATCTAAGCCCACTTACCTGACTAGCTCCAGCTTCAATAGAGCCTTGGATATTTCTTCCAATCTGACTGTTGTCTCTCATTGTAACTTCTACTGACTCAACAGCTTCATAGCCAACAATCACTCTCTTACCTAAAGGATAGACAGTTAGGTCAACTCCTTTAGTCTGCCATTCATATTGAGGATAGATATTAAAATCAACAGTCTTCATGTCTGATTCAGAAATATTCTGCCTCTTTAAGAAGTCTAGGATTCTATTTGTTTTTTCCTGATTATTAGTTAAAGCAGCATCGATTGTTGTTGAATCAGTAATAGTTGAAAATGTTACTAAAGCAACATCAGGAACGGCATAGACTGTCCCTGTTTCAGAAATATTGATTGTATTATTTCCCGTCGCAGAACCAATGTATTTAGTTTGCTTTGAAGTGTTTTGGATTGCGAAAAGTGTGTAGATAGTTAAGACTAGCAAAAAGACAATTCCTATTACCATTAAAATCTTAATCATAGGATTTTCTGCTTTTGCCTCTTTTTCAAAATATTGTGCTTCCATTTTATTTAAATAAATTAATTTTATTATACTTACGACCTTTAACTAATTTTAGAACCAGATATTATTTCTTTCTCTGGAACTAAAACCGATAAATTATTGCTATCTTTTACTGCTAAAACCATTCCCTGACTTTCAAAACCCATTAACATTCTGGGTTCAAGATTGATTATAACAATCAATGTCTTATTAATCAATTCCTCGGGAGTATATGATTTTCCAATCCCTGCCAAAATCTGTCTTTTTTCTTCGCCTAAATCAATTTGCAGTTTTAAAAGCTTATCTGAACCTTCTACTCTCTCTGCTTCAATTACTTTTCCTGCCCTTAAGTCGACTTTTTCAAATTCTTCGAAATTAATTACGCTTTTGATTTCCATAGTCCGTGTATATTACAGTATATTCTAGCTGAAGCGTCTCCTGTAATATTGAATTCAGCAGAAGGACTGTCTCCCGGCTTTAAAAATACCTTACAATTATTTACTTCTATCCATTCGATATAATGCTTCTCTTCCATTGGATGAGGAACCTCTCCAACCTTAACCAAAATCCCTTTTTCTGTTCTCTCTATCACAGGAACATGTTTTTCCTTACCTTCATCTGTTTCTTTTTCTACTAATAAATCCATTGGCTGGCCGCAACAAACAAGCTCGCCGCCACCCTCATGAAGAGCCTCAACAACTATTCCACAAATACTGCATTTATATATTTTCTTTTGTTTTGCCATATATTTAAATATTAATGCTAATACAGATATTTTAACATTGATATTAAAATAAGAAAAGACCCCCGAGTTGGGGGCCTTCGATTGTGAACGATTATTCACCTCTGAAGTTGTTTTCCTTCATTGGTCTTGCTTCGTCTACGATCATCTTTCTTCCTTCTACTTCAGATCCGTTGAACATGTCCTTGGCTTTAGCAGCCTCTTCTTCTGTGGCCATTTCTACGAAACCAAATCCTTTTGATCTCTTACTAAACTTATCTATAATGATGCTAGCTGCTGCTACGTTGCCAGCAGAGGCAAATAAATCTTTAAGAGAAGCATCTGTTGTGCTGTAGGGAAGATTTCCTACGTATAGCTTCTTTTCCATTTGATTTTGAAAATTGATTAATTAACGACCTACTCCTACTCTGTAGAGAAGAGCACGACACCATGTGTGTTTAAGATAAGGATACAGTAAATATGTCTGGCTGTCAATGTTTTTTAATAACAATGTTCATGATATTATTGTTTTATAAATATAAAATAAAACTATGAATAAGATATTAAAAATATTATTAATTATTATCATTCTTTCCGTGCTTGCCTATTTAGGAAATATTTATTACAAGAATGAGAATAAAGACTACGAATTAAAAAGAAAAATAGGACAAATGCTGATTGTTGGATTCCGTGGAACTGAAATTAATAGGACCTCTTACATTTCCAAAGCAATGAATGTTTTAAATCTAGGAGGTGTAATTCTTTTTGATAAAGATAATCCTTCTTCTGGAAAAGAAGAAAGAAATATCGCTAATTATAATCAAACAAAAAAACTAATCGCAGACTTAAACAAATATTCACCTTTTCCACTTTTTATTTCTGTCGATGCTGAAGGAGGATATATCAATAGACTAAAAGAAAAATATGGCTTTACCAATATCCCTTCAGCCGAACAAATGGGAAAAGGAACTATTGAAGAAACAAAAAAACAAGCTAACATCTTAGGACAAGAATTAAAAAACTTGGGACTTAATATGGACTTCGCACCTGACGTTGATGTTAACGTAAACCCAGAAAACCCTGTTATCGGATACCTAGAAAGATCTTTTAGTGCTGATCCTGGACAAGTCTACGAACACGCTTCGAGTTTTATCGATGGTCTTCATCAGAATAACATTATCACTGCTATTAAGCATTTCCCTGGGCATGGCAGTTCAACTTCTGATTCCCATTTAGGAATAGTCGATGTAACTAATACATACAAACAGGAAGAATTAATTCCCTATCAAAAACTAATTGAAAATGGATATTCTGATATGGTAATGACTGCTCATATTATTAATACAAACATTGATCCAACCTATCCGTCAACTCTTTCTCCCTTGTTTATTAAAAACATTTTAAGAAACCAATTAAAATTCACTGGAGTTGTGGTTTCGGACGATATGCAAATGGGAGCGATTGTAAATAATTATGGATATGATGAAGCAATTATTAAAGCAATTAATGCTGGCTGTGACATGTTGATCATTTCTAATAATGGGACTGCTTACAATGAGCAAGCTCCCTACGATGCTGTAGATATTATTCTTAAAGCAGTTAAGAAAGGAGAAATCTCTGAACAGCAGATTAATGATTCGTACAATAGAATTGAAGCACTAAAAGAAAAGTACGGAATAAAAAAATAGAGAGAACCTCTATATTTTGGATAAGGCCTTAATCATGTGCCCCGCACCTCTAGGAGCAAGCCTTCGTATTACGTGAAAAGATTTTTCTTTAAACTTGTCCCATAAAAGAGCTGAACCTTGAGAGAAAAAAATGCGATCCATCTCTTCAGGATTAAATCCTTCATCAGTCAGCTCTAATACATAATTCTTAAAGCCACCAAGGTCTTTTATGTCTACATCGGACAAAAGCCTCAACATTTGAGAGGTCATTTGCACCCTCCATCTTAATTGATAAGAAGAAAGAAGAACGGCTCTTGACTCAGTAAACTGACCTTCTTTCATTTTTTCTAAAAGACAATTAATAAGGTAAGCCCGAGGAATATCATTTTGAATTTCAATCCATAAGTTCTTCGACGATGCAAGTGGGGGCTCTTCCGAAATATTAATCGGAAGTTTTGGTTTCTTGTCTATAGCCCCAATAATCCCTAATAATACTTCGGCAGCGTTAGTCATGTCCAACTCCAAATAAAATGTACTATATTATTCACAATATAATACCACTAATTAGTTTTTGTCAATTTTTCAATAAAAAAAGAGGATGAGTACATATTTATATCGTGATATACATACTTTCCTCTAAAATTCCGATGCCGTATTTTTCTACAATTTTTGAAGCATCAAGTAATATCATTTGAGCAATTTCGGGAATAGGGACGCTTTTCTCGTACATTTCTCCTGCAATTCTGGCAACAATTTCTGCATCAGCTTCGTAATTTCCGAATGTTTTAAAAGTTAATTCCCCAGACATAAATTGAAAGTCTTTGCTTACAAATATTTCTGGGAAAGACTGAAGCTTGTCTTTTCCTGATTGCCGACGGCAACGAACAGCGCGAGCCGTTACTATTATTGCAAGAGTTTCAATAAAACATAATCCGGAATAAGTTTTTCCTGTGTTGATGAGATAGAAAGTCGGATTTCGAGACCGAGACTTTCCTTTTTCCATTGGTTTAATGAAAGACTTTATTCCAGAAACGAACATTTTTTGAATTCTCAACTTCTCATCATAATCAAGAAGTTTTATAAACTTCTCAATCCAATCGGATAGATTATATTCTTCTTCCGATTTTAAACCCAACAATCCTTTAATCCATAAAAACACATTCTTGAACCAAGTCATAGTAATTCCTCCTGCGCATTTCTAGTGTAAAAAATTATAAAAAATGCTAAGCTTGATATATCACAAAATAATAAAATTAACAACAATGAAAATCAAAGACCCAATCAGCGGAATAAGCCACTTAATCGGAGCAATCCTTTCTTTAGTCGGAACTATTTTTCTTCTTTACTCCGCCTACAAACAAAATGATTTAGCAAAAATAGTCTCTTTCTTCATTTTCGGAGGGAGCATGTTCTTTCTTTACACTTCTAGTACTATTTATCACCTCTTCGGCCACTCACCAGAAGAGGTCGATATCTTTAGAAAAATAGATCATGCCATGATATATATTCTAATTGCTGGAACATATACTCCCTTCTGTTTAATTGCTTTGAATAATTCATGGGGCGTATTAATTCTAGTAATTATCTGGACCATAGCTGCTGCTGGAATATCAACTGTCTTCTTTAAGTCTTTTTGGACTAAGGTTCCCCGATGGTTTGCGACTGGACTATACATGATGATGGGTTCAGTTATTATCTTCTTCATTTATCCCCTATTTAAAGCTACAAACATACAAACAATTGCATGGCTTTTAATTGGAGGAGCTTTCTACAATATTGGTGCTATAATTTACGCAAAAAAGAAACCAAACATTTCAAAAGGATTTGGCTTTCACGAACTCTTCCATATTTTTGTTCTATTGGGAACCATGTCTCACTTTTATGCAATCTACAGATATTTATTACCTCTATAGAAACAATTGACTTTTGTAAATTTTAATATATATTTATATTGATCACTAGGAGGTGATTATTAATGTTTGAAAAGCTCTTTATCATTTTTGCTCATATCTGGATCTGCTGGAAGTCAATTTTTACTAAAGTAAATTTTGATAATAAACTTTTGACCTGGTTCGAAATATACTCTATGACTCCCCTCGGAAGTTATAGGGAAAAATTAGCCTTCAAAAAAGTAGTCAATCTTTATTCAGAGCAAAATGGGGACAAATTGAAAGAAATTTTTCCTGATTACAATCCTCCCGATTTGCTTAGGAAAATAGGCTTTCACAATGCGCAAGCTTATCTTCGCAACGCAAGAGCTATATTAATAAGAAGTAAAATAGCAAATTCGGATTTATTTGAAGATGGTGAACCATCAGAAGCTGCAATCAAAAAAAGTGAACTATATATTGAAAAACATGTTCAGTGGACAAATTTAATTTTTTCTTTTCCTAACAGCCAGGAAGAAAAAAATGCTCTTAATGAGCTACAAAAATTGGGAGAAATAAATATTCCACAAATGAAAATAGGAAATTATTTAATAACAATAAAATAGTTTCTTTTTTTTACTTTCTTGCCAAAATAAAAATAATAAGATATATAGTTATTAATAAAATAATAACATTTCGTAATATATATGAGTAAACATACTTGCTCCACTATCGTTTTCCATTGCATTGATTTTAGAACAATTAAGGAAACAATGAAGTTCATTGATAATAAATGTGGCTTAGGTAATTGTGATATTGTTTCAGTTGCTGGTTCAGGAAAAGGAATCGCTGATACTAATGAGATTTTTAGAAATTATCTCTTAAGACAGATAAGACTATCCCATGATCTTCACGAAGCAAGAAATGTCATTTTAATTCATCATAGTGATTGCGGAGTTTACAACGATTGTTATCAATTCAATAATAGCGACGAGGAAAAACAGAAACAAATTATTGATATGAAAGAAGAAGAAAAAGTGATTAAAGAAAATATACCCGATATGCATGTTGAAAAAGTTTGGGCCCAACTATTAGACTCAAATGGAGAAAAAATTGAATTCATTACTGTTAATTAAATAGAAAAGGGACCATCGCTGGTCTCTTTTTTTATTCTGATTTGTTTTCTTTTCTTTTCTGTCTTATCCTCTCAATCTCACTTAAATATTGTTTTCTTAAACGAATATTACTAGGAGTAATTTCTAAATACTCGTCATCCTTCATGATGCTTAATCCACCCTCCAAGGTAACTCTAACTGGAGGAGTTAATTTTATTGCTTCATCCGAACCTGATGCTCTCATATTTGAAAGCTCTTTTCCTTTAGTTGGATTAACGGCTAAATCATTTCCCTTAGAAACGTTTCCAATAATCATTCCTTCGTAAACATCTTCAGCATGACCAATGTATAATGTTCCTCTTTCTTGCAATCCCCATAGAGAAAATCCTGAAGACTTGCCAGTAACCATGGAACTCATAGAACCGGTAGTTCTGGTCTCAATTTCACCAGCATATGGTCTAAAACCTAGCACTCGGCTGGCTAAAATGCCTTCTCCGCGGGTATCCATAACAAAGTCAGGCTTATACCCTAATAGCCCTCTAGTTGGCATCTCAAAAACAATCCTAGTGTGTCCCTGCTCTGGCCTCATTTCAGTCATAATTCCCTTTCTTTTAGAAAGCTTTTCAATAACAACGCCGGACATATCATCGGGAACGTCGATAATAACTTCTTCAAAAGGTTCTAGTTTCTTTCCATTTTCTTCCTTAATAATTACCTGAGGTTGAGAAACTTGCAATTCAAATCCCTCTCTTCTCATTTTTTCTAAAAGAATGGCAATATGTAATTCACCTCTGCCATATACTTTGTAAAAATCAGTCGAAGAAAAATCTATTTTCAAACCAACGTTAATCTCTAATTCTTTTTCTAATCTCTCTCTTATCTGTCTATTAGTAACATACTTTCCATCTCTTCCGGCAAAAGGAGAATTATTAACTAGGAAATTTAATGAGATTGTTGGTTCATCAATACTGATTACTGGTAATGCCTCTTGGTCTGGATTACTACAAATAGTTTCTCCAATGAAAATATCTGCAATACCAGCAATCATAATTACATCTCCAGCAATAGCTTCTTCTGAATCTCTTCTATCTAATCCGTAGAAGGTATATATTTTAATAATCTTTCCCTTTCTTGTTTCTTCTTTAATTCCTTTAATATAGACCTCGTCTCCCTTCTTAATTTTTCCTTCATAAACTCTGCAAACAGCTAATCTACCTAAGAAATTATCATAGGCTAGATTAAAAGGCTGAGCTCTTAATGGTTTGGCAGTTAATTCATCTGAAGATGCAGCTGGAACTTTTTCTAATATTAAATCTAATAATGGAGTTAAATCTTTTGATTCATCTGTTAATTCTTTTTTAGCAATTCCATCTCTTCCAATAGCGTAAATATATTCAAAATCAAGCTGTTCATCATTAGCTCCTAGATCCATAAATAATTCTAAAACCATTTCTTTTACTTCTTCTGGTCTAGCCGCTGGCTTATCAATCTTGTTAATCACAACGATTGGTTTTAATCCTAATTCTAATGATTTCTTCAAAACAAACTTAGTTTGAGGCATTGGACCTTCTTGAGCGTCAACGACTAATAAGACAGAATCAATTGATCTTAAAACACGTTCTACTTCCGAGCCAAAATCAGCGTGTCCAGGAGTGTCCACGATATTAATTTTGGTATCTTTGTAGAAGACAGAGGCATTCTTTGAATAAATAGTAATTCCTCTTTCTTTTTCCAATTCATTTGTATCCATTGTAAAGCCCTCTTCGGCCACTCCAGTCTGCCTCATTAAGGCATCTGTTAGTGTTGTTTTACCGTGGTCTACGTGGGCAATAATGGCTATATTTCTGATTTCCATAATTTAAAAAATCTGCTAAGAAGCAGAAAGCTTTTTACGTATATATTATATATAGAATAGATTTGATTTTTTGTCAAAAAAATACGGCCCGATTGGAACCGTGTTAGCAATTTCTTTTCAGTGATTTTATGTTAAACCTTTCGTTACTTATGCAATTTTTCTTGCACAACGAGCAATTGTATCCATTGTCGCATATATTGTTTTTGTATACGCACTCCTTGTTGATGCAAGATTTGCAATATCTATCAGGACGCTCAGACGAACATCCTTCCTCTTCACACATATAGCAGCAGTAACAGCAACGACTAGCCGCAATAAAAAATGAGGAGTTATCTCTTTCTAAGTCAATCTCTCGATGTGGAGCCATGATAAACATAAGCAATCCCACCAGTCCGTCCTCTTCTTGTAATCGCCGCAAAGTATCTTCATACAATTCTACTTTGCTTGGCACGAAAAAGACCTTAACTTTGGAAAGTAATTTGGTAAACATAATGACATCTCCGAATCACTATTTTTAGTGAACTGACAATAATATATCATAAAAATAAGATAGGTCAAATTAATTTCAAAACTGTGGATAATTTATTATACATATCAAAACAAAGACCATATAATTACTATTGTGTTTTAATATAACAAAATATGAACCCTAAAATTATAGCAACAATTGGACCAAAATCGGAAAATTATGAAACGCTAAAAGAACTAGTTAAATCAGGAATGAATATTGCCAGAATTAACTTTTCTCATGCGACTTTTGAACAATGGGAAAATATTAAAAAATCTCTGTGCCGTATCGAAGAAGAAACAGGAATAAAAGTAAAAATGATGATGGACCTTCAGGGACCGCGCATCAGAGTTGGCAAACTCCACCATGAAATTCAGATGAATAAGGATGAAATATATGCCTTCGTTTATGGAGAAGCTGATATTGAAAATAAAGAAATTCCCATTGACCATGCTAATCTTTTTAAAGATGTGAAAAGGGGCGAATCATTTTATCTAGCTAATGGCTTGATTGAATTGGAAATAACAGAGATAAAAGATAAAAAGATATTTGCCTGCGTTCATCGTGGCGGAACCCTCCTCTCCCGTAAAGGTATTAATATACCTGAAACTAATCTTTCTGGTGGAGCTTTAACAAAAAAAGATATATCCGATGCTAAATTTGGAGTTAAAAACGGTGCCGACTATATCTGTCTTTCTTTTGTCCAAACTGGCAATGACATTGATAGGCTAAGAAAAATATTAGGGAATACTAAAACTTCTATAATTGGAAAAATAGAAAGAGCTACTGCATTAAGAAATATAGATGAGATTATTCAAACTTCTGATGGAATTATGGTTGCTCGTGGTGATTTAGGAATAGAAGTTCCGATAGAAGAAATACCTATAATCCAAAAAGAAATCATCCGTCATGCCCACTGGCATCAAAAACCAGCTATTGTTGCAACAGAAATGCTTATTTCCATGATGGATCGCCCACATCCAACTAGATCCGAGGTGGCCGATATTGCCAATGCTATTTTTGACGGAGCAGATGCAGTCATGTTGTCTGACGAAACTGCTTCTGGAAATTATCCTATTGAAGCAGTTAAAATGATGAAAAAGATAGCGAAAAGAGCTGATGATTATTTCAACAGTGCGAATTATTTAGAATAATTTTACTTTTTTTCTTTAAGAGAAAAAGCAACCAATCCTTTTTCTTTTATCAATTCCTCTTGTCCAAAAGTATTTAATTTAAAATCTAAAACATATCCTACTTCCCTTTCTATGCTCCTACCTGTGTATTCTTTTGTCTTAGGATCCCACTCTTCAAGAATAATCGTATCGCCTTCTTTAATTTCAAAATCATTCAATCTTAATTCAAAGTTCTTTTTATTAGAATTAACCAAGTCATAAAAGTCTGGAGGAATTTTCTTTTTAATTATGGCCATATTATAATTTTCCTTTAACTTCTAATTCAAACCTTTTGAAAAAGTCTGCCATATATTCGTGCCTTTCTTTAGCAATTTCTTTTCCCGCTTTAGTTAACATTCCTGCCTTTACTTTTCTTAATTTATAATAATATTCTAACAAAGCCGTATCTTTATTAGTGTAAGCATAATCATCTGCTTTTTCTGCAACCTGCTTTTCATTGCCAACATAAAGAAGACCTCCATGATTTCCCGCAAATAGAAAATCTCTAGCTATGCCCACTGCACCAATTGAATCTAACTTATCAGCATCAAACAAAACTTTAGCCTCTATGGTTTCAGGCTTATGGTTATTCCTATAACGATGAGTTAGAATGCAGTGCTTTACACTTTTAATAATATCCTTATCTAGATTAAACTTTTGCAAAATCTCTTCGGCTAATTCAGAACCTCTTTCTGCATGGCAAAAATTACCCTTACACTTCATCTCTTCTTTTCTTCCAATATCGTGAAGGTAGGTTGCAATTTTAATAATATCCATGTTCGCACCTTCTTTCTTTCCAATCTTAATAGCTAAATTGTATACCCTATCAACATGGTTCCAATCATGACAACCACTAGCACCAATAAAATAACCTTGTGCTATATTTTTAATCTCTTCAATTATTTTATCATTTATTTTCATGTATTTATAACTTTACCTCCTATCATTTTACAACTACTTCAACTTATTTTAAAATTATAATAAATGCCAAATATTTTTCATTTCTTGATACGGTTCCATAGCTAACTCCTTACTGGATTCAAAATTAATCTTATTTATTTTATCTGCCTTTCTCTGCAACTCATCCTTTAATCCTTCTTTATCGGCCCACCCACTAAAGGCTTCCTGCAATCTTTTATCTGCAAAAAAAGCTATAATATCAGCATCCTTAATAATCATGCTTTCAACAGATTTAACTTGTCCTCTAAGAAAATCTTCTAATTTAAACGACTGCTCTTGAGATAAATTTAACTCTGGTAAAAATTGTTTAACAACCTCATAGCCCAGCTCGTTGTGATGTTCGCGTAATGTTTTTAAATCTGTTTTATAAGTTTTACCTATATCGTGTAATAAAGCTTCTATTTCTAACAGCTTTTTATCACAATTAATATCCTTCGCAATCTTAAAAGAAACATCTCTTACCATTAAGCTGTGGTTATACATTATCGTCCAATCATTAAAACTATAACTTGGATTCTTTTCAAAAGAATCTTTAACAAATTTTTCAACTTGATTGGTAATGAAATTCATCTTTTTACTTCCCACAACAATGCTTATACTTCTTCCCGCTTCCGCAAGGACAAGGATCGTTTCTTCCTATTTCTGACTTAGGGGCACTATTCCCTCTATCTTCAGAAGCAACCTGCATTTGATTAGGAGTATTTTCTACTCTAACCGAAGCCCTCATAATGCTTTCAATAAGCATCCTTTCGTAATTATCTAATAATTCTCTAAACATCTTGTGTCCCTCCTTCTTATACTCAACTAAAGGATCTCTTTGTCCATAGGCTCTTAATCTAACTGAATCTTTTAGGCTTTCCATATTTTCCAAATGTTCAATCCAGAGATTATCAATCACTCTCAAGGCAGCTACCTTTTCAATCTGCCTCATATTATCTGTTCCAACTTCTTTTTCTTTCTTTTCGTAATCTTCTAAAGAATAGTTATATTTTTCAAGTAAAGGCAGAACAACTTCTTTTAATTCTCCTTTTTCTGCCTTCTCTAAAACTTCAACTCTCTTTGAATAAATGGTTTCTCTTTGCTTATTCAAAACATCGTCATAATCCAAGATATGCTTTCTGGCATCAAAGTTGAATCCTTCTATCTTTCCCTGGGCTGATTCAATGCTTCTAGTAATCATTCCATTCTCAATTGGAGTGTCTTCAGGGATATTAAATCTCTCCATTAATCCTTTAATTCTGTCTCCACCAAATATTCTAATGACATCATCGTCTAATGAAACAAAAAATTGAGTTGTTCCTGGATCTCCCTGTCTTCCAGCTCTTCCTCTTAATTGATTATCAATTCTTCTAGCTTCATGCCTCTCAGTTCCAATAACGTGCAAACCACCCAATTTCTTAACTTCTTCGTTTTCTTCTGGAGTAGATGGCTTTCCTCCTAGATATATATCAACTCCTCTTCCAGCCATATTGGTTGCAATAGTAACAGCGTCCTTCCTTCCTGCTTGAGCAATAATTTCACCCTCTTCCTCATGATGCTTAGCATTTAAAACTTTATGAGGGATGCCTTCTCTTGATAATAGCTTGTCTAAATATTCATTCTTTTCAATTGAAGTTGTTCCAACCAAAACCGGCTGTCCTGTTTTATACTTCTCCTTGACTTCTTCAGCAACAGCTTTAAATTTAGCTTCTTCAGTTTTGTAAACCTTATCTCCTAAATCTTTTCTAACTATTTCTCTATTTGTTGGAATAACAACAACATCTAAATGATATACTTTATCAAATTCCTCAGCTGATGTTTCAGCGGTTCCTGTCATTCCAGCTAACTTCTTATACATTCTAAAATAATTCTGGAAAGTAATTGAAGCTAGAGTTATTGATTCAGGCATAATCCTCACTCCTTCTTTTGCTTCGATTGCTTGATGGAGTCCACCAGACCATCTTCTTCCTGGCATCATTCTTCCTGTAAATTCATCAACGATTATGATTTCTCCATTTTTAACAACATAATCCTTGTCTTTCTTAAAAAGTATTTCTGCCTTCAAAGCTTGCTCCATGTGATGAAGATATTTTATTCCTCTTTCATCATAAATATTTCCAACATTCAAAATTCCTTCAATTTTATCAATTCCTTTTTCAGTTAAAGTCGCAGCTCTTAATTTTTCATCAACCTCGTAATCTTCTATGGCTTTTAATCTAGGAATAATTTTTGAAAACTCGGTGTACCATTTAGATCCTTCTTCGTCAGGAGCAGAAATAATTAAAGGTGTTCTTGCTTCATCAATTAAAATAGAATCGACTTCATCAACAATTGCATAATTAAATCCTCTCTGCATTCTCTGTTTCAAGTCATAGACCATATTATCTTTCAAATAGTCAAAACCGAATTCATTGTTTGTTCCGTAAGTGATATCGCAATCATAAGCTTCTTTTCTTGAACAAGGCTTTAAGAAGTCTTCCATGACTAAAAATCCTCCGAGTTCATCTCTTGTTTTATCTTCTTCTTCAGCTTTTTTAAATGTTGGATCATAAACAAAAGATTGTTCATGATTAATACATCCCACTGTTAATCCAAGAAAATTATATATCTGACCCATCCAAACAGCATCTCTTCTTGATAGATAATCATTAACAGTAACTAAATGACATCCCTTCCCTGAAAGAGCATTCAAAACTAAAGGTAAGGTTGCTGTTAATGTTTTACCTTCTCCAGTTCTCATCTCAGCTATTTTTCCTTGATGCAAAGCCGTACCTCCTATCAACTGGCAATCAAAATGCCTTTGATTAAGAGTCCTTTTGCCTGCCTCTCTTACTAAGGCAAAGGTCTCGGGTAAAACATCATCTAAGGTCGCTCCTTCAACTAATCTTTTTTTAATGTCTTGTATCTCTTGTCTTGATTCCTTCATCATTTAAAGCCGAAATCTCAACCTCTAAAGAATTAATCTTGTTGATTATAGGCTTTAAACTGTTTGCGTATTTAGTATTTGCGTTGCCAAAAAGGCTATCTAGAAATGCCATATTGTTTGGATTATTATATCACATCCATACTATATTAAGAAGGATAAAACGTCAAAACAAAAAGAGGCCATCTGGCCCCTTACTTATTACTTCTTGAATCTTTCTTCTTTTTTCTAAAGATATCTTATCTTTGTATTTTTTAATCTGAACTTCTAGTTCTTCTCTGACCTCAACCATAGCCGAACGAAAATCTTCTTTCCTTGAAACAGCTCTCAACATTTTTCCTCCTGGAACCTCAACCTGAACTTCTGCACGGAACAAATCTCCTTTCTGATGATGTTTTGTTGTCCTCTCTAATTCCACTTCAACCATTACATCAGGAATATCTAAAAAAAGTTTTTCGATTTTATTAATTTTTTCATCAACCAATTTTAATAGATAACTTGTTAGTTCAACATTGGTTGCTTTTATTTTTACGTTCATAATTTTAAAATACGTTATAACTAAAACAACTCACATGGAGTTGTTTTAGAGAAAATTTATTTTCTTTTCTTTGTAGTCTTTTTAGCTGCCTTCTTAGCTGGTTTCTTCTTTGCAACTTTCTTTACAGCTTTTTTTGCAACTTTCTTTTTTGTAGCCATTTTATTTAGAAAAAGTTAAATTTTAATTAGTCGACCTTTTTCATTACTCGAAAAAATCTTTACTAATTATATTTTCCTCTTTATTAAAAAATTTGTCAATAGCAAATCACTAAAAAATCTTAATTTCTTCGCTGAGGTCGATTAAAAAATTTTCTTTCACTGATTTTTTAATTAAATTTATCAATTGCATAACATCATTAGATGTTGCATTTTTTAAATTAAGAATAAAATTTGCATGATCATCAGAAATTTTAGCATCTCCAATTTGTTTTCCTTTTAAACCGCACAACTCTATTAATAAACCAGCAGGAATAATTCCCTTATCATTAAAACTTTTTAATTGAGGATATTTTTCAACTAAACTTTCTTCTAATTTACCGTGATAATTTTTAAAAACAGAACCAGCAGAAAATCCCTTTGGTTGTTTTAATATTCTTTTATTTAAATTATCATTAATTCTCTTTTTAACATTATCTTCATTATCCTTTAAAAGTTTCAATTCAGCTGAAACAATCAATAAATCATTATTATTTTTAAAAACGCTTGTCCTATAACCAAAAGAACAATCTTTTTTATCTAATGTTCTTTCTATTGCAGAATTAGAAGAAACATCTAAAACTTCTACGCTTTCAATAGAGTCCGAAATAGATTCATTGAAAGCTCCAGCGTTACCGTTGATTGCTCCGCCTAAAGTTCCAGGTATTCCTATTCCCCATTCTAGTCCTGATAAATTCTTTAATTCAGAAATTAGAAAAAATAAAGGAATAGAGGTATCAACTCTAACAATCATATTTTCTCCAATATCTTTCTTCTCAAAATTAAAATTCTCTCTTGATAAATTGTCAGCCCTATAAACAATAATCAGACCATCAAATCCATCATCAGAAAAAAGAATATTACTTCCCCCTCCAATAACTAAAAATTTAATATTTTCTTTTTTTGCCCTCTCTATTATCTTCTTTAATTCTTTTTTATCAGAAGTCCTTAAGAAATATTTAGCTGGTACCACCAATTCTAAAAGTAGAATAATTCTTAAGAAGAATATCTTTCTCTAGCCTAGGAAAATCATTTTTTAATTCATTAAATATTTCCATGATTTAATTATACCACAAATTATTGCAGTTCGTTTATCTTTTTTTCAACTGTTTGATCTAATGGATTTAATTCAAAAGCTTTCTTGTATTCTACTAATGCTTCACTGTTTTTGCCATCCTCTTCTAATAATCTAGCTATAGCTACATAAATATCATAATTTTGAGGAGCTAAAGCTTTAGCTTTTTCATAAGCAGAGATAGCATCTTCTGTACGGTCTTCTACTAAGAAATTGGTATTTTCGTAAACTAAGCCTAAATTCTGCCAACTTTGAAAATTATTTCTATCAGAATCACAAGCAATCTTTGCTGACACTTCAGCCTTTGAAGCACTATCCTTAATGGATTGCTTTTGTTCTTCTTTCTTTGCTGTAGTTGTCCACTTCTGACTAAAATCTTCACTTGCCTTTATTAAATATAATTGAGAAAGACCAACATAATAGTCGCTTGATTTCCAAATAGCTGAAGCTTTTTCCATTTCTGATATTGATTCACTAATAGCTCCTTGGTTGTTAAAATTATTTATTGCTTTCTGATAATGAATTTCTGCTCTGTAGTAATTTATAAAATTAAAAACAATCACTCCCCAGATAATAAAAACTGCTGAGAGTACCCCCTTGGCAATATTTTGAGAAGGGACTTCAATGGTTCTTTCTTCTCCTTTCTGTTGACCATCCCAAAGCCCCAAAGTAAAGAAGAGCAAGAAGAGTGATGCAATATCAATTCGATAAAAGAATATTAAGAGCGACAAACAGAAAACTGTCGGAAATAATAAATCTAAGACATTTACTGTTGTATCCTTTTTCTCTCTCTTAAATACTAAAAAATATTTAAATCCTTGATAGTAAAAAAAGGAAATTAATAGCAATAAAGAAAGAACTACCAAAAATCCTCCTGTTACGAAGAAAGTAAGAAGAGGAATTGATCCTTCTTTAAATATCAAAGAAGAATCGACTATATTGAGGCTTTTATCTTTATACAATGAAAACTGGTAAGAGTAGGTTGATAGACCAGAACCAACAATAAAGTTTTTAACACTCTCTCCTAAGCTTTTTTCTGCTATACTCCAACTTGATTCATAGGAAAGCCTTGATTCATTAATCTTTTCTCCAAGAGGATTGGGCAAAAAGAATAGTGATAAAAATACAAGCAACAAAGATAAAGAAAGAACTGCCTTTTTTCTCTTAAACACAAAATCGCTTTCAATCATGCTTCTCCAGAAAACAAAAAATATTCCTATTGATACAAAAAACCAAGAAAGCTTGAAATCAATTAATATTAAAGAAACAAAGAATAATATAAAAAATGTTCCCATTGAGGCCACCCTCACAACACTATACGATTTTCCCTTCCTAAAATAATTAAGATTGTTAAAAACAAAAGAGATAAGAACAACAAATGCCATTGAAATAATAATCGCTGTACCCGATATACTATCAAAGACAGCCAAGCTTGTTCCAGTAAATTTCTTAACAAGATAAAGTATCGATAAGACAGCTGAACCAGCAACAAAAAATTCTAATATCTTTAAAATACCTCTCCTTTTAATCGTGCTTGATAAGTAAAAAACTATATAACAAGCCAAAAGCACTATAAAAGCATCTGCCTGAAATGGACGACCCCAAAAACTTAAAAATATATTTTTAGAAAAAGCAAGAGATAATAAGAATGAAAACATTAAAAAAGCCATTAATCTTTGTAATGGGCTATCTCTAAAAACAATCTTTTTTGAAAAGAAAATATCTAATAGCTGAAAAAGAAGAACAACTAAAGCAAAAACCAAAAGAAAAGCTTTTTCATTTAGAACCTGAGATACTTTTATCTGAGGAATGAAAAAAAACGGAAAAGTGAATACGAATATGCAAAAAATGTTTTTTGATATTTTCTCGAAGTTAATCATGATACTATTTTACACTACTTGCTGCATTCTGCCCAGCCACATATCCAGTAGTCCAACACAACTGTAAATTGTATCCTCCGCAAGGACCGTCAAGATTAATTGCTTCGCCAGCAAAATACAAATTATTGATTAATTTAGATCTCATTGTCTTAGAATCTATTTCTTTTAAAGAGATTCCTCCATGTGTTGCCATCGCTTTATCAAAACCAAGTAGCCCAACAACATTAATTTCAATCTTCTTCATAAACTTAATCATTCTTATTCTTTCTTCTTTAGCTATATCATTACCCTTCCTCTCGAAAGGAATACTGCTAAAATTAAGAATAAAAGCAGAAAGCTTTTCTGGAAAAAAATCATTCAAACATTTTAAAATATGCTTATTCCTATTTCTATTAAAAACAGAAAGCATAAATCTATCTAATTGTTCAATGTTTTTATCAGGGAATAAATCAATAACCATCTTCACTTTCCCCTTTTCTAATAAATCTCCAATAGTTCTACTCATATCTAAAATTAAAGGTCCGCTAAAACCAAAGTGAGTGAATAATATTTCGCCTCTGCCCTCACTTTCTTTTTTTTGATTACAAAACAAAGAAATTCCGACATTATCCAATGAAATACCTTGAAGGCTCTTTGTCCATTGGTCTTTTGTCTCAATTGGCGTTAAGGCTGGTTTAATATCAGCCACCTCATGCCCTAATCTTTTAGCCCAGATAAAACTGTCTCCTGAGGATCCAGTGACTGGGTAAGATTTTCCTCCTGAAGAAATAATAAACTGATCTGCTTCAATTTCTTTTCCATTTGATAAAACAACCGAAGAAATTACTTTACCTTTCTTTTTAATCTCTACAACCTCTGAAGAAAGTAGAATATCTACTTTGTATTTCTTTAATAAAGAAAGCAAAACATTTAAAATATCTTTGGCTTTTTCTGAGCTAGGAAATATCTTCCCTTTCTCATTCTTTAATTCGACTCCATTATTTTCAAAAAAATCCATAATTTCTTTTGTTCCAAAAAAAGAAAAAGGAGATAAAAGAAAATCTCCCTCTTTGCCAAATTTAGCACAAAACTCACGAGCACTTTTCTCAATGTGAGTTAGATTACATCTTCCGCCACCAGTCATTAAAAGCTTTACTCCTAATTTCTCATTCTTTTCAATTAAAACAACTTTTGCTCCAACTTCTCCTGCCTTAATGGCAGCAATAATTCCAGCTGGGCCACCGCCAATTACCGCAACATCATATTTTTTAAAACCTTTTTCCATATTATTTTCCGCTTTTAATTTCAATAACATCTCCGTCTTGAACCATATACTCTTTTCCTTCAGTCCTAATCATTCCCTTCTCTCTTGCTGCAGCAAAACCTCCGCACTCTATTAGCTTCTCCCAATTAATTACTTCTGCTTTAATAAATGTTTCTTCGAAATCAGTATGAATCGCTCCTCCAGCTTTAGGAGCCTTGTCTCCCCTGTGAATTGTCCAGGCTCTTGTTTCATCAGAGCCAGTAGTTAAAAATGTTATCAATCCTAAAAGACTGTATGATTCTTTAATTAATTCGTTCATTTTAGGCTCAGGAGAAAGACCTAACGATTCTCTTTCTTCAGACGTCATGTCTCCGCTCTCTGCCTCAGTTAGAACATCCATAAAAATATACCTCCAATTGTTTTTCTTGAATGTTTC
This sequence comes from uncultured bacterium, assembly GCA_963802195.1. Taxonomy (GTDB): domain Bacteria; phylum Patescibacteriota; class Minisyncoccia; order Minisyncoccales; family Minisyncoccaceae; genus UBA2211. Next base: position 71,381 of record CAWDHP010000005.1, on the reverse strand, counting down.
TAAAACATCATTAGAAATATCTTTTTCTTCTCCATTTAATAAATACAATCTAGGCTTTGAAGATAATAATTGATAACTTTTAATAATCTTTGTTTCTTCTTCGTCCCAGCTAAAGTCAGATGACATTTTTCCATCTTTTAACAAAACGTCTACCTTCTTTAAAACTTCTAATTCTTTAATTGCTTTTTTATCTCCTGATTTCACTTCTCTCTCTAAAGAATACAATCTTTTCTCAACTGTTTCTAAATCCTTTAATATCATCTCCATATCTAATATCTCCTTATCCTTCAATACATCAATATTGGGACGAGTATTAATAATGTTATCATTCTTAAAGCAACGCAAAACGTAAACAATAGCATCTACTTCTCTAATATTAGCTAAGAACTTATTTCCCAATCCTTCTCCCTTGCTCGCTCCTTCAACTAATCCAGCAATATCCACGAATTCAATAGTTGTATATATTTTCTTTGCAGAATGAGTTAATTCAGCTAACTTATCAACTCTAATGTCTGGAACAGCAACAACACCGACATTGGGGTCGATGGTGCAGAAAGGATAATTAGCAATATCCACTTGTTTTTTTGTAATAGATTGGAATAGGGTTGATTTACCAACATTAGGAAAACCGACTATTCCGATATGTAATGACATTCTATTTTAATAATACTTGAGCTTCTCTTTTTAAACTTTCTAGCTGTTTCTCTGGTATATTAACCTTTTTAGAGAATTTTACAATGTCTAAGTCTAAAACATCATCAACTAGCATAATTTCCTCTTTTTTAAATATCTCTGCCTGATAACTCTTAAAAGAAGGAAGGATAGTAATAGGATATAACTTATTCTTATCAATTAGGTCTTCTAGCCCTTCACCAGCAGGATAATTCCAACCCAATATCTTAATTCTCTTGCAGTTTGAATATTTTATCGCTTGGTCGGTAAATTTAGCATTAGTTACAATTAAATAATTAAGATTGCCATTCAAATTGCCGCTATTTTTAACGTCGTCCAAGATTGCAAAACCTTTTAAACAAACATTAACATCTACTTTGTCTCCAGCATTATTTCTATACTTACACTCTCCAATATATGTAGTTTGATCTTTTTCTGCTAAAAAATCTATTTCGTAACTGCAGCATCTGCCAGATAAAATCTTGTTTCCCTTAACTTTCATTCCAGAGCGAGAAAAAACTTCTCTTACAAAGTCTTCAAATACGAATCCAGCTGGTCCAAGCTTCTTCATTCCCTCTTTTAAATTAAACCTTAAATAGAATTGAAGATTTTCTTTTTTCAACCTATCTTTAACTTTTTTAAATATCTCTGCTGTTTTAATCCCATCGTAAACTTCACTAGATACTTCATTGGCAATATTCCTAGCCAAAGGAGCAGGAGCTCCGGCTCTTAATGCGGAATTATAAACTTTATTCAAAGAAAAATTCTCTTTTTCTCCGTTAAGCTTTATTACCTTGTATGAAGCCATATTATTCAAACTTTGATTTAATGTCCTCTTTTACTTTTTCGTATTTCTTCTCTATTCCTTTAATCTTGAAACTAAATCTAATATATTGCAATCCAAAAAGAACAATCATTATTCCGATAAAGTAAGCGAATATCTTCAAAGCTTCTACCGGCCAGATGATAAAGGAAATACCAAGAGCTATAGCTACCAAACCATTAAAAAATACAAGCCACCAGTTTCCACTCACCTCTTTAACGTAATTATCTACAATATTAATTACAAAAAATCTTGACTTGTTTTCCATATTTTTATTATTTATCTATTATCTCCACTTCCATGAAGTTCATTTCTCTGTTGCCTTGATTGTAATTTTTCGAGATTCTTTTGGGCAACATCTTCTAAAGAAACTTTCAATTCTTTAGCTAGATTAGCAACATACCATAAAACATCTCCCAACTCTTTAGTTATTTCTTCTCTTTTTTCATCTGAAACAATTCCATTGCCATCCCTTAGAACTTTTTTAATCTTTTCGGCTACTTCTCCTGCTTCTCCTGCCAATCCTAATGTTGGATAAATAAAGTTATTGTCTTTGTTAGGATAAATAGCTGTTTTCCTTGATTCTTCTTGATATTCTTGAAATGTCATTTTTTTATATTAATTATTATTTTTATTTATATATTCCTTGACGATGCCCTACTGAAACTACTAGGATTAATAATTCATTTTTATTAATTTGATAAATTATTCTATATGGCCACACACGATAAGTATAATGCTTCTCATATTCTCCTCTCATTTTCTTACCAACAAAAGGATTAAACAATATAGATGTAAAAGCAGACATTATGTGTAGTCTATCTTTTTGAGGCAACTTTTCTAGCTCTTTTTCTGCCTTCGGCCTGATTCTTAGTTGATATTTCATGCTTTTTTGACAATTTATTTATAGATAAAAAACCTTCCTTAGCGAAAAGCTCTTCTAATGTTGTCCATTTTTTATACTCCCCACTCTTATAAGCCATTTCAGTTTCCTCTATGTCTTTTTTAAGATTAGGAAAATCTCTTATTACTTCTAATGTCTCCTGCCAAGATTCAAATTCATCAGCAGACATAATCACCACTTTAGGCCTACCTTTCTCAGTGATGGTATAATAAGCACCAGATTTCTGGGCTTCTCCTATAATTTTAAAAATGTTCTTTCTTGCCTCAGAGGCTGGCAAGGTTGTCTTTACGTTCATATTATATTAACTTTATTGTATATGTACATAATAACGTACACACTAATTATTGTCAAGGTTTATCTTTTTAATAATTATAAAAGATACAATACCCCCCATTAAAGCTGTAATCAATTGAGGATAGCTCATCATTACTGCTATTTTATCTGCAACTGATTGTTTAATAAAGAAACTTATTAAAAAGTTGCTTACTAAAAATAGAAATGAAAACTTTACTAAAGCTGCAGGAATTAACCCTAAAAAGAAATTCTTCTTCCTTAACAAGTTAAAAATATATACTAAAGATATGTTTCCAATGATTATAAAAGGAACCATGGGAGCCATAACCATCGGCAACAATCCAAACGATAAAGAAACTAAGCTAGGCAATACAGAAAGGAGAATCGCCCCTCTCATTCCTAATAGAACTACGGCAATCAATAATGAAGCATTAACGATTGTTCCAGTTATTATTTGATTATTTACCATTGGAGCCAAACAAACGATAAGAAGTAAAACAATAAACTGAATTAAAGATAAAGCTATTTTTTTATTTAATGATAATACTTGTTCCATATTATTTTTCTTTTATTATCTTAATCTTCTCTTTTTCCTTTTTAGAATAATGAGTATGGCAAATCTTGTGAATAGTCTTCTTGTTCTTAAAGAAATCTTTGTAGAGAAGATCTACTACTGGGCTTTCGTGAGCCATTCTCAATCCCCATTTTTTATCTACTTCGTATAAGGCCAAGGCTCTCTTCTTTCTTATCTCTTTATCTGTTGGCATTGGCTGGCCGCCACCACCGACACATCCTCCAAAACAGCTCATTACCTCAACATAATCATATAGCTTAGGATTCTTCTTTAGCCTCTCTAAAAGATTCTTAGCGTTGCCTAAACCATTAACAATTGCTACCTTAACTACAAGTTTTCCTATTTTGATCTTCGCTTCCTTGCATTCTTGCATCCCTCTTATTTCTTTAAAATCAAGCTGCTTTAATTTTTTACCAGTTACTTTTTCATAAACAGTACGTAGAGCTGATTCAGTTACTCCACCTGTTGCACCGTAAATAACTCCAGCCCCAGTGTATTTATCCCAAGGAGTATCTGGTTCTTCTTCTTTAATATTAGTAATATCTATTTCCTTCTTTTTAAATAACCTAGCTAATTCTCTAGTTGTCAAAACATAATCAATCGGCTTTAATCCATCCACATTCAATTCCTCTCTTGTTGCTTCGTATTTCTTTGAAGTACAAGGCATAATCGAAACAACTACTATTTTTTTAGGATTAATTTTTTCTTTATTAGCTAAATATGTCTTAGTCAATCCGCCCAATATTATCTGTGGTGATCTAACAGTTGTTAGATTGTTCATAAACTGAGGATAATTAAGCTCAACATATCTAACCCAAGAAGGACAGCAAGAAGTGAACATTGGTAATCCCTTTTGAGTAGTTAATCTTTCGATTAATTCTCCCCCCTCCTCTATTGTTGTAATATCAGCTCCAACCGAAACATCAAAAACTTTATCAGCTCCTAGCTTTTTAATTCCAGCAATCATCTTTCCCGTAACAACTGTTCCGTAATCCATTCCAAATTCTTCCCCTAAGCTGCTTCTAATCGAAGGAGCGAATTGGAAAACAACATATTTATTTTTGTTTTCTAGCGCATTTTCAACATCCTTAATAGCATCAACCTCTTCAAAAGCTCCACTTGGACAGTGGACTAAGCATTGTCCGCAATAGACACAATCTATATTTTCTTTTTTTGTTGGACTAACTTCCCAAAAGAAATCATTCTCTTCTACATCTAAAAATCCAACACCCTGCTTATCACACATCTCTACGCAATTATGACAATCTATACATTTGGACGGATCAAAAATTATTGACGGACCAAATTGATACTTTGGGAAAAGACTTTTTCTATCTTTAAATTTAGATATTTCTATTCCGCATTCTTTAGCTAAAGCAAGAAGCTTGCAATGATAGCTCCTAACGCAACCAGGGCACTGTTCTATGTGTTGAGAAAAAAGAAGCTCTAAATTAATTTTTCTAATCTTTTTAATTTCTGGAGAACTAGTAGTAACTTCCATTCCTTCTTCTATCTCAACCGAACAAGAAGTATGCAATCCCTTTCTATCTTTAATTGAAACCAAACAAAGACGGCAACTACTCTTTGACTTTAAATCAGAATGATAGCAAGCAGCTGGGATTCTAATATTATTCCTCCTTGCTACTTGAAGAATGGTCTCTCCCTTTTCTCCAACCACCTCCTTATTGTCAATTTTTAATTTAATATTTTTCATTTTTTAATAACTTTTTCAATTAAGGATATAAAGGGAACAGGGATACCTCTTCCTAAGGCACAAAAGCTTGATTCTCTAAGGCTTAAAAATAATCCATCTAAAACATCGTAATCAAGTTTTCTTTTCTTAACCATTTCGTAAATTCTGTAAGCTCCCTCTCTACAAGGAACGCATTTATCACAATTGCCAATATGAAAGAATTGAGCCCATTTTTCCATTAAAGCAAAAACATCTGTTTTCTTTTTATTAAAAATTGTAATTGAGCCAGCACCTGTTGCTGGCCTATTCAGCTCTTCCATAATCATTATCTCTCCTGAAGCTCCTCCTCCAATCTGAGCAAAGAAATCAAAAGATGGATAATTGCCTGTCTTTTTTAAAACTTCGAAAATAGTCATTTCTTCTGGAAGCTCATAAACCCCTTCATTTTCTACATCTCCATTGACTGAATAAAATCTCTTTTTCTCGTATTTGTTTTGAGCAATCTTAGAAACATAATAAAAAGTCTCTACATTATTCATTAAAGTTGGACAATTAAATAGTCCGCTATCAGTTAGAAAAGGAGGCTTCTTTCTTGGTTCGGCTCTTTTCCCTTCTATTGATTCACAAATAGCTGTTTCTTCTCCTCCAATATATCTTGCTCTTTTCTCAAAGATAACTATCTTTCTTTTGCCAATCGCTGATTCGAGCTTCTCTTTCATTTCCTTGTAATATTTACTATTAATGTAAATATATCCTGTTTCTGCAGAAATAGTCTTCATTGCCAAATCAATTCCATTAATAACCTCCTGTAAGTAATTTCTTAAAATATATCCATCTTTAAAAACATTAGGCTCTCCTTCGGAGGCATTACAAATTACATACTTAATCTTTCCTTTGGCTTTTTTAGCTAACTCCCATTTTAACCCAACAGGAAAACCGCCGCCACCGCGTCCTTTCAATCCTGATTCTTTTAATTTTTCGATTATTAAATCTTTTGCCATATTATTTTACAAGAGCTATAGAGAAATTAAGCATTGAAGCAAATCCAACCCAAATAAATACGGAAGAAGAAGATAAGCCGAAGCTTTTGAAACCTTAGAATAAGATAAAATCATTACAATAATCATTATCAACAAAACGATAATATCTACAAAAGCCCATACATACTGGCCAAGACCAAAGAAAATAATTGGCCATAATAAATTTATTATCAATTGAACAAAGAAAAATATCAAAGGTTTTTTAACATTTTCCTTTTCTCTTAATCTCCATATTAGATAAGCCGAAGTACCCATTAAAACGTATAAGATGAACCAAACTGGAGCAAAAACCCATGCTGGTGGAGAAAAAATAGGCTTATTCAAGTATTGATAAGTACTAGCCTCTGAAGATCCGCTTAATTGGGAGCCTAAATAGCCAGTTAACAAAGAGAGAACTATAAAAGAAAAAAGAAAAATGATCTGTTTAGTTTTTTTCTCCATATTTTGATTATTATATTACCTTTTAATTATATTTCCTTTCCTCCTTTTATACAATGTTGACATAACAACAAAGTATTTTAATCGCTTAATTCGTAATTAGATACTGCATCACTCCTTAAAATGTCTTTAATTGAGCTAAATGGGAAAATAACATCTTGTCTTCCTGCAACATAGACAGCTACTTGCATTAGCATTGAAATAAAAAACAATTGTTTTTTTACTAAATGTAAAAGTTCCAAAGTTCTCTGCTTTTGGCCCAGCCCCTTCTTTTATTGTTTCTTCATCGGTAAGCCCGTTCCCACTATTTGCTTTTATTAAATATTGTATTGTTTTATTAGAAATATTATTAAGATAGTCTTTATTAGAGTCAAGAATATCTGAAAGATTAATAATCTTGTTATTCTTTAAATCGTAATTAAAACTCTTAGAATAAGTATTAGGATGGGCACCTCCATTATATTCAGAAATCTCAAATCTAATACTTATAAAATTATTATTAATTTCATAAGGTTCATAAAATATCTTTAAATAATTATCTCCATCCCAAGCATCAGCTTTATTTACTTCCTCTTTAAAAGAATTAACTATATTATTAACAAAATCGCTTATCTCTATATTGACCTCTCCATTTGAGACAGCTCCAACAGAAGGATACATTGTTTCAATGGTATAGTTTTTTCCTTCTTCAGTTTTCTTTTCTAAAAATATATATGGCTTAGTAATTTTAAAAGTATTTTTAATACTTTCTGCCCTAGCAATCATTTTTAAATATTCTTCTCCCCATTGTTTATCGCTCCTCAAAGGATCTTTTGAATAAATAAAAGCAAAGACATCACTATTATTCCTTCCTAAATATTCACCCTCTTTTTTATCTTGGCTCTCCCAAAAAGAATACGGCACTACAGATATTTTAAAAAGGTTGGCCTCTCCATAATTAAAAGAAATCTGTCTTATCCCATTCTCTCCAGTCTGTGTTTTTACCGCATACTTATTCTCCCAGTCTCTAGGTAAATTCAATGAAAAATTGAATTCATCATTTTGATAAACAATCGGATTGATAATTCCTTTTTCGCATTTACCATTATATAAATCCCAAACATTACAAACATTTCCATTAAAAAAAGAACAATTACCGTTTTCATTATTATTCTCCATTCCTGTGACCTCGTATTTCCCTCCTGATATAGCACAATAGATTGCTGCATCAGTAATATATCCAGTTATTTTTAATCCGCCAATCGGACAATCACCCTTCAATAATGATTCGGCTTCACATTGACGATTTTCTTCAAAAGTACAAACCTTGTATTCTTTTCCATCTCCTCTCTGCTTAGTCTGTATAGTCCCCTTATTATCTGTACAATGCTTAGAAGCTGAATCAAGTATATTTATTCCTGGGATATTCACAGTCTTAATATTTTTGTTAAAAAACAAAAAAACAAAAATAGCTAAGATTATTAAAAAAATGTATTATTAAAAGTTTTTTGTTCATGTGTTTAATCTTTTATTTCTATTTTTCCGTTTTTAATACTTTCTTTTATCTCTTCGCTTGAATTATTAGATAAATTATTTAAGAAGTCTGCCTTCTCTGCTTCTTTCATTAAGTTGGGTCGATATAATGAATCAGATACTGTCGGATAAAGAGTATAAACTTTTTTATCTTTATATATTTCTAACCCTACCCCTAGTCCCTTTTTTACGTTTTCGTCAAGAAGATAATATTGATCAAAAATGAAATTACCTAAAGAATAGAATATTAGTTTACCATTATATTGTTCAATATTTTGAACAACATGAGGATGTCCTCCAACAATTAAATCAGCTCCTGAATCAATCATCAGGTGAGCTAGTGTTTGCTGATCTTTAGAGCTAGCTGTTTTATATTCCGTTCCCCAATGGATCAAAACAACTAAGAATGTTTCTGGATTATAGAACTTAAGATTACTAATTTCAGTAGCTATCTGCTTGTTTGAACAATTATTAGAAAAAGTTACATTAACTGCATAGTAAGTAATGCCATCTTTTTGATAAGAATAATCTCCATCGCATTCTAACGGGTCCCCAGCAAAAGAAATATTATTTTCCTTTAAAATAGTCTTAGTTTCTTCAAGTCCTGTTCTTTCCATATTAAGAGTATGATTATTAGCCAAGGAAACTAAAGAAAAATTGCCATCGATTAAAGATTGGACACTTTTCTTGTCAAAGGAAAACATTAGCAATCCTTTAGAAAATTCTTTAGGTTTTTCATTAATTGGTCCCTCTAGATTGCCAACAGCAAAATCAAAACTTTTTAAAAAGTCTTTAATCGTAGCTATAGGATAGGAGAATGTTGATTTTTGCATCTCTTTCTCAACGCCCCTATCAAACATCATGTCTCCAACGAATATGATCCTTTCTGGTTTGTATTCCTCTGTTTTAAGTGTAGTCTGATTTTCAGTTGGAGAAGCTATACTTGCAGGAGCAGTCTCTTGCTTAAAAATCTGACTGGCACAAAACAGAAAAAGGCCTAAAAATATAAATATAAGTATTTTCCCTTTCATAGCCCGATTATATCACAAAAAACCTTGAGAGGAAATGATTTAAATGGTATATTAAAGGCAATAAAAAAGATACAATCTATGGAAAAAAGAATAGCAACATATAAAGAAAGATTCGTCCCCATTGAATTCCCCAAGGACGAGCAAAAGCACAATCACATTATTGAGTGGTGGTACTTTAATGGCAATCTTAAATCAAAAGATGGTCAAGATTTTTCATACATGAACTGTCTTTTTGCTGCCGATCCTAAAAAAGTAAATATTCCATTTTTAAAAAATGGCCTAATCAACCAATTATACTTTTCTCATTATCTTCTAAGTAATAACAAAGAATTTGAAAATAAAACTACTCCCATCTCGATTGTCGATCAAAATAGTTTTACCAAGCCTCTTCTTTGGATTAATTACGACAACTCTTGTTTAATTGAAGAATTGTCTCCTTTTAAATATCACATTGTTAATGACTATATTGATCTTGTTTTAGAATCACAAAAGAAACCCCTACTATTAAACAAAAGCGGTTTTCTAGACTTAGATGTTAAAACCACCTACTACTATTCCCTAACCAGATTAAAAACATCGGGAATTGTAAAACAAAAAGGCAAATGGATCCCTGTTAGTGGATTGTCTTGGATGGACCATCAATGGGCTCAAACTCCACTAACCAATGATGACAAGTGGAGATGGTTCTCAATACAATTAGATAATAATTGCGACATTATTTGTTTTGTCTATGGAGATAAGATAAAGACCGCTCACGCCAGCATGATTGATGAGAATAATAAAATTAAAACAACTGATAAAGTTGAATTAATTCCTGGAAATATTAAATATAAAAACAAAGCAACTGGTAATGAATACTGTTTGGAATATAAGATAAAAATACCTGACTTCAATACAGAACTTACAACAACTCCCTTTAAGAAAGAACAGGAAATGATATTTGAAACTATTAAGTACTGGGAAGGAGGAATAGGAATAGAAGGCAAAATGAATGGCAAGAAGATAAAAGGAAAAGGCTTTTGCGAATTAGTAACTTCAGACAGAGGTAACTTCATAGAATACGCTATCAGAAAAGCCAAAGAAAATCCAATCAAGAACTTCAAAAGCCTTTCTGATCTTTCTATAAGATCAATCTATCTCCTAAACGAAAAAAGAAATAAAAAATAATTAATTCTCTAAAACAAAAGGCTAGGACAAATCCTAGCCTCTCTTTTTTTAATTTTAAAGCTTACCTTAATGAGAATGAAGCTTTAACAGTAATCATAATCTCTTTTGCTACTGTAGAAACATCATAATTACCATAGTCAGAGATATCAATTGAATTAGGCTGTAATACTTGAACTACACCCATGCTGGCTGATTTCAAGCTACCAACTTTCTTTCCTGTACTCTGAGCTATGCTTTCAGCTCTCTTTTGAGCATCTTTCATTGCTTCAGGTAAAAGTGTAACTCTTGCATCAGGAAGCTTACTGTAATAATATTCAGGAGCAGAAGCTGAGAAAATAACACCTTGATCAATTACAGTCTGAGTACTTTTTGAAATAGCTTGAATCTTCTGAATGTCTGTTGATTGAACCATTACACTCTGAACCAATGCGTATTCATCTGGAGTGTTAGATGTCTTATTGTAATTATACTGCTGTTGCATTGATACTGGAGAAATAGTTAATTCTGCGTCAGTTATTCCATTGTCTTTTAAAAACTTATTAACAATGGCTTCGTCAGTCTTCATCTGAGCATATCCAGTCTTTAGATTAGAAGCTATAACTGTCCTAGAAAAACTAGCATTCCATTTAACAATATCGGCTGAAACAGATTGCTTAGCTGAGCCAGTAACACTTAAATAGTTATCAGCCGCTTTAATCTGATACAATGAATACGAAATTATGCTTACTGCAATAACAAGGAATATTCCCAATATTACTGAAGTTTTAATTAAGCTTTTCTCTAAAATTTCCATAGTATATTTTTTATTTATTATTATATCTTAATATTAACACTATTAAATATTTTGTAAAGCTATATTTCATAAACTTGTCCATAGAAAGGAACTATCGCGTCCCCCCTGCTCGCACCTTTTAGTGCTTGGGCTAAAGACAGACTTGATTCTTCTTCTCCATGGACCACAAATATTTTCCTAGGATAAGGATTTTTAATAGCTTCAATCCAATTAAATAATAATGCCCTATCTCCGTGAGAAGAAAAAGAAAAAATAGATGCTACATCTGCTTGAACCTTTAATTTAGCATTATCAACCTCGACAAACTTTTCACCTTGAGTAAGCTGACTACCCAATGAACCCTTAGGCTGAAAAGAAACTATTAATAAAGTATTTAATGGACTTCCTAAATACTTTTTCAAATAACTTTTAATTTTACCTCCCTCAAACATTCCACTACCAGCAAGAATAATTTTAGGTGGTTTTGCCTTATCTACTCTTCCCGCTTGTGCCTCATTTTTAATTACCTCTAATCCTTCAAAATCAAATAAGTCGTCCCCTTTAGAAATTAATTCCTTTGATTCTTTATCATAGAAATCAACATATTGTTTATATATTCCTGTTGCTTTTATAGCTAATGGACTATCTAAGAATACTGAAACGTTAGAAATCTTCTTATTTTCTATAAAATCATTCAATAAATAAAGTATTTCTTGGGTTCTTTCTAGTGCAAAAATTGGAATCATTAGAACTCCTTCTTTTTGAATAGTTGATTTGATTTTATCCTTTAAAACTTCGATGCCTTTCTCTTTCGGTTCGTGAAGTTTGTCTCCATAAGTTGATTCTACAAAAACAACATCTGCTCCAGATATAAACTCAGGATCATTAACGATAGGAGCAGGAGGATTACCTAGATCTCCAGAAAAAACAAGTTTCTTCTCTTGTCTATTTTCTTTTACCCAAACTTCAAAAATCGAAGAGCCTAAAATATGACCAGAATCCCTCGTCCTTATTCTTACATTCTCATTAATATTTTTTTCTTCTCCATAATTCAAGCAAGTAAAAGAACTCATTAAAGAATGTACATCTTCCTCTGTGAAAAATGGAGCACAAAAAGGATATCCTTCTATCTGTGCAACTTTAAGAGCATCTAAAATTATTATTTCCGATAAGTCTCTAGTAGGAGCAGTCGAGTATATCCTACCATTAAAACCATCGGCAAAAAGCTTAGGCAATCTTCCACAATGGTCTAAATGGGCATGAGTCAACAGCACAAAATCAATTTCTTTCGGATCAAAAGAAAAATCTTCTAAATTCCTGTTATGATCGCTCCCCTGAAACATTCCGCAGTCAACCAAAAACTTAGCCCCTTGAGACTCGATCAATATGCACGAACCAGTTACTTCACGGCAAGCGCCGTTAAAAGATACTTTCATTTTATGGTTCAAATATAGATTCTGGATCAAAGACAACTTTCTTTACTTCAGGGAATTGCTTTGCTGTCTTAACAATTTCCGTAGCTAAAATTCCAACACGGCAAGATCCTCCAGTCGTAAACCCTGGAACTTCATTGAATTTTAAAGTTAATGTCCCATTCTTAAGACTTGAATCTAATAATTTAAAATCTGCATTAGGAAATTCTGTAAAAAAACCAGAAGCAATTTCTTTTTCTGTTAACTTACCTTTAATCAAAAGATTTATTGCATCTTCAATTTGATTATCGCTTTCTGATATATATCTTGTAACTGGCAAGACATAATTAGAATCGCAAGTATTTTCTTTATCTTCTGATTGATTGTAATAGTAAAGACTAATTATATTTTTCTTTACTGGAGCATACCAATCAACTTTCAAGCTAGCCATTCCCATTGATACATCAATATCTATCTTCTTTTCTTTAGAATCATAATTTAAAGACTGATAGGTTTTATCTCCGACCAAAGAAAATCCTGGTAAATCCTCAGAAGAAAATCCTGACTCAACTTTTAATTTTACCCCAACAGTATCAGGTAATTGTAAGTTAATAGAACTTGCACCAGCCTCAACTACTACTTTTGAATCAACCCTATCTCCTAATTTTAAAGAAAGATTTGAAGCTCCAGTACTAACAGTAACATTTTGAGCTTCTATCTCACTTAAATCAACATTATTGTTTGAACCTCCAGAATTAAAGGTAAAATCTAATGGAGTGTTTTTATCAATTCCTATATTAAATTGATTTTTTAATTCTTTATCTTCCTTTGGCCATCCCTTATTGCCACGAAGACCAATAATAACTTTTTGTATTGAACCTTCAATTGACTGACTAATCTCACTTTCCATTATATTAGTAATAAGCTTTCCCTCAATCAAATTATCTGAATCTATCCCATAGACATTAACCTCTCCAGCTCCAGCATTCAGCTCAATCTGAGCCTTATTCATATTCATATCTTTAGTTATGACTATCGGGGTAACATTATTTTGATAAACAAGATTAACCTGATTTATAGTTGATGCAACTAAAGAATAAGAAAACAAAACTGCACAAATTATCGTGACAATACTTCCAATTATTGTTGAAATAGCATTTTTCTTTTTAAACAAAGAAAGTCCTATAAAAACAATAAACAATGGCCAGATGTTAGCAAGGTTAACATTTAAAGGATATGCCCCAAAATTATTTATTAAAAACACTAAACCAAAAACTACAGCAAAAATACCTAAGAAAGCCTTGTTAATATTATATTCCAAAGTTTCCTTGTTTTTAATTTTAAACATTTCCTGTTTCATCTTTTTATTTTTTATTATTTAAAATAATTTTTGCTCCAATTAGAACTATAATCAAAGCCCAAACAACTCCCCAATTAATCCAAGCGAAAGGACTAAAATCAAAGACCTGTTTAAAAAAGATGTTTAAACCAATAAAAATAATTATGAGTCCAATAATATTTTTAGTACTTCTAAGCCAATTACCATTTTTTTTAATTTCTTCAGCTAAATCTTGGGTTTTACCTTGAATCTCATTAACCGCTTCCTTGCCATTTAGTTTGTGGCCCTCGCCATCAGGGATTATTATAGCTAGAATAATATAAATGATTATTCCTGAACCGCCTGTAAAAGTCAAAAGGATGAATAAAATTCTTAAAATTAAAGAATCTACTTCGAAATATTCGCCTAAACCACCGCAAACTCCAAAGATAACGCGATCAGTTTTTGAGCGATAAAGCTTTTTTGTATTGCTCATTTTTTTATTATTACTTATTATACAAATATTATATCACAAATTATAAAAGTAAAAAACCGCCGAAGCGATTTTTTACCGTAATTTTTATTCTTTGCCCATAAAATAGGCGAAAGCCAAGTACAATGCAGACAATCCAACCAAGTCATATACTATATTAGATAGCATAGATGCAGTTCCGAATAGTGCGGCTACAAGATTAAAACTAAAGAAACCAACTAATCCCCAATTTAATCCTCCGATAATTACTAATACCAAAGCGATCAAACCAATAGCATTTAGTTTTTGCATTTTATTTCTTTTGATTTATTATGCGACCTTTTATGTACCACTAGTATTTTACCTTGCCTATTTTTTCTTGGCAATGAAATTATCCACAATTCTATCTCTATACTCTTAATTAGTTGTTAACTTTAATTCTTTAACTAAAATAATTCCATTATTTTCTACGCCTTTGATATCAACCCTATCTCCAGTAATTAAATTTGAACATGAATTACTTTCATTCTTACAAACACTATCATCACTAAAAGATAATTTTACATTATTAGCTGGAGATCCTGGAACTTCATATGATAGATACCAAATATTTTCTTTAAAGCCAGGGTTATTAATCATTAAATTGCCGGTTTCTGAAAAGTTAATATTATCTTCCCCTCCCTTAAATGAAAAAAATTCTTGATAAACAAAAAGTCCGATAATCATTAATACTATTACGCTCAAAATCATAATAACCAAAGAGATGCCTCTGTTTGTATTAAACATATTTAAAAATTAATCATATTATTTCTACCTCATGACTTAATAACTTATCATTATCTTCAAAAACAAAATAACCTCTAAATTTATTTCCCCTTAAAAACAATGGCAACCAATAGATATCATCAGCCCACATCTTATCAAAAGGAATTTCATCTAGATTAAACCATTTAGGACTCATTTCTTCTGTTTCTATCATCTCTCCGCTGTATTTTAAGACATCAAAAATATGAACCTCTAAAAGCTTGCCCGTATCAAGAAATTGGAAAGTAACTATTCCCTTTTCTTCTAAATCTTCGACTTGCAATCCACATTCTTCTTTCATCTCCCTAATTGCAGCTTCAATAACTAATTCTCCTTTCTCAACTTTTCCTCCGAATCCATTCCATCTCCCCTCACCAAATCCCCTTTTCTTCATTCCTAAAAGAAGCATGCCTTCTTCTTTAGTAAGACATAGGGTTAATGGCTTAGGCTTTAAATGAGAAGCAAATTCTCTAGCTTTTTCAATATCTTTTTCATTGGGCCTATTCTTATTCAATCCTCCGACATACTTAAATGGACCCCAAGCATCATGACCGGCACAATTAAAAATAGAAACAACTTTTCCTTGTTTCGAATTAATCTTCTCCTTAAGAGGCTTATTAAAGTTATTAAAAATATTCTCCTTTGTTCCGCTAGTTGAAAAAATAAAAAACCTTTTATTTTTAACATTTTCTAATTTATCAACTAGGTTAAGAATTGAAGCATGATGCTTGCCAAAATATATTCCTGATCCTAAACCTATCAAATCATATTTTGACATATCATAATCTTTTAATTCAAAAGACTTAACAATATCAGCATCTAGTTCTTCTCTTAACGCCTTAGCAATCTTTTCTGTATTGTTCTTGTGTATTGAATTATATATAATCAATGTTTTCATATTTCTATTTTAATACAAAATAAGCATTAAGACAACTTCCTAATATTTTAAACTTGAGATATAATATGAAATATGATTAATCAGATACTAACTGCGATATTAATGGGAATATTGATAAACCTTGATGTTTGTCCTTTAGTGGCCAATTTAGCATCAATTACCTATATCTCCCAAAACTCAAAAGATAGAAAAAGCATAATTCTTCATGGATTGTTCTATTCTTTAGGAAGAATAATTAGCTACACAATCCTAGCTCTCCTTATCTATTTAGGATTATCCTATTTTCATTTTTCCTTCTTAACTACTTATGGAGAAAAAATAGCTGGGGTAATCATGCTCCTCTCTGGTTTAATAATGCTTCTCTTAGTTAATAAAGAAGATGAAGATGAGGAGGAAATAAAAAACAAAACCCCAGCGAAGGGTTATTGGGGTTCTTTCTTATTGGGCATAACTTTATCACTAGCTTTCTGCCCGCATAGTGCTGCACTCTTTTTTGGAATATTAATTCCGTTGACTATAAAATCTTCTGTTGGCATGATTCTTCCTCCTATTTTTGCCCTAGGAGCAAGCTTGCCAATCTTTATCTTCTCTCTTATCTTAAGCTACAAAAACAAGAGCATTGAATATATTTTTGAAAAAATGGAAAAGTTTGAAAAACCATTAAGATACATTACTGCTCTAATGTTCTTAATTGCTGGTTTAATATTTCTCTTTAATTAAAAAAAGAAGGTGATTAATCTTGCTTTTTCTTGCTGGTGGGCTTGCGAATTGCCTTTTAAAAGGGTTTAAATCTGCCTGCAATGAGATCTGGGTTTTGTAAAAACGCAACGTAATCCCATGCATCTCTGACTGAAACGGGATAGTATTTTACGTCACCAAAATCAGTTGGATTGAAAACAATTCCGCTGTGACTACGCTTTGTCGACAAGATGAGGCAATTGCCCTTTTCATCTTCCGAAAGTCTTCCCTCCTCAATAAGTTTCGTCAAGAAGATCGTTCTGTTCTTTAAGCGTTTTTAGTCCTTTGAATTCGGACCAGTTAATTGATGGCTTCTTTTTTGTCATGGTGATCTTCCTGGTGCCATCTATGTTAATGCACCAAAAAGATATTACAAAAAATATTCCCTATTGTCAATTTTTACTCCTGCCTCAAGGCATTAATCGGATCCATGTTAGCAGCCTTTTGGGCTGGATAGACTCCGAAGAACATTCCAATTAAAGCTGAGAAAAGCAAGGATAAAACAACGGAAAGAGGAGAAACTGCATAGCTCCAGTTGATGCCAAAAGATATGGCAACGTAATAAATTAGAAGTGAAATTCCTGCTCCAATAATTACCCCTAATAATCCACCTAAAAATGTTAGAATTGAAGCTTCTAATAAAAACTGCCAAAGAATATCTTTTTTCTTAGCTCCAACTGCCATCCTTAATCCAATCTCAAAAGTTCTTTCAATAACTGAAACATACATGATATTAGTGATACCAACTCCTCCGACCACCAATGAAACTGCTGCTATGACCGCTAAAAGCATTGTTATAGCAGACAAAACTGTTCCAACCATAGTTTGGGCATCTGCCATAGTCATAACCTCAAAATCATCCTCATCTGGATTAGTGATATCATGCCTTTCTCTCATTAAAGAAATTAAATCATCCTTGGTCTGATTAATTTTGTTAGCATCCTTAACTTTAACTGATAGACCCATGATATAGTCTGTTCCTAGTAATTTCTTCTGCATTGTTAAGGTAGGGATATAAACTATTGAATCCATGTTCATTCCAAAGGTAGCTCCTCTCTCTTTTAAAACTCCGACAACTTTAAAAGGTTTTCCTTTAACGTAAACTGTTTTATTTATGGCATCATCATCAGCAAATAAATCATTTTTAATCTTACTGCCCAAAACAATAACTGTAGCTAAAGAATCTTCTTCGTCAGTAGTATAAAATCTCCCTGAATCAATTGGTATCTTTTCAACCAAAGGAGCATTAGCTCCATAACCAAAAATAATTGCACTTTTAGCTTCACCTTGATATTTAATAACCTCTTGTCCAGTAATGTAGGTATATAAAAGTTCAACGTTGTCAGCTTTCTTTATTTCATCAACATCTTTATTCTTAAAAGTAGTGATAGCTGTTCCTGAAGCAAAGCTGGTAGAACTGCCAGCCGATCCTTTTCCTGGAACTCTCACTTCAATATTTATTGCATCCGAACCATAGGCTTCTAATTCTTTTAAAACCATTGATTTAAGTCCATTTCCAGCAGCAATCATAATAATCAAAGAAGCGATACCAATAGCAACAGCAATAATAGTCAAAATCGTCCTTGATCTTTGACTCATCAAACTAGCAAAAGCTGATTTAATTTGAGTAAATATTTTATTCATATCTTAAAGCTTCTATTGGATCTAACTGGCTAGCTTTTTGAGCTGGAGCAATTCCAAAAATTAAACCAATTCCAATTGAAACAACACATCCTAATATTATTGATATTGGAGAAATTATTAAATCCCAATGATAATTCATTGCATTAACAACGACTGATATTAAAACTAACAAAAGAGATCCTAAAATTATTCCGATAAGCCCTGAAATAAAAGTGATGGTTATTGCTTCAACTAAAAATTGCATCACAATATCCTTATTCTTTGCTCCAATGGCTTTTCTTAGACCAATTTCCTTAGTTCTCTCTTGGACTGTTGCGAGCATTATATTCATAATTCCAAACCCACCAACAATTAAAGAAATGGCAGCAACCGCAGCTAAGAAAAATCTTAAAGCATTAGTGATACTAGAAATTGTCTCTAAGGCTTGAGCAGTTGAAGTCACAGTAAAATCGTCTTCCTTAGAACTAGATATATTATGCCTATCTCGCAAAACAACCTTAACATAGTCAATGGTATCATTAATATTCTCCGTCTTATCAACTTTAAGCCTCATTATACTAATATGGTTAATTCCCAAAAGAACATTTTGAGCAGTTGATATAGGAACAAATAAATTGCCATCTTCATTTTGAACTAGACTGCCACCTTTGCCTTTTAAAACTCCGATGACATTAAAATTAGTTTTCTTAATTTTAACTTTCTGTCCAATCGGGTCTTGTTCACCAAATAAGTCTTTCGCAATCTGATTACCCAAAACCACGACCTTAGCATTAGTCACCTCTTCTTCTTTAGTAAAGAACCTCCCTTCTTCAATTGAAGAATTTTGAACTTCTAGATAGCTGGCAGTTGTTCCATAAAAAGATGCACTCACTTTCCTATCTTCAATCGTTATTATATCGCTACCTGAAACATACATTGCCAAAGATTCTATGTGTGGATTATTGTCTTTTATTATCGCTTCCCCGTCTTCATATTTTAATGAAGTAAGAACAATTCCAAAAGCAGAAGATGGTGGGCCATTTTCATCTGAATGTCCAGGCAAAACTCCGACTAAATTTGAACCAATACTTTTAACTTCGTTTAAAATTAATCCCTGTACGCTTTCACCAACTGACAAAACAATCATCACGGCAGTAATTCCAATAATAATTCCGAGCATAGTCAAAAAAGAACGCACCTTATTGCGGGTCATTACTTGTAAAGCGTTTTTTATCGACTCAAAAATATTCATATTATTTATTAAGCACCTCTCCAGTAGCTCTTTGCCTCTGAGTAACCTTTGAATCATCAAGAATAACTCCGTCCATAACACGAATCATTCTTTCAGCATGTTCTGCCGTTGATTTCTCATGAGTAACTAAAATAATAGTATGACCTTGATCGTTTAAATCTTGAAGAATTTTCATAACCTGAGCTCCTGATTTAGAATCAAGATTTCCAGTTGGCTCATCAGCAAATATTACTTCGGGATCATTAATTAAAGCTCGAGCAATAGCTACTCTTTGCTTCTCTCCTCCTGAAAGCTTGCCTGGAGAATAACTTAATCTGTGACTCAAACCAACTTTCTCTAATAAATCTTTAGCTTTTTTAATTCTGTCTTCAGAAGAAGTATCAGTATAAACTAAAGGAAGCATTACATTTTCCAAAACAGAAGATCTGTTTAAAAGATTAAATGATTGGAAGATGAAACCAACTTTCTTGCTTCTCATTTCGGCCAATTCGTCATCATTTAGCTTGCTGACATCTCTATCTTCAAACTTATACATTCCTCCAGTTGCCTTATCTAAGAAGCTTAAAATATGCATCAGAGTTGATTTACCTGATCCAGATGGTCCTGTTATAGCGACAAATTCCCCTTTCTTAATTTCAAAACTTACTCCTTTCAAAACAGGCGTAATTACTTCATCATTAATAAAGTCTTTTTTTAGATCTTTAATGCTGATTAACATATTATTTACCAATTTTTAATACTATATCCTCCCCTTCATTTAATCCTGATAATATTTCAACCTGACCATCATCAGCCCTAAGACCTAATTGAACAGTTCTTTCTTCTATCTTTTCATCCTTTAAAACTCTGACATATTTCTCATCATTGCCAGTTCTTGATAACACTGCCCTATAAGGAATATATAGAACTCCATCTCTATTGTCAGTTTTAATTAAAACATCTGCTGTCATTCCAGATTTAAATAATTCAGCATTAGGATCAGTGATGCCTACTTTTACTTTGTAATAAACAACGTCTTGAATATCAGTTGAGGCTGGATCAATTGATAAAACACTTCCTGTAAATTTAGTATCATTACCCAAAGCATCTAAAGTAATAGTAACATCATTGCCAGTTTTCAATTTAACAACATCTGTTTCAGGAATATCAACTTGGATTTCATAATGTGGAGATAACATTTCAATCATTGCCTCAGAAGATGATATTAATTCCCCTTTCTTTTTATTAACCTGAGTTATTACACCATCAATAGGAGCATAAATTATTGCCTTGTTCCTATTGGCAACTGCCTGATCTAAAGAAGCCTGATAATAAGCAATATCAATATCTCTTGGTTTAGCCACTAAAGAATCGTAATTAGCCTGCTGTAAATCAAGAGCAGCTTTGGCTGTATCGACAGAAGCCTGAGCTGAATTCAAATTATTTTCATTTTGAATTTTTAGAATAGAAATATCGTTCTGCAATGAAGACATTGTTGTTTGAGCTGTGCTGATATATGACTTCTGAGTATCAAGAGCTGTTTTTTCTGCAGCAGTAACTTTACCTTGATAAGTTGTTATGTCACAAACATTTCTTATAGCAGTTAATCCTGCTAATACTTTATTCAAAGAAGTAATAGCTGATGATATTGCCTTATCAATATCTTCTGTTTTACCGCTAGCTTTGGCTGTATCAATATATGTCTTAACTTCATCCTTTGGCCTCTTTACTTGATACTCCTCATTATTCCTTACAGTTAAACTTTCTTGATCATTAGCATCTTTAAAATAGTTCTCTTTAATGCCATCAACTGTTGTATAGGCATTATACATTTTAATATATGAATCATCTAAAACATTTAAAGCATATGCATATTTAGCTGACAAGTTCTTATCAGCTAAAACCTTAGTATCGCTTAAATTACTTTCTGCCTTATCTAAAGTTATCTGTGCTGACTCAATCTGTTTCTGAGTTAACATTTATTTGTTCAGTCGTTGCTCCAGCTAATTTCTGATCTAAAGAAGCTTGAGCCTGAGCCACAGCAGCATTTAATTGAGATAAAGATAGATTAGCTAACCATTGGCCAGCCCTTACTGTATCGCCCTCTTTTACCTTAACTGCTTCAACTATTCCTACTCCATCAAAATGAAGAGATAAGTCATTAGCTGACTCTACTTTTCCTGTAGCATCAACTGTTTGAACTAAATTTCCTCTTATCACCTTAACTGTTTCATATTTTGATGCCTTTTTACCTCCTGATAACAAAGAGATAGCAACGATTATAAATAAAACAACTACCACTAGGATAATCCATGTCTTTTTAGATTTGAAGTTGGGTTTAAATTTGAATTTCATTTTCATTTTCTTATTGTTTATAATATATATAATAACATGTTAATAATCACCTATCAACTGCATAAATCTCCATTTGGCAATGACGACAGTCGAATTTGAGTAAAAACTTCTGCCCTTTTTCATTAATCAGATAAAGAGGCTCTTTAATTGATTTCCCATCCTTAGAACAAAAACCAAAATAATGTTTCAAGCAATGCTTAGTGGTCATGACCTTATCGCCCTTCTTAATCTCAAAAGCTGGCTCAATATTTACTACTCCATGCCGCTTATAAAACTGTTCAGCTAGCTTATTACAAACATTCCATTCGTAAGAAAGATTATTTGTTATAAATGGAATTTCATTTTTATCAATCTTGAATTCTTCTATCTTGTAGCCCTCTCTTCTCTTTAAATAAATATCTTCTATCGCTTCCCTCCTCATCTCATTAATTTGTGATATAGGAATAAAATACGGCTTATCCCAATTAATCTTAATTTCCTTAACTGCATAAATAGTTTCTCCTAATTTTCCCAACTGATTAACTATATTCTCAACTGCTTTTTCTTTTTTCTCCGCTTCCTTTTTCTCTATCTTAATGTCGCTAACTCCCTGATTACCATCTCCATCTTCAACGATTAAAGAAAATCCATTTCTGTTTTCTTTAAATAAAAAACTCAAGGGTATTCTTCTTTCAGCTTTAATGCTTTTTAAAAATTCTGTATCGATATTGCGATAGATTTCCATCCCCTTAACAATTTGAGACATATCGTTTAGGAATATTTTTTCTCCTGAAGCAATATTAACATTGCTTCCTATAAGATTGCCCTCTCTATCAAAGAAGCAAAGACCATCACCATTATGTACTCGAACTTCATTATCTAAAATAAAATAATCATCAAAAACATTCTTTACTTTTCCTAATAATTTTCCAACCGATTTAGGAGAAAAAGAAAGAATATCTTTCTGCCTGCCTTTCAAAAAATATGTTGTATAAGTTCGATTAAATGTTTTGTCTAAGTCTGGATCAAAATCTAAAGAAACAATTCCCTGTGAAGACCTCTTAAGATTGCTTCTTTTTGAAATTATTTCGTTAAACTTTTTATTATATTTCGCTACAACATTAGAAACATAGTCCTCATCCTTTAATCTGCCTTCTATCTTAAAAGATGTAATCCCTGCATCAATCAACTCTTCTAGATTATTAGAAAGATTAAAATCTTTTAAACAAAGCAATGGCTTATTCTTAACAATAATATTATTGTCTCCATCAACTAAAGTATATGGCAAACGGCAAGCTTGAATACACTCTCCTCGATTAGCGCTTCTTCCGCTTAAATATGAACTTAAATAGCAACGACCAGAAAAGCTTACACAAAGTGCTCCATGAACAAATAGATTCTAATTCTAAATTAGTATTCTCTCTAATTTCTTTAATCTGCTCTAATGATAATTCTCTTGCTAGTATGACTCTTTTAAAACCAATTCCTTCCAAAAACTTTATCCTGTCTAAAGAATAATTATCCATTTGCGTGCTAGCAATCAAAGGAATTGGAGGCAAATCCATTTCTAATATTCCCATATCTTGAATTATTATCCCATCAGCCTTTAAATCATAAAGCTTCCAAATCAAATCATTAGCCTCTTTTAATTCATTATCATATAAGATTGTATTTACAGTAACGTAAACTTTGACTCTAAATTGATGAGCATAATCTATTAGCTGTTCTATTTCTTCTAAAGAATTAGAAGCAGCTACTCGAGCTCCAAATTTAGCAGCTCCAATATATATAGCATCAGCTCCAGCATTAATAGCAGCAATTCCCGTGCTTAAGTTCTTAGCTGGTGCCAATAATTCTATTTCTTTAATTTGTTGTTCCATAACTTTCTTTGATAACTAATAGCAAACCTGTGAGCCTCATCTCTTACTCTAATCAAAAGATTCTCATTGTTCAAGACAAAATTATTATCTTTATCGAAAAAGAATTCATTCTTTTTCCTTTCTGGTCCTTTAGCAATTCCAATAACAGGAATATTAAAACCCTTTTCTTTTAAGACACTCTTGATTGCGCTTACCTGAGGTTTTCCTCCATCAACTAAAATATAGTTGGGTGTTGGCCATTCAGGATGGTTCAATCTTCTTTCTAATACCTCTCTTAAGCAATCGACATCACTTTGCCCTAAAACACTCTTTATCTTGAATTTCTTGTATTCACTCTTTAATGAACTGCTTTCATTGAAAACCACCATACTACCCACCATAGCTTCATTGCCCAAATTAGAAATATCGTATCCTTCAATCCTTAAAGACTTTTCTTTTTTCTTTTCATTCACAAGAAAACTTTTATCAAGTAATGCGAAATCCCTTATCTTGTTCAATGAGAATATTTGATCTCTCAATCTTTTCGCTTCTTCATAATCTTCTAACTTAGAAGCCTCCTTCATCTTTTTCTCAAGAGAAGTTATTAATCTTTTCTTTTTGCCTTTTAAAAATGTAACTAAAGGCTTAATAACTTTCTCTTTGTATTCACGAGAAGATATTTCATTAGTACAAACACCTAAACAATTATTCAAATGATAATCAAAGCAAGGCCTTTTCTGATTGGGATTACATCTTGATACTTTGAACAACGAATGAAGAAGCTTTAAAATCTGAGAAGTCTTCATTTCAGCATAAGGACCGAAGACATATAAGTATCCTTCTTTTTTTAAATTCCTTTCTCTGACTGCATTCAATTTAGGAAATTCTTCTTTAGTGATAACAAAATAATTCCAGCTTTTATCATCCTTAGTCTTTACATTGTATTTTGGCTGAAACTCCTTAATATAGTTAGCTTCAAGAATAACCGCCTCTAAAACTGAATCTGTTGTTTTCCATTTAACATCAGTCACTTCATTAATTAAAGATTCTATCGGACGTAATGTTTTGGGATTCAAATAGCTTCTCACTCTATTCCTTAAAGAAGTAGCTTTGCCAATATAAACAAGCTCTTTTCCTTTATAAAAAAGATATATTCCAGGAGTTTCCGGTATCTTTTTAATTTTATCTTGCCAATTAGCCATTTTTCAAAACTCTTTTTAAATACTTACCTGTCCAAGTCGGCATCTTAGACAATTCTTCAGGAGTTCCTTCTCCCACTACTTTTCCTCCATTATCTCCACCTTCAGGACCCAAATCAATAATCCAATCAGCACATTTGATAAAATCTAGATTGTGTTCGATTACCATAACTGTGTTTCCCTGAGAAACTAATTTCTGCAAAAGAATTAATAATTTTTTAATATCATCATAGTGCAAGCCAGTTGTCGGCTCATCTAATAAATACAATGTTTTAGTTGTGCTCTGCTTTGATAATTCCCTGCTCAATTTTATCCTCTGTGATTCTCCACCCGATAAAGTTGTTGCTGGTTGCCCTAAAGTTAAATATCCCAATCCAACTTCATTTAGAATTTTGATTTTATCATGAATTAAAGGAATATCTTTAAAGAACTCTACTGCTTCTTCTATTGTCATATTTAAAATATCGGAAATATTCTTTTCTTTGTAATGGATAGACAATGTTTCTTTATTAAATCTGTGTCCCTTGCAAACATCGCAAACAACTTCAACGCTAGGCAAGAAGTGCATCTCTATTTCAATAGTTCCTTTTCCTTCACAATTCTCACATCTTCCTCCTGGACGATTGAAACTAAATCTTCCTGGCTTGTATCCTCTCATTTTTGCCTCAGGAGTCATAGCAAATAATTCCCTAATTTCATCATATGTCTTAGTATAGGTTGCAGGATTAGAACGTGAAGAACGCCCAATCAAAGATTGATCTATTCGAATAACCTTATTTAAATATTCAACATTCTTAATTTCTTTTATCTTAATATCCCTTTTAAAACGATTTAGTTTACCTGTTACGTATTTATGTATAACATTATTCATCAAGGTTGATTTCCCAGAACCAGAAACTCCAGTCAAACAAACAAATCTACCTAAAGGAATATCAACGCTAAGATTTTTTAAATTGTTTTCTGACGCTCCGACAATCTTTAACTTGGGCATCACATCATGAACGCTTCTCTTTTCTTTGGGCATCTCTATTTTCTCTTCTCCTCTTAAATACTTACCAGTTAAAGACTTTTGAGCACTTCCATATTGTTTACAGCTCGAAGTTTCTTTTCCTTTTAATAATAGATTATTTAAAGGGCCAGAGAACATTATTTCTCCTCCGTGCTTTCCAGCTCGAGGACCAAAATCAACAACCCAATCACTAGTCATGATTGTGTCTTCATCGTGCTCAACAACAATAATACTATTTCCAATGTCACATAAATTCCTTAATGTTTTAACTAACATTTCATTATCTCTCTGGTGTAGTCCAATAGTCGGTTCATCTAAAACATATAGAGCTCCGACTAATTTAGTTCCAACCTGAGAAGCTAAACGGATTCTTTGTGATTCTCCGCCTGATAAAGTTCCCGACATTCTATTTAAACTAATATAATGCAAACCAACATCAATCATAAACTGAAGACGATTTTTAATTTCGTTAAAAATAACTTCAGCGATTTCATTATCCTTTTTGCTTAATTCCTCTCCAGTCTTAGTAAAGAACTCTAAAGCTTTCTCAACGGTCATACTAGTTGCCTCCCAGATATTTTTGTCGTTAACCGTAACTGATAAAGCATTCTTGTTTAATCTCTTGCCCTCACAAACAGGACAAGGATTAGTTGAAAAAGGATTTTCAACTCCCAACCCATTACATTCAGGACAATATCCATAAGGACTATTAAAACTGAATAATCTTGGTTCTATTTCTGGAAAGCTGAACCCGCATTTAGGGCAAGAATATTCTGTGCTAAATATCTTTTCTTCTTTATTGGGAAAAATAACTGTACAAAGTCCATTAGACATATCAATTGCTGTCTCAATCGCCTCGTTTAATCTAAATTCAAAATCATCATCAATCTTTGAAAAATATATCTTATCAATCACTACTTCAATTGTATGAACCTTTGCCTTTTCTAAAGGAATCCTTTCTTTCAAGCTTTTTGTTTTACCATCAATCCTTACTTCTGAAAATCCTGCCTCATAGGTGTCCTGAAGCATTTGATAGTATTCTCCTTTTCTTCCTCTTACGACTGGAGACAAGATAATTAGCGGACCCTCTTCTTTAAGCAACTCTTCAGTTTTCTTAAATATTTCATCAACAGTCATCTTCTCAATCTTAATTCCGCAATCTGGACAATGTGGCTTTCCAATCCTGGCATACAAAACTCTTAGATAGTCATATATCTCAGTAATAGTTGCCACGGTTGAACGAGGATTAGAACTGTGTGCTTTTTGACTAATAGAAATAGCGGGAGACAATCCTTCTATCTCATCAACGTCTGGCTTCTGCATTCCGCCTAAAAATTGCCTAGCATATGATGATAGAGATTCAATATATCTTCTTTGTCCTTCAGCAAAAATTGTATCAAAAGCCAAACTCGATTTACCCGAGCCAGACAATCCTGTAAATACAACCATTTTGTTTCTTGGCAATTCCAAAGAAACATTCTTTAAGTTGTGTTCCCTTGCTCCTTTAATTATTATTTTATCCTGCATATTATTTCTTCTTTAATTCTTTCTCCAATTGATTAATTTCGTCTCTCAAAATAGCTGCCAATTCAAACTCTAATTTATCAGCTGCCTCTTTCATTTTAAGCTTCTTATCCTTTAATATTTCTTTCATTGGTCTAGCATCTCCCGCTAAATCAATTTCCAATATTTTCTCGCTACGTTTTCTTGATTTAACTTTTTTAGGATCAAGGCCAAACTGTTCTAGAATATTTTTAATACTCTTTTCAATTGTTTTTGGAGTAATTCCATTCTCCTTATTATACTCCAATTGAATATTCCTTCTTCTATCAGTTTCACTTACTGCTTTTTCAATTGATTTAGTAATATTATCAGCATACAAGACAACACGGCCATTAACATTTCTTGCCGCACGACCAATAGTTTGAACCAAGCTAGTCTCGTTTCTTAAAAATCCTTCTTTATCAGCATCAAGGATTGCCACTAAGGAAACCTCGGGAATATCTAATCCTTCTCTTAAAAGGTTAACTCCGACAATTACATCAATGTTTCCTTTCCTTAATTCAGTAATGGTTTCGATTCTTTCCAAGGTCTTAATATCACTATGTAAATATTTAACTTTAATCTTTTTCTTCTCTAAATAGTCTGTTAAATCTTCAGCCATTCTCTTGGTTAAAGTGGTAACCAAAGTTCTTTCCTTTATCTTCACCTGTTCCTCGATTCTTTTAATTAAATCATCTATCTGGGAGTCCCCCTCCTTTGCTGTAATTGGCCTCATAATCACTTCTGGGTCGACTAATCCAGTCGGCCTGACTATCTGCTCAACTACCTGTTCGCTCTCACTTAATTCGTTCGCTCCAGGCGTTGCTGAAACATATATTTTTCTCTTGGTTAAATCCTCAAATTCATGATATTGCAAAGGACGGTTGTCATATGCACTTTCTAAGCGAAACCCGTAATCAATCAATGATTTCTTTCTTGATCTATCACCAAAATACATTCCTCCAATTTGGGGAATAGAAACATGTGATTCATCAATCACTGTTAAAAAGTCTGGATCAGCATTTTTAAAATAGTCTATTAGTGCAAAAGGAGGCTGTCCTGGTTTTCTTCCGTCAAAATGTCTTGAATAGTTTTCAATTCCTTGACAATAGCCAATATTCTCAATCATCTCCAAATCATAATTGATTCTTCTCTTCAATCTTTCGTGCTCTAATAATTTTCCTTCGCGCTCGAAGAAACTTAATCTTTCCTCCAGTTCTTTTCTAATATCAACTAAAGCTTCTTTCTTTCTCTCATCATTTAAAACATAGTGCTTAGCAGCGAATAAAGAAACTTCATTGACCTCTTCCAAAATATTCCTTCTAATTGGATCGATTAATTCAATCGAATCAATTTTGTCTGAAATACCTATCCTGTATATTACTTTCTGGTTCACTGGCATTATTTCCAAAACCTGCCCTCTCAACCTAAAGGTTCCTAATAACAAATCTTCATTAGTTCTTTCAAATTGTAAGTCAATTAATTTCCTAGTCATTTCCTGACGGCTAATCTTGTCTCCTTTTTTGAAAACATGCATCACTTTTTTGTATTCTTCAGGAGAGCCTAATCCATAGATACAAGAAACTGAAGCAACGATGATGACATCTTTTCTGGTCATTAAGGCTTGAGTGCAGGCATGACGAAGCCTATCTATTTCTTCATTAATCTGAGCCTCCTTTTCAATATATGTATCAGTATGAACCATATATGTTTCTGGCTGATAGTAATCATAATATGAAACAAAGTACTCAACCGCATTATCAGGGAAGAATTCCCTGAATTCATTACATAACTGAGCAGCTAAAGTTTTATTATGCGAAATCACCAGTGTCGGCTTCTGCACCTTCTCTATTACATTTGCTATGGTAAAAGTCTTACCAGAACCAGTCACTCCAAGTAATGTTTGCTTTCCCATTCCTTGATTAAGCCCTTTAACTAATTTCTCAATAGCTTGAGGCTGGTCTCCTTTAGGCGTCATTTCTCCTTTTAGCTTAAAATCCATATGCTTTAAAACTTAGGAAATTGTATTATACCATCCAAATAAAAAAGGGGCAAGATGCCCCCAACCTACCAACTACTTACCCTTCTTCAATATTATTAAGTGCAAAATGAAGGCAATTGTAAAAAATACTGCCCCTCCAAAACAAGGGGTCAGGAACGGATTAGCTCCAGATGCGCACCCTATCGTACAAGCAGAACTATTAATCCAAGAAATGTATTCTTTGGAAAAATTAAACCAAGCAAACAACATTCCTGCTAATAGAACGAAAAATTGAGTTAGTATTATTTTTTTCATATATTTTTTAATTAAAATACTTTTTTAAACATTCTTCAAACTTAAAAATATTACTATTCTTTACTGTAAATCCAGCTGCTGGAGCATGACCTCCAAACATTACCAATAATTCTTTACAGCTTTCCATAGCCTTAACTGCATCAAATCCCTTAGGAACTCTCACTGTTCCTCGACTAAACTCTTCTCCTTTCTTGTAAAGAAAAACTGGCTTTTCAAAATAATTACACAAGCGAGAAGCAACGGCTCCTAAATATTCTGGCTCATATAAATGAGATCCTTCAAAAATAATACTTGAGCCATCACTCATCGAAATCTTCTCTATTAATTCATTAACTAAAACAGCTATCTCTCTTTGTTTCTCTTGGCTTTCTAAAAATAGTTCTTCAGCTATTTTCTTAGCTTTATCAAAATCAGATTCAATTAAAAACAAATATGGCTTGGGAATATGATTTTCAATTACAGCTGAATTCAAAGCACTATTAATTTTTGAAACCATATCTCTCTTTGAACCAAAATCCATTGGATTAAGAATAGAAAATATTGCTCTAATCGCTGGCCTCTGACTATATTCTATCTTCTCCAATCCTTCTTTAATCCACTGCTCATTTTCTCCTACCTCAGGCATCATATCAGAAATAGTAGCTAGGGCTGTTAATTCTATAAAACTATCTTTTAACATTGGAGATAATTTATCTCCTAATAATTCTTCTGACAATTTAAAAGCAATGCCGACATTAGCATATTCTTTAAAAGGATAATCATCGTCTGGCTGTTTTGGATCAACAACAATTTCTGCTGCCTCAGGTATTCCTCCAATTGCTTTGTGATGATCAATTACCACAACAGAAAAGCCGCTATTCTTAGCGTCTTCAATTTCTTTAAAATTAGTAATTCCACAATCAAGAGTAACAATCAATCCTTTACTACTTTTGATTTAATGAAAGACAAAGCTTTATCATTCAAACCATAGCCTTCATTTTTTCTGTCAGGAGAAAAAGCATAAACAACTGGAAATAATTCTTTCTTTTCTTTAGGAAGAAGAGAAATTAAATTATCAATTGATTCTTTAACTATGACCATTGAAGATATTCCATCCAAATCACCATCTCCATAAATAATTATCTGTTCATTGTTTAAAACAGCTTTTTTAATTCTCTCTGCTGCCTTATCAATATTCTTAATCTTCAACATCTTTCTTTATATTACTATTCTCTTCTAGAGCTATTATTCCTGGTAAATCTTTACCAGCCATGAAATCAAGCATTGCCCCTCCGCCCGTTGAGACAAAATCGAACTGATCCATTATTCCTAATTGTTGTATAGCCTCGACAGTTTCTCCTCCGCCAACAATTGAAAAAACTTGACTGTTAATCTCACCAATCATTCTAGCAATTTCTGTGGTTCCTTTATCAAAAGGCTTCTTTTCAAAAAGTCCCAAAGGTCCATTCCAAATAATTGTCTTAGCTTCACTTAATATAGCTCGGTATTTTTCTAATGTCTCTGGACCAATATCAAATATTCCCTCTTCTCTTCTCACTGTTCCTACTGCTCCCACCCTTGAATACTCTTCGCTGAAATCATGCAAAGCCATTATTCCATCAACTGGCAAGTGAAGCTTGGGGCTAGTTAAATCTATTCCTTTAACAACCTCCATTAAATCTTCTTCATCTGCACTTAATAAATCTTTAATGCATTGGCCCTTAGCTACTAATAAGGAATTTGCAATCTTTCCTCCAAGCAATAAATAATCTGATTTGTCTAATAATCTTTCAATCACTCTAGTTTTAGTTGAAACCTTAGCTCCTCCGATAATTGAAACTAATGGTCTATCGGGAGAAACTAAAGCATTAGATAAAACTCTGATTTCTTCTTCAAGTAGTAGTCCAGGATAAGAAGGTAAAAATTTAGTCACTCCAACTATTGAAGCATGAGCACGATGGCAAACTCCGAATCCGTCTTGAACGAAAAGATCACCCAATCGGGCGAGCTGGCGTGAAAAATCTTCATTATTTTCTTTCTCTTCTTTATAGAATCTTAAATTTTCTAAAACTATAATATCCCCTTCTTCCATTTGAGAAATCTCCTTTTCTACATTTTTCCCTATCGTCTCATTAAGAAACTTCACTCTTCCACCGATTAACTCAAACAATCTCCTTGCAATGGGTCTAATTGAATACTGCGACTCCTTGCCATTGGGTCTGCCTAAATGAGTAATAACTATAATTTTTGCTCCATTAGCTCTTAAATACTCTAAGGTTGGCATTGCTTTCTTAATTCTAAAATCATCGGTTACCTCCCCATTTTCGCCTAAAGGAGCATTAAAATCAACTCTCACCAAGACTCTTTTACCTTTAATATTTGTATTTCTTAAATTATTCATATTGTATTTATTTTACAGGGTAAATCGTTAAATATCAAGTGTAAATATTAGCATGTAAAGGCTATTTTAAAATGTCCTATCTGCGAGCTATTT
Organism: uncultured bacterium; assembly: GCA_963802195.1. GTDB lineage: Bacteria > Patescibacteriota > Minisyncoccia > Minisyncoccales > Minisyncoccaceae > UBA2211. The sequence goes on along the minus strand of CAWDHP010000005.1, from coordinate 39,253 downwards.
TAAAATGTCCTACTTGCTAATTATTTCCTCTTTAACTATGAACTTTCTCCAAGGATGATTAGCTGGCGGTTTCCAGTCCGACTTCTTCCTTACTAAGGCGGGAACCATCGTTTCTATCTCCTTACTCGGTTTCTCAGGAAGGGCGAAGAAGTTCAAATACTTTCCTCGCTGTTTTATCTTCTTTTCTCCACTGATTCTCGTTTCTACAGTTACCTTGCTTCTCTTTAAAACGGTAACCGGCTGCTCTTGTTCTAGCTGATAGTAGCTATTCTCGTATCTAACCACGAAATCATTACCAATCGTTCGTTCTTTCTTTATGGAAAACACTTCTTCTAGGTTGGAATTATTCTTTCGATGAAGATCTTTTTTATTCTTAGGAACGACTGCGAACTTTAAATTAAACCAAGGAATGAATTCATCTTTTAAGAAGCTGTTAGCTTCTTCAACCGTCCTAATCTTATTATGCCTCATCTCGATGATCAATCTTGTTTGGAGAGTCTTCCAGAGCCTCTCAATCCGTCCTTTAGCTTGAGGGCTATTGGCAGTAATTGGCAAGATATCCAATTCTTTTACTGCTTTCTCAAACTGCGTCAGCACATCTTTGTTATCCTCCGCATTCTTGTGATTTACCTTGTAAGTCGCAAACTTATCAAGGTAGATACTGACTGGCTTCCCATACTCTTCAATGTATCTTTTCCAGAAAGAGAAGACCGGAATTATTCCTTCACTCTTCTCAAACTTCGCTCCGGTAATCTTTCCGGTTGCATCATCAATTGAAGCCAAGAGACATTGCTCTTCGTTTATTTCGTAGAGCCAATGATCGTAGCTGCCATCAAACTGCTCCATCTCTCCAAAATTATCTTTTCTTTCTCTTTGACATCTATGTACTGAAACTTTTCTTTTCTTAATCGTCCACAATCCTAGATCAGCCATTAATTGCCTCACTGTTTCTTTGCAGAGCTTGATTCCGTCTTCAGTTAAAAGATGTTCGCAAGCCATGGTCGGAGTGAAGTAGTAATATTTCTCTTGAAGATGAAGCTCAGCTTCTTTAACGAGAGCCGTATCAAGACTTCTGCTTCCTCTCTTGCCCCTTTTACCATGAATTATTCCTTTCGGACCCAGCTTAATGACTCTTTGCTTCATTCTTCTTATCTGCCTTACTGACAAACCTAATTGTTTTGAAGCATCGGTTCCATTAATATTGACAAATACAGAAGGCGTGCTATCATTAAATTACTAAACGTGAGACGGATGACTTGTTTGTCCGTCTTTTTATTTTTCATCTTCAAACTTAATTAGTCCTTCCATTCCTACAAAATCTCTAAAATTACCGCCAGCAAATCTTCTGATTTCCTTGGCTGACCTTTCGCCACGCGCTAAAATAATAATATCTTTCTCCTCCTTTTTTAAATATTTTAAAACTGGTAAAAAATCTCCATCGCCTGAAAGAATTATTGCCCTTTCAAAATTGTCCCTATCCTTCATTAAATAGAAGGCCATTTCGACATCACAATTTGCCTTTCTTTTTGTTGTTCTATCTTCCTGTTCATACAATTTAACAGGCTTAAGATAAAGCTCATAACCAAATTCCTCTAACTTTCTATAGAAACCTATCCTTTTTAGATGCCTACTAATAAGTAATAATTCCGCTTCATTTAATATTTTTGATTTTTCTTTAATAAACTCTGAAAGATACTGGCTAAGCTCCAATAAAGGAACTGTTTCGTTATTGAGGTAATCATATTTAAAATCATAGATTTCAACACCTCCAAAATATAAAAACCTATCAACTTGATATTTATTTTTCAAATAAGTAATTAATTTTTCGTAGTCAACCTTCCAACCTAAACTTTTTTCTCCTCCGTAAAAAAGATTAGAAGCGTCTATAAAAGCATATGTTTTCATAAAACCAAAATTATTTTTTAATCAAGGGGAATTCTAAAGTCACCTGTGTTCCTACATTCTCCATTGAATCAATCATAATTGTTCCTTTCATCAATTCAATAATCTGCTTGGTAATCCAAAGCCCCAATCCTGTTCCAATAATGTCTTCAGTCTTCTTATTCTTAATCCTATAAAACTTTTCAAACAAGTGCTCTCTTTCCTTTGCCGTCATTCCAATGCCAGTATCTTTGATCATCAAAACCAATTTGTTATCCCTATTCAATGCTTTAACTTCAACACTTCCTGAAGGAGTATATTTAATAGAATTACCAATAGTATTGATTAAAACTTGTTTCAATCGATCCTTATCTGCACTGATAAAAGCTACTGTATTAGGCTCCAAAACGCATGACAAGGCCAATCCCTTGGTATCTGCCTGTATCTTCATCTCTTTTACTGTTTCTTCAACTAAAGGCCATATTTCCATATCTTTCATATCTATCTTCAATCTTCCCTGTTCAATTCTTGAAACATTCAAAAGGTCCTCAATTAAATTGTTTAATCTCTCTGATGAAATATCAATGATTGATAAATAATCTTTGGCTTCTTGATTAACTCCTAGCTTCTCTGATTCCTCAAGCATCATTGTTGCATAGCCACGAATAACTGTAACTGGAGTTCTTAACTCATGTGAAGCCATGGAAATAAACTCATCTTTCATTGCGTCAACTTCTTTAATCTTGTTGTATAAAATAGAATATTCAAATAAACGAGAGTTGACTAATAAAAGTAAAATAATAAATATAACTGTTATTAACAATATCCAATATGACTTCCCCAGACAACAGCCATAATTGTGTCTATAACATCAGCCGAGAGCTTCATTGATAGAAGTGCCTGTTTCTGCCCGCTCAAATCGTTTAAGGGCATAACAACTTGCCAATACTGATAATTATTTTTCCCGTCTGATTCGTAAATCTTTTGTGCACTTGGCCAATTATTATTCCAAGAAATAGCATATAGTAAAGAGTTATCTGTCTCTCCTAATTTATCACTATTATTCATTGTCGCTACCAATTTGAAAGAATCGTTTTCTCGATAAAAAACATCCAAAGACTTTGTATCACTATTATATGTCTTCCAATCATTGATAAAAGATTGTATTTCCTCGGAAGAATTAAGTTTATCAGAAATACCTGCATTAAAAGACTCCCCAATACCAACCGCCTTGTCTTGTAAGCTCTGATCTATAGTTTCTCTAAAGGACGTTGAGAAAAGCCAAGTATTCAAAATAACTATTCCTGGAATCAGAACTATTAAAGCAATAGAATATACAACTTGCTGATTATTTTTTAAAAACTTGAGATTGAAATTCATATATGTTATTCAGAATAACTCTGACGGATAATCAAAACAGCAGCAATTAGAACAACTATAACAGCAATTCCTGCTAAGATATATAATATCATCATATTATTTGTCTTGTCAGGAACTTGACTAGCATCACCTGTGGCAACAAAATTATCAACTGAAACGGCTTGTGCTTGTGCAATAAAGAAAGGTGTCGGCAAACTAGCTTCAATAATCTTTCCTTGATCATTATTTATCGCAACATAGGCTTCATGAGTTCCATCAATCAAGGTCTTATCTAATTCATAAACCCAATTACCATTGGCATCAGCCTGAACTGTTACAACGATTGGCATAGTACTATATATAAACAAAGTAATAACTTGATTAGGCTGTGCCTTTCCTTGGAATTTCAAATTATTCTTTGTATTCTCCTTAACTGTTTCTACTGAATTAACAGTTAATGAAGTGCTCACTGTTGAAGTAGTAGCCTTAGGCTGTTCTATAGTTTTACCATCTACCATTGCCTTATCAACTCCTACTAAAACTATAGTTGTTGTTTTGGCTAAAGGATCTAGTGGATTAGTTCCATTTTTTAATTCCTGACCATCATTAACTCCATCAGCTATCAGTATCCTTCTCAAAAGGATCTGTTCCTAAACGCTTCTCAACATCATCAGGCAAGCTATCTCCATCACTATCAAAAGTGATAGCGACTGGAGAGGAACCAGAATCTGATGAGTTGCTATTTGTTGGCAACAAACTCACTGAAACTTGACCAGAATCAGAAGATGCTAACGGCATTGCTTCTACCTTAACTTCTTTAGTTTCCACTGCTCCACCAGAGGTAGCTGGCTCACTCTGAACAGTGATTGTTCTTTCTTGAGTATTAATTACAGCAGACATTCCTGAAATATCACTAAGCTGTTGCTTAACTTCAGTTGTTATCCCTGCTGTTAAATCTGACAAAATAACATTATTAATTAAATTATCACAAGCTACTCCGCTGATATCATTACATTTTGTTGGCTTGCCATATTTATTAAGCATGTACTCGCGACAGCTATCTTGAGTATTTAAATTATTTGCTTTACAATCAACAATTATTTTCTCTCTATAAGTATACAAATCACAATCCTTCTTATTGTTCCATCCAATTAAAATACATTCATTAGGGATCTGTTCTACTGTACTAATACAATCTTGCTCAAGGATTGGGGTTCCTGAACAATTGGTTGGATATTGAGAAATAACTGTTCTTGCTTGTTTTCCATTGGCACAAGTGCTCCAATCGGAATAAGTATATTCACAAGTTGATGCAGGAGAAACACAAGTCCTCTCTAAAGCTTCTATATTATTGTCAGTACAACCAGTAGGAAGTCTTGTTAATATACTTCTATTTTGTTTTCCATTGGTACAAGTATTCCAATCGGAATAAGTATACTTACAATAATTTTTAACAGTAGTTGCAGCAGAAACACAAGTCTGCTCAACTACTGGCGACTTATTCTCAATTTCTTTACAATCAGAAGTAAGATTACAAGTTCTTAATTGCTTTCCATTAGTACAAGTACTCCAAGATCCGCAATTCCACTTGTCTTCAGTACAAGCAGTACTTACTATGCAATATCTACTAATTTCTTCAGGAGACCCTCCTGTACAACCAGTAGGAATACTTTTAAGAATCGTTCTTGATTGTTTTCCACTAGTGCATTCGCTCCAGTCGGAATAAGTAAAGGTTGAACAAGTATTTTCAAGATTAACATTTGTGTATAAACATCCTGTTCCTTCAAAATGCCATCCTGTTGGGCAAGAACAAATACAGGTATTGGCACTCCAAGTTCCACTACTGCTGATACAATTATTTTTATTTAATTCATCTAGATAAGGACGGTTAGCATTACAACCTGTGGTAGTAGTCGTTGTTGTAGAAGTAGTGCCTGTAGTAGGAGCAATATATGTACATGATTGAGTTAAAACTGGATTACCGCCAGCACAAGAACTAGGAGAAGATGATAAAACACTTCTAGTTTGTGTTCCGCTTGATCCACAAACTGACCAATTAGAGTAAGTAAACGATGAACAAGGGGAAGCTGTTGTACTTGTATTGTTTGTACCTGTGGTAGTTGTTGTGCCTGTAGTAGTAGTTGTCGTTCCAGAAGTAGTTGTAGTACTACCTGCAGTAGTATAGATACATCCTGTTCCTTCAAAATGCCATCCTGTTGGGCAAGAACAAATACAATTAGTCGAATCCCATGCTCCTCGACTGCTAGTACAGTTATCCTTATTCATCTGATTTAAATAAGGACGATCATCATTGCACTGATAAAGATAAGTACAAGCTTGAGATAAAACAGGACTGCCTCCAATACAATCAAGAGGATAAGCATTTAAAATAGACCTAGATTGAGTGCTGCCCTTTTGACAACTTGACCAATCGGAATAATCGAAGGAGACACAAGTTGTAATAGTGTTAGCTTGAGAAGAAATTGTTCCTGTTGTGCTCCCTGCAATAGTGAAAGAATAATTAATTTGATTTCCATTATAAAGAGTCGTATCATTTCCCGCATTATCAGCTAAATAAATTGATCTTACTTTCCATATCCCTATTTCTGAATCAGTAGGAACAAAAACACTAGCTCTCCAATTACCAGCAGAATCTGCATAACTTGGCTCAGCATGTAGAACATACTGCCCTGAAGGACTTTCAAAAACAATGTTAGCTTTCTTTACTCCAGATATATCATCAGTTGCAGTAATAGACACTACAAAGTTTTTCCCTGTTAAAACAGTTGACGGAGAAACAGTTATACTTTTAAAAACAGGAGCTGTGATATCAGTTGCGGCAGCGAAAACAGACATAATCGCTTTTCCTTGGGAAAAAACAAAGAGAGAGAATAGGGCTATTATAAAGAAGAACTTAATTATTTTGTTTTTCATATAGATACTCAAAAACATCTCAAAAGAGATGTCAAATTATTAACTTAATAAATAAAATAAATTGTGTATGCAACTAATCATTACTTCATTATAAAATAGGTTTGAAAATAAAACAATACTTCATAAATTGATTATAGCATAAAAAGACCGGCTATCAACCGGTCTTTGATTTTTATTATTCATATCTTAATGCTTCTATTGGATTTAATTTGGAAGCTCTTTGAGCTGGATAATATCCAAAAATTATTCCAATCCCCGCCGACACGAAGAAGGAAATAAGAACTGATGATGAGCTTACGACCGTCGTCGTTCCTCCAAACTTCGAAACCAGATACGAAGCGATTAATCCAACAATTATTCCGACTATACCTCCAATAAAAGTGAGTGCCGTTGATTCCAATAAAAACTGAATATTGATATCCCTTCTTCTTGCTCCTAATGATTTTCTTAATCCTATCTCCCTTGTTCTCTCAGTTACGGTAGTCAGCATCATGTTCATAATCCCGATTCCTCCGACAAGTAAAGATATTCCAGCGATGGCCCCAAGGAGTAAAGTCAATGTTCCTGAAATCGAAGACATTGATTCCATAATGTCGGCTTGATTCATAATAGTGAAATCAGCAGTAGTCACCTTATGTCTAGAAAGTAGCAATGTTTGGACATCGGTCTCTGCCTGATCCATATATTTAGAATCAGACACCTCAATATTAATAGAACTCAATGATTCACTTCCGGTCAAATAATGCTCGGCAACGGTAATCGGAATATATATCACATCGTCAGCATTATTCATTCCTGAGGTTCCCTTAGACTCTGTCACTCCAATTACAGTAAAAATAATACCGCCAATTTTAACTTTCATTCCAGTTGGATCAACGTCTGTCCCAAAGAGCGTCTCGCTCACTGTCGGACCAAGGACTGCTACTTTAATACTATTTTCAACTTGAGCATCACTGAAAAAACTTCCTGCAGAGACAATCAATGATTTGACTGCTTGATATTCACTATTGATTCCATAAATACTGGTATTAGTATTATTGCCTTTATATACAACTTGCTTTCTACTGGAAATCATTGGTGCTACATGATTAATATGTTCAATTGAACTAGTAATTGCTTTCGCATCGTCCATAGTCAAAGTAGTTGTTGAAGAACTACTTCTCACCGTTGATCCAAAACTCTTCTGGGCTCCCGGAGAAACAACTAAAAGATTGGAACCTAAAGACTCGATACTGCTCTGAATCGATGCGGTAGATCCCTGTCCAATCGCCATCATAGTGATGACCGAAGCAATACCAATGACGATTCCCAAGATAGTCAAACCAGTTCTCGATTTGTTCGAAGTTAGGGACGTATATATTTCTTCTAATAAATCAACGAATAGCATATTATTTATTCTTTAATAATGACTTTGATGATTCTCCGTCAGCAATTATCACCCCATCTTTCAACTCAATTACCCTGTCAGCATGATCAGCAACATATCTTTCATGGGTAATCAAAATGATAGTATGCCCTAATTCCCTATTCAATTTCTGAAAAGTCTCTAAAACAATATCTCCTGTTTTGGAATCTAAATTTCCAGTTGGCTCATCAGCAAGAATCAAATCAGGATTATTAACCAAAGCTCTGGCGATAGCTACTCTCTGCATTTGTCCTCCCGATAACTGACTGGATAAATGATGCCATCTATCCTTGTCTAGTCCGGCAGAAAGAAGAGCTTTCTCAGCTTTAGCCTGTCTATCTTCTTTTTTAACTTTGCTGTCGTAAATCATCGGCAACATAACATTCCTCAACACGGTCGTCCTAGAAAGAAGATTGAACGACTGAAAAACGAATCCTATCCTCTCCGACCTAATCAAAGCCAATTCGTCGTCAGAAAGATTAAGCATATCTTTACCGTTAAGAAAGTATTTGCCCGAAGTCGGCTTATCCAATGTTCCCAAGATGTGCATCAAGGTTGATTTGCCCGATCCTGAAGGTCCGATGATAGCAACGAATTCCCCTTTCTTTATTTCAAAAGAAACCCCTTTCAAGACTGCCGTCTCCGTATCTCCCGACTTATATGTTTTTACAATGTTATCGCATTTAATCATATAATTGAATTACATTCCTGGTCCGCCACCACTTGGAGGAGTCCCACCAGTATTAGTTAAAGAATTTAAAGTTTGAGTAGTGCTCTTGGTAGTTGTAGTTGTACTCTTAGTAGAACTTTTCGTTGTTGTCTTTTTAGTACTTGAGACGGTACCAGTAACAACCTTTTCTCCCTCAGTCAATCCGCTCTTGATTTCTGTATTAGTGTCATCCGATATCCCAATTTCAACTGTTTTCTTTTCAGGAACACCGTTATTTAAAACTTCTACATAACTTTTACCACCCATAGTTTTTACCGCACCACTCGGAATCGTAATCACACCTGTAGCTGAGTTAGTAATAATATTAGCGGTTACACTCATGCCCGGCTTAACACTCGCATTATCTGTTTCGAAAGAAATAGTAACTGTATAACTAACCACTCCTTGACTTACCGTTCCAACGGTGTCTAGTTCGGAAACTGCTCCCTCAACTGTCACGTTATTCAAAGCATCAAAAGTTAACTCTACTTTCTGTCCAATCGAAATATTGGCTATATCGACTTCGTTCAAAGTGATTTTAGCAACCATTGCATTTGTGATGATGGTTCCCATTATTGTTCCCGAGTTGGCCGTATCTCCAACAATAGCATCAACGCTTGAAATAGTTCCAGAATAAGGGGCTGCTATCCAACAGTTATTGTAATTCGTCTTTGCATCAGCCAAGGTTTGCTCGGCTGTCGCCACAGCTAGTTGTTGAGTCCTGATTTCCAAATCAGTATAACCGTCTTCTACGTCTTTTAATGAAAGTTGCTTTTGCTTAATTGTTCTTTGAGCACTCACGATACTATTCTTATCACTAGTGATGGAATTGGTATCAGATAAAAGTGTTGAAAGAGAAGAATTAGCTTTGCTAGTATACCCACTTAAAGTTGAAACATGAGCATCAGCACCTGAATTATATGTCTGCTGTTTGTTTGATAATGTATATTTATAGTATTCGACTAAATTATTAGCACTCTTGATTGCCTCAGCAATCGACTTCACAGTATCGTAGGTCTCGCTAATCAAAGCCTCTATTTCAGTATCACTAGAATAGCGAGTTGTCTCCTTATAGTCATTCAAAGTCTTATCGTATGCCGCCTTAGCAGTTACGTATTTATTATACGCATCATTCCTGTATGTTGTTCCGACTGGATCTTCATAATAATTAATAGTTGTTGCATAGTAATCAATATTCTGCTGAGATCCGTTAGAACTCAAAGTCTTATTAAATAAAACATTGTAAAGTCCATTCATAACTGAAGGTAAATCAAGAAAAGAACTCGAAACATCATTAAACCCATCATCATATGCTTTTTTCAAACTAGTCTTGGCATTAGTCTCCAATTCTTGTGCATTAGTAAGAGAATCTTGAGCCTGAAGCAAAGTTAATTCATCGACTGGTCCCGTCATATCTTCTAACTTAACCTGAGCCTGCTCAAGAGCTATTTCTGCATTCTTGACATTAGCTGACTGTTCAGTTGGATCAATCTTAAAAAGAGTCTCTCCTTTACTGACGGTATCTCCAGCCTTTACATATACTCCTAAAATCTCTCCTGAAATCTTAGAAGCTACACTAGAACTCTTCAACGAAGAAATCTGTCCTGAGCCAGAAACAGTAACGCTGATATCACTCTTCTTTGCAGTCTGTGTTATATAGGTCAAGGTCGCCTTCTTAGGAACGAAATGATAAATGATAAAAGGCAGAGCAACTACAACAATTAAAAATACTATTGTTAGTATTTTATGGCTTAAAGAAAAAGTTTTAATCTTTGAAAGGATGTTTTTAATCTTTTCCATGTTTTAATTTATTATTCTATACTATTTATTACTTAGGCCGCTATTCTTTTATTTCAAATTAAAAACCGCCTACTAGGCGGCTATAATTAATTATGGCATTCCCTAAAACAACCTGGTCCCTGTTTTTTTAATTCAAAACATTGCTTAATACAAATCCTTTCTGTTTCATTGAAATACAATGAATCTGGAGGCAAAGAATTAATATCGTTTTGATTAAAGTCTCTAAACTTAAAATCAATTCCTCTGTTGATTGCTGGCATGTCTTCTCTATTCATCAATTTAATCTTCTGAGCAGTAAAATTAAATTTATCTCCCTCACCGACAGCAATGATAAACTTGTCCTTTTCAATATCAGATATGTTTTCAATACTTTTTGTTTCAACTCTTCTTAATCCTTGAGGAGTTTGAATTATTAAATAGTCTTCTCCTTTTTCAAAAACAATTCCAGCGATTCCATTATTGTGCATATCGGTTAACGGCTTAAAGAATATTTTAACTGATTCATTTCCCATCCTAGCTTGTTTTTCAAAGTTTTGTCCTAAATTAGTATATGTTAAAATTCCACCAAAAATCATAATTAAAATTACCATTCCCACAGCTAAATAACCAAATGGCTTTTTGTATGAAACATCACTTCTGGTCAATAAATAACCAGAAAGGCCTATTAGCAAAATAAAGGCTACTACTAATAAATAAGGGAATGATTCTAGGAAAGCAAAAACACCAAACTTGCCAAAGCTTAAATACTTAAGATTGTCTGTTTCTTTAAGATAGAAAAATATCAAATTAAAGAAAAGAATAGACAAAAGAACACTCAAAGCAAAGGCTGTCCCTAGTCCTAATTTTTCAGCCACAAAAATATACTTTGATTTAAGCTTTACTTGTCCGGTTTTAATCTTTGCCATTATTGAATTTTCTAACTTTTCATCGTTCATGTTTTTTGTTTATTTCTTCTAGCTTGCTTTTAATTGAATTCTTGCCTCTTAGAATTAAGGTTCCGACAGTATTCTTAGGTATTCTCAAAATATCACTTATTTCATCATATGACATGTTTTCAAAGTAGAAAAGTACGATAGGCTCTTTATACTTAATATCCATATCATTTAAAACCCTCTCTATGTCTTCCTTTAAAAACATCTGATCAGCTGCTTTTTTAATGTCAGTCTTCTCATCTATTAACTTATACTCCACATCGTCTAAAGAAATTCTGCCGCCTCTCTTCTTCTTTAGATAGTTCACAGCTTCATTATGGGCTATTCTATATATCCATGAAGAAAACTTCTTATTTATGTCAAAACCATATAAGTTCTTATACACTTTAATAAAGATGACCTGAAGAATATCCTCCATATCATCTCGATCGCTCAAAAATTTAAGCAAATAGCGAGACAATTTCTTTTCATAGCGCCTAATGATCTCTCTATATAAGTCCTTATCGCCGTTAAGAATTGTGCTAACTATTTGTTCGTCTGTTAGTTCATCCATGGTTTATGTTTTCATAATACCATATATTAGTACAATTCTGAACAGTGATATATTCCTTTGTAAAATTTGACTTCAAATTATATTTGTTATAAAGTAGTGCCAGAGTCAGTATGGCTCTTTCAAATGGGTGTTAATATGGCAAGAAACTTAAAGGATGAAACCAAAAGAACTACTGTGGAATGGAATGTCATTCCTGGATCATTAGGTAAAATTCTTTCACCGATAAAAGCAATGAGAATAATTGTGAAGTTTAAAAACTTCACAAAAGACAACAACCTAGCTATTTATACTGGTGACAAAGACTGCGGACCACAACTAATGCAATACATTACTGTTTGTGGTGGAAATCCCAGCTATTACGGATACATCGAAAAATTTTCCGTAAAATTACCAAAAAATAAGGTTTTTCCCGTCAGTATAATTAAGCAAAAAGAAAATAAAAAAGGTGACCTTATTCTTTATTGTCGTGCAAAAGATGAAGAAGATGGAAAGGAAATTACTATCATCGTACAAAGAGCAATGCATCGCAATTTAGAAACTCTTTCCACTAAATATTTAAAAAGAACTATCAAAGATGCTCCGTTTCGTTGACACTATTAGTGTCATTTTTTTATAATAAAGGAAAACCAGCTTATTCAGCTGGTTTTTCCATTCCTTCTTGAGGTCCATGCCCAAATCCTTTTCCGTTTTGAAGCATATTAACCTCTCTTGTCTTGATCTTGTCAAACTCTGTTTGAGTTGTTGCATTGATCTTGTCTATCTGTTGCTGTTTCCAAGTTGCTAAATCCATTGATTGCCATTTAGCTAACTCTGTAGCTTTAGTAGCTTCCATTTCAGTTTGTTTGGTTTGAATCTGAGTTTTTTGTTCGTCAGTCAACGTTATCCCAAACCTATTTTGAAATTCTTGAATCTGATTTGAAGTACCGGTACTTGCATTAGCTGCAAATACACTTACGGCTCCAAAAACAGAAACAATTAAAGCAGAAATTGCTGATAATACTAGAAGCTGTTTTTTATTCATATATTGTTATTTATATTTATTATCTTTTAGAGGTCCTCTAAATATATATACAATACACAGCTTTTTTAATTTCGTTTTAGATGAATGTCAAAGCTTCTCCTTTCTTTTTACCTCTTCCAGTTCTTCCTATTCTGTGAACATAGTCATCATAGGTTGCAGGAATATCATAATTGATAACATGACTCACATTATCAATATCTAATCCTCTCGCTGCCACATCAGTAGCAACTAAAATTCTAACGTATCCGCTTTTAAAGGAATCGACGGCTCTTTTTCTTTTTGACTGAGTCTTGTCTCCATGAATTGATTCAGCCTTAAGTCCTCTTTGAATCAAAGCCTTAGAAAGCTTTTCTACTCCGTACTTTGTTTTTCCGAATACTAGAACTTTAGTAAATTCTTTCTTAGCTAAAAGATCGCAAAGAACTTCTAACTTCTTAGCTGGATCTCCAACCTTAATAATGTCTTGATTAACATTAGTTGAAGAATCTTTCGTCTTAACTGAAATCTTTTCTGGATTCTTTAAGAACTGTCTAGATAATACTTCTATTTCACTAGGAATTGTTGCTGAGAAAAGCAAAGCTTGTTTGTTTTCTGGCATTTGTGCCATTAAGAATCTCATATCATCAACGAATCCCATATCAAGCATTCTGTCTGCTTCATCCAAAACTATTGTTTGGAAAGTAGACATGTTGATAGCTTTTCTCTGAACTAAATCTTTAATTCTGCCTGGAGTTCCAATGATAAAATCATTATTTCTTTTTGCATTTCTTAATTGATCCCTAACGCTTGTTCCTCCAATGCAAAGCATGGAGAACAAATGCATTCCAAATGTAAAATCTTTAAATTCTTTATCTATCTGAAAGGCTAGCTCTCTAGTTGGAACAATGATTATTGTTTTATTTCTTTTATTCAACAAAGTCTTGTTGATAGCTGGGATTAAAAAGGCAGCTGTCTTTCCAGTTCCAGTATTAGCGATACCAACAACATCTCTTCCTTGTAAAATCAAAGGAATGATTTTGTCTTGAATTGGAGTTGGCTCAGTATATCCTTTATGGATAATATTACTCTTTAATTTGCTGTCTATAGCAAAATCAACGAACTTGTGTTCTGGTTGATAAATGACTTCGTCTTCAGCTGGTAATACTTTCTGAATAAATTTAGAAATATCTATTCTAGTAGATGAAAATCCTTTTTTACCACCAGATCTATTTCCTTTGAATCCGCCTGAGCGTCCACCAAATCTTCTGCCACCACTATTACTGCCACTACGGCTACTATTGTTAAATCTTCTTTTTTGCATATTATTATTAAAAAAACGGCTTCTCCTTAGTACAGAGAACCCGCCTACGATCTCAATATCTATTAATAATACAACTATATTACATTTTAGCTATTTTGTCAATGATTTTGTTCAAGTTCTATTTTAATTAACAATATTCATTTTTTTGCATATTCCTTTCTTTAAGAATAATTGGCGACAATTTTTATCGTCTTGAGTTTAACTTAATCATTATCGTATCATTTATGTGTTTCTATCGTATCATATTGATACGCTGAATGCGACAATTTACATTATTCCCCCTTCTTCAGCAATATCTTGTAGATGCCATCAAGGAAGTCTCCGCCAGCATAGCCAATGATAAAGGCAATGGCTGGAGAGATGTATGATACTCCTTCAAAAGAGATAAAAGAGTATTTGATTCCAACAGCAGTTAGCAATCCGACTATTCCTGAAAGGAATATCATAACTAAGAAATATGGGATATTGAAGGTGCTTGTTTTGTAGGAATATTGATTCTTTAAAAAACCGATCAATCCCCTGACAATTCCTCCTCCGATCTTATTGAACAATCCTCAAGTATATTTTTGGTAATAAAAATGGTTTCGGAACAATTAACTGCCAAAGCCTTACTAATTGTTGTTTTCTCAAAAGCAACATATGTTACCTTCTTTCCGGCAATAATAGCTGTTTCAATTGCTGGGAGAATGTCACTATCCGATGAAATCACATAGAAAGATTCGTATTCGCCATTCAATGCCCCTTTAACAATATCTGTTGCAATTCTAACATCAACACCTTTTTCATGATAAAAATTACCTATTTTCATCATAAATCCTTTCTTGATGATAATTTTCTGTTTTCTTAAATTGTCAAAAAGAGCCATTTGACCATTATACATTTCTTTTGATTTTTGGTTATTGCTTTCACGCTTAATCTCTCCGACACAATATTCAATATCACAATCTTTGCTAGATAGCGTTTCTGATAATTTACGGTAATCAAAATTAGTCAAATGTATGTTTGGTGCTAATTTTTTAGCTTTATGGTAAAAATTACTACCATCAAAAATGATAAGAGTTGAGTGCATAATTTTTTAAAAAAACCTCCGGGTCTTTTTACAGTAGCCGGAGGGGGGTTAGCAATATTCCACTTCTTACTTAAGATGATATCAAAGATGTATTATTTGTCAAGACTTATCGTTTCTCATAATATACACTGATTGTATACTATAAGAAATACTATCAATATCTCTATTTCTCCCCTTTCTTCAGTAATATCTTGTAAATACCATCCAAGAAGTCGCCTCCAGCATAGCCAATGATAAAGGCAATGGCTGGAGAGATGTATGATACTCCTTCAAAAGAGATAAAAGAGTATTTGATTCCAACAGCAGTTAGCAATCCGACTATTCCTGAAAGGAATATCATAACTAAGAAATATGGGATATTGAAGGTGCTTGTTTTGTAGGAATATTGATTCTTTAAAAAACCGATCAATCCCCTGACAATTCCTCCTCCGAATCCAGCAATCAAGATAGAAAGATATATGCTCATATGTTTTTATTTTATTCTTTCCCCTATTATATCCCATCCTTTCTTTTTTGTTAACTAAAAACCTCCCCTTTTATTGGGGAGGCTCAGTATCAACTCGTATGGCAATCTTCGGAACAATAATAACAACCGTCTGCTTTGCTATAGTGCTTTTTTGCTTCCTTAACTGCATCTTTACAATTTAAAAAATAACCGAGAGAAAGTCTATTGTCGTTATCAGGAAGATAGGAACAACTGCCTGTGTGAACTTCGTGATCACCATTCGACTGAGCGTTTTTATTTACGTAATAATAAGGCATATTTTTAATATTAAAATTAAATCGACCTTTATTGCTTACTTCCAATAATTTTAGATGAAGAAACTAAGAATACAACTGCTGAAATAATATCTAACAAAACCCATAATCCCTTATTTAAATACATTGGAGATATTGGATTAAATAATATTATTATCGCTATCATAACAAGCATTAGTCCATTTTGCTTTATCGCATTTAATTTAAAAGCAAAAAATACTGCAAAGACAGTAATTGCAATTCTAAGCATTTCGTAATACCCATAATCTAAATTCAAAATTGCTATTAGAAGTAAAGCTGCAGGGATATATAGATACCAATTTTTAGATAAATTATCCATATTTTTATTTATTATTTTTTATAATTAAACAAATTCTTAAAAAACTTAATAAAACTGTTCTCCTTTACTACTTTATTGCTTGTTGGTGCAACGACTTCTTGTTTAACACTCTTAAATCCTTCGGGAACTAAGCTATTATTTATCCACCCCTCAAAACTAGTTCCATTTTCTTCAACTTTAATTTTAGTCCAATCTCCAGAAGCATCAACAACTGAAGCTGAACCAGTGCTTCCAAATTTAATAACTTCACAATCAAAGCCTCCGCAGCTCCTAATCTTTTCATTACCAGAGAGATTAAAAGTTTTACTATTAACATTATTCTTAACTGGTTCTGAAGATACACTATTTACAATGGGCACCACTGCTTTAACTACTTCTGCCTGTTGTTTATTAGCAACTACTACTTTCTTTTTCTCGCAAGCACTTCCATTTAACTCATAGCCTGATTCACATTCGCAATTATTTGAAAATGAATTATAATTTGAATTATTTCCTAAAAGATTATGGCAATATTCATCCCCTTCAACGCATTTTGATTTATCAAAAAGATATCCATAATTGCAAGAGCAATTATTTTTAATTGAATCATATTTGATATTATTTCCATATTTCAAGATACAATATGAATTACCATCTATACATCTATTATTGTTTACAAAATAATCATCTTTACAAACGCATTTGCTACTTAAAAAGTCATACTTGGAATTGATTCCATAATCATTCTCGCAAGAATCATCATGGCTCACACACTTATAATTACTATCAAATACATATCCGCTATCGCACTCGCATTTCTTTGTTAAAGTATCATAGTCAGAATTGTATCCATAATTGTTATGGCAATAAGTATCGCCATTTACGCATTGATTATTATCAATAATATATCCATAAGAACACTCGCATTTGTCAGTAAGGCTGTTGTATGAAGAAGAAAATCCTAGAGAATCCTGGCAAGAGCTATCTAAAGAAACGCATCTGCCGTTTTTTACTACATATCCAGAATAGCATTCGCAGGATTCAGTAAGGCTGTTATATCTTGCATTGCTCCCATATTTATTTGAACAATATGAATAAGCGGAAACACAGGATCCATTCTGTACTATATACCCTGAATTACACTTACAACCTTTAGAGATAGAATCATAGGAAGAAAACAAAGGACAAGTTACCGTTGGCGTATTATTGTATTCTGGCCATGACTCTGTCCACCCTGTTCCATTCTCTCCGTAATGGCTTCTAATTGGGTCTGTTGGCTGAGTTATGCCCTTTGAGTTATGACAGTGGTATTCTCCATATGATAATCCCCAAGAAGCACAATTAGTCCTGCAGGTATGGCAGCCAGAAGCATCTGTATTGCCAGGATGGGCAAAAGAAATTCCAAACGGAAAAACAATAGATAATAGAACGATTAATAAAACTTGTTTTATTTGTTTCATGCTCTTTCCCCTATTATATCTTATTATAATAAAAACCAAAAGGCCCCTTTAAAATGAGACCTTCTTGTTTATCCCTAGATTACATCCCTAGTAAGGAATTAGCCATAAGAGTAGTTGGGTTGATATAGAAAAGATTAAGGCCAGAGTAAAAGAAATATAAATAACTTCCTCAAAAGAAAACAAATACTTAATCCCAATAGTTGTTAGCAATTAAATTATTTTTGAAACTCTATCTTAAAAACTTGCATTGTTATCTCCCACTAATTTCAAATGCTCCATATTCCCCAAAAGATAAGGAATCGCATAGTTATATTTCGAATTTTCAATAGTTAATAATTGTTGAACATTGCTTTTAAATAATCTTTTAGCTCTGGCTACGGAGATACCTGCCGAATTACCTCTTAATAAACTCTTAATTAAAATCTCTGGCGGATTTAAGAAAAATGAAGCTAATTTATCTTCAAATGGTTTAGGTATTTTTTCTGAAACATAGAAAAAAATAAAGTCTTCATCGTACCCGATATATGCTAGTGCTCCTGCTTCGACACTCTTAGGTCCTAGAATCTTAGCTGATTTACAAGAAAGAGCATGAATTATTCTTGATTTTAATATACTCTCATTGTCCCCTGCTTCAATTAGTACTTCATCATTATGTCCTCCAATCTTACAAGAGTCTCCATGTCCATACAATAAAACAAGCGAAGGATCTTTTAATTTAATTGCACTTTCAAATTCTTTTCTATTGGCTCTTGTTTCTTTCAAATCTAAAAGCTGAAACCCTTTAGCTTCAGCCTCTAATACGATTCTTTGTGCCCAATTAAAAAGATAATAAGTTGTGCTATCATGATTAGGCCTAGCTAAAAGGATTGTCTTATTCATAAACTTTTCCCTCAGTCAAAAATCTTAAATAATCCATCTGAATACGAGCTAGTTTTTCTCCTATTTCGTCTCCCTTTTCTACATGGCTAATTAAATCGCTCACAGTATGTTCGCCACTTTCACCGATAGATATTTTAACCTCCTTGGGTATAACGTTCAGTCTAGCAATAACTAAATTCTTAATATCTTGATTGTCAATTTCTCTTGTTTCCATAAAATTAAATAATTTTTAATTCCTTAAGCTTATTAAGAATATTTTCTCCTTTCTCTGAACTTTGGCTTACTTCTAAAAAAACAGCATTCCATGTCATTGGTTCATTGTCTAAAACAAAGATTATTTCGTTTCTTACAGACAAAGGCAAATTAGCGTAAGTATTAAGAAACTTTTCTCTAACAGTTAAAACAATTTCTTTATTCATGGTTTAATTATATTATGATACATCAGAAAAAGCAATAGATAGATTATCAATTCCCCTTCTTCAGTAATATCTTATAAATACCATCCAAGGAAGTCGCCTCCAGCATAGCCAATGATAAAGGCAATGGCTGGAGAGATATATGATACTCCTTCAAAGGAGATAAAGGAGTATTTGATTCCAACAGCAGTTAGTAATCCAACTATTCCTGAAAGGAACATCATGACTAGGAAATATGGGATATTAAAGGTGCTTGTTTTGTAGGAATATTGATTCTTTAGAAAACCGATTAATCCCCTGACAATTCCTCCTCCGAAGCCAGCGATCAAGATAGAAAGATATATACTCATATGTTTTTATTTTATTCTTTCCCCTATTATATCCCATCCTTTCTTTTTTGTTAACTAAAAACCTCCCCTTTTATTGGGGAAGCTTTATCGACTTAGCCACTAGTCCATACTTAATTTGGAACTTGCCTTTGATCCGTTATGATTACCAGAAAAATTTAAAAAACTAAAAGGAACAAGTGGTAAGGAATAAAATATAATTTCTGGCCACTAATAACCTTCTCACCCAAATCTTTCTTTGTCACAACAATCCCATATGGAATTCTTTTCTTCTTTAAATATTCAACTATTGGCTTCAATTCATTAAAATTAATATTATTAGAAAATTTAACCTCTATAGGAATTTTTAATTTTGTTTTGGAAACAATAAAATCTATTTCTTTCTGACCATCACGCCAAAAACAGACATTTTCCCCCATCTTACTCGCA
This sequence comes from uncultured bacterium, assembly GCA_963802195.1. Lineage (GTDB taxonomy): Bacteria > Patescibacteriota > Minisyncoccia > Minisyncoccales > Minisyncoccaceae > UBA2211. Next base: position 19,681 of record CAWDHP010000005.1, on the reverse strand, counting down.
CTGCTATATTTGCTTTTAATAAAATTAAATACTACTCCTTCAATTATTTTACCAAAAGCTTCAGGAACCTGATCAAAATTAGAAGCAGTGTAGCCATTAATAGAAGAAATAAAATTAGGGGACATAGCATAAGCCTTTCTTAATATCCTGCCCCTCTTAATAATTGTCCGATGCTCTTTAAAGAGGATATCCATAAGGTATCCATCGGTTAAGTATTTTATATACTTTTTAATTGTAAGTGAAGAAATACCAGCCTCTCTTGTAATATTCTCAACTTCAAAAATAGAACTGGAATTATTTATAAAATAATATGCTACTATTTTAAAATCATCTGATTTTCTTATCTTGTAAATTATAATAATATCTTGCAATATTTTTCCAATTACTGATTCTTTGATATAAGCAATAGCCGAAGTTCCATCTTGAGGCATATTTAAACATTCAGGAAATTGCCCCCAAAGAGTATATTCTTTGGCTAGATCATCTATCTTCTTAATTTCTCCAAAATTAAAACTACTCAAAATATGAAAATTCTTTTCTAAATCAAACAAATCTATTTTACTAGTATATTCTTTTTCTCCCTTTATCCTCATAAACTCATCAAAAGATAATGGAGGAAGATAATAATCTAAAATACGACCAGCCATGGTTTCCTTTCCTTTACCCTCTATGAGGATGCTTTGAGAACCGCTTACGATAAACTTTATCTTCTTTTCCGATAAGTCATAATATCTCTTTAATATTGCCTCCCAATCAGGGACGTATTGAATCTCGTCAAAAAAGATATAAACAGGAGAAGATAGTGCATGGAGTGGCTCTTGTAATATTTGTTCAAAATACATATTCAAGAGCAAATCTAAATTATCAGAAGTATTAATCTGCTCTAAATCATCAAAAAGATAATAGAAAATCCTTTTCGGGTCTTCTCCTCGAATAAAGAGCTTATTCATTAATTGTTTCAAAATAGTACTCTTGCCAACCCTTCTTAACCCTAAAATACTCAAAGCTAATGGCTGTTCTATATTTCTTTCTAGCTCAAAAAACAGGTCACGATAAATCCACCCCTTTTCGTCAAAGCGAAATTCTGAATCTCTCCACCAAGGATTCCTTATGTATAGCTTATTAGCATTGATTAGATTGTTCATAATTTGACTATAGTATACTATGGTTAAAATCTATTTTGATTATAGTATAGTATAGTTATATTGTCAATGGTTTCCCTTGTCAACTAAAAACCTCCCCGAATTGGGGAGGCCTTGTTGACCTAGCCTTTACAATTACAAAAGTGAATTGATTTTAGCTCTTGTCTTTGGACCAACTAATCCGTAAGCTGGATCAGATGTTCCAGTTACTAGTCCATACTTGATTTGGAACTTACCTACTGCAGCTTTAGTAGCATTGCCGAAGTAAGATGTTTCCTTACCGCTATTTCCAATTGAAGTAGAAGTATCAGAGTTTAGGAAAACTTGAAGATACTTAACATCATTACCGGTCATTCCTTGTTTCAAGGTAGTATTAAACTGGAATCCAGTAGGAATACTAGAAACAGTTGTTGTTGTCTGCCTTGCTTGGATAAGGGTGATAATAATCTTTAGGCAATATATGTTTTTATCTTACTCTCTAATATTTTTTCAAAATCTTTTAAATATGTTGCATGACTAGCTGGTAAAAACTTCTTAAGTTCATTGCGAAAGTTAATATCTTTTTCTTTAATTAAGTCCATAACTTTATGCAAATTATCCTTTTCCTTTACAATAGGATAATTACCAGATAATAAGAAAAAGTAATCATAAAAATCTCTAGGTTTTTTTCTTGAATAAAGAGCCTGTAATTTACCATTAATAATGTCTTCCATTGTTAAATGAACAAGCGTATATGCTGGTATATAATCATTGTCTATAAGAGCCCTCGCTCCCTTAACTCCTTTAATGTTACGTAAAGAAACCTCTATTTGAATTTGAATCTTGATTCCATATACATTAAATAAAGCTATACCAAGATATCCTCCCGAAGTGTTCTTAGATTCAATAATTTCTACCTTAATCCCTGTATTTTCTATATCAGATAAGGTATTAGCAAAAATTTCTTCTATTTTTTCTTCTTTAATATTAACCCCAGTAAAATCTAGGTCTTCAGAATATCGAGGACTACGGAAAACAATTCTTAAAGCTGTTCCACCCTTGAATAATAGTTTTTCTGAACCGTTTTGTCGATATAAGTAAGACAAAAACAAATGCTGGCAATACTCCCTTGCCACATTTATAAAGCTAGTCTGTGCTTGTTTAGTAAATTTTTCTAGGTTTTCTATATTCAACATATATTTCTTCAATAAGTTTTAACATTCCCTTTCGATTAAAAAGTTCTGCATATTTAATAAGCTTGCTTTTATCTATATTTCTTAATTCTAATCGATCATTAAGAGAAACTCTTTTCAAGTCTACAAAATACAAATAATCAGCAAGGGCTTTTTCTGCGTCAGCTATTAGGACTTTTTCGCGATTAACTTCTTTTAATTGATATCCAGTAAATGCTTCTTTTTTTATAGTTTGATAAGTAAAGTTGCCTACAGCTGTTTCATACTCTCTTGATGCTTTCGTAGTAATAGAAGTAAAACCATATACTGTTTCAGGAATAATACCATAGTATGAAAGGGCCGTTTCTAAAGAGATATAAGATGGCTGATAAAGTTTGTTAGCAATAAAATAATGAGGAGTAACAACATCTTTGACCATATAGAAACCATTACGCAATTTAACGAATAACCCGCTTTTCAAATTTCTATTTATAAAGACTTCCGCCGTCTTTAATGATACATTAAAAATATCCTTAAATTCTCGAGGAGTGAACACTATCATTCCGATGTTTTTTAGTTTTTCCTCAGTTTTTATTCGATTCATTTTCTCTACCATATTGTAGTAAAATTAAATTGATATTTTAAGTATATATCTTCACTAAAAAAAGTCAATACTTACTTCCACATTAAAACCAAAAGGCCTCCTTTTTAAAGGAGACCTTCTTGTTTAGCCTTTAATACATTACAAAAGGAATTGATTTTGGCTCTTGTCTTTGGACCAACTAATCCGTAAGCTGGATCAGATGTTCCAGTTACTAGTCCATACTTGATTTGGAACTTACCTACTGCAGCTTTAGTAGCATTGCCGAAGTAAGATGTTTCCTTACCGCTATTTCCAATTGAAGTAGAAGTATCAGAGTTTAGGAAAACTTGAAGATACTTAACATCATTACCGGTCATTCCTTGTTTCAAGGTAGTATTAAACTGGAATCCAGTAGGAACACTAGAAACAGTTGTTGTTGTCTGCCTTGCTTGGATAAGAGTAATAATGAAGCTTATCAATGCTGTCCTATTCGCTGCTATTTCATTAGCTGTTGTTGGATTGGCATAGGGAAGATTAAGTCCAGTTATTCCTGTTGTCATTTTCTAGCCTATCGGCAAATGGCATATATCACTTTTGGCCCGTTCTTAAAGGATAAATTGACCTTATTTTTTATCATTTTCAATACCCCTTGCAAATGCAGTATCTACTTTTGAGTTTGAGTTTTGACTTTTTAACAAGAGCTTGTTATACTTATTTTACAGTATCGAAAAAGGGCGTCGACCGATAGGACGATAGCCCTTTTTTATTGTTCTGTAAAATAAGGAACCCTCTTGCCAGGATTATTTTTGATAAAATTAAAAAGAATATTTACTCCCTCATTTACTCCCTCAAAAATTATACTACTTTTAACAGTAATAAAAAAATGTCCATGCAATATATCATAAAGTAAAACTACTTTTCCATTCTCTTATAATAGTAGCTATATAATACTTACCTTGCTTGCTAGTAGAGTATCTTATTGCTTTTAAAATCTTAAAACATTTTTTGATATCGCCAATAACTAAAGTTGCGAGAGGTTGATCTTTAGATTCATCTAAGTCAGAAATTGATTGTATGTCTTGCCTATTTAAACAAGCAAAACTTTCCACAGCAAAACAATTATAATCGCTAACACAAAGAGAATGACAATATTTATCTTCTTTTGCCTTTAAATTAGAAGTTATTACTGAACACAATAAATTACTTTCAAAACCCATAACTTCTGAAGGAAGAATAACTAAAGCATAATGAGGCAAGGCTCCCCTTTTTTCATCAGAAAAACAGTATTTATTAAAATAAATGATGCTTCCTATGCTGTAATTATTAGCCATTTTTAAAAACCTCTTTAAAATCACTATCCAAAGGAATGGTACCAAAATTCAAATTAAAACCCTTAAGAATCCCTTTGGTTTCTTTCTTTTGAACTTCTACCATCGGCTCAGTTTCATAAACTACCTTTTTCAAGCTTTTAATTGATAATTTTCCATAAGACGATAGAACACTATTGATAAACATCTTGTATTCTGTCTTTAGCTTATCCTTATCTGTCTTTTTTGGTTCTTTTTTCAAATATATTGAATGTCTTGGTTCTCCCCAGTCTTCTTTTTTTTCTTCTTTTATTTCTATATAGGAACCGTATTTCAAATTATCAATAGCTTTATAAATATCTACAGATATGGGACCATTCTCATATCTAGCAAATAAAACCTCTTTATTAAAAAAGCTTTCTCCAATAAATCTGTAAGATTCTACCTCAATCAAATAAATCAACTTGAAAAGCTCTATTTTGGATAGATTTTCCTTGCCAAGCTTTTTAACTTGACTCAAAGTAAATAAAATTGTTTCTTCTAGTATAGTCATAATCTTATTAAATCAATTAAATGACTAAAAAGCTCTTGTTTGCATTAATTAAAATATACCATAATTAATTGCCAAATACAATACATGTCAAGTCTTTTGGTTAACTTGTTTTTAACTAAAAACCTCCCCGAATTGGGGAGGCCTTGCTGACCTAGCCTTTACAATTACAAAAGTGAATTGATTTTGGCTCTTGTCTTTGGACCAACTAATCCGTAAGCTGGATCAGATGTTCCAGCTACTAGTCCATACTTGATTTGGAACTTACCTACTGCAGCTTTAGTAGCATTGCCGAAGTAAGATGTTTCCTTACCGCTATTTCCAATTGAAGTAGAAGTATCAGAGTTTAGGAAAACTTGAAGATACTTAACATCATTACCTGTCATTCCTTGTTTCAAGGTAGTATTAAACTGGAATCCAGTAGGAATACTAGAAACAGTTGTTGTCTGCCTTGCTTGGATAAGGGTGATAATGAAGCTTATCAATGCTGTCCTATTCGCTGCTATTTCACTAGCAGTAGTTGGATTGGCATAGGGAAGATTAAGTCCAGTTATTCCTGTTGTTGCAGGAGTATTTGCTGTTTGCGTAGATGCTTCTGGACTATATGTAATCATGTCAGAAACAGCTGACGAAACATTCAAGGCTGAATCCCTAAACTTAGCATATACTGTTTTTGACCCATTGCCAGCTATTAATGTCCAGGCTTTTGAAGTAGCATATGTTTCCCATGTTGCTCCAACAAACGATGCATCGTTTGAAATCATCATTTGAGCAGCATCAGTTGCTCCCAAAGTCAATGTAACATTAACTGATGTAGTTAACGCAGCTCCATTATTAACAACAATTGATGTGTTGGTTGGTGGAGTTGTGTCAGTAACAGTTGTTGTTGTGGTTGTTAGACCAGCATCTCCACTGCCCTGAGAAGTGTTTCCAACAATAAATGTCGTTACATGCAATGGAGTACTTGCGTTACCAACAGCGTCTGTAACAATAACATTACAATGATAATGCGTTCCAGCGACAAGAGTAGTATACACTATAGTATTACTTCCAGCCGTTGCTGATGTTGTTGCACTAGAGCAATCTCCAGTGTAAGAGATTGTTCCATCTTCAGACGCGGTAAACGTATAACTTGGTGTATAACTATATCCAGTTATAGCCGTAGACTCTGCTAATGCTGGAGCCAAATTATCAATTATAGCTGTCGCTGTTGAAGCATCAGCATTGCCAGCCACGTCAAGAACTGTGTTGGCTGGATTAATTGTGTCCCCGCTTACAATTGTTGTGTCTGTTCCAAGTGTTATGGCCAATACTGTATTACTTGAAGCCCACCCAATAGCGAGTCCAGTTGTTCCAAAAGAATGTGTACTTAACACTATATCAGTGGCTAAGTTTCCCAATACCACTGTTGAAGTATCCATAGCTTCACTGAAAGTAATAATTACTTGATCAGTTCCATTAATATGCTTGTCGCCACTAACATCATTCCAAACAACAGAAGAAATAGATGGGCTTGTAGTATCAAAAACGAATGAGACTGGTGTTCCTGTAAATTCATTGCCTGCATTGTCTACCGCTTTGGCTGCAACTTCATAAGTATGCCCATCTGTATAATTACCATTAGCAGGAATGCTCGTACTCTTTGTCCATGTCGAACTTGTAGCGTCGGTTGTGGCGGCGTGAGTTGTAGATAGCCATGTTACTGATGCAGCGGCAAGGCTCCAAGCTGCGCCTGTCCAATATTTATCAGCAGTAACATCTTTAATATAAATTGTTCCTGAATTAATCGGAAGACCTAATCCGGAAGCATCATCGGCGAAAACACCGGTAAATGTCGCTGGCACTGCTCCTGATTTATATCTAGCGACGTTTGCAGGTGCAGTTACCGTTGCTGTAATTGGCGTAGCTGCATCAACCTTGGAGGTGGGAGAATCGGAATCAGTTGCGGCTACATTATCCGTCGTCACTACTGTCCAAGCATATGTTGATCCTGTTGCTGCAGCAGTAGTAAGAGTTACAATAAAGTCTTGATTAGCAGAAGCTGCTATTGTGCTACCAGTATAAGTACAATCATTTACTGTCAAAACCGGCGTCCATCCAGAAGGTGTGCCACAAGAAGTTATATCGCCATATCCAGTTGGCTTTGTTATTACTACTTGGTTAATTGGTGCTGCCCCACCAGGATTAGCAACATTTATTGTATATGGAATCAAAGTACTCGCCTTTGCATAAGCTGGAATTGCAGTTACTGTAGCATTATGAGCCGCAAGAACTGAATAGACTCCAACCGTTAAAGCTAAAAATCCGATCAAGGAAATCAAGCTGAATATTTTAAATTTATTATTCATGTTTATTTTTATATTTATTATTTTAATAACAAAAAACCACTAAAGATTCCGCCTGTCGACCTAACAATTCTTTCAGTGATTCTATTAATAATGCATCTAATATTATTGTCATTTTACTAATAAAATTTATCAGACAAATAACAATGATATATTTATATTTTAGCCCTATTACAATTATTGTCAATAATTTATTTCAAATCAAGAACAAAAAAGCCTCCCTTCAAGGGAGGCTTAATATATTAATTTTCTCCACCAAATGTCCCGGTCGGGTCATCGATTGAATCGTTGGCCATTATATTTCCCTCTTCATCCTTAATTATACCGCCGAGCTGAACAGTATCATTAAAGTTTTCATTATTAATTGTTACATCATTGCTACCACTAGTGAATGTAATCGTTAAGACTTTGCCACTTGAACTTAAGGCAATCTTGCTGGTAAAGGTTCCTGATTCTCCAACTGAACCGACATCAAAAGTGGCAATCCCCTTAATGGTAACTATTCCAGACGTAGACACACTAACTCCCCCCGTCTCTGAATAGCCGATGCTATAGACTGCACTGCCTTCGTTGAGGCTAGTACTAATTGTATCCGGATCAATTGCCTTACTGAAAGCAATGGTAATGTAGTCACCAATATCAATATATCCTTCATCTCCCCCATCAGTAACTTTAATGGAAGAAATGCTTAAGGTGTCTCCATTATCTGACTCTCCGCCGAAGCTTCCGGTTGGGTCACTAATACTTGAATCGTCTTTCAGCTCAACGCCATCATCATCCTCAATATTGCCACCAACCTGGGTAGCACTACTAAAGTCTTCATTATTTATTTCAATATCGCTTCCATTGGTTAAAGTAATCGTTAAGACTTTGCCACTTGAACTTAAGGCAATCTTGCTGGTAAAGGTTCCTGATTCTTCAACTGAACCCATATCAAAGGTAGCAATTCCATAAATGGTAACCTTACCGGCCGAAGAAACCTTAACGCCACCGATATCAGAATAAACTACACCGGTAATCGTGCCTCCCTTAGAAAGACTACTATCTATTGTGTCTGGATCAATTGGATTACTGAAGGTAATAGTAATATAATCGCCGACATCAATATATCCATCGTCTCCCCCATCAGTGACTTTAATGGAAGAAATAGCGAAATCATCGTTAGTTGACTCTCCGCCGAAGCTTCCAGTTGGGGCACTGATATTCGTGCTCGTCATTTTATTACCATTATTATCTTCAACCGTACCACTAATTTGAATTGCATTACTAAAAGTCTCGCTGGTTATTTCAACGCTATCTCCGCTAGTTATGGTAATGGTCAAAACCTTTCCATTTGAACTTAAAGCGATCTTGCTGGTAAAGGTTCCTGATTCTTCAACTGAACCCATATCAAAGGTAGCAATCTTATTAACAGTAACTAAACCGGAAGAAGAAATACTTACCCCTGCTGCAGAGCTAGAAGAAATACCCTTAACTGTTTCTCCTTCATCAAGATCACCATTAATCGATGCTGGATTAATAGATTTATTAAAAGTAATAGAGATAGCGTCACCAACATCAATACTTCCGCTGTCTCCTCCATTAACAATTCCGATTGATGTAATATATGGAGCAGTGGTATCACTAGTTGTGGTCGATGTAGTCGTACTACAACTAGATAACCTTTGCTGTAAGGTAGCAATCAACGCTTTTAAAGTTGTTATCTGCGCTTCGTAAGCAGAAATAGAAGTAGAGGTAGTTGTTGATGTTGAAGAATTGTTGCTTACCAAATTGGCAATCAAGGCCCTAGTCTTAGCTCCGAAATATCCGGTAGCCGAGACTCCATTAGCGGCCTGAAATTTAGCCAAGGCGGCAGCAGTCGCGTTGCCGAAATAATTAGTTTCATTCCCTTTAGATCCCACTCCTGTAGAAGCAATAGTGTATCCGTTCTCATTCAAATATTGCTGCAAAACTTTAACCACCGAACCTGTTGCACCAACTTTTAAATCGGCCGAATTAGTAAGCGAAGATGTATCAACGGCAGCCATTGCGGCATTGCCCGCCACAAAAAGAGATATGGCTACAATCGAAACAATTAACATTGAAATCTTTTTGTTGTTCATATATTTTATAAACTTAAATTAATAGATTGAATTTATTTCTAAATTAATTATATCACAGCTAGTTTGGTAATGCCAATCTTTTAATCTAATCTTACAACTTTTTAATATTATAAAAAATTCTTGAAATAAAACTCAAAAGCCTCCCCGAAGGGAGGCCTAAGAGTTATCTAATCAAGTCCACAAGAAATGATTAGAAGTATTTCGAACTAGTAGCTCAATGTGTTAGCGGCAACTGGGTAATTATCAGCTGTTGAACCTGTGTGAGCTGTGCCAGCTGTGTTCAATGCTGTATATGTCCATATTAAACCGTTTGGAGTACCAGTATCTACTGTTAGAGGACCGGCTGTTCCAGGAATACTGATTGTCAAGTTGGCAGAAGCACCACCTGTTACAAGAGTCTTTACAGATGTTGTGTCAGCCTTTACTGTCAATGTTAATGTCTGACCAGCAGTGATTGTCTGTGTTGGCAATCCTACTGACGACTTTCCATTGAAGTGAACTCTGTTGTTGTAAATCTCTAAAGCGTAGTGTCCAGCATTTGCAGTCAAAGTTGGAGCTACGTCTACCGCTATAGCGGTAACATTAAGACTACCGTCAAGAGTTACACCAGTAACTTTAGCTGTTGATGTAGCAGCGGTTCCACCATTAGCATTAACAAATGTTAATGTGTCGCCGGCAGCAAATGTGTTAGCTTCAGCTGTTGTTACTCCGTATATAGTGTTGTCAGCGTCACCGTCTGCAGAGGAACTAAGTGTAATTGTTGTTCCGCTGTATGTACCGGTTCCAGTCTGTACAGCACTGACTGAAGTTGTTGTTACCTCAGAAAGCTTTGTGCTTCCATTGTATAATGAGAAGTGAGTTACATACTGAGCTGGGCTGTTGCTACCACCTTTCTCAATTGTTAATTGAGATAAAGATAGGTCTCTGCTTCCCTGAGCTGTTACATCAAAGACAGCGACTATCTGGTCTGAGCTTGCGCTTGTAGAACCAGAAGGACTTGAAGCATTCTTTGCAATGTTTGGCTCAACTTCTTCGAACTGCATTGTGTTACCAACTAAAGCACCTACATTGGTTAGTTTTGTTACTAAAGCTGATGCACCGATAGTCACACCGTTAATGACGGCGTTTGCTCCTCGGATAGAACCAGCAGAAGTGATAGCTGTATCAACAACATAGAATCCATTTGCACCTGTTGTTGCACCGTAGATGTATAATACATCTCCCTTAGCAACTGTGGTACTTGCAGTGTTAGCAATCGGAGTAGATGATAATCTGCTGATCTTGTCACCAGCTGTAAATGTTACATCTGTACCGTTTAATTGCATGCTAATATTGTCAGTCAAACCAGCGTTACCAGCTTCTGTACTAGCTGTTGTTACCATGTAGTATCCAGGATTAAATGAACCAGTAGCAGAAGTTGTTGTGGTGTAAACTACATCACCAGCAACAAGAGCTTCTGAACCATCATTAACGCTAGCTGTATAAATATCAGCCACAGTTGTAGTTACAACTTCCTGAACAATATTACCTGAACCTGAACCCTTTGCATTAGCTGTACCGAAACCAACGACACCAAGCTTTCCAGCTACAATTGTACCAACGTTTGTTGTATCAGCAACAACTGTCAATACCTTAGAGCCGTAAGCTGGAACAGTGATTTCAGAGCCTGTAGCAAATGTGAAAGTAGCTATACCGTTAGCGATGTAAGCAGTTGGATCTGTTGATAGACCTGTTCCCAATAATTTAATTTGGGCAAGATTACCATCACCATTAACTGTTCTCACTTCTAATCTGTCAACCTTCATATCTTCTACTGTAGCAGCCATTTTGATTCTGCTTATCTCGACACCAGATAATCCTGTTGTCAAGAATGATGATGAAGCTGCACCAGATGTTTCAATGCCGACAGTTAATGTACCACCAGCTGAAACTTTGATGTATTGACCAGCCTGAGCTCCTTGACCTGATGTTGGGCCACTTGCAGTGGCTGTAGAAACAGCACCAGTAGCAGAAACACCTTCTACATCAATTTCTGTCTGAATGTAGCGATCTGCTGTATTGCCTGTTGCGATGTCAGCATATACATCAATCTGTTGTGTTGTGTTGGCTGAAATATTTAATTGTCCAGAAACACTAACTGTGTTAGCTACACCGAAAGCAACCGGAGAAGCATTTGTAGAACCGACAGTTACGCTTGTAACTGAATTGCCCAACAATGTGCCATCCGACTTCTTAACTTTTAGGTTAGAAATGTGTCCGGCAAGAGTTGAATCTCCAGTATTAGGAGCAGTAGGGTCAGTTACAGTTCTTAACTTTATACCGATGCTTGATACGTTAACGCCTTCTGTAGCATTAGTTTGTAATAAGTAAGAACCAATCTTAACTTCGCTCTGTCCTTCTACTTTAGTAGAATTACCCAAAGAACCATTCTTTACTACTGTCAATGTTCCTTGAGAAGCGCTTAATGTATTACCAGTTATCCAAGCTGAAGATTGAGCATATGTACCGTAGGCATTAGTTAATACCTTCTTGTAGTATATGTCTGAAATGTTTGCCTGAATTTGATCTGTGGATTTCATTAAACTAGAAGTATCAACTACAACGCTGATCTTCTTTGTTGTTCCGGCAGGAATAACATAGTAAGGAGAGAATGAAATAACTACACCAGAAGGAGCACTACCGGCTGTACTTCCCTCAACTAAGTTAAGCAAAGTAGGTGAAGCGCTCATAATCTGTTGTCCATCCTCTGTTACCAATCTTATTGTGCCAGCTAATGAATCATAGCGGTCTGCATTTGCTGTAGTAAGAAGAATCTTAATTTGTGCTTGTCTCAATTCGATGTCTTCACCCTTAGCTTCAAATTTGTATGTAGCTATGGTTGTGTTAGAAGCACCAACACCGATTGTTCCAGATGCTGTTGTTGAATCCTTGCTCGCTGTCAAACTTCCAGCACCAATAGTCATGTGATTGTATGCTAGAGATGTTTCTCCAGTTAATACATCACCGATTGGGAAGCTAGAATCAAGAGATCCAGCAGCAGTAGGAAGAATGCTCATTCCTGTGTTAACACCTGTTGCAACTACATCGTAGTTGTTCTGGATGATAAACTGTGCTGTTCTCTGTGAACCGTTAGCAACATCCACCATTACTGATAGATTCTTCAACACTCCCTTTGCAATCTTGTAAGGGTTGGCTGATAAATCGAAAGTAACCATCTTGTTAGTTGCAGAAGCGACAGTAGATAATACTGTGCCCTCTGGAGAAACCAACTTAATGTTTGTTAAGTCTCCATCAGAAACTGTTCCGTTCTGGAATAGAGTAACTTTCTTTAAGTTAACATCTTCGTTTGGACCAGCTCTAAATGCGAATTTAGTTAATTCGTAGTTAGTTGAACCAATATCCTTAGTTACAGTTCCTGTAGATAGATTTACGATATCTGCTGTCAATGCACCCAATGTAGCTGAACCATTAGCTAATGACATTGTGTTGCCAATTAGGGGTAATCCAGCGGGTGTTCCTGACATAGCAGTTACGTTAGCACCGATTGTGCCTGATAATCCTCCCGTTACTAAGTTAAACTGAACCAACAAGGTCTTTGTTGTTCCAGCAGCAACTGTAATTGGAGTTGATGGGAAAGAGATAGTAGCGACATTATTAGCAAATGTAATAATGTTACCGTATCTTGTACCAGTCTCATCAGCAATCAATACTCCGTCAACGTTAGAATCAATTGAAAGTCCAGTTCTTGTAACTGTTACGCTTGTAATAGTCTGAGCTGTGGCTCCAGCTGTAACGTTAAATCTTAGCATTGTGTTGTATGCTGAACCTGAAGCTAGTGTGCCTGAAGGCTGATTAGCAGCGGCTGATACTGTGTAAGCACCAGTAGCTGTTGTTGTGCCAGTGCCAGTTGTACCAGTACCGGTTGTACCAGTGCCTGTTGTACCGCTAGCAATTAAAGCATTAGCCTTGGCTCTTGAAGATGATCCGAAGAATCCTGTACCAGCTGTTAGGCCGTAAGGAGTTAAAACTTCGGAAGCATACTTGTTTTGGAATTTTACGACTGCAGCCTTTGTCATAGCTCCGAAGTAAGTGGTTTCACTTCCTGCGTTGCCAAGAGAAGTAGCTGAGTTTGAATTTAATAGAATCTGAAGGTATTTTACGTCGTTACCTAGTAGTGCCCTGCTTTAGGTTAGTAGTAAAGGTAAATCCTGTAGGAATTCCAGTGATGGCTGTTCCTGTTGTTGTTGTGCTTGTTGTTGATGTACCAGAAAGCAATTGAACAACCAAGGCCATAAGACCTGCGTTGTCACATTCGCTCAATGTGCTCAATGAGCAAGCAGCAGAAACTGGACTCATTACTACTGATAAAGCAATGGCTATACCAGCGACAATACCGAATTTTTTTGTACTCATTTTTGTATTGTATTATTTATTATCTAACTGTCGTTTGTCGACCGTTATGTCCATATTGCCCTTTGTCACTCCGCTTTGCTTCTAACAATTAAGCAAAGCGGAATGACAGTGAGACAATATAGTACAAACGACTTTTTTCTTTGCGATCCTTTTCTCTAAGGTTCATCCTCAAGGCATTATGTCCCTGAAGATGAACCTCTTTAAAGAACGAATCGCAGAAGATTCTTCTTATTCACCTCTTTCGCATCTATTCTTTACTCATATAAATGGGTAAAGAATAAAGGCGAACTATTCAGTTGGTTGGATCTGATGCAATAATTCTACTGCGGTGCTGTAATCTGAAACGTCAAAATTCTCCTTAGCATGTTTTAGGAGACTCTTCTGTGTTGCTGTTAAATTGTCGATGTTAGCTTCAAAATCTTTAATTTCACTTGCAGCGAGAATCTTATAGAACTCTTGATAATCTTCACTCTTGTTATCCATGATCGAGGCATTGGTTGCCTTCTCGATCTTCGAAATCTTACTAACAATATTCTGAACTAATTCTGCTTTCTGGCTCTCTGGTAATTTTGATAGTTCTGTAGAAGCAACTGATAGTGCTTTCTGAACTTCAACAATTCCAGCGGCCAACTTTACTCCTTGATTTTCGCTCTCTTTGGATATCTTGTCAAGTTCAGTTAATCTTTGATCAGCTTGTTCAACTTTAGCAACAGCTTGAGCCTCTGGTGACAACAAGGAAATCCTTGCTGTTTCGTATGCTTGTTTTAAACTGTATAGTCCATCCCCTGGTAAAGTCTGTGCAGTAACAATGGCAAAGCCGAAGACAGCAACAATCAAACCTGATAGGACTGGCATCAATACTTTAGGAGTCTCAAAGGCAGAACCAATGGTATTAAAGATAGAAGCAAATGTTGCTCTGGTTTCAACAGTCTCAGTAAACTGCTTAGTTAAAATGTTTCTCTTAGTAAAAGAAACCCATTCTGTGTTGGGCTTTACTGCTTTCAATGCTTCTAAGTTTTTGATAACCTTTATTTCTTCCATAATTGTCTCTATACCAATGTAGACGTAAAAACAGTGTTTTTGTTACAGACTCCAATTATACTATAAATGAAGATAAAAACAAGGGGCTATTGCATTTCTAATCGTTTAAAATGAGACTTGTGAACCTCTCTAGGAAGATTACAAGCCGTCCTTGAATCCATAGAAAATTGCCCCTTAAAAAAGACTACTTCCACTTTTTTATTGAAATCCCGTACTTTCTTTATCGCACTAACATAATCTCCATCATTAGAAACTATTATTGCCGTATCGTATTTGTCTAAAACCGCACCAACTATTATGTCTGTAACTAAACGGGTATCTAAATTCTTCTCTCTCAATTCACCCCTAGAGCCCCTTAATTCTCCGTACTTTACCCTAAGTAAAGGCATCTTTTCAATAAAAGAATAGTATTTATCGACCCTATCTCGCATCCCTGCATTTATATAAAGCGGCGGACGAGTACAATAAAAATTAACACAAATTAATTCCCTATTGCTACCTGCTAGCTTTTGAGATAAAAAAAGAGGGTCATAAAAAGACGGCCAAGCCAAGTCCCCCCTTGCTCTAATTTCATTAATTCTGTGTAAAACGTTGCTATTATCAATAAAAACCGCTACCCTCATTGGTTCATTACTAATTAATAATTTTTATAAAGAAACGAGGGGCGAAAGCCCCTCGCCACTTACTGGCGCCGAAGCTTCCAGTAAGGATGTCTTGTGGCTTTAATTTACCAAACAAGTTTGGCAATGTCAAGCCCTCACCAATGAAGACGCAAAATCTTATCTTTTATTACAATAGCCCCCAAACTCCATTAATCTTCTCTTTAGGCATGTAAACAGGCATAAAGGAAAGATATTCCTTGGGTATATCTAAATAGACCCTAACAAGGTCATTAACCATGATTATCAACTCCTTGATAGTATCAGCTTCCGTGAAACAGCCAGCAAAAGCAGGTATTTCAACACAATACTGGCCCTTGTCTCCTTCCCTAGTTAAAACGTTGATTTCTTTTGGCAGCTTAGCCCTTAGCTTCTTAATCTCTTTGATTATCCTAGAATCAGGCTTGATATCCTTTTCAGATATCTTCATCTTTTCTATAGGATAAATAAAGAGAGATGTTTTCTTCAGATTACTAGAAACTGGCCTTTTAGCCTTATCCCTAATCAAATCAAGATATGATTCATATATCTTCCAATATCTCTTATTCGCATGTCTGTTCAACAACTGGTCATCAAGGTTGTTCTTGCAAATACACTCTACATGTCCAATAACCGACTCTCTAATACTGCTTTCAACTTCCTCCCTTATTTCTCCGTCTTCGATAAGATCAAAATCAAGGCAGACAGCTCTAAACCCTTCCCTGCAAGGAAAGATTATAATTTTAGCTATTCCGCTATTCTTTGTATTAGTTTTGTTCATAATATAGAAACAAGGGGCAAAAGCCCCTCGTTGCTTACAGGCACCGAAGCTTCCTGTAAGGATTTCTTTAAGTTTAGTTTAAGGCCTCACTCTATTAGACGTGAAATCCTTATTTTTGTTACGCCTCTAATATCTCTCTCAATTGCTTCATTCCTCGGTGGATCATTACCCTCGTTGCTCCTTGGGATTTGTTTAAAGCTTTAGCTACTTCTGAGACTGGTTCTTGTTCAACATAATACATGGAAACTGCTAAGCGGTAATCATCATTCAATTTGTCTAAAGCAACCATCACAGCTCGCATCTCATCCTTCTGGACAGCTTGTCCAGCAATGTCCTGATTCTTGTCCAGAATAGTTTCGGGATTGTCCAGAATAACTGGGTTCTGGTCTTTGGTTCGGTAATGGTCAATAATTAGGTTCTTGGCTACTCGGAACAAAAATCCAGATGGACTCTTCACTTCTTTATCAAAACTAATCTCTTTCCAAAGACGAGTGAAAGTCTCGGAAGTAATGTCTTGAGCAAGGGCCTCATTACTCACCTTAAAAAAAACAAAGCGGTAGACTTTATCTACATGCTCGTCATATATCTGTGAAAAAAATTGTTCTTTAAATTCAGTCGATTGCATTGTCCTTTTTAAAACTATTAATGTCCAGAACTATATTCTTAATGTCCTAGAGTGTCCTAATTGATTGTCCACAATTGTCCACTACTGTCCAGAAGTTGTCCACATTGTCCAGAACCGTGTCCAGAATGTCCAGAACGATACTTGCCTTGTCCAGAATGCTGTCCAGAATGTCCAGAATGATTTTCTTTTAGGACTCGCTGATTTTGTAGGCAGTCATCTTTCCTCCACCCATTGAAGAAATGATTTTCATTTCTTTTAATCCTTTTAATTCCCTTCGAATAGTTCGAGGGTTCATTTCGGGAAAATCATCACTAATCTGATTAGCTTTTAATTGTCCCTTACTTTGGAGAATTTCTAAAACCTTCAGTTGGACTGAAGAAAGCTCCTCATAGTTAAGATGCTTAACTTCCCTTTTTGTTACATCCGCCTTTTTCTCTTCTTTCATACTAGGGACGTTATTAGCAAAAACAGCCACTGGTTCTTCTTTTTGAATTTCAACTGGCAAGGGCTTTTTTACTTCCCTCTCTTTTAATACATTCAAATTCAAAGAATCTTTCAAAATCTCGTATTCCCTCTCTAAAACTTCAAAGTTCCTTTCTAGTACCCACTCCTGTTCTCTGGCGATATTAAAGTAGGTTTTGATCAATTCTACTTTTGAATAGACTTTATCCAAATACTGCTCCTTTTCTTTTGGAGTTGATGATAGAGATTTACCTTTCACAAGGTTAGAGAAAAACAGCACATCTAATCCCTCTTTGCGAATAGCAAATTTGAGGGGCTCCTCTTTAGGGAAGAGGTCAGTCACCTTGTATAAGGCGTTTGTTAACTTGATGATGTTTTCCTCTGTCATAGCCCATATTATATGGTAATGTTTTGGAAAAGTCAATCAAGATTTATCCCCTACAATTTAAGTCCTGAAACTCATTAAATAATTCTATTTAATCAAACAAAAAATACCTTATTAAGATATTCTTTGATGTGGACCCGGCGGGACTTGCACCCGCTCTGCTAGGTGCTAACGCTAGTATGCTACTTCATACACTACGGGCCCGAGTCCACAAAAATATTATATACAAAAAAATCTCCTTTTTCAAGAGATTCTTTTGTTTAGCACCTAGTTGTAGCCCATAATGTATAAGCCACTAGCGTTGTACCTTGATTATGGCAGATTAATAATTTATGTCAATACTTACTTACTTACTGATTTATCCCCCAGAACACATACAGTGGCAATATTGCCATATTCTGCGAAGAACTTGATTGTGTGATTTATCTAAGAAAAAGAAAAGAATCATTCCAAATAGGAACTTTCTTTGATTTTGGGGAGCATCACGAGAAGGGATATTCAAAGCAAAGAAAGAAATGTCGAGAGATAACGAAAGAGGAAATAGAAAAATTATTTATAAAATAAAAAGCTGTTAGTTTTGGGCCAACAACTCTTAAGAAAAGCCGACAACTCTACTTAGTAAAGCTTATATTAAGTATAGTTAATTACTGGTTATTGTCAACAACCTTATCCCCATATACACTAAGATTTATCCCTCTAGATTAGAGTTGACAGTTATAGCCTTTAAACTATAATGGTAATAAGGCTGGAGTAGTAAAAGAAGGTGTTGAATTTTATTCAACTATCGCTAACACTTTTGCCAGTACTTAGGCCTTATAAATTTTATAAAAGGCTTCGGCCTCCGAGGCTCCTCTTAACTGAGGAGTCTTATTCTTTCAATCTTCAAAAATACTGATAAGGTAAAGATTTACTAGAACAAAGACAAGCATGGTATAAAACCATAAAAAATGTTTATTGCCCTTGTGTCAGCGAAGACATAATTTTTAATTCTAAAGGATTTCACCATATCAAGTATGATGGCTTTGGAAAGGCTCGCTCTATAAAAGAGCGAATGTATAGACTTGGAATACTTCCTCTTGCTGTTCCCGTTATTAAGCGTGCTACTAAAGTTTATAAATATAATTCGCCAGAGTATTTAAATACCTACGAAAAATATGTTGAATTTTGGGCCCTTAGAGAAAAAGTTGGAAAACAGAATACAACTATTACGGTAATATTAAGAAGAATAGGTACCGGCAATATTACTTTTCATAGTATAATGAAAAAAAATGACAAGAAAAAACCACTTAAAGTGGTTCTTTTGTTATGCTCACTTTCGGCTTATGGAATTCCTTAGCCGAACAAAGCTTGCGCTTCATGAGCACACTTAAAATATAACTTCTTTCCCTTGAAAAGTCAAGGTCAACATAACAGGTCAACATAAATAAAAAAGCGGAGGGATTGTTATAAATCACCCTCCTTAGAATACTTCCTCAACTTCAAAAATCTTTGACTTAGAATGAAGAACACTTAGAGAGAGCAATCCCTTTTCTCTGGTTATGCCATTCCCTATCCATTCACATCCAAGACCAAAAAATTCCCAATATAGTTCATTTTCTGGTTTTCCCTTTGAAGCGAGAAGCTCTTTATATTTATCATTCAACCCTGATGGATTAGTGAACCCAATAACCCTTAAGACTGTTTCGTCATTAATAGGGTGGCGAAAAATTCCTATGATCCTTCCGCCCTTAGGCTGAACAATAAACTCACTAAATTTCTTAAAAGAAACTCTCTTCTTCGAGAGAACTTCTCGCATCAACTGCTCTTCATAACTATAGTCTTTACCGAACTTAATTTCTTTTGCTCGGTCCTTTAAGATTAAAGGTTCAACATGACCAACAATCCTAAAGTGTAAAACCTTATCAATGCGATAAACCATAATAATGTAATTGTCCTTACATTGGACAAATCCCAAAATTTCTGGTTTTTCTTTTTTCAGACTATTCATAACAATCCCTCCTTGGATTATATCTATATTATAGAATAATCATAGGCAATGTCAAGTGAATTGTCCCCTTTTAAAATTGGCAAAAAACTATAAAAAATATATTATTATTTTATAAAAAGCTTTGGCCTCCGAGGCCCTTCTTAACTGAGGAGTCTTATTTTAAATAATT
>CAWDHP010000004.1:0-104114 GCA_963802195.1 uncultured bacterium | reverse complement strand
TATTTATACAAATTATTATGATTACCCAAAATAACAAAATTGATAACCTCATTATTATCGATAAATAGTGCCCTCCAATCGCCTGTTATGTTTATGCTTCTCAAAAAATAATAATCACCACTAAGTTGGTGATTATTCAAAATCTTATCAAATTTATTCTTCTTAAAGATAAAAAGTCTCTCCTTAAATGATTTCCTTATCTCTTCAGGTGCTTTAACATAAATCTTGCAAAACTTTTTAGAAAAATTAATCTGCATATTTTTTACTCTTCTCGTCTAACCACTTTACAGCAGTTTCAGCATCGTTAAAAGTTGGAGACGTTTTACCTTCTTTAATTTCTTTTACTGCCTCCATAATGTCTTTAGCTGTCTCTTCTGTTGGTTCTTCTACTCTTATGTTCAATTCTTTTCTATTTATAAAATCACGAAGATAGACATTCATAATGTCTGTTAAATTAAGACCCATCTGCTTGGCTACCTTCTGAGCTTTTTCCTTAACACTTTTTTCTGTTTTAAAATTAATAACTGTTGTTTTCATATATTTACATTGTATATCTATTGTATATATGTGTCAAGGACCATCTTTGCCTCCTTTCTATAAAAACGAAAACTTCTTGCCAATAGACAAAAAGTTATTAAAATTTGGTTCCATTAAGAACCTCTTCGAAAACCTGAGAAATCGGAATTTTTACCAACTGGGTTTCCTTTTTCAAGACAAGGAGACCATTTTCTTCTTCAGAAGAATCGAACTCCTCTCCGCCAGTGAAGATCACTGAAGAAATAGTTACGCCTCTTCCATTAGGAATAGAGACATAAAAATTTCCATCACCATCTTTGTAAAATCTCATACTTTTCCCTCCACGATAAAGGTGTTTACGATTTTCGTTGTCCTTAAGACAGATAAACCGTTTTCATCGATTACAGACATTCGGCCATTGCTTTCCTTTTTCCAAAGAATGCCTATATATAAAGGCTCATTCCTGAGGCAAACTCCGAATTGATTTTTTGCCGCAATTCTTTGAGCAACGACCTTACCTTTTACAGAATCATTAATTCCGTAAAAGGTATTCTCTGTTTCTATTATTTTGTTAAAATTCAAATGTAATCCTCCTACCTTAATCTAGCAAAAATAATTACAATGTAAGTATATTTAAAAATAGATTATTGTCAAACGATTCTTTATTTCTCTAGGATATAGGCACTAGCCTTACCTTTACCAATCTGTTTTATCATTTTTAGACTTCTTTAATTTCTGCAAATGTAATTGAGCTGTTCTTTTAGGACAATTTAATATATCCACAACATCTGCTGTTGTTATTTTTCCTAATTGATCAATAAAGTCAATGATTTTTAATTGATCTTTATCTAAAAATACCTGAGAATTAACATTGCTATCAATTTTTCTTAACAACAACCCAGCGACTTCAGACTTTACTGCCTCAATCTCTTCTTTGAATCCCTTAACAAAATATTCTATCCAAGAAGTAATATCTTCTTTTCTTTCCTTATAACTCTTACCCATATTTATTGCATCATAATAATCAGAACGATTATCATTGTAATAATCTTCTAGGACAAATAATCTCCTAAAGTCATAACCTCTTTGATAAAGGATTAAGGTTGCCATAGCGCGAGCAGTTCTTCCGTTGCCATCAACAAAAGGATGGATAGCTGCAATCTCTTGATGGACAATTCCAGCGACAATAACAGGATTGACCTCTTCTTCGCTTTCATTAATCCATTTTATTAAATCACTAGATAGTTGCGGAACGTCCTTAAACTCGGGCGCTCGATATACCACTTCAGTAACTATTCCAAAACTTTTCTTAACGACACAGACTGAAGTCTTCCTATATACTCCAGATTGCTCTTTAGGCAGAGTCTTATTAGTTACAAGCTTGTGAAGCCTTAAAAGAACTTTTTCTGAAATTGGCTCTTTTTTTTCAACGACCTCATTAATATACTTCAAGGCGTTTAAATAATTCTTTGCTTCATAAATATCTCTCTCGGGAGCATCTATTTTTTGATCGGCATAAAGAGCAGCTATTTGTTTCTCTAGTAGCATATTTCCCTCTATGGCTGTTGAGCTATGAGTCATCCTAATAATAGCCTGTCTTCTTAATTTAAGCTCTTGGCTAGGTAAAATCTTAGCTTTTTCAATAACAACCTTAGCCTCAGCGATAGCGGTTAATTTCTTAACTATTTGATTTGTTAACTTATATTTTGGATTGAACATATATTATAATTATATATCAATCTAGCGAATCGCGCAAGAATCGCGCAAGAATCGCGCAAACATATTATTGAGGACAGACCTTATTTAATTCATTTAAATCAGCTGCTGTTATATTCTGATTCAAACCAATATTATAACTATACATTATATCTTCTGAATTGGGTAAATGATCTATTCCTAAAGCATGCCCCAATTCATGAGCTAAAACTCTTACCAATTTATCCTTATTCTCGAACTGATAGATATTAATCTCTTTTGAACCATCAGGGTCTGAAATGTAATTACCTTGTTCAAACTCTTGGTCAGTAGACTGAACTACATTATTGTACTTTTGAATATTTAAATTTAAATTACTACCTAGGGTATTTAACTGTGCCCCCAGTTGATTAATTTGAGATACTAGAGCATTAACTGTGCCTTGCTTATCTTTAATAGTTAAAGCTTGACTCTCTAAATTATTCTTCTCTGTTAATAATTGATTGTATTTTTCTTGATTGTCGTTCTTTTTATTCCACGAATCAACATTCTTTTCATATACTGATAGATTTTGATTATATGAAGCAGTAAGAGTATTTAATTCCTGGTTAGCCTTATTATATTGAACCATTAACGCCTCGTATTGAGACTTAAGTTGAAGGTAATAATTGTTATCCTGTTTTAAATTACTATCTAGGTAATTAATCTCTGTTGTTGATTGCTGCCTTTGATCATAGATAAGGCTGACTTTCATTTTTCCGTTAGGTGAATATTCAAATAGATTTCTGCCAGAAGCTTTCTCCCATATGTCCTCAGCTTCTTTAATTGCTGATTTAAAATCATCTTCACTAATGTTAAATTGCGAATCAAACTCTCCAATTGAATAAGTAATTGGTGTTGGGCAAGGATTTATCTTATTTAATATTCTTTTGTATCCTAGAATAATATCGTTTTGAAACAAAAAAGCATATGATATGATCAATAAAAGAAAAAGTAATTCAATTATTCTCCTACTATTCATTACCTTACAATTTTTAAAGGCATATACCAGCCCTGAGGCTTAGTACATAAAGGACACTTATCAGGAGCTTCTGTTCCTTTGTGAATATATCCGCAATTCAAACACTTCCACTCAATCTCTTCATCTCTTTTAAACATCTTTCCTGCTCTCTAATAAATTAATTAAAATATCATATCTCTCAGCATGCTTTACTTCCACTTCTAATATCTTTTCAAATAAGGTAGCTATTTCTTCTTCATTTTCTTCATGAGCAATTTTGGCAAACCCTGGATACATGGTTCCAAACTCATATTTTTCACCCTCGGAAGCATTTTTTAAATTCTCTAAAGTATTCGATAGAGGATGAATATCATATGTATTAGTCATCTCTACCTTTTCATTAATCTTCTCTAACTCTTCCTTAGCATGAGCTTTTTCATTATCAGCTGTTTCTTCAAAAACCTTAGCTACCCAAATTAAACCTTCTTTAGTGGCAGTTTCTGCAAAATATGTATACTTATTTCTAGCCATTGATTCTCCAGCAATTGCTTTTAATAAATTCTCAAATGTTTTTTTCATATTTTTTTATTTATTTTATAATTTAATTATACTAAATAATATCTTAAATAGAAAGAAAATCTATCCCCAAATATTCCTTAATAATTTAAGCTTACCTTTATATGGCGGATACATTGTTTTTATATCAGGAAAGAAAGACTTAATAACTACGCTTTTCTTGTGTGAAAAAGTATCAAAAGAGAATTTGCCATGGTAGTTCCCCATTCCACTGTCTCCTACGCCTCCAAAAGGCAGGGATGGGCTCACTTGATGATGTATTGGAGAATTAATACAGACTCCGCCTGAAGAGGTCCTGTCTATCACCTTCTGTTGGATATCTTTATTATCTGAAAAGAGATAAAGGGCTAATGGCTTAGGATGATCATTAATAATATTAATAACCTCATCCAAATCATTGTATTCCATAATAGGAAGAATGGGACCAAATATTTCCTCTTGCATAATAGCATCCTCCCAATTTACATTGTCTAAAACAGTTGGAGATATATATAAATTCTCTCGATCATAATCACCACCAATAATAACCTTGCTTTTATCAATAAAATTAACTAGTCTATCAAAGTGTTTTTGATTAACAATCCTTGGATAATCAGGGCTTTGCTTGGAATCTTTACCAAAAAACTCTATTATCGATTTCTTAATCTTTTTAATTAATTCCTCTTTTATCCCCTTATTAACATACAAATAATCTGGAGCAATACAAATTTGGCCAGCGTTTAAAAGCTTGCCCCAAACAATTCTTCTCGCAGCAACGTTAATATCTACATCCCTATCAACGATACAAGGACTTTTGCCTCCTAGTTCCAGCGTCACTGGTGTTAAATTCTTACTAGCTGCTTGCATTACTATCTTTCCGACATTAATACCGCCAGTGTATAAGATATAATCAAACTTTTGATTCAACAACTCTGTCGCTATTTCCACTCCCCCTTCAATAGACTTAACGTGTTTCTCATCAAAGGTCTCTTCAATTATCTTAGAAATAACTCTTGAACAATTAGGTGATACTTCTGAAGGTTTAACAATAGCACAATTGCCAGCAGCAATAGCTCCAATCAAGGGGCTAAAGCAAAGAAGGAAAGGATAATTCCAGGTTCCGATAATTAAAGACAATCCATATGGCTCTGAATAGATATAGCTCTGAGATCTAAACTGCACTAAGGGTGTCTTTACTTTTTCAGGCTTTACCCACGACTTAATATTCTTTAAAGCATATTTTATCTCCTCTAGAATCATTCCTGTTTCAGTCACATATGATTCAGTGGGTGCCTTATTCAAATCTTTCTTTAAAGCCTCGGCAATATCTTTTTCATTTTTAATTATGCTTTCTTTTAATTGGATTAATTTTTCAATGCGAAAATCTACATCTCTAGTCGTTCCACTCAAAAAATATTCTCTTTGTTTTTTCAATAATTCCATATGAAATTAATTTACTTCTTTGTATTGGTTAAAAACCCATCGAGGAGCATTAATTATAGCGACTAAAAGATTATTCGCTTCTACGAAATAAGCTTCTCCCTTTTTGAAATGATATAAGTCTCCTTGATTAATTAAAAAATCTCCTTTATCTGAATGAATTACTCCCGAACCAGAAATAACATAGTAAAGCTGTTCACATTCTATATTTACCGATCTTTTCTGTTCTGGGTATCTGCCATTTATTAAAGCTGTAGCAAAGCTAAAATTACTACTAGGATATTCATACTCCCAAACAGTACAATCTTTAGAGTTTTGTTTAGATTTTGCCTCTCCCTTTTTAATTAACATATAATTAATTTATAATTTCAACTAATTTGTCTCCGTTAACTATAAAATATCTTGAAACTCCTATTGATGGCTGAGTTGTCATTGGCTCATCTGCTTTTCTATCAGCATAATTTACAATTATCTCTCCCTCTGCAAATTCCGTTGTTTGAGGTGCGATATGATCACCAAGTAAAATAGCATTAGTGCCAATATATTTATCATTATACTTAAGTGCAGCAACGATATAATAGAATGTTCCGCTACCTCCATTATCTTGGGTAATTAAAAAAGCAATATCCTTTGATCCGTCTTGATTAAAATCAGCTGATATTTCATTGCCAAAATATTTAGTGATGCTTTTTGAAGCAGAGCCAGGAGCAATTTCTACTTCAGCTATTCCATTCTTTAATGTTACATTTTGCCCTTCTATTTGGTAAGAAATATTCTTATAGTCAGGAACACTATTTAATAATGGCTTTTGATTTAAGTAAAAAATACCTACTCCGACAACAATTATAACTCCGATAATAATTAAAATGTTTTTTTGATTCATATTATAAGCTATCATTAAATTTCTCTTTTATATGACTTCCATCACAAAATGGTTTATTACAAGACTTACCGCAACGACAAATTGTTTGCCTATTTCTGACTTCATAAGTTGATCCATCAGAAGATTCTATTGGAATCCCCCCTTTAACCCACAAAGGTCCGCTTACCTTAGCTGGAACATCTTCAGTCATGCTAATAGATGGAGAAAATTCAGGTTCAATTGCCTCCCCTGTCTTCTTATCAATAGCTGTTAATCTTCCCGAAGGACAATTACAGGCTTCTTCAATAGCAATCTCTTTAGCCTTAGGATCATTTGATTTCATAGTTAAATCCCAAGTTCCTCCTTTCCTATGACAAAATCTAGCTCCAGAACATAGATTCTGAGCGTCCATTAAATCCAAATCAGGACCAGATATCTTTTCAGCTTGATTATTATAACTTTCCTTGCTAGCAGTTTCAGTTCCGTCAAATCCTATTTTCTGATGAGTGCCATCACAAAATGGCTTGTTTTTTGATTTACCACAACGGCAAAGATGATACTCTCCTTCTGTTTTACACTTTTCTCCTTTCTTCCAGCTTAAAGGATCATTGTTGCTATCGGGAACAGAAAACTCTTTTTCTAAAGGAATATTTCCTGAAACTTGATAAGGACCATCTTTTATTATTTTTATTTTTTTGTCGTTATTCATCTTGGTGTGTATTTTTTAATTTATCAGAATACCAGACTAACTCATTTAAGAAAGTTGTTACCCTATTATGATAAGCATCATCTTTAATCTCTCCCTTGTCATCAAATAAATTTTGAACTGTTGAAAAATACATTGCTTCTCTAATTGGCACCATATGTAATTCAATACTAACCAATCTTAATTGTTCAACTGCTCTTGATCCACCTAATACTCCAGCAGAAACACCGCAAAAACCAACTGGCTTTGCTGAATATTCTTCATAAAGAAGATCGAGCATCATTTTCAACTCTCCTGGATAACCATGATTATATTCTGGAGAAACAATAATTATTGCATCAGCCTTATTAATCTTTTCTGCTAATCTATCAGCCTCTAATGATTCTTTAGTCCTGCTTGTTGCTTCAACTCTATAATCTCGTACATCAAGAATTTCACTTTCTATGGCAGCCTTGCTTACTTCTTGAAGCATAAAATTAGCAACTTTTTCAGACTGCCTTCCTTGTCTTGCTGTGCCTAAAATAATTGGTATGTACATATTATTATTAAATAATACTTATATTGTCTACACCTATATTATACCACAAATAAAAAGCCGACAGTAGCTTTTTACTTTATAAGATTAACAAGCGGCTCTTCCCAACCGAAACAAGTCTTTTTATCCTTCAAAATATAAAAAGACTTTATGCAATCAGAATCAATCTTAATATATTCTTTAAGAATAATTACGGTTTCTTCAATAAAATTGCCAACTGTGCCATCGGAGTCATCAACTCCTCCTGTGCAAAGTTTTTTATCAAGCCGCAACAATGTATCAATTACCAGTTTTGAAGTTTGCTCAGAAACAGGCAAGTCAGATATGATTTTAGATAAACGATGGCAGCCCTCCGAAAGAGAATTCTGATAATTGAACCAGGTTCTAGATGGACCGTTGTATGCTTTAATATATCTCATGGCTTCGCTGATTGATTTTTTAACTAAGGACAGTGTTCCTTTCTCTAATAAACCTTTCTTGCCACTACAAATCGGCTGATCGACAAATTTCTTATCATTTTCTGTCAAAAGATGTCCCTTTTTTACCGCATAGATAGCCAAAGCTACCATATGTTTGCAAAGTATTTCATTTTCCCCCAAATAGCAATTACAATTGCCATGGTCATAATTCTGTGAGCTAATTGAGACTTGATAGGGATGGGTTCCTATAACAATAGCTGAATATCCACCAAATTCTTCCTTGACTTTAGTAACTTTCCCTTTTTCATATAAACCAACAGCCTTTTCAAAAGTCGGGGCATCAGTTCCATATTTTATTTTGTCTATATCGTATTGGGGAAGCATATTGCTTCTAATCTTTATCTTTTGAACAATTCTATATACTCATAAAGAACAAAAATGCGATTGCGTGAAAATCCCGTTATTTCTTTTAAAATTCCTATTCGTTCCATCTCGCCGACAAGAGTATTAGCGGCTGTGATTGAAGCATTAAGATGTTTAGCGACATCAACGACTCTAAATGCCGGATTAGAAAATGAGTAAAGCAATAGATTATGCCCTAGTTTAGCTCGACGGCCCAATCCTATAATTTTTTCCTCATAGCGAGTACGCAAATCGATTATTTTTTCAAAACACAAGTCGGCAACTAATTAAATATTTCGCTCAATAATTCCTTTACACCAATCTTCTTTTTTGCTGAATAAGGAACAATCTTGTGGAATCCAACAAGCTCTTTGATTGTTTTGAATTGCTCTTCGTATTCTGTTTGTTTTATCTTATCAATCTTGTTTGCTACTACAATAATATTTTTACCATGATCCTCTAGGGCGTAAAGCATGTCTAAATCATCTTTAGTCGGACCAACACTAGCATCAATGATTAAAACTATTTTCTTTTGTTCGCAATTGGAAACAAAAAAATACCAATTTACCATGGCTTTAAGACTATTCTTTAACTTATCTGGAACTTTCGCATAACCATAGCCTGGCAAATCAACAAAATACAATGATTTATTAATTAAAAACAAATTAATCTTTTGAGTACGTCCAGGAAAAGAACTAGTTGTCGCAAGATTATTCTGATTAACTAAAGAATTAATAACGCTTGATTTTCCTACATTCGAACGTCCAATAAAAGCCACCTGAGGCATATTGCTCTCAAGCATACTATCACTACCAGATATGCTTTTTACAAATTGGGCTGATTCTATTTTCATATATATAACATTAGGAACAAAAATAGATACTCTAAATTAAGTATCTATTAATGTTACTTAATTAAAAACCAAACTACTTCTTCTTGTCTTTCTTTGGCTTCTTTGTTTCCTTTTTTCTAGAGTTATTTCCTTTTGCCATAACTTTATATTAATTATTATATATAAAGTATATCATTATATTTATTTTTAGACAATCAAAAACCGACAGTTAGTCGGTTTCGAATTACTATTTCTTTGCTTTCTTCTTGGCAACAGTCTTTTTAGCTACAACTTTTTTAACTTCTTTCTTTGCTTTTTCTTTCTTTGCAACTACTACCTCTTTCTTTTGTTCAACTATTACTGGCTTCTTTTCAATCACCACTTCTTTTACTACAGTTGCTGGAACTAAAGCTTTTATAATCCTGTCTAGTTTAGCATTTAACATTTCAAACTGTTCTTTGTATTGATTAACAGGAGCGCTTACATTCTTACTTACAGAACTACCGCCTTCTTTGTCAAAACATTCATTGCAGTAAACTGGCTTGTCACCAGTTGGTCTAAATGGTAATTCAAATCTTTTACCACAAGTATCACAAACTGCATCAAACATTGGCCTATCTGAATGTCTAGATCTGTCACGTCCTCCTCTATCAGAGCGGCTATCAGATCTCGAAGCTCCGCCATGATTAGTGAAGCATGAACTGCAGTAAATCGGCTTATCCCCAGTTGGCTTAAAAGGAACCTCGCATCTCTTGCCACAATCAGCTACAAATAGCCTCGTGCATTTCCGGTCTTTCTCTATCTCCTCCTCTATCTCTATTAAATCCTCTACTTCCGCCAGAATCTCTTCTCTTGAAATCTCTTTCTCTAGGACCATTATCTCTTCTATCACGATCAAATATTTTGTTAAAGCTTGCCATATGTTTTTATGTATTAATTAATCTGTGAGGGTATTATAGGCTAAATATGAATATAAAGCAAATAAATTGTCAAATTAATCCTCTAAATCTAAAACCTTATCAATCCTAATCTTTTCTATAAAATCAGGTACGTGACTGACAATAATCATTGCTCCATCGTATTTATTCAATGCCTCAGCAATAATTGGAATATGACGAAAGTTAATATGATTGGTTGGCTCGTCTAAAATAAGCAGGCCAGGTTCTTGCAAAACAAGTCTTGTAAAAGCAACTAAACCTTTCTGCCCTTCTGATAAATCTCCAATCTTTGTATTCATTACATCTCCTGCGATAAGGAAACCAGCAGCTATCTTTCTCATGGCTTCTTCAGAATGTTTTTCCGAAACTCTAGAAAGAGATTTATAAACTGTATCTTCAAAGTTTAAAGTTGAAAAATCTTGACGATAATATCCAATATTCACCCCTGAAACAATCTTTGTTCCCTCTGCTTCGTTTTTAGCAATTGATTCTAAAAGTGTACTCTTGCCAATTCCATTAGGACCCTTAAGCAAAAGATGCTCATTCCTTCTTAATTCTATATTCGCTTTCCTTTGTACCTCTTTATGCTTTTTAATAACTTTAAAAGAAGAGATGTGAACAATTTCTCCTTTAATGTCTTTCTGCGAAGGAATAATAAAAGAACGAATAGTTTTGTCTTCCCTTCTTAATTCAACTATTTCACCTTCAGCTGACTCAGCTTTTTCTCTCATTTTCTTAGCCACAAAACGCAAATTTCCTCCTTTGTTAGCAAAATAGTTAGCCTTTTCTTTGTTCTCTATTATTTCCTTCTTCAATTGAGCATTCTTTCTATTTTCTTTTTCTTGACGAGCAGTGATTTGCTCTCGGACATCAAAATAGTTTCCTGTGTATTGCTCTATCTTTCTAGTGAATACATCTAAATACAAAACTCCGTCAGTGAAGCTATTTAAAAATTCTGCATCGTGAGAAATAACAATACAGGTTTTATCATAATTAATTAAAAATTGAGTAAGGTGTTCTATTCCTGCCTTATCTAAATTATTAGTTGGCTCATCTAGTAAAAGTAAATCTGGATTTTGAATAAGAGCTGAAGCAAGAAGTAATCTAGCTTGTTGGCCACCAGAAAAAGACTTAATAAGCTTGTCGTGTGGGGCTTCAAAATTAACAGCTTCTAAAACTTCATCAATTTTAGGATCAATATCATAAACTTTTCCACTAGAGCATTTTGACATTGCTTTCTCAAAGAATTCCTTAACTGTAAAACCCATTTCTTCTCGTGGAATCACCTGACGAGAAACAGCAATTGAAAGTCCATTGGCAATATTTATCACTCCCGATTCAGGTTTAATTTCTTTAGTAATCAATCCAAACAAGGTACTTTTGCCAGCACCATTCTGTCCCATCACCGTTGTCTTTGTTCCTCGACGAATAGAAAAATCAACCTCATTTAAAAGAGGCTTATTATCTACATATTCAAATGACACTTTCTTAAAACTAAGAATTGTTTCGTCTTTAGCCATAGACTAAAAGAATACTACACTTTAGTAAAAATAGGAAGAGTAAAACTAACTATTTTATATTTTGAATCTTAAAAATTAATACTGTTTTTTAATTATTTAATAAAAAACTTGAAACCTTCTACTAATAAATTAATTGCAAAATACAAAAGAATTAGCGAAAAAATCTTAAAGACAATCGGGACAATCTTTTCCTTTGTCAAAAAGTTTCTAAAACGAGAAAAGATAAAAGTCCAACCTATAGTTGCAGTAATCCATCCTAGTTCAAACGATAACAAAAATAAAATATGTCCTTGTGGTATTTGCTCTTTTAACAAAAAGGCTTGAGGAACACATATAGTAATCCAAAATATCCAAAACGATCCGTTTAATATTGTTAAAGTAAATATTTTCCAAAAAGAAAATATCTCTCCATCCTCATCACCAATTTTATTTATTTTCCATACCTGGAGAGCAAGGTAAAATAAAACAACAGCTCCAGCAAATGAGATTATATAAAAAACTGATTGAGGAATATTAAAAGAGAAAAATATAGTTAATACAAATATTGCCACTATAGATTCAGCAACGAAAGCCCTAAATATTACTATTAAACTCTTAGTAAATCCTTTCCTTATAGACTCAGTAAAGGCAGCTGCCAATATTGGTCCAGGAACAGAACCGCCTATAAAACCTAAAAGTATAATGCTAAAAATTTGCATTAATAATTCCATGCTTTTATTGTATCACAAACAATAAAATAAAAGATAGACTAAGACTTTGCTTTTTTTGCTACCTTGGCTACCTTTTTAACACCTTTAGCTATGTCATTCTTTGCAACTCGTGCTGACTTGCTAATAGTCTTCCAGTGCTTCTTTAAATCCTGTGCTAATTCTTTTATCTCTTTTTGACCAGCCTTAGATCCTTTTGCATATTCTTTAGCTACAGAATCAATAATTTCATGGTAAACTGGCTCGGTAATATCACGAGCCATTTCAAGCTTTTCTATAACATCTGCCTTCATTTTAATAGCCCAAGCCTTAGCATGCTTTTGATTCTTTTTTCCCTTTGGTCCGAAAAAGAAATATGTTGTTGCGGCAAAACCAGCGAGACTTGCACCAAGGAAAGCTAATGCAGCGATATTTGGACTAGTTTTTTTTGTTTTAGTTGTCATTTTTTTATAAATTATAATTATTCTTTATCAGCGAACACTACGAAGCGATCATTGGGACTTTTTTGATTCACATACCAAGCCCCAATACAAGTAATAAGATTAAGATGAGCTTTTCCATCGTTTGAAGTAAAGATGGATGCAGTATCTTCTTTCGGAGCATACGTTCTAAAGTCTCGGACAATAAAAGTAACAATTACTCCTTTTTCATCTTCAACATATAACTTGTCTCCTTTCTTTATCTTATTTAAACCATCAAACACTGATGGTATTCCATCCTTTCGGCCAGAATGACCATCAATAACAGCACTCCCTATTTCTCCAGGACGTGGACCGAGATTAAACCAAGCCACATTAGAATAATCTTTCGGAATATCTAATACCCCTTCCGATGTAACGCCAACAGACTCAACGTTAGCATCGATATTAATATTCGGAATCCTGAAACGGACTGGAACTCCTGAAGTAATTTTCTCTTCAGAAACAAGGCTTTGAATTGAATTACTATTAATTAAATTTCCCATCAAGCTACTTGTAGACACATATACTTCATGGCTAGGAAAACCAAAAATCAGAAATAGAATAATGATTATCCCTGTGATGATAACAATAATCCATTTTAATAAGATTTTTGGCATAGCTTTAAATATTGGCTTTGCGTTTTTTCAAAACTGCAACAAGAGTGATTGAAACTAATACAAGAATGACAAAAAATGCAACCATATCCCATAGGCCAACTGTAGTTCCTGTTTTAGGAAGGCCAGGGCTAGAAACTAATACTGTAGTAAAAGCATAACCAATAGCAGTATAACCATTTGCCTTACCTTCAGCTGTAGCTGTATTCATAGTCGAAGTCTTAATGTTAGTTTGACAGTTATAAGTCCATGTTTCATTAATATCAAGAAGATTGTCATTATTGGTGTCGCCAGAGATACGAGTAACTGGGCTACATTTATTATCAGTAACAACAACATCATGCATTGCAACTACTCCAGGATTAGTTACAGTGTAAGTATATTTAACATCTCCACCGCCATATGGAAATGGAGTTAAACGACTAGGCACTTTAACGATATTAATTAAAGGAGGTGACAATAATTGAACAGATGATGTTCCGACAGATGGCGTACCAACAACAACCGTAGCGATTGCGGTAGCAATTGCAGCTTGATGATAAGTATCATCGCTGTAACCAGTTGCGATTGCGGTATTTGTAGTTGTACTAGTAATATTTGCAGTGCAACTGTATTTCCACTTTTCGCCTGTATCAATCTTTTTATTATTATTGGTATCTCCAGAAACTAAAACCAATGGACTACACTTGTCATCAACCACTGTAACATTTACTAATGGTTGCTGACCTGCAATATTCCAAACTGTATAGTCATAAGTAACTGAACCAGATCCTGCTGGTAAAGCTAGCGGACTTGGTACTTTTAAAATACCTATTAATGGCACAATCCTAGGATCGTTGCCAGTGCCACCGCCAGATGCAACTATTACTGGTACGTTAGTATTAATAATAGTACAAGTCTTATCAACCCCTGCCAAAGTAACACTACCACTAGAATCACAAGCTCCACTAAAGCTTTGTGTATAGGCAGTGTTTGTATTCTCGCTTACCGTGTATGTGCCATTAGAAAGAGAATAGGCAGTTCCAGGTGCAGCCGCTCCAACTGCTGGGCTTGATGCAACTTCAGCACCTAAAGAATCTTTAACGTGAATAGTAAAGTCAGAGGGAGATGAACCAGCCGCTCCATCAACAACAAGCTTAATAACATGAAGAGTAGCAGAAGCAGGTGGAACATAAGTATTAGTAATAGTACAAGTCTTAGCAACTCCAGATAAAACTACGCTGCCACTAGAATTACAATCTCCGCTGAAACTTTGTGTATAAGAAGCATAAGCATCTTCACTTACTGTATAGGTTCCTGAAGCAAGAGAATAAGTAGTTCCAGGAGCTTCAGCGCCAGCAGCTGGGCTTGATGCAACTTCACTGCCGCCAGAATTCTTTACATGCAAATTAAAAAGAGAAGCAGTTGCTGTTCCGCCACCAGTATTAACTACATGTTTAATAATATGAAGTGTAGTAGAAGTAGCTGCACATGTCGCTTTAGTAACAGTATTAGTATCTAAAGTGATTGCTCCAGTGCTAGCTAATACTCTACCAACTACACTAGCTCTTGTATTAAGAGTAGCAGAGGCTAAAGCTAAAATGTTTCCCTGAAAAGCTGTATCTGTTCCTAGTGTAGCCGAGCTGCCAACCTTCCAAAAAACATGACAAGCTTGAGTATCGTTAGTAAAAACTACGCTACTATTGCTAGCCGTAGTAAGAGTGGTACCAATTTGAAAGATAAAAACTGAATCAGGATTGTTTTGACCATTAAGTGTCAAAGTTCCTGTTAATTGAGCAGAATTATCAAAACAATAGACACCAGGAGTAAGTGTCATTCCTCCTAAATCTTGACCAGTTAAGTTGTGATCACAACCTTGTCCTGCAGCATTATTATATGCTGTTGTTAAATCACTTTGAGCCTGTATTGCTGTCGCGTCATTTATTCGTTGTATTCCGTTAATAACTGTTCCCGGAGGAAAATTAGTAACTGAGGTGCCTGGACTTAAACCTAAATCACCGTCAATAACAGTAGCTCCAGTGTTCGTTATTGTTGAATTAGCTAAAATAGCAAAGCCATCAGCTGCTCCAAGAGGCACTGTAGTTGCGGCCGCCATAACTAAACCAGCTAAACCAATAACGGAAAAACCAACTAGTAAAATTAATAGCGACTTCTTATTAATTTTTTCCATATATTTATTATTTATCATTAAATTTAATTCTATAGGTGAGTTAATTTACCTTGCATTATTAGAGTTAAAACAAGTCTAAGTAATGTATTTACTAGCTCATCTCTAGTCATCTGATTTAATGGCTTGCTTATTGTTATTGGTCCTAACTGCTGACTAGTTGTCTGAGTTGTAGTTACTGTCGTTGTCGGATTAGTGGTTGTAGTTGTAACTGGAGTTGTAGTTGTAACTGTTGAACTTGAGACAGCAATACTATTTGAATCTAATGTAACTGCGGTTTGTGCTAATGCCCTACCGTTTAACGTTGCACCAGTATTTAAAATAATCGCTGTTTGATCTAATATGTTTCCATTAAAGACAGATGTTGTTCCAAGTGTTGTTTGACCAGCAACCTGCCAGAAAATATTTGAAGGTTGTGCTCCACCGCTTAGAATAACTTGGACGCCAGAACTTACAGTAAGATTCTGTGCAATCTGGAATATCCAAACATCGTTTGCTCCTCCCGAAAGAGTAACATTAGCTGGGATTATTAATCCTGTACTCCATTTATAAAGTCCAGGAGCAAGAGTCATTCCGCCAATGTTTCCAGCACCTAATTCAGTGGCAGTAGGTAAAGTTCTTCCAGCAGCATCAACATAAGCAGTTTGCATGTCGCTTATCGCTGTGGTCATTGTAGTTGGAGAAGGAACAGCATAGTCAGCGGCATAAACTTTTCCTGTTACTAAAGATGATGTCGAAAATACATTTGAACTATCCATTGTTAAACCAAAACCAGTTATGTAGGTTGCAGAAGCTGGGCTAACTCCAATATCTCCAGCAATTGAAGTTGTTCCAGTGGTTGAAATTCCCGACTTTGCTAGAACAACAAAATTACCTGCTGTCCCAAGGTTTACTGCTGCTGGTCCGGCTGCAAAAGCAATGATTGGTCCTACAAAACTAAGGGCCAAAAAACCAGCCAATGCGATCAGCTTAAATCTATTATTAAGTTTTTCCATATATTTTATTTATTAATAAGTACTAATTGAAAAGATTAAATCGAATTATTTGTTAATTATAATTAAGGTTAGATCAATAATATCTATTTATGAAAAAATATATTATTTCTTAATTTACAATTAACGTTATTTTTATTAGCAAGCATGGTCGACCTCCAATACCCACAGATTAGATAATAAAATATTTAACGAGAATCAAATAAGATTCATCCGCAAGTATCTTAAATATATTATAGCATGTTTTAATACTAAAGTGCTAATTAAATCTACTTAATATTGCTTCTGAGACTTTCTTTAATAGCCAACCTAGACCAATAAACAAAATTATATATAGAACCACTGCTAAATATCCTGGCAAGAATTTAAAGAATATATCGTATCTATATAGAATCGGCCAATGGAGAAGATATATTTCATAAGAATAGAGCCCAAGTAGACTAAATAGCTTTATTTCCATCTTTTTAAATAAGAATAGACAAACAAAAGCTAAGGTAGTGATAACACTTACTAGCTGTTCTGTATTATTACCTCTTCCCATTCCAGAATAAGAAGCATAAGCAATTAAGCATATTAAAGCTAAAATCAAAACATAACGAAGAACATCTTTTAAAATAGCTAAAACCTTACTACTATTTATTTTTACAAAAAGACTGGATACTGCTCTTTGTAACCACTGGACATTACAAGATAACCAGCCAAGGAAAACTCCGATAGGAAAAGCCCAATAATGGGTACTATAGAAATAATTTACTCCTGAGATAAAACCAAGATTAAGAGATAGCATTAAATAGCTAATTAAATAGATTAAAATCGCTGAAAGCCAAGGACGCTTTTTAATAAACACTAAGGGGAAAAGAAGATAGTAGAATAATATAAAGGTAAAATACCATAAAGGAGAATTGATATCATTATACATATCAGCTTTCGGGAAGAATCCTAAGAAAGAAGAAATAATATAATTAATAGGATATGATTTGTTTAAAACAAAGAAATCCAATAAAAAGAAACCAATCAATACTATCCAGAAAGGTATTAAAAGCTTTAAAAGACGATCTTTATAAAAATTACCTATCGTACGCGATCTCTTTATCGCACTGATAGTTAATCCATAGCCAGACAAGAATAAAAATAAATCAACTCCTACTCCTGATATAGTAGACAAGGGATACAAGAAAAGATTGCCAGTTACTAAAAAATAACCAATGTGTCCGAATATAACTGTTAAAATAGCTAAACCTTTCAATTCATTAGTTGTCGAGACTGGAAAGACTCCTT
The DNA here is from genome assembly GCA_963802195.1 of uncultured bacterium. GTDB lineage: Bacteria > Patescibacteriota > Minisyncoccia > Minisyncoccales > Minisyncoccaceae > UBA2211. The sequence continues at coordinate 86,475 of CAWDHP010000004.1, read as the reverse complement.
CATCTTTCTTTTTTCTTAAAGACAATAAAACTGCGATAACTAATATCGCTATAAAAATATACGTCTGAAAAACAGGATTAGTGATTAATACCATGATAGATTATTTGTTCTAGTATTTTATAACCTTCTTTGCTGGGGTGCAATGAATCAACTGAATAATATGAACCGTCTATTTCAAACATTTGTTTTGTTGGACTAGCAATATTAATATAAGTAAGATCATTATCACTGGCTAACTTTCTAATAATCCTATTAAATTTGACTGTTTTGTCCGTAAAATACCAATTATAAGGAGGCAGGTAAAGAGTATTAGAACCTATAAAAGGAATATTAATTAAATAAATCTTAGCATTAGTATTCTTAATCAACTCATTAACAATATAAGTATAATTACCCTTAAACTCTTCTTCACTAATATTCTCTCTTACATCATTTACTCCAATTAATAAAGTTATAATATTAGGCTTATCCTCTATTACTCCTTCCAGTAATCCTTTATCTATTACATCTTCTGTCCTCGCACCTAAAAGAGAAAAATCTTTAAGCGTAATGCTGTTATCCTTTGATAAATCTTTACTTAGAAGATAAGGATAGGATTCTTCGTAGTTATCAGTACCAACTCCAGCAGTAAGACTATCCCCTAATGCTGCATATTTTATTTCTTGACCTGATTCAGTATTAAAATTATATACATACTGAGTATCAACTGTTTTTAATCCTCCTGCTCTAATTCTATTATAGATATTAGCGTAGCCAAACCAAAAATAACCAATAATTACAATAATCAAAAATAAAGTTATATAGAAACCTTTTTTCATAATTTATCTTATTTTATAGTAAATAGGACAAAAAAGCAAAAATATTAATGAATAATAGCAACTGATAAAAAAGTACCTATGATAGGAACTAATGATCCTAAAATAAGTTCTTGAATTGTATGCCTGCCCATTGTTAATCTTGACCAAAATACTATTGGTATTAAAAGAATAAAAAACCAAGTATATCCTCCTAAAAGATAGATAGACATAACAATTGGACCTGCTACTCCACAAGCATGTCCACTGGCTTTTACTTTTGATAATTTATTAATTAAAGCTAAGCTTATACCAGATAAGAAATAAGCTAGATAAATTATTAAATACTGTATTGGTGCTTTTAAAACAAAAGCACTTATTATTCCTAAAGTATAGCCTAAAATTACCATAATAAAGGTAAGTTCTCTTTGCCCCTTCCTTCCTTTATCTTTAAATCTTGGTAATACTTTTTGTAGAGGATATGCCAAAATTGGCAATACTGTAAGATAAGTAATCGCAAGAAGATAATGAGTTAAATTATGGAAGCTGTCGCTAGAAAAATACAAAAGGGTTAATAATCCAAGAGCCATAATCGGAGCAACAGTAATAAGACTTATAATTTTTGCTATTTTATTATTCATTTTTATATACAACTAAAGTCCTAATTCATCAGCAATACCTTGCAAAGAAGATAGACCGATTTGCAAAAATTCTTCTAATGGAATTCCTGCTTTTTCACATTCTAAAATAATATCCCTATTACACTTTGCAGCAAATGCTTTGTTTTTAAATTTTTTCTTAAGAGATTCTAAACCAACGCTTTGAATCTTTTTATCTGGCTGAACAAAAGCAGAAGCGACTATCAGACCAGTTAAAGTTTCTGCTGCGGCTAAACAATATTGTAAATTATTTGAACGTTGTTTGTCTAAAAACTTAGATATTTCTTTTAGTCCATAACCATGAGATGATATTGTTTCAATTAAAAAATCACTAGCTCCAGCTTCTTTAAGTATTTCTTGTGATTTAACACAATGTTCGCTTGGGTTATCCTTAGTCAAACCCCAATCAATATCGTGCAATAGCCCTATTATTCCCCAGGCTTCTTCATCTTCATTGAATCTTTTAGCAAGTGCACGCATAAAGACTTCTGTTTCTCTAAGATGAAGTTTTGTGACTGGGTCAGAGATATATTTATCAACTAATTCTTTAGCCTGCTGAAGAGTTATATTTAAATTTTCCATATATATTATTAGATGTTCTTAAGGGCAACAATTTCTTTAACACCAATTAAGCGCCATACCATATTTCTATCTTCTTGAATAATTATTTCAGGTGAATCACTCGCCGCATATCCTAGTGCAGCCAATACATTAGATGATAATTTTCTTTTTTTAATTAAATCAACAAAATCAGATCGCACTCGTTGCTTTTCATTATCATCTTTAATTTCTTCTAATGTGCCTAGCAAGCTAATGAATTCGTAGCTAGAAAGATCTTTAGAATAATATTCAATCTCCACTGAAACGTGTGGATCTTGATGAAAATAATCTATTTTACGACCATAACGAGTCGGTAAAAAATAAAGATATTTTCCATCAAAATTATAAAGGAAAGGAGCAATATAGGGAAAGCTATCTCCCCGAAAAGCAATGCGACAAATATAATTGTCTTGAATCAAACGGTCGTATTCATTTTTCTCCATGCGAGGTATTTTAAAAATATTCATATATTTACCATATTAATTTAACTTTGTTTAATTATATCAAAAAATCACCTATTAGGCGATTTTCTGAACTGATTTCCGTGTATAGATAAGTTAATTAAGAAAAATCGCCTAGCTGACAGTGATCGGTCTCCTAGAACCCCGCCCTACTTGGCTCCCGTGTACGGTCCTGGACTATTTATAGTCAATAACCGTAAGCGTTAATTGATCTATATTTTGATTATAGCATACCAGCGGACGGTCAAGTAATTTCTAGAAAATTAGACGCATAGCCTCATCAGCTAACTATTGGAGTATTTAATAGCTGAATAGGCTGTGTTCTGATTGGAATTTTTAAAAATGAAAATGTTGTATTAATTTCTTCTTTGCTCAGAGAAAAGTAAATTTCAAAAATATCTAAAAGAGTTTTTTTGGCTAAATCTAATTGTTCGAAATTAAAGTTAGCGTAATCATTATCATACCTTGAATCAGTTAGATGTAAGTGCACTTTATTTCTAAGCTTTCTTAATATTTTAATTTTAGCATATATATTATGGTCTTCCCCTAAAAGCAACTTAGATTCTGCCTTGCTCAGCATTTGATCAAATGTCATTTCTTCGTTTTTTTCTATTGATCTATGAAAAATATGTGTCTCTAATCTAATTTCTTCTTCTTTAATTTTACTTTCATTTGAAATAATCTTTTTAATTAGATACCAAATAGATTTATTTTGTAAATTTTTATCTATAATTTCATGATATAAAATAGCTTCCATAATGCTGGCTGCAACAATAACAAACATTTTAACATTTAACGTGTACAATACCGAAGTTAAATAAATTTGATCAAAACACTCAACTAAATATTGTAGATATTGTAAATTATAACAAATATTCTTATTGAGAGAATATCGATAACTTCTTTCATCTAAAGATATTTTTCTAGCAATAATATTAGAATAATTATCTATGGATATTGGAAGCCATTTACTGTTACCGTCAACTTTATTGCACTGATTGCATAATAATTTCATAATTGATTTATATACATTACTGAACGGATAGATATTATTTAAAAAAATTCGGGAAAAAATAAATCAAAGAAGTATAGGTAACATATAAAGATAAAAGGACTATAAAATAGATAATTGGTTTATTCATAGAAAACAACCCTTCCTTTTTCCTACTTTTATTTGTCTCTACTTTATTTTTATCGCCATATTGTTCTATCTTATCGCCTTTTATAATTTCTAGCCTTCCTATATTAGAAAATTTTCCTAAAAATTCGTTGCCAGAGGCATACGTATTCTCACCTTCATCCTGAATCCCGACATCAAGACCAATAAAAGAATTATCAATAAACTTACTATTTTTACCCTTATTCAGGATGCCTATAATTTTTGTTGCCTTAGTAGTATTATCTATCGTCTCGTCGCCACTTCCTTCCACTAAGTTTGATCCAAAACTATTTTCTAATAGTCTTTTTATTTCTCTAGTAGAAATTCCTTTTGCCATATCAAGTGAAATAAAATTACTATTTAAATTTATGGTCATTCTTATCTTCCTATTCTCACTATCAGTCTTATCAAATTGATCAAAACTTACCTTCCTAACAATGTTCTTATATTTTTTCCATACAAAAACAAAACCATTAGGATCGCCCACACTCCAAGTTGGAGAGATATGAGTTAAATGTTGCTCCTTAAAAACATCAATCGGCGGGTCAGGATGAAATCTAATTTCTTTAAAATCATAATCCTTATATAGCTCTCTATCAAATATTATGAATTCTTGAAAATTGAACTCTCCTTTAAATTTTATTCTAAATAAATACTCCATTATTAATTACCGATTATATTACTATGAATTTTTTGAATCGCTTCTTTCGCTTTAATTGCTTTTTCAATTTTATCTTTTTGAATAATTTTTTCGTCGAGAATTTGCTCAATCCCTATTTTCATTGTTTCAAAATAATCTAAACACTCTTTTTCTGTCAGGTCATGAATCCCTTTACTTAAAATTGAGTATAAATTACGATTCTCTACCAAAAATTCTGGTAAATATTTTTTGACCATTAATATCTTGTCATTCATTCTTGCCTTTAGATATACTTCATTATCAAAACCGCTGCCATCTTCCTGTACCTTTGTGCGTGCTTCTTCAATAAGATTTTCGAATACTCTCCGTAGATACACAAACGAACCAATTCCAACCCCATGAGCAGAAAGTCCTATGCCCTTCGTAAACTCCTTATACTCTTCTCCACCAATAATTTTTCTATATTTTTCAGCTTGCGGAATCTGAAAATCTGCGACAGACGGCCATTGCCCAATTTTAAGTAAAAAATTATCCACTCTTAAATAGTAAATATAATAAACGTGGTTGTGATCTCTTGTACATCGACAGCTTACTCTCTTGAAACCATGGGATATTGCATAGCCCTTATCGTAATATTCTTGCATATCAAACACGCTTTCTTTGCCACACCAAATACAGTAAGCATCTATTGTAGCAGAGTAGGACATTATTTTTCTAATTTTCTGCTCAATCTCCTTAATAGATAAATCAAACTCTCGATAAAGGGGTGCTTCTAAATGGAGTGCTTTTGGTGATTCTAAGTATTGGTCATTATTAATTATTTCTTCGGGGCTTGCCATAATATTATAAAAAATAAACACTTCAAAAGAAGTGCCATTAATTGGTTAGTTGATTATTAATTATTTGACTATTGTCGGTCTCTCGATACTTTTTCATATGGCTCGGTAAGTGGAACGAACTTGGAACCTATTTATTAAATTCCTCTCACTAAAAATTCTTAATCTTTAGAGAGAGGGATTCGAACCCTCGGTGAGTTGCCCCACGGTCACTTCTAAGGTGACTACATTAGACCACTCTGTCATCTCTCCACAAATTTGCGGGCTCCCTCCATAGGTCTGGAACCTTCCAGCTCCAAGCCCTATAAGGGTTAGTTGAGTTATTTTTCTAGTATACCACACCGGTGACCGGTCGGGTAGCCTTGAGAAAAATGAGACAAATGAGACACTATAAAATGATCTGTACCCCGTTTAGTAGACACAATTTAGTTAACAGGCAGCATTTAAAAGATGGTTTCTGTACTCAACAGGCGTCATCTTTTGGATGTTCCATTGCCTTCTTCCATTATTGTAATAGCTAATGTATTCTTCTGTCAATTCTTTGAGCTCTTCAAAGGTTTTGCAATTCTTGTAGTCGACCTCGTCTTTGAAGTGCCCGAAGAACGATTCTATCGGAGCATTGTCGATGCACTTGCCTTTCCTGGACATGGATTGCACCATCTTCAGCTCTTTAATCTTTAAAACGTATCCCGGGCTGGTGTAGTGGAATCCTTGGTCTGAATGAATAACTATGTTCTCGAGCGAATCAATGCAAACATTCTCTTCCATGCTCTTTATCGTATCGAGGACAATATCCATCTGCAGACGCTTGGAAAGATTCCATCCGACGATTTCCTTAGTAGCGATGTCTTTGACCGCCGAGAGGTAGGATATTTTGCTGTTAAAGGGCAAGTAAGTGATATCAGTGCAGAATACTTTCTGCGGGCTCTCCTGCTTGAATTCTCGGTTTAAGATATTGCCGAAGGTTCGATGCTCTTTCGTCCTTTTCATCATCTCCTTATATGGATTCCTTCTCCTTACTTTGGTTATCAAATCATACTTCTTTTTAATCCTTTCTATTTTTTTGTGATTCATCTTGATTCCTTTTTCCAAGAGCTTCATCTGGATCGTCCGCCAGCCGTATTTTGATTTGCCTTTTTCGAATATTTCTTTGATTAAAAGGTAATCGTCATAGTCCTTGGGCAACTTATCTTCACTCTTGAGCCATTTGTAGTATCCAGATTTGGATACTTTGGCCAGCTGGCACATTTTATTCGGATTTCTTCCTATCTTTCTGATTATCCTGAATTTCTGGAACGGCTTTAAGATTATCTTCTTTTCTTTGCCCGGAGCTTGGCTAAAAAATCGTTCTCGGCCTCAAGGTAGGTTATTCTGTCTCTGAGGTCGTTTATCTCTCTCTTCCTTCCAGCCCTCTTTTCTTTTCCTTCATCATTTTTTATTTCCTTGTGTTTCGGCCGGAGGAAAACATTCCATTGGTTCATCAGTCGGTTCGGCGCTCGTTTGCCAATGATGTTTAAATCGAATCCTGCGGCTTCAAATATCTCAATCGCAGACAGCCCTTCCTCATTATATTGTTTTAGAGCTTTTTCTTTGAAGCTCTTGGCGTATTGTACCGAGCTTAATCCGCACCTCGCCACATTTTTATTCTCCGACAGCTTTTTAGTCTGCCATTTCGTGAATTTTTCCTGCATATTTTTGCTTTTATTTTACCCTTTTCTTATTGTACAAAAAAGAGACACCATGTGTCTACTTTTTGGGGTACATATCAAAAGAAAAATGTTTCGTGTCCCATTTAAGTATATTAAAGACAAATTACCGTAAAAACATATCTCTGGTTAAGACTTAACTTTCCACTCCTTAAACTTTATATAACCTTGATTAATCAAAGACTTTGCATAATTAATATCTTTATCTGAATGAATAAAAAATCTACTAAAAATAGCATTCTTATCTTTTAAAAATTCTAGTTTTCCTTCTGGATCATCCAAGTCTTCGGGCTGTATTCTTACTAACCTGATATTTATTCTATCTTTTTCTGGCAATACCAAGATAAAATTATTTTTATTGAAATGATAGGAAATTGACCCAGAGGTATGTTTTTCTCCTATTTTTTCATCCAAACCCAAAATGAAAGTTCTGATCTGAAAGTATATATCTATAATGTCTTTACTAATACCATCAAGGTAGTTATTAATAATATATTCTTTATTGTTTTGAGATAATTCAGAATTACTTTTTAATGTTTTTTGTTTTCTTATATCCCCCTTCATTAGTAATTTGTCTTTTTGATTTTGATCGATAACTAATCCCCAATTTTCCTCTAAAAAATGTAATAATTTGGACCCCCTATCTATAATTTCAACATCTGTCCATTTTTCATATTCATTAACATCTATTTCGCTATATGATCCATTGAAATATCCTGCACCTTCATTTTTCTTCTTTTTTTCAAAACAATCATTCTGTAAGAGAGAATTTTTATTTGGGGAAATTAAAACTAGATTACCTAGAGAATGAGTTAAAATATATTTTTGATAATCACTAAAATTTCCAAAATTTTTAATCCAGCATTCTTTATCTGCTGTTTGAGGAAGAATGTGCTCTATTGAACCTTCTTTTTTAACATCCTTCCACTTTATTTTTAGTGAATCTTTTGATTTTTTTTGTAAAAATATTTCGTACTCATATAAAAAATATTTTAAGTATGTCCACTTATAAAATCCTTCCTTGTATTGTGAAAAATTTTCTTCAATATATTTAATAAATCCATCCATGTCCAATAGTCCTCGTTTTTTACTTCCTATTCCTGTTATTAAGCTTTCCATGCTTTCTATGATATCGCTGAGGACTAACTCTTTATTGTATAATTTATTAGCCATTGAATATATATTGCTATTTTCGGTGCCTGATCGTCTATGCGAAATTCCAAAAATTAAGAATATAAATCTTTCACTTTTCTTAAGAAGGTCGCATACGATTTTCTTGTCTTCTTTGTTGATCAATGCGACCATAATCAATGGACGAGTAAATAAAAATCCGAGCCTATTCAATCGTAACAGCCATTCTTTTATTTCTGTATCGTAATTAGATCCTTGATATTCTGGATTGTGAATATAGAACCACTCCTTTGCACTTTTTTGAATGCTATAAATATAGTCTTTAATACTGGCTAGATTTAATTCTTTATTTTTAGCAGTAAAATATTCATTTAATAAAAAATATTCATAAGCCTTATCCCGCTCTCTATTATACCCAAAAAACATTATCCAATGATTTTTCAAAAAGTCATCATCACTTAACTTATTGCTCTTATTCTTCCCAAGATATTCATATACTGTTTTCCACACCTCGTTAATTTCTTCTCTTATAGGATTGTAATCATCCTTACTCAGTAGTGTTGTAAGATATATTAAACGATTTTTAAGGAGTTCCAAGGTTGAAAGAGGCTTGCCTCGATTATTCATCGTCTCAAAAGTAACAAAAATATCTAATTTATCATCAATCTCATAGAGATTAAATTTAAATAAATTAATTATCTTTTTAAATATTTCCCCCTGCTTGTCTTGAGAAATTTGCCCTAATTTTTTAATAAAATATTCTTTAGCCTTTTTCAAGTTCAAGGTATATAGAGTCTCTTCTGGAAATTTGTCAGCAGTCACACTTTCTCTTTCTAATATTTTTGTTTTTAAAAACTCATTAGAAGGATCATCCTTCTCGTAACCAAAAATAAAAGAACGATTAAGACCATCTTCTTTATATAAAATTTTCTGAGAAACTATTTGAAGATAATTTTCATTAAAAATTTTGGTTTCTTTGAGCTTATTTATTAATTCATTTATTAAGATTATAATTGTTGTCATCCTTTGTTGTCCGTCAACAATATAATAAGCACTGTATCCTTTATTTATAAGCCACTGATCATTTTTACACCTACCATCTTGTCCGATATCTTTTATTTTTTTCAACGTTAACATCCCAGTATAATGGATTGAACCATCTTTTAAATTTTCTATGTCGTCCCAGAAATCTTCCAATTGTTTTTCTTCCCACGCATAGCCCCTTTGATAGTCTGGTATCCTAAAAAGAGATTTTTCGAATATTTCATCTATTGATTTTAATGTAGATTCCTTCATATTTTTATTAATTTTTCTAATATTTTAACCATTGCCAAGGTATCCAACTCACAGTACTTTATTAAATTATTATAGATTTCCTCTTTTTCTTCTTTACTTGTTTTTTGATCAATCATATCCCGCCATTTATTAGAAGCAGTTCCTCCTTCATGAATAGCTAAATCTGTATAAGATAATTCTGGAACAAGAATCGGCAAAACCTTTTTAATGGACGCACTACCGTGAAAATCTTTATGGACATAATATCCTTTTTTGAAAACTTGCATCAAATCAAACATCCGCTCATTGATATTTTTGAAGAATTCCATAAATTCAATATATCTTTCTCCCATTTCGCTATTACAACCTCTCTCAAAAGACATATTCCAAGCAATTACGGTTCCTTTACTTCCAATCATTTTCTTTAAGTCGGTTGCAAGATTACGAGATGGATCTTCCCAATCTTTAGCAAGATACGTATAATGTTTTGGCTCTTCTCCTGGTTTTTCCTGAATATGCAAAGAATATTGAAATATCATTCGTTGAAATGGCCTATAACCGTCGAAAAGAGGTACGCTAGGACCAAAAGTTTCATAGTCAAGAAAATATAGCGGATATTGTAGTTGTGCTAATTCATTTTTAATATTTTCTTTCTCAATAAGAATAATATCATTCTTAACTACATCGTGGTGACGTAATCCCGCCTTACTTGTAATTATGCCATCGGGTATATCTTTTATTTCCAAGATTCCCATATCAAGCAACATCTTCAGCTTAGCTTCTGGAAGACTACCAGCAATATCAGAATAGAATTGTCAGGGACATCCTTCCAACAATAGTCTAAGAATAAACACTCGTAAGGATTTCTACATTGCTTTAAAATCGTGGCTATTATTTCGTCATCTTGTTTTATAATTTTAAGTGCTAACTCTATCTTTGATTTTGTTTCATCCTCTAGATATTGTACCTGCTCGGTAATATTCTCTATTTGCAAAAGTTTCTTTGGTTCAATTTCTCCATGACGAACATATTGATTATCTATACATATTAAATGAATTTTCCCAATTTCGTATCCAGCAGTTTCAAAACATATTTTTTGAAAAGATAAATCATGGATATTTATATCTTTAACTTCGGTAGAACTTTTAACTTCATAAATATCCCAACTCTTTCCATCTTTATTAAGCTTAATAATATCGGCACGACAAAACAATTCTTTATCTGATATGGTTGGCTGAAAAATTATCGACGTTTTTGCTGACATTAACTCTTTAGTCTTGATAATAGACTTATCAAATCCATCCACTTGAGCATCAACTCCATTTGGAAACAACTTATATGCACAAGACTCGACTTCATAACCTTCATCGAATAGATTTTGGAGATTTTCATTTATATCTTCTGAAATCAAATCCTTCCGATGCTTTTGTAGCCAGAGTATTTAGGACACTGTATAAATTTTAGAAAATCTGATTTAGTAAGCATATGATAATTTTACAATTAACGATGATATGATTTTACGATATTTTTTCACTTTCTAAGTCTTTCTTGTCTAAACAATCAATAAAGCTGGATACTTTTACCCCTGTCGTATTAATAAAATAAATTCTCTTTTTTGCTCTCGTAAGAGCAACTAACATTTGGTATATTTCACTTTCTTCTGGAATAGTTTTGGCAGGAAACTTTCCTTGATCAAAACCAACCACAAAAACCACATCGGCACCCAAGCCTTTCGATTTAAGAATGTTACATACTGTTAGGTTTAAATTACCCAAGGGCCTTGATAAATTATTATTTTTATTCTTTATTTCTTGAAATAATAAATACTTTCTAATTTCTTTATCGCAGACAGGGCATTCCTCAATATCATTTTCTAAAATATCTATGTCTATATCTTTAATTATTTTAATTTTTGATGGAGTTCCAGTGATAATATTATTTAAAGTTTTCGAATTTTTTATATGCTTATCTTTAATTTCTTCATCTGTTGGATTTCCTAAAATCCTCCAGCCCAATAATGATAGCTGATCTTTCTCAATAAACCTATATGCATCAACAATTTCTTGTTTAATACCAAAAACACTATCTTCCTTGTTGTAATCTATATTTTTAAAACCATAATTGCTTAACTGATTAGCAATATTTTTTAATATTGTTTTACATGACTTACCCTCTCCAATAATCAAAACATCTTTTACTTTTTGATTAATAGTAATTTCTTTTAATTCCCTTCTTATTTTATAGGCAATCATGCCAGTTGGACAATTTTCAATCAAATGTATCTTTGGATTTGCCTTAGAATCATTTTCTTTGTCTGGTGAAACAAATGTATTCTTTCTGAATTCTATTTTTAGAAGGTTCATTAAGATTAAATTTTTCAACAATCGCATGGAAATATTTAATAACAACCTCCGTACAGCGAGAACAAAAACGAAGTGTATGACTTTCAAAGTCTATGTTCTTTTCATCGTATTTATTTCTAATATAATCTGATGAGGCGTTTTTAAATTTATACAAAGCTTGATCATCATCTCCAACTATAACAATCTCGTTTTCTTGAGAAAGAAAATCAATAAATTCTGACTCTATTTCATTAAAATCTTGGAATTCATCAATAAGAAATAAATCATGTTTAGGAATTTTATTACCATCTTTTTTACATATCTGTACAGCATAATGAACAACATCTGCATCTCCTATTGCCTTATAATATATTGATTTTCTCTTATAATTTTCATCGCCAATTTTAAATTTTTTAACTCCTTCTTTTTCTAAATCTTCCTTAATTATGTTATATATTCCGGGATAATACTGCCATCCATCACAAGTATCTAAAAAAAATTCTCTAGCAAATCCATGCATAGTCATTGTCTTAGCAAGACCACAAAGACTATCTGCTAAATCATCTCCCAACTTACCAATAAAAGTTATTGCGATAAAATCTTTTTTACCCTCTAATTTTTTTTCTTTAATTAATTCCTGGAAAAGAAAACTTTTACCAGTTCCTGGGCCAGCTACGACAACTCTACGTGGATGAACTGATTTCTTTACCTTATTTACGTCATCCTCTCTTTCTATCTTTTGTTTCTTTTTAATTTCTTCAATAGTCATATCTAATATGTTTAATTAATGTTGCCACCAAATAAAAAACTTACCAACTAAATTCAAGAAAAAGCCAAAAATAGCCAAACTTATTCCCATAGAAACATATACATTGTAAATCCCTCCATTAGAAAAATTATTGAAGATTATGTATAAACCTCCCCAGAGTGATACCCAAGCTAAAATTATAATCAATTTCCAAAATTTAGAAATCGTGGTTTTGCCTACTTCTTTATTGCCAAGAAAAATACTAACAAGTAGAACAATTAGGCCGGAGATAACTTGCTGAAATAAATTTTTATCAAAAAAGCTATCAATCATATTAAATTATTTTTTGATCATAAAGCTTCCATCCCATAGCCTCCTTGCTTACTAAATATTTTACAGATAAAGCCTCAATGTTAGGATTATTCTTAAAATCGACCTTTATGAATTCTAATGGCATGAGTAATTCTGCGGCAAATTGATTAGCCTCTTTTTCCTGAGGATCTTTATCGTAGAAATTTATTTCGTGTTCTTTTATCAAATGTTTCAATAAAAAATGCCCTAATTCATGGGCAATTGTAAATCTCTTCCTAAAATAATTGATATTTTGGTTAGAACCTATAACTACACTTTCTTCGTGCAATAAATGAATACCATCAACTGCTTCAGTAAAATTCCAAGCTTTTAAAATAAGCTTGGAGTCTTCTTTAAAAAATCAATAATCGGCCCGAGTAATACTGGTGGATTTATTACTCCTGTATCTGCTATTAATTTTCTAGCAATTGTTCTAGCAACACCAATTCTCGGATTATCTTTTATATTATTTTTCTCCATCTTTTTGCTTAATAAAATCTATAAAATTAGCAATACTATCTTTAGCTTCCTTGCTCAGTCTTTATCAGCCCTTAGAGCATATTTTAAATCGACCTCTTCATTTTTTTTACCTAAGAAAAATTTAATGTCTTTTTGCAAAATTTTACCTATTTTTTCTAACGTCTTCAATGGAGACTTTTCTTTGTCCAGCCTCAATTAAGGATATAGCAGTTGAAGAATCAAATCCGACCAATTCAGCTAATTGCTTCTGAGACATATTGGCCTCTTGTCTTGCATCCTTTATTTTAGAACCTATTAATGTGTATGTTAATTTTTCGTTTTTCATATTGTTATATATTTATTATCATTTTGATTTGACATTTATTTATCAGTTTGATATAATCATATTATCCCAAGGTTAAAGTTTTGTAAAGGGGACGCCCTTTCAATAATTAGCCATAGGAGCAGAAAGGTCATATAAGAAAGCTTAATTAATATGTTTCATGAAAGGATATCGGGAATGCTATAACTCGATCAAATATTCAATGTCTGATGTGTTCTATATCTCCTCCTTTAAACATCGACATATTTACAATAACATGGCAACATTTAAAATCAAAAAGGACACTGCCGATAACTACTATTGGATATTAAAATCTGATTTAAACCAGAAAATAATCGCTAAAAGTAGTGAATCTTATGAATCTAAAAGAATATCTAAAAGATTCTATAGCATGGGTCAAGGCTAATGCAGAAAAAGAATCGTCGTAGACGAGACTAAGTAAAAATTATAAAAGAACGAATCATTTCGTTCTTTTTATATAACCAACACTGAATATTAACATTATTAAAATACTATTCTTTGTCTTTTTATTAAAAAGTGATAGTTTGAGAGGATAAGCTAATTATAGATGGATCGGAAATAAAAAAGAAAATAGAATGCGAAATAGAAAAATATGAAAAATTAGATACGGCGTACTGGGACTAAAGTAATGTAATGAAAAAATAGAAGAAAAACTAGATTATAAAAAATATGCCAGATATATTCTGACACAAGGATTAATCGATGAAAAAAGAGAATTATTATCCTGCCTTAAGGGAAAATATCACTAAGCCAATAATTTATCAACCTCTGTCATTAAGTCTTTTGTTTCAACTAAAGAAACTATTATTTTTTGGTAACGAGATAATTCTTCAGAAGATAATATTCCTCCTTTTCTATCTTTTAACCATTTTTGAGCTGGTTGATAACCGCCCACATAAAAATCCCAGACATATTGAGGAACCTTTCCAAAATACTGATTTTTATTAATAAAAATCTTCCCATCTTTATATTCAATTTTTTCCACTCTATCATCTCCAAGCACCGGATAATTAGTAATGAAATTAGATACTTCAGAAGTTTCTAATAAATGTAAACTTGCTAGTTTTTTGCCTATTTCAACGAGAGAGAAAAACTGTTTATTATTTTTAGGATATGGAACCTTAGGAAAATCTATCCTAAGAAATTCTTTAAATTTTTCACGATAGCTAGGGGAATATAAAATTGCGTAAACATAATAAAAAATATCCTCAGGCATAGTTTTACCCACGATATTCTTCTATATTCATAACGATTTCTTTTTTTAAGTTTGCAACTGGTAAACCATCATCTGCATAAAGATACAAAGGTAAGACATAATCTATCTCACTAGTTTTATTAGAAACAAGCGTTGATTCAACAATACTACGCAAACACATGTTGGAAGGTATTTCCAGCCTTAACTTGTCGAAGAACAATTAACGCTAAATTATTCTTGATCATATGTTCTCAGTGATTCCCCCTCGTGGCATACAATGGAAACCCTTTGAATTTCCTGTATAAAAAGTCCATCTAATATCAAATGGTCGATATGAAATAGGTACGAACCTATCTTCACTAAAATTTTTTACAGGATCTTCTTAGCTAAGGATACTTTCCAATCTTACCTCTTTTCCAAGGTTATACTTTGTTCGCAATGCCTCTAAATCAAGAATCTGAAAATCTTGCACAACCTTTTTTATATCGACTTTATTTTGTTGTATAGACATTCCATCGCGAGCTGTTACCATCCCAACACTAGACACTGGAAAGACTTCAACAACAGAAAAACCTTTTGAATAGTCATTTCTTATTTTATAATCTCTAATAACAAATTCGTAATTGGGTTCTGAAATAGAAATTTTATTCCATTTAATACTCTTTAAAGAGTTTGCATTTAAAAATTCAAACTTTTTTTCACGAGATCCAAACATATCGAAACGAAAAACTTTTGATAGCTTTTTAATATTTGATTTATTCTTTACAGCTAAAATAATCGCTACTCCTGTTTTAATATCAAAAACATCTTTGTCGGGCGCTCCATTTTCTCCTACCTCTTTTATTTGCATTTCCATGCAAATCAATAACATATAAGGAATCAAAAGTCTGCATCAAATGGAACCCATTCCTCTCAAATGTAGGATTATCAAGATAACCATGAGCAGTGATCATACCAACTACTCCTTCTCCGTTTTTTTCAATCAAACTTTCGGCAAGCCGAATAAATTTTACATAATCATCATTAATCCATTTACTGTTTCTCTCTTGAAGCTTTTGTTTTGTTCTTGGTTCAAATTTATAAACATCCGTTATATTTATAGCTTGGATTCATAGACTCACCAGAATATGGAGGATTTCCCAGTACAACCATTATTGGCAATCTATTCTTAACAATGTTGGCCTCATGCGATCTTCTGTAATTGCTTTTTCTAATCCTATATTAAATAACGTTCTCTGTTTTTCATTAATTTTTTCTAAAGAATTTGTTAAATAAACTCCTAATCTTCCACTGCCAATTTCTGCTCCCGATTCTTTAATAGTAGAAGCAAGTTTCAAATGAGCGATAGTATAAGAAGCCATCATTAACTCAAAACCATGAAGACGAGGGAGTAGGTCTTCTTGTACATATTTAGGCCATCGCCCCTCTTGCCCCCTCAAATGACTTCTTAATTTGTAAAATAGTTTCATTTAAAAATGTTCCTGTTCCCGTAGCAGGATCAAGGACTTGAACCCTATGAACAGATTGTTTTATTTTTTTCCCTTGAACTTCAACTAGTATTTCTATCTTTGAAGAATCAGATAGTCCTTTGAGATCAAACTCTTTATTTAAAATTTCATCTATCGAACGGACTATAAATCTCACTACGGGCAATGGTGTGTAAAAAACACCTAGAGCCATACGTTCTTTAGGATTATATTCCTTCAAAAAATCTTCATAAAAATGAACTATCGGATCACGACTATCGCTTTTTTCTACCTTGTAATAATCATGAACAATTGCATTTACGTCGGCATTAGTAAATTCTTCACAAAGCTCATTAACAATCATTTCTATCCTGTAATCAAAAGATAGGCCAGTAATATGATCAAAGAAATGACGCAAGAATGGATTAGATGCAGGAATTAAATCTCTAGCTTCCTGTCTCGAAAAATCTTCAGGACTTTTATCGTGATATCTTGCAACAAATAATCCATAAACTACCGTTTGAGCATACATGTCAGCAAACTTTTCATAATCAAGGTCTTCTATCAATAATTTTTTGATAATATTATATACCGATAAAAGATTTTCATTCTTTTTTTCATCTCCAGAAGATAAAAATGCACTTATATTATCTCTTATTCTTCAGCTTTGCCCGCCATTACTTTAGCCAAAATTATTCCAGATTTAATCGGTTCCTTAGACTCCTTAATAAAATCTTTAATAGTATCTTCTAATAAAACATAATTAGCTTCTATGGGTTGAACTTCACCATTCTTTAATTCACCTATTTTTATCGGTTCACCTTCTTTTTGACCATTTCTATAAAATCTAAATTCTAAATAATTAGTAAGAATTAGATTTGAATAACCATAATAACGAACCATTTGTTCTCCTTTTTCGGTCTCACTCAAAGAAATATCCACGTCCTTTGCTTCAGCATAAGCAACTGTTGTTTTCTTTTTCAGAAAGACAAAATCAGGAGCTCCATATTCGCTCCTCTTTGGATCATTAACAACATTAAGCTCAGTTATTTCTTCAAATAATTTCTCTAGCGCTGGTCGGTAGGCATGTTCTCTAGCTTGACCAGATCCATATTTTTCAATAACTTGCCTTATATAATTTTGTACTTTTAAAGACATTTTGTATAAATTTCTGATTTGTGTAATTGTATCACTTTTTCGGAAAAAACAAAAACCGACCACCCTGACGGTAACCAGTCTCCTAGAACCCCTCACTACTTGGCTCCGCATGTTGAACGATATTAGAACCTATATACATCCAATAAATTAAAAATGCCAGAGGATGTAATGGCAATATAATTATATGAAAAAGGAAGAAGACCATCAAAAATAACTGAATTGACTATCGGAAAACTAGAAGAAGCTTTTTCTTTAGGGTCGACAGTTAAAGAAGCTTGTTTTTATGCAGGAATACACCCAGATACATATTATAGTTGGATATCAAAAAATAAGAAATTTTCCGACAGATTTGATGATTTTCGAAATATGCCAATATTAAGAGCCAAAGTAACCTTAGTTAACGCATTAAGCAGTGATCCATATCTTGCATTAAAATATCTCGAAAGGACGCAAAAAGACGAATTTGGCAGATAAACGAAAACAAAATTATTCTCCTCTATGTTTAGTCTCCACTGATACAATTTGTACACAACTTTCTGGTTCTTCTAAAAAATAGAATATGCGACCAGAAGAAATTTCTGTTTCTTTTAAGCTACCAACATCTGGAGTAAGATTCCTAAATAGAGAGCAATATGGAGGAACATTCGTTACTTCGTCTCTCACTAACCCAGCAGAAGGAAATTCTTTCAAGGTTATCGATGTAAATCTTTGAAATTTTTCGAGCATTTTTTTCGATTTTACTTCATCTACCTGAAGAAATATACATTCATCCAAACATAAATGATCAAATCTTAAAACAAGTCTTGATGGCCCCTCTTTAATGACAGGATTAATTGCTGCTCTCCGCAAGAGAATGTCTTTTTCTGGAAGTTGAGCTAATTTTTCTAAATCATTAATTTCCCAATTAAAAAGCCTCCTCTGTGCTTTCTTTAACTTCTCCCCTATTTGCCTAATAAGCTCATTTCGCTGCTTCGAGTCGCTGTTCATAATATGACTTCATCAAATCAAGAGAAATAATATTTTGAGATGGCTCTATGTCTGGCACACTTTTCCTTGCCTCTTGCCAAGGCAATTCACTGTGAGTTAGCATTTCAAGATAATTACCATCATAATCACCATAAACATTCCAAACCTTATCAAGTACCTCTAACTCTTCTTTTGTTATTCCACTAAAATCTTCTTTTAGCGCCTCTGGATGATCAACTGAAAAATTAAAATCCTTAAATTGAGACCAAACATTTGGAATTGCAGGGCCATGTATCCATGCCTGAATTTCATCTCCGAATAAAGGCTTTTTATTGAATACGAGATTCCATGCCTGTGCATAATAAACTAATTTTTGTAATTTTTTATGATCCAAGCCCTTTTCTGGACTTCTCTCTTTTTTCATAACAAAATACTTAGCTATAAGTATAGCTCTATTGCATTGCTTTAATTCGTCTAAAACTTCTTCAGCCATATTATTAATAAAAATTATATTGACTTAAATAAATATAAAAAATTAAAACAAATTTTAAGATATTTTTCCAACAATGTTTCTATTTACTTAATGTTAATCCATTACAGGTTAATAGTCAATACATCACAAAAAGTCTCTTTTTTAATCTCCTTGACTCAACTAATCATTTTTTTTCGCAACTCAATCTCTTCATCGGCAAGTTTTCGCTGATAATCAATCCCTTGGTTTAGATAATTTTCATAATTTTGAACAAATACTTTAACTGCCTCACTCTCATTATTTTTGTATTGTTGAATTTGTTCTTTTTTCTTTTGCAGTGCCTCCACAAAACCATACTCACCAGATACGACTCCCATATGAGATAAACATCCAAAAAGATCTTCTTCTATATCTTTATAATCTTTGTCGAAAGCATGTTTATTTATAATAGCTTTCACCGTACCCCATAAAAAATCTTGACCTTTATACTTGCTCAATATTGAAGACACAATTTGGATTGCATTTTTTTGACCACCATTAATTATATTGGCTAACGTGCTTTCCAAAGTTAAACTAAAGCTAGGAAAAATATCTTCGATTAAATTACTAGCCTCCCAACCAAGCAACCATTGATTATTACTATTACCATTATTATACCAAGAAAAAATCATTGGCAAAATTACTGTTTCGTGTTGCCTTAAAGATAAATTTATTTTATGGAAATTAAATGGTATGGCGTCATATTTATCATTAATGCTTCTTTTCCTTTTAGATTTAATAATAATCCTTTCATAGAAAAAATTAATAATTTTTGCTGGATATTTTTCAGCTATTGGAAGTAAAATTTCTTCAACATGATACTGAATACTGGGAATCATTAAAAGATTTTTAAGAATATCGTCAAAATCTTTTTCGTTAAAATCATTTAATATACTTTCGCTACGATACCAAATATTATTAACCCAAAAATAATTATTACTTTTTTTAAGCTCTTTAATTGTTTTAATAAACATATTTTTTAGATTTTTATTTTTGGGATAATTTTTAATAATTGAACGAATAATATTATTAAGTGCCTGAACATCTTTAACTTGCCTTGATTTATTAAATATTATTTTCAATAATTCACCATCAAAAAAATCAACATAATCAAATAAATAAGCTGAAATAGCAAGATTTTTATTCGATTGCGTCCATTTAATAATTATATTTCTAACTTCTTTTTGCAATCTACTGCTCCAAAGTCCAGCAATAATATGGATTAAAAATGACTCGAGCTTAGATTTGCCAATCAATCTAACTGCTATTTCTGGTTTCTGCTTACTTAGTTCATAAAGAAAAAAGTTAAAATATTGAAACTCTCCAGGATCAGAGGTGGAATAATTTTTAATCACTAATAAAATCTTCTTTTCCCAATCTGTAAAATTAGAATCATTAATATCGTTAATAAATTCTTGTATTTTCTCATTTCTAAAATTTCTTGCTTTATCCCAATCCATATCTTCGTCAAACTTTCCATCATATCCAACAAATACACGAAACATATCGTATTCTGTTTTTGATGCTATAACAGTTTTTAATTCATTAAGTCGTGGTAATTTATTATCATTAAATCTTCTTGAAAACCAATGGCTCTGCTCTTCTATATTTTTAATAATTTCATTATCAGCTTTTGATAAAATTGAAAGGTAATATTTGATTAAATAATTTGTATTTTCTACCACCATCTGTTCTATATCGTTTCCATAGTTTCCACTATTTGGAGTATGACTAGCTAATTCCATTACTGATATTGTCTTTTTTTGTGTCGCTAGGTCTTTATTTAATAAACAAACTTTTTTTAATATTTCGATAGTTCTTTTTCTAATGTCTTTTAATTCTAAATTAAAATTCAATCCACCTGAATGAAAAGTAAATGTTTTATAATCTTGCATAGATGTCCCTTCAAAAGAAAGCTCCAATAGTGACGTACAAACAGAAATAATAATATTGGCATTTTGAACGATTTTTTTATTATCCCATTTTTCTAATTTTTCTAGAATAAACAACTGTACATCATACCCAACCTTTCTCAATATATGAATATTGTATTTACAAATATTTTGTAAAACTCTTAAAGCTTCGCTACCAATGGCCTTGTCATCGCTGTTAGCAAAATCAACGAGTACATTAAAAACTTCTTTTTCGGCATATCTAATTCCGTCACAAATTTCAATACATTTTTTAAGAAGATCGTAATAAGATTTACCTTCGATTAATCCTAGTCCCTTATGGTAAGTTTTGGTAACTTTTATTGGTTTAATGTTATTAATAACTTTAATTATTTTTAATGTTTTCTTTGGGATACGAAAGGCATATTCTTGTAAAAATTCAAGATTAACAAAAATATCATTGTTGTTTGTTGGATTTTTTAAGAATTGTAAAAAATCATTAGCCAATTCAATAAAATAATCTTGTATATAAATATGCTCAATTTTAGCCAATTGCCTTAAAATTATTTGTTTATCCTTCTTTCCCTTAAAAGACCCGACAAGAGAAGATGTTCTTATTTCTTCTAATAATTCGTAGAACGATTCTATGCCTAGCTGTTCATTGTCTAAAATATAAAAATTAGCAGTTACACTTACGACAGATTCTTTAATAAGCTGTTGAATAATTAATTCTATATTATCTTTTGGAATTTGAAATAAATTACTGAATAAGACTACTAAATCTTTCTTGGAGATACGCTGAAGCAAATACAAAATTCCTAAACATTTATGGATGTCTTGATGAAAAGATACTGTAATCTTATCGACAGCATCATTTAATTTGGCATAATCATCTTTCTTGGCAAACCTTTGCCATGTTTGATTAAGCTGTAATGGTTCGTTTTGATTAATATAACCAGGACTTATATCCATTGTTATTCCAGAATTATTATCACTTTTCAGTCTTAGTTTCTTTTTTTTATTTTCATCAATAAAAACCCAATAAACTTTCCCATTCTTTGTATCGGCCACTATTAACAGTGTTGGCACATTAGTCGACATAAAATAATCGAGAACACGTCCACTACAATAATATTTTTCATTCCGTAAATTATTGGTACTTTTTAATTGATAATGCAAATAAAGATTAAGGTAAAAACTTTGTCCATCCCTTAATCTAATATGGCCATCAATATCTGGACAGCTATCTTGACCTGATTGTTCCGAAAAATCACTCAAAAAGAAAAATTTAGGATCCAAGACTTCCGAAAATAATCTCCTTCCTTTTTCGTTAATTATATTTTGATTAGAAAACTTGGTACTCATGCACTAATTTTACATATTAAAAATCTTAATCTTTACGAAACAACAAACCTAAAGTTTGTTTCATTCTACGTCTCAATGTGCCGACTGTCAAAATTATAGTAAGCAAAAATAGCAATAATCTCTATAAAAAAGGAAAAATCTCGAAATTCTATAAAAAAGAGTATAGTCCGACAAAATTTGGCACTTTTACCTCCCAAAACTTGAATATTCTTATACAATACGACATAATAAACAAAATTAAATAAATGACCTAAACCTTTGGGAAAAGGCATGGTTAAAAGTCAGAAGATGCATAAAGAACCCATCATGGGGTCGCATCTTCTGCTATATCGGGAAACCGGTATAAGTAGCTTCGGCTACTACCTGTGGTGGGCTTTTTGTATATAAAAATCAATAAACCTAAACATGAATTATATTGAAATGATTATCGGCATAATAGTTCTCCGATTTACAATCGGAGTAATGGTCGACTATGCCAAAACGAAAGCAAAAAATAAAAAAGATAAAATAAAGTATTTCTATAACTTATAAAAAAATGAATAACTTCATAAAACAAAATTGGATTATCATTATTATTATTTTATGTGTCGGTTGGATATTATTAAATAATAATATTTTTGCAAAAGAAGAATGGCAAGCTGTTTACTATCCAGATGGATGCTTAGCTTGTGAAAATAATTATATATTTAGTCCTTTTTTTGACAATAAAAATGACTGCATAAATTGGATTTACGCCAAACAAAAAGAAAGGAACAATAATAACGATACAGCCGAATGTGCTCTTAATTGCAAAAAAGATTATAACCTAGGAGGAATTTTGGTGTGCAAAGAAACTCTAGATGTTTTAGGAAAGCCAAGTTATTAATCTTTGTTGTCAAAAATAATAGTTTTTGGCATAATAAAGACATGAAAAGCCAATCGCATCAAAAAATATTAAACTATCTGGCTGTCTATTTAGAATCCGACAAATTTCAAGGACACGTAAAAAGGTTAAGAAAAAGGTTAAAAATACCAAAAGGCGGTCTTGCGTTATCTGAAAAACTAAAGGAAAAAATAGAAAAACAAGGCTTTCTTAAAAATACATTCTACTGCCCTGCTAAAATAAAAGATCTCTCTTTTTCGACTATTAATGATATCACGAATATAATAACTGAAGACTTCCCCACCAAAAATCCATCCTTAACTAACTTTTTTAAGTTCTATATTTTATATAATGAAAAATTCTATTCTTTCTTATCCATAGACTATGCCATTCAACAAAACAATCTTTGCATCATTGAAGACATTAACAAAAGATTAGAATTGGGCAAAGGGACAATACTAGATGATACTCGAACCATAAAAAGCCTTAAAAGGAGTTTCAAAAATTACCCAATAATAATAAAAATCCACCCATCAGTAACTGGCAGAGACTTAGTTGATTTTATTAAAAAGAATGGAAAGTTAATAAATTCTTATCTATTAAAATATAAAGAGGAAACATCTAAGGTTGGAAAATATAGAAAAGGGAACGCTAGAATAAAAGAAAGGGATCAATTTATATATGAAAATCGTCATTTGCCAAAAGCAAAAATTGTCTCATTGGTTCATGTAAAATTTCCAGACGTATGGGAAACAGCAGATGAGGGAGCTGTAGGAAAAATTATCTCTCTGCAAATCAAATTGCGAAAAGAAGTGTAGCTCACTTAATTCTTATAACTTATTTGAATAATAAAGTAACCTGAATATAGACAGGTTATTTTATTTTGATAAGGTTATGAGTCTTAAGAAAACAACAATTGAAGAATTAAAAAGAATAATGATTAAAGATTATCATATTAAACTTACCAATGAAGAAGCAAGTGAACTTGGGCTATCCCTTCTACGCTTAACAAGGATTAGCATTATAACTACAGCTCAAGAAATAAGCATAAAGGCTAAAGACCACCAGATACAAGAGATATTAGAACCTAATAAGGAAAGGGAGGCCAAGGCCACCAAAAGCCCCTCAATGTCCCCAATTTAAGCCTTTTATGGGGCGTATAACAAGGAATCAGTTGACTTATTCAAGAAGCACGGCATAATTGTGTTAATAGTATGCAACAGCAAAACAAACTAAAAATAAAACCTGCGATTTATGCAAGAAAATCAAGTGAAGCGGACGATAGACAAACTCTGTCAATTGAATCACAAATAGAAGAAGGTAAAAATACTGCCATCTCTTTCAATATTAAACTTGATATTGATAATATATTATCAGAGGCTAAGTCAGCAAAAAAAGATAGCTATAGGGAAATATTTGAAAAACTACTTAAAAAAATAGAGAATGGAGAAATTAATACTATTATAGTTTGGCATCCTAATCGACTATCTCGTAACAACATTGACGCAGCTCGTATCATAGACTTAATTGATGATGGGAAACTATATCAGATAATAACTCCTCGAAGAATATATAAAAATACTCCCGATGATAAATATGACCTCCTGACAGCGTGCGGTCGAGCTAAGATGGAAAACGACAATAAAAGTATTGACGTTAAAAGAGGACTAAGAAGAAAATACGCCATAGGTTATCCCCCATGCCTTGCAATAATTGGATACAAAAATGATGGTGGACAAAAAGGTGAAAGAAAATGGCTCCCCGATCCAGAAAGATTTAATCTCGTAAAGCAACTATTTGAACTTTTTTTAAGTGGAAAATATTCTGTCAGAAAACTCCAACAATACGCTGACAAGATTTTATGTTTAAG
Source organism: uncultured bacterium (assembly GCA_963802195.1). Lineage (GTDB taxonomy): Bacteria > Patescibacteriota > Minisyncoccia > Minisyncoccales > Minisyncoccaceae > UBA2211. The sequence goes on along the minus strand of CAWDHP010000004.1, from coordinate 61,665 downwards.
AACAGTTCAGCACAGAAAAGAAGGGGGTCGACCAATATCAATCTCTGGAATGTATAATTTACTTAGTAATTCAATTCCAGCAGGATTCTTTTATGGTAAAAATGAATATGAAGAAAGAGAAAGATACGAACTCAATGAGACCGTTCCTAGAATGATTAATGAAGAACAATATTGGCAAATACAAACAATGCTTGGTAAAAAAGGCAGATGCCACCAATCAAAATACCATGAATCATTTCCATATAAAGAATTTCTAAAATGTGGTAATTGCGATGGCTCAATAACTGCTGAACATAAACATCAAGTTATTTGTCCGAATTGCAAAAACAAATTTACATATCCCAATAAAGATAAATGTCCGCACTGTGGCATAGAAATTGACAAGATGGAAAATCCTAAATATTTACACTATATTTATTATCATTGCATACATAAAAACCATAATTGCAAAGAAGGATCAATGCAACAAGTAGATATTGATAAGCACACAATAAACTATATAAGCAACAACTTGGAGATATCTCCTGATCTTAAAGATTGGTGCATTAAACACCTTAATGAAATAATGAAAGAAAAACAACAAAGCGAAATTGAACGTCGTATATCTTGGGAAAAAGAAAAAAATATGAAAGAAAACACTTATAGAGAGCTCATAATGATGAAAGCTAAAAACCTCATTGACGATAATGATTTCTTAACACAAAAAGAATCAATCAAAAAAGAAATAAAAGAAGCTGAAGAATCATTAGCAAGTATCGGTGGATCAGTAATTGAGATAATGAATGAAGCAAAGAAAAACTTTAATTTTGCGACTGGAGTAGCAAAAATATTTGAAAATGGGAGCTATAGAGACAAGTATGAAGCACTGTCCGAATTCTGTTCGAACCTAACGCTTAAAGACAAAAAGGTGAGTATCTACGAGAAAAAAGTCTACTCCATTATAATAAAAGGTCTTCAAGAAGCAAGAAAGAAAAATGAACAGTTCGAACCTAAAAAATATGAGGCAGATAATGAAAAAACCGAGGTCTTTGCCTCAGTTCGTCCAACATTGCTCCAGTGGTAGGATTCGAACCTACAACCTAATGCTTACACGTAACCTTACTATTTCTAATAAGCGTGGACTATCTCATCACCCTTAACTTAATATTAGGGGCGAGGCGCTTCCTCCCAAAATAAGGAGTACTTCCTTTCGGAATAGTCTCTGAACCTTCCCATATAAATATGGGCTTGGCTGCGGATTGCCATAAGTATTAAACTCTTAGGTTTCCCGCAATTCACCTCGTTTTTCGATCTTGATTACTCAAGAAAGCTGCAAGTATTGTCTACAGGCATCCGCGCTACCATTGCGCCACACTGGAATATATTAATACACTACACTAAATTAATTCTTTTTTCAATACCTTTTTCCAAATCAAAATAATCATCAAAACTATGGAGAATAAAGAGACGATAAATCCAAAAATGAAAGGAGCTGAAGGGCTAATCTTGTCCCAAAGCAATCCCGCTAAAACATTAGCTGGTAAAGCGACTAAACCAATCGCTGCATTGTAAATACCATAGGCTTTTCCTCTGTTTTCAGTAGGAACCATATCAGCAATATATGATTTAGCAACACCCTCACTGGTGGCGAAGTATAAGCCATATAGGGCAAAAACAAACCAAACTTGCCAAGAATTATTAGCCAAAGCAAATCCTAAATAAGATAAAGCAAAAGCTGCCCAACCTATAATAATAACCTTTTCTCTCCCAATCTTGTCTGATAATCCTCCTAAAGGAATTGAAGACAAAGCATAAGTAAAATTAAATAGAGCATAGACTAAAGGAATAGCAATTAAACTAAGCCCTAAATTACTAGCTCTTAAAATAAGGAAAGCATCAGAAGCATTTCCAATTGAGAAAATTACCACAACCGAAAGGAATAGATAATAGGACAATGGTAGCTTACCAGAAAAAGAAATCTTTTCTTTTTTAACAGGTTTCTCTTCTTTAACTTTAAAAACTAATATTAAAAGAGTGAAAATTAAAGGAATAGCTGATAATAGAATAATAACATGATATTTAAACATGCTATTACTAAACAAAATCAGCAAACCAGCTGATAATAAAGGACCAACCACTGAACCAAAAGTATCTAATGCTATTTCAACACCAAAGTTTCTTCCTCTATTTGATCTTTCCGTAGAATCAGCAATGATAGCATCCTTCGGAGCATCCTTTATCCCTTTGCCAGCTCCATCAAGGAACCTTAACCCTAAAACAGCAGCCCCTGAAGTAAAGATAGCTAAAAATGCTCTTCCAATCATTGAAAGGAAATATCCAGAGAAGATAATTGGCTTCTTTTTAAAATTATCAGATAAATATCCTGAAACAATCTTAAAAATACTAGCTGCTGCAATAACTAACCCAGCAGAAACACCAACAAATGATTTATCCATTCCTAAAATATTTGTTAGATAAAGAGGTAAAATAGGAACAAAAATATCTTGGCTGATTCCGCCAAAGAAACTTAAAAGGCCAATATAGAAAACATTATTCTTAAAGATGTTTTTCATTTAATAGGATTCGTCTATAGACAAATAATAGACGAATAATAGACGAACCTAGTACCCCTCTAATTTCTTTAGATCCTTGTGTCCCCTAATCTTTTCAATAGCTTTAGCTTCAATCTGTCTTATTCTTTCTCTGGTTACTCCAAACTCCTGGCCTACTTCTTCTAGAGTATGAGTAACTCCATCTTCTAAACCAAAACGCATTGAAAGAATCTTCTGCTCTCTTTCAGCTAAATCTTTAAATATCTCATCCAAATGCTCTCTTAATAATGTTCTTCCGGCTTGAGAAGCTGGAGATTCAATCTTTTCATCCTTGATAAACTCACCTAAAACACTATCTTTCTCATCTTCTCCTACTGGAGTTTCAAGTGAAACAGCCTTTTGAGAAATCTTCTCTAAATGTCTAACCCCTTCTCAACTTCAATTCCCATTTCCGCAGCAATTTCTTCATCTAATGGTTCTCTGTCTAATTCTTGCAATAGTTTTCTCTTAGCTTGAGTGTATTTAGTCAAAGTTTCAATCATGTGGACTGGAATACGAATAGTTCTTGCTTGATCAGCTAAAGCACGAGTAATAGTTTGTCTAATCCACCAAGTAGCATAGGTTGAAAACTTGTATCCTTTTCTCCAATCAAACTTTTCTACTGCACGGAATAATCCTAAATTACCTTCTTGAATCAAATCAAGTAAAGTTAAGTTAGGAGAGCGTCCAATATATTTCTTAGCAATAGAAACAACTAATCTTAAGTTAGCTTCAGCTAATTTTCTTTTTGCATCTTCATCTCCCGCTTCAATCCTTCTAGCTAAATCCTTCTCATCTCTAGCTGTAATTGGATCAATCCTTCCAATCTCTTTTAAATATGACTGGATTGAATCAATCTTTCCAGTTGAAGCTCTTTTCCTTCCTTTCTTTTTAACAGGTTCTGAAGTATCTAAATATCCTTTAGAATCCTTAACATCTATACTTAACTGTTCTAATTTGCCAAACATTTGATCTAACTCAATCATGTTTTCCTCAATATTTGGGAAAGTAATTCAAAATTTCAGAAAAGGTCACAAAACCTCTAGTCTTTCCTTTCTTGACTAGTTCTTCTAATTTCTCCTGAGTAACAACATTGATAATCTTCTTTATCCTTTTTTTAATCTTCTTTGCTGGAGCCTTCTTCGCAACTTTCTTCTTTGTGACTTTCTTTTTCACAACTTTCTTCACCAGCTTTTTCGATTTCGCCTTTTTGACTACTTTCTTTTTTGTTTTCTTCATTGTTTTTTATTAATTTATTAAATTTTAATAAAAGTTCCTTAACATCTGCGAAAGCTCCGTCTTTCTCTTTACTTTTGATCTCTTGAGTCAGCCTATCTCTTTCTCCCTTTTTAATCAAGCTCTCTAGCTCAGAAAGGCATTTTCCCCACTCTTCTTCTAAATCTAAATCTTCAACATCTTTCATCAATTCTGACCTGATTAAAATATAGTTTAAGATAGTCTGATGAGCCTAAATCTTCTTTCTTTTTAATCTTTAAAAATATCTCTTTAGCCTCTGGAGAAAAAACCTCCATCATTTCCTCTGTTAATTCAGAAGCCTTTAGTATTATTCAATTAAAGCTAATGATAATAGGTCTTCTTCTAGCATCTCTCTTCTTAACTTCTTCTCCTTTATACTAACTACCCCTTTTTCAGGAATATTATTCTCTTCTATCTTTACCTTTTTAAGCTCTGACCTAATATCTTCATCTTTAATTCTCAACCTGTGGCTCATGCTTTCAATCCAATAGCTCTGTTCTATGTTATTATCAATTTTCTTCAAAACAGGCAAGAGGTCATTAATAATCTTCTTCTTGTCTTCAAGTAATTCAGGACTCCTGTTTTTAAAAGCTAATTCAAAGTAGAATTCATTAATCGGCTTAGCCAAATTAACTAAATCTCTCCATTTCTCCTCTCCTTCTAAAAGAATAATATCAGCTGGATCTTTTTCAGCAACCATGGAAATAACCTTCACATTAAAGCCATTTTTCATCGCTAAATCTATTCCTTTTTTAGTCGCATTGTTCCCAGCCAAATCCATATCAAAAGCTAAAACCAAATTAGAAGAATATCTTTTAATGATTCCTAAGTGGATTGGAGTTAAAGCAGTTCCCGAAACAGCAATACAATTCTTTATTCCTGCTTGGTGAGACATAATACAATCAACATTGCCTTCAACCAAAACACAGAAATCTTTTTGCCTAATCTTCTAGTTTAGCCTTATCCATTCCATACAAAGCTCGGCTTTTATCATATAATAAAGTATTAGGAGTGTTTAAATATTTAGCTTCATCATCAGAATTAAATATCCTGCCAGTAAATCCTGCTACTTGAGAATTCAAATCACAGATAGGAAACATGATTCTACTTCTAAATCGATCAAAAAACTTAACTACATCTTTTTTAATTCCCAATCCTGCGCTAACGATATCTTCTCTTTTGAATCCCTGTCCGATTAAATAATCAGATAATCCAGTCCAAGTATCTGGTGCATAGCCTAATCTCCAATCCTTTATCGTTTCTTCTTTCATTCCTCTCTTAAGAAGATAATCAATTGCTTCTTTTCCAGTCTTACTCTTTTCTAGTTGAGTGGTATAAAACTTAGTAGATCTTTCTAATAAATCAATTAAAACCTGTCTCTCATTTTTTATCTTCTTGTAATCTTCCGAGTCTTTTTTAAGAGTAATTCCTGCTTTGTCAGCTAGAATTTTTAACGCATCGACAAAATCAACTCCCTCTATCTTCATTACAAATTTAAAGATATCTCCTCCTTCATTACAGCCACCAAAACAATGCCATAGCTGACGTGATGGAGAAACAAAGAAAGAGGCTGATTTTTCATTATGAAAAGGACAGCGGGCTCTGTAGTTTATCCCCGCTTTCTCAAGTTTGATATAGCTTCCGACGACATCGACAATATTAAGACGAGCCTTTATTTCTTCAATGTCAGAGTTCATAGTAAACAAATACTAACACAAATGAATAAAAAACGCTATTGCTTCCATTCTCCTAAAATAACTGTAATTGTCATCTCTTTTCCATCTCTTAATACCTTAAAATCAACTGAATCATAGGAATTATACTTAGAAATAACCTTGGATAAAGTATTGTCTTTAGTTATCTTTTCTCCTCCCATCTCTAATATTATATCCCCTTCTTTTAATCCAGCTTTCTCAGCTGGAGAACCAGCAGCAATAGCTGGATCACTAGAAGTTGTTCCTTTAGTAATTAAAGCTCCATAATCAACTGACAAATTTCTAGTTTTAGCTACATCACTATCTAAAACAACATACCTTACTCCTAAATAGGGATAGGATATTTTCCCTGAAGTTTTAACTTGTTCAATATCTCTTTTAGCTTTATCAATAGAAATAGCAAATGAAATATTCTGTCCTGAAGAAGAAACTGCTGTATTAATTCCAATAACTTCACCTTTTAAATTTAACAACGGCCCTCCTGAATTTCCTTTGTTAATCGCTGCATCAGTTTGAATAATATCTTCCAATGTTTCTGTTCCTAATGTTCCACCTGATGCAACTACTGTCCTGCCTAATCCAGAAATAACTCCAACAGAAACTGTATTTTGGAATTCCCCTAAAGCATTACCAATAGCAATTACGCTCTGCCCTATTTGAATGTCATCAGATGAGCCTAATTTCAATGCTGTAAACTTCTCAGTGCTATCTATTTTTATAATCGCTAAATCTTGAACTGGATCTTTAGCTAAAACTTTGGCTGGATATTCTTTACCATCGCTCGCAAGCACTGTGTATTCAGCTGAATCATCAGAAACAACGTGCTTATTAGTTAAGACTAATCCATCTTCGGAAACAATAAATCCTGTTCCTGCTCCAACCTGCTGTTTTTCTGTTCCCGTCTGTACTTGTTGAGGAATGATAAAAAGCCCGTTTCCTAAGGGAATACTTTGCTGACTATATACAGGAACCTCTTTAGTTATTACTACGGAAACAACCGAAGGAGAATTCTCCTTCACCACATCAATCACCTTTTGCTCTTGAGTAGTCTGAGGAACATATTCTTTTTCAACAACTTTTTCCGAATGAACAATCGGCACTCCAGCACTAATAATCTCCTGTTTTAATTTAAGATAAAAGATATAACTAGAAGATAAGCCACCGATTAAACCGATTAAAAACATTAAAATCAAAAACAATCCTGGGAAAGGCATTCTTTTCCCCGGAAGAAGTCTTTTCATTTCCGGTCCTTTTATTTTTTTAAAATTAATTGTTGGTAATTGATATAATGACATAGTTTTGATAATTTACTTTTTATCATAATGTCCGAAGTCATATTTTATCTTCCTTTCTGGTTTTCCCAAAACTCCCATATTAAAGGCACAGATAAGATACTTGAAAGCGGTAGTGAAATATCCATCTTTTTCAAATCTCCTTAACGGCATATATACTTTAACATTGCTGATTATTCCAAACTTGCCTAATTTTTCAGCCTGCTGGATAAAATAGTGATCTTCGGCTAAGGTGATGCTTTCATCAAATCCTTTAACCTTTTCAAAGATATCTTTTTTGACCATGATTCCCATAGCTCCCATTGGAAACAACTTTTTAAAAATCTGCTGAGGAATGTTATAAAAAAGATTCAAAGTCAAAGGATTCAGGTAAATATTATTCCTTTGAGGCAATATTGGAAATGATGCTACACTCAAATCATTTTTAATAAAATAATCAACTGATAATTTTAAGAAATTCCTAGGAGAAAGTTTTAAATCAGCATCAAGGAAGAAAAGTATGTCTCCCCTTGCAACCTTTGCTCCATTATTCCTTCCTCTAGCTGGCAATCCCCCTTTAGTAATAATACAATTATATTCTCTGGCAATTTCAACTGTTTTATCCTTTGATCCAGCATCAGCTATTATTACTTCATAATCATCAAAACCTCCTTTTTTAATTAAAGAAAGTAAAATCTTAATATTCTTTTCCTCGTTTAATGTTGGTATGATTATACTTAGCATATATTTAAAATAGTTTTTTAGCTTCGTCCCAAATCTCTGAATTATTATAATTTTTCTTCATGTAATACCACCATTCAGTCCCCCAGAAATAGAAAGTATCGATTCCGGTATCTTCAGCAAATTGAACATTCTTTTTAAATTGATTTAAATTCATGGTTTTACTCTGTTCTTCCAAAGATGAATTCATAATTGAATTAGCACACCATGGCTCAGCTTGCAACTCCACTCCAATAACTTTTTGATTAAAAACATTCCTCACTATATCTGCCCTGCGATCATAATAAACTGCAGGGAAAAAATAGGAAACATACATGTGTAATTGTTCCTGCCAAACTTTCTTGTAAGTTGTGACACCGACTATGTCAGCGCCAATCTGAGGAGTTTTAATCCAAAGAGATAGTTCTCCACTGTCAGTAATAATAACTTTGTGATTCGGATCATTTAATCTCACAAAAGCAACTTCTCTTTTTAAGAAATCTTCATCGGTCCAAGGACAGGCTCCAAAATTAAGAAAAGGCTCATTCTCAACTTGCCACATTGAAAGTGCTTTAGAATCTTTGTATCTTGAAACTATTTTCTGAAGCATATTTAATATCTCCGTCTGTTGTGTTGTTTTATCAATATCTAATGCCCAAATTGGTAAATGGCATTCTGGCCAGCGAGGCACTTTCATTCCAATAGCCAAAACAACATTAGCATTGTGCTTTTCAGCTTCTGCTATCTGCCAGTCTAGCTCACTAAAGTCATAGACTCCTTTTTCTTTTTCAATTAAGTCCCAATAGACTGATATTTTAACATTCTTAGCTCCCAAGTCATCTAAAATAGCAGAATATGTCTCTCTTGAATCCAGCTTTAAAAACTCTGTCTGTTTGACTGAAAAGTTAACTCCCCAAGTCATATTCTTTGGTTTATTAGCAAAACCAACAAAAAAATAAACTACAAAGAGAATAATTAGTCCCAAAAGAAACCATAAAATGTATTTAAATAAGGGAATCATCAGGTACATTATACCTTATAAAACTATTATCGCAAGACCTAATCCTATTATCAAAATAGAGACTATTTTCTGGACAATCACTCGCTTACTCATCTCTTCTTTTAATACTTTAGGCATGAAACAAGAGAAAAGAACAACCATGATAAAGAGGAAGACGTATTGAATTCCTTTCATTGAATTCATGATAGCTAAATAGGAAATTGGAACTAATGCAATCGCCCAGCTTTGAAGAACATTGGCCATTCCTCCAGCTGCTTGAGTGATAATAAAAAATACTCCAGTCTTTTTATCAGGATTCTTCTTACCATCAGCAAATTCTTTTCTAAATCCTCTATCAAATAAAAATACTAAAACAAATAGACAGCTAAATATTCTCATCCAAATAAAACCCTGCCAGAATGGCATCTCTAAATAAACAAATTTAGAAAATACAAAATCCAAAGAGAATAATACGGCTGTAATTAGAGATATCTCTAAGCTCTTTCTAGTAATCTTAGGATTCTTATCAATTGAAATCAAAATGCTTCCCGAAAGAAGAACTATAAAGGCAACAATATCTTTAAGACCCATGTCTAATTTTCCCCAGAAGAAAATAGATAAGATAGCAATAATAACTGGCTGAGAAGCTCCAATCGTTGGCATTATCTTTGAAACATCAAAATGCTCTAAGGCATAAAACATTGCATAAAGACCAGCCACATAGACAAGAGCTTCTAAAATAATAAAAGCTAATCCAATATTACTTGGCCAGCCGAATTCAACAAAGGGAATTATAAAAACGACTAAAATGCTTAATACTCCTACGTAAAATGTATATGATTTAGGCTTTGACGGTCCAGCTAAGATTATCTTATCTCCTAAAGACGCTAAAGCAAAAAATAGATATGAAAAAATTATTATTGTGAGCCAGAGCATTTTTGTATTTCTTCTTTAATTTTAATTGTTCCCATCTGCTCTCCATCAATAAATCCTTCCATGGCCATACCAGCAAAATATCCTGAATGGAGCCAATCATAGAACCAATCTTTAATTTTTTCTATTTCCCCCTGCTCTCTCCCAAAGCCAGACCTTAACAGCCAGCTTCTGTTAAATTCTTCCTGTGAGCCAATAGTTGGAGCAATGATAATCGGCAAACCTAAGGCTGAATAGAAGGAAAGTTCTGAAGGCTTACTCCATAGAATATCTGTTTTTCTTAAAGCTAAATTGAATTTATCATAATACTCTTCAAAATCTTTACCCCACAAAACATCTATTCCATTATCTAATAGCTCTCCCAATCCTCCATTCCTAATTTCTCTTTCAAAATATTCTTTAATTCCTTTTTTTATTCCAGCAACAAGAATAACTTTCAATCTCTTGTTGTATATTGATTTTTTAAAACTCCTAACTATTTTAATTCCTAATTCCTTCTGCGCTCCTGCTCCTCCAACTGTAAACATAAGAGTCAAAGGATGATCTGATTCTCTGGGCAATTTGCCTAATTTATCACGAACAATGAAATCATGCTTCTCCCTGTATTTCTTTAAAGGATCCAAATTAACAATTCTATTCCTCAAATCTTCTTTCAATATTTCCATACTTTTCCCTCCAATATTTTCCATTGGCAAAGGATAGCCTGTAAAAATAATATTCTCCTTTTTAACTCCGTACAGTTTTAATCTTTGAACTACTCTCGCATTAGGAGCAAAGTATTTTATCCTTGATTTCTTTCCGGAAAGAGGAGCCCAACTACGGCTGATATCTGCATCGCAAATAACACAAAAGATATCGTTAGGATAATTAAAATATTCAGCCATAAAAGCTGGATTATAAAAAGTAGAAACAATTGGAACATGCTTCCCTACTTTTAATCTTTCAATTAAATCCTTACCCCATCCTCTTTCAAATAAGATATTAGTTCTTTTCTGAGTAAAATTAGGAATTGATAAGTCTTTAGTAGTATAGAAATCGCTAATCTTTTGAGTAGCGTCAAAAATAGCAAAAGATAACTCTCCTAATAAAGGAAACTTCTTAAAACGAGAAAGGAACTCATAAAACTTCCTTGATCCTTCCCAAATCTTTTTATCATTAACAGGAATTCCTGGATAATCATTAGCACAAACAATCTCCTTACCTTCGGCAAAAGATTTCAAAGGATAGGCTGTCCTCTGATGCCCATATCCCATATTTATTGAAACTACCCAAGCGGTCTTTGTCATATATTTAAATTATACCCTATCCATTCAAAAATTCCAATTGTTTCCTCTTTCCTTTGTAAGCTAAATACAAAAAAGGAAGATAGATAATACCTAAGACAAAGAAAGGTAAATTAACTTTTAAAACTGCAAAAGGAATTCGTGAAGAAACATCTACCACCCACATTAAATATGATAAAAGTATTGAACAAGGGATAGCAACAATCGGTCCAAGAATTGGTACCAATATTCCTAGAGCCATTAAGACTGGCGTAATTGGCAAAACAATAATATTAGATATTAAAGAAACAATAGAAAAATAACCAAAAGAAGAAATTAATAAGGGCAAAGTAAATACTTGAGCAGCAAAAGTCATTGCTATTATTTCTTGAAGCCATCCTAGTTTCCCTCTAAAAATAACATTGAGCCAGTTATTAAAAACAGGGCCAACTAAGATAAGCCCCAAAACTGCCATGAAAGATAATTGGAATCCTAAATCAAATTTCAATAATAATGGATTAAATAACAGCATTGCTGAAGCAGCAATCACTAATGTTCTTAAATTAAATGACTGCCGAGAAATCAATTGAGCTAAAAATAACAAACCGACCATGATTCCCGCTCGAACTGCCGAAGCAGGCAAACCAACTAGAAAAACATAAAATAAGGTAAAAATGATTGAACCTAGTAAAGCCTGTTTTCTCCATAATCCCAAAAAGAGTAAAAGCTCAAATAGCATGGCTGAAAAAAGAACAATATGGGAACCAGAAATAGCAATCACATGACTTAAACCACTAACACTCAATTTACTTTTTGTCTCCTTATCCATCTTCTGGTCGTTTCCCAAAATCATCGCCTCTAGTATCGGGCTCAGCTTCGGAGAAAGATTGTCTCTTATCCTTTGGCCTAATACTTTTTTGAAATCATAAATCTTACCAATAAAACTACTTTGACTACTAATAATTTCTATCTGGGGATAAGAAACAATAACTGATACTTGATCTTTAGCTAAATAGCCTCGGTAATCAAAATTATCTAACTTTTCTGGAACTTTAATTATTCCTTTAACTTCAACCGTGTCTCCATAACGAATTGGAGAATACTTATCGGTGAAAATTAAAACTCTACCAATATTCTTACCATTATTAAAAATATCAACCATCACTTGTGTTTTGTCCGCTCCTACCTCTAGATCATTTAAAACGATTCCTTTAAAAACAACTTCTTTATCATTAAAATTAATTAAGTTGTTATTCTCAACTTTAGATAAATTAAAACCGTAAAGAAACATTCCTAAAGAGACAAGGATAAAACAAAAACCAACAACCATAACTGTTTTGTTTTCGTAGAAAGCTCCGATTAAAATCAATCCAATAATTAAACTAACAATCTCAACAATAATTGAATCAATAAAAAAGGACGCAATACAAATGCCTCCTACGAAACTCAAACAAAAATAGATTAATGCTTCTGATTTTGTCATCTTCCCTTTTTAAACATTTTAACAAAAGCCATGCCCGCTACCAGTCCTCCAATATGGCTGAAATAAGCAACCGAAGTGTCTAGGGCTGACGTTGAAAAAAGCTGTAATAAGAACCAGATAAAAATGTAAATAACAGCTGGAATTGAAGCGACATAGACGAAAAGAAAAGTCCTGATTTTGTTCTTTGGAAACAGAACTAAATACCCGCCCAACACTCCTGAGATAGCGCCTGACGCCCCTATAAGTGCTGTATTAGGGTCAGACATTGCCAAAGCATAAACAATAGCCCCCATAATGCCGCAAAGCAAATAAAAGGCAAGGAATTTTACCTTTCCCAAGCGTGATTCAAGGTTGTCTCCAAAGACCCACAAAAACCACATATTAAGGATAAGGTGCCAGACATTGCCATGCAAAAACATGTAAGTAATGGCTGTAAAGAATCTTCCATCCAATAAATTACCTGAAGTAAAACCAAACAAATCAATAAAATGATTTAAATCAGAAATAGTGTAAAGAAAAAATACTGTATTAAGAACGATTAAAAGAGTAGTGACTAAAGGAAAACCGTCCTTTATCTTTTTTTTATCGTAAAGAGGAATCATTTATCTTATTTTAAAAACTCTAAATAAACCTTTAACATTATCTTCTATCTTTTTGTAGAACTCATCAGGAAATGGAGCTACATTTTCAAACCTCGGATCAATTGTTCCCTTCTCTCCTCTGAATCTTTGAATGAAATATTTATTCGCTGGAGCAATTTCATTAGCAATATTAATAATATCTTCTGCAGTATGGATTCCTGGAACAACTGTTGTCCTAAATTCATATTCAATCCCTGAATTTTTGATTAGTGAAATTGATTCCTTTATCTTTTCAATATCAAAACCAGTACCGCAAGCTAGCTCATACTTTTCTTTAACTAATGGAGCTTTAATATCCATTGCAACATAATCAATCAATTTCTCATCAATTAATCTCTTAATCATATCTGGATTAGTTCCATTAGTATCAAGCTTCACTAGAAAAGACTCTTTTTTAATCTTCTTGATAAAATCTACTAAAGTCTCTCCGTGAATAGTCGGCTCTCCTCCACAAACAACACAACCTTCAAGCATTCCTTTTTTTTCATTTAAAAAATCAAAAAAGTAATCTTCGGATATCTGCGGATGACTTTTAATCTCAGGCTCTAAAACTAGTTCTTTAGAATAGCAAAAAGGACAGCGGAAATTACATCCCGAGAGAAAAACAGTGCAAGCGAGCTTGCCTGGATAATCAACTAAGGTAACTTTTTGTAATCCTCCTATTGTCATATTAGGGTAAAAATGTGCGGGAAGACCCGCACATCAATATTAAGAAAGCTTGAATTCTTTTCTGTCCTTGAACTCTTGCTGCTTACCTTCGTTCCACTGTGAGACTGGCCTTAAATAACCAACAACACGAGAGTAAACTTCTGTCTCTTGATAATTATTCAAACTTTTGTTTTCCTTAAAGCATTCATTACATTTAAAAACCACCTTCTCTTTTCCATCAGGCAAAGCGTATTTCAATAATTGACCGTTAACTATCTCGTTATTCTCAGAAATGATAATTTTCTTTCCGCAGTCGTGACAAACATTTTGAATGTCCATATTATTTCTTATTTAACTTTGCTAATGAAGCTTTGACTTTAAATTCTTTTCTGTCTTTGAACTCTTGCTGCTTACCTTCGTTCCACTGTGAGACTGGCCTTAAATAACCAACAACACGAGAGTAAACTTCGCAAGGCTGTTCAATCGCACACTTAGGACAAGTGAAATGTTTTCCAGCAATGTATCCGTGAGTCGGACAAATTGAGAAGGTTGGAGTCAAAGTGATATAGGGCAATCTGTTCTTCTCAAAAACCTTTTTAATTAAAGTCTTTACTGTTTGAATATCTGATAATCTCTTCTCCGATGAATAAGTGCTCAACTGTTCCTCCAGTATATTTACATTGAATCTCATCTTGCAATTTTAATTCTTCAAAGATGTCATCAGTGTAATTTACTGGCAACTGAGTTGAATTAGTGTAGTAAGGAACTTTCTTTGTTCCGAGAGCAATAATATCGGGATAAAGTTTTCTGTCTTTCTGAGCTAATCGGTAAGAAGTTGATTCAGCAGGAGTAGCCTCTAGGTTATAAATACTATTAGCTGCTTTTTGATATTCAACTAATTTAGAACGCATAAAGTCCATTACCTCTAGAGCAAACTGTCGTCCTTTCTTTGAACCAATATCTTCTCCCATGTAGTTCAATAATGCTTCGTTCATTCCGACAATACCAATAGTTGAGAAGTGGTTAGCATAATATTGTCCTTTGGCTTTCTTAACTCCAGCTAAATAATATCTTGAATATGGGTATAATCCTTTGGAAGTAAATTCTTCAATTGTTTTTCTCTTAATTTCCAAACTTTCTTTGGCAGTATCCATCACCTTAGCTAGTCTTTCAAAGAATTCTTTCTTAGTTTTAGATAAGTATCCAATTCTTGGAAGATTGATAGTTACTACTCCAATACTTCCAGTCAAAGATCCTGAACCGAACAATCCTCCTCCACCCCTATTTGATAATTCAGTCATATCAAGCCTTAACCTACAACACATTGATCGAACATCTTCAGGCTTCATATCTGAATTAATGTAGTTAGCAAAGTAGTTAATACCATACTTAGCTGAAGCTTCAAACATTGGATCCATAGCTGGATCATCCCATGGGAAATCTTTAGTAATATTAATGGTTGGAATTGGGAAAGAGAAAGGTCTTCCACTTCTATCTCCCTTAATCATAGCTGTATAGAAAGCTTTATCTAGCATCTTCATTTCTTCCTCAAACTCAGAATAGTTTTCTTTCTGAACTTGCCCTCCAATAATTACTGGCTGATTAGCAAATACAGGAGATGGTTTCAAATCTAATGTGATATTAGTAAAAGGACACTGGAATCCAACTCTAGTTGGCACTGCCATGTTGTACAAGAATTCTTGAATTGCCTGTTCAACTTGAGCATAGCTTAAATTATCATAACGAATAAAAGGAGCAAGTAATGTATCAAAGTTTGAGAATGAAACTGCACCAGCTGCTTCACCTTGAAGTGTGTACATGAAGTTCACAACTTGTCCTAATGCACTTCTAAAATGCTTTGGAGGAGCTGATTCAATTTTTCCATTGACTCCGCCGAATCCTCTTAATAATAAATCGTATAAATCCCATCCGACACAGTAGCAAGATAATGTATCTAGGTTGTGCAAATGAAGATCACCTGACTCATTAGCGCGTCTCACTTCCTCTGGATAAACTTTATTCAACCAATATTTTTTAACAATATATGAAACTCCGTAGTGATTCAATCCTTGTAGAGAAAATGTCATGTTTGAGTTTTCTTGCACCTCCCAATCCAGCTTATCTAGATAATCATCAACACGATCAACTGCTTCTTCAGCTACAGCTTGTGATTCTCTCAAGATTCTTCTCTGTTCTCTGTACAAAATGAAGGCCTTAGCAGCGATTGCTTCTCCTTCAAGTATTAAAACCTCTTCAATGATGTCTTGAATTTGTTCAACGTTAGGAATTTCTTCAACTTTAAATCTTCTATTTAAGATTTTTATAACCCCATCAGATATTTTTTGAGTTTTTTTACCATTACCCTGTTTCGTAGCAGTGATTGCTTTGAAAACAGCATTGAAAACTTTCTCTGGTTGGAACTCAACAATGTTTCCATTTCTCTTTTGGACTTTGGTGATGTGGTTAGTTAGTTTCATATATAGATATTCTATACTCCTAAAAAATTACTGTCAATTTTGACAAAACATTAGAAGATTTTCTTATTCGCCCCTCGTATAAGAGCCTTTATAATTACGATTTTTCAGAACTAGTAGCTATTACAGTCACTCTAATCTCATCTTTTAACAAACTATTATCAAAAGATGCTCCAAAAATTATCTTCGCCGAACCCGATGTCTTCTTTCTCACTATCTCTGCTATCTTTTTAACCTCCGAGAGGTAGAAATTTTTGTTTCCTGATGCAACATTGAATAAAATTCCTTCTGCTTTATCCAATGGAAATTT
Organism: uncultured bacterium; assembly: GCA_963802195.1. Taxonomy (GTDB): domain Bacteria; phylum Patescibacteriota; class Minisyncoccia; order Minisyncoccales; family Minisyncoccaceae; genus UBA2211. The sequence goes on along the minus strand of CAWDHP010000004.1, from coordinate 45,381 downwards.
AGTAATCGGAGAGTGCAGTGCTTTTTCTACTGCTTGAACTGCTCTTTCTTTTCCCTGGGCCTTACCAGTTCCAAAAAATGCTGAACCACTACTTTTTAAAATCTCTTTAATGTCTGAAAAATCTAGATTCAGTATTCCTGGATTCATTATCACATTAGAAATACTCTCGACTGCCTCTTTTAAAAGTTCGTCACATTTATTAAACGCTGTTTCAACTGAAGATTTTATAGGAATCATTTCGTGAAGCCGATCATTGGGAATCACTACCATCGCATCAACTTTCTTTTTAATTTCATCTAGACTGTTTTGAGCAATCTTTTTTCTTTTTTTCCCTTCGAAAGAAAATGGAAGAGTAACAATCCCTATCGTCAGTGCTCCAGATTTTTTTGCAATCTCAGCGACGATTGGCATCGCCCCTGAACCCGTCCCTCCTCCTAGCCCTGACGTTAAGAAAATAATATCGCTGTCTTTTAAAGTTTCTTCTATTTCTTTGTAGCTTTCTTTAGCGGCTAACTTTCCTACTTCTGGTTTCATTCCCGCTCCCAATCCTTTAGTTAATTTATCTCCGATTCTCAATTTCAAATGCGCTTCTTTCTTTTTTAAATCTTGAGCATCGGTATTAACACTAATCAGTTCAACATTTTTAAGCTTCGATTTAGTCAATCGATCAACTGTGTTTGAACCAGCTCCTCCAACGCCTATTACTTTTATTCTTGTTAAGCTCATATATTTTAGGGAATAAAGTTCTCAAAGAATCCTTTAATCTTTTTACCAATTCCGTTTCCACTTCCCGAATGAACAGCTTCTTTATCAATCTTACTAATAACTAATCCACAAACTGTGGCTAAAGAACTATCTTTATCCAATCCTTTAAATTCAGTACAATATCCAATTCTTGCGGGAAGCTTAAATTCTCTTTTAGCCAAATCAACAATACCAGCTAATTTAGCTCCTCCTCCAGTAATAACTACTCCTCCTGGCAATAATCCCTGTTTAGAAACTTTCTTGATTTCCCTATCAGTTAATTCAAATATCTCGCAAACTCTAGCTTCAATAATCTTGCTTAATTCTTTTTCAGAGAAGGATAATACATTTTGAGGTTTTTTCTTTACTATTCTTTTCTTTTTTCCAAAGATATCTTCTTCCTCTTCATCGTCTTCTTCATTAACTAAAGAAAGATTAAAGTCTATTTTCTTCTTTCCTTCTTTAGATAAACAAGAACCGTGCTGTCTTTTAATTCTCTCCGCTATTTCTATCTCAGTCTTGAAGCCAATAGCAATATCATTAGTGATGTTGGCTGATCCGACTGGGAAAATAGCCATATTTAATAGTTTTCCTTCTTCAAAAACAGCAACACTAGAAGTTCCAGCTCCGATATTAATCAAGGCGACTCCTAATTCCTTCTGATTAGGCGTTAAAACAGCATTAGCATCAGCTATTAGTCCAGGAATGATGTTTTCCTCTTCTACTCCAAAGGTCCCTACAGAATCAATTATTCCTTCAATATCTGAATTAAAAGAAGATAATAGTAAAGCATCTAATTCTAATCTCATTCCCTGTAGTCCAATTGGATCAATGATTCCCTTTTCTCCATCCAAAACCCATTCTCTTGGGAAAACTTTAAGAATAGTCTTGTTGTTCGACTGAAGATTAATCATCTTCACTTCATCATAGATTCTTTCAATGTCTTCTGAAGAAACTTTTTGATCAGCTCTTCCTACAGAAATTAGAGCATGACTAGGAACAAGCTGAAGCTTAGTCCCATTAATATTTGCAAAAATGTTTTCAACACGACAATTATGTTTTCTCTCAACTCTCTCAACAAGCTCTGTTATTCTTTTAGCAACTTCGGCTGAATCTTTAATTCTTCCTTTCTGAACTCCAAAAGATTCAATTGTGTCGAAGAAGAGAACTTCTATTCCAGGTTCAGAATCTTTTTTAACTCCTAAAATCTTTATTGTATCTGTTCCGATATCCAATCCGGTAATTGTTTTTGGTCTAGACATGTTGCTTGTTTATTAAAGTTTAATTTTTGATAGATATTCTTCTTGCCTTTGAAACATTCTTTCTGCTTCTTTTTTTGTTTTCTCGTGATCGTATTTAAAAAGATGCAGAATACCGTGAATTAAAACTAATGTTAACTCTTTTTTAAAATCTTTGCCATTCTTTTCTACTTCTTCAGGACAAATTACAATTTCTGAAACATCGCCCCCTATCTCTCCAAATGAAAGCACATCAGTTGGTTTGTTTTTCTTTCGATACTCCTTATTTAATTTTTTAATTTCTTCTGGATTAACAATAGCAATAGACAATTCAATCTTTTTTTTATTTCCCTCTCCTTTCAAAACCTTTTCGGCAACTTTTTTCAAAAAAACTTTGTCTATCTTTTTGTATCCAGCAGAAAGATTGTTTATTTCTATCATTTTCTTTTCCTCTATTTTACTAAATTAAGGAGGTTATTGCAAGTTTGACGAAAAAAGGCCTATTTAAGAGCCGGAAATAAGAAAAACTGACTATTTTAATAGGCTCTTAATATCTTTTACTATATTATCTATATTTTCTTCAAAATCTTCGTCATTTAAGACTTCTCCAATGGCTAATCCCTGAAAAATATAATTACTAATAGTTTTAATCTTCTGTGCATCTGTAAAAGCATTTAAAACTTGAATAACTTTTTTACTATTTTCCTTACCGCCGCCCCCAATAATAATATTAATTGCTTTTTTATCTTTTAACTTATCTGTTTGATAGAATGGATTTGTTCTATCAATAAAATCTTTCATTAATCCAGGAACATTGTCAAAGTAATTTGGAGTCCCAATTATTAAAATATCTGCATTTAATAATTTATCGTTAATTTCTTTCATTCCATCATCAATAGAACATCTTTTATTTTCATCACAAAATAAACATCCTTTGCAATGACTAATATTTCTATCTCTTAATAAAACCTCATCGCTATTAATTCCTTTTAGTGAATCTTTGATTTTATTAAAAATTAGGTCTATATTCCCCTTTCTCGGACTTCCCGAAATAAATAAAACTTTCATAAATTATTAATCCAATTATTTATTATATTAAACATCTCTAAAGAATCTTCTTTGCCTTTCAAGTTATGGTCACCTCCCTTTAAAATATGAATCTCTTTCTTGCTCTTAATTTTATCGAATAACATCTTCTGTTGCTCTGTTGGAATCACCTCATCTTCATCTCCGCTTATTATGAGAACGGGGCATTTAATATTTTCTGCAGTATTTAATAAATTATGTTTTATTTCGTCTTCAAAATATTTGTATCCTTTCCTTTTAAAAACTCCTGGCGTGCTGTGGCTTTCCCATTCGACAAATCCTTTCATTTTTAATTCTTCTATTTCTGAATTCTTTAGGATTGTCTCCTTTTACTTTAGGAGAAAAAAGTATTAAACCTTTTACATTTGTATTACGAATTGCATAATTAGCAATACAATATCCTCCCATACTGTGTCCGACAAGAAAAAAATCATTATCATTCCACTTTTGTGTTTTAGACCAATCAATTATATCTTCTAAGTCTTCGATATATCCAGTTGTTGTTCCGTCTTCCATCTTCCCTTCGCTTTCACCAAGACTATTTGTCGCATCAAATGAAACTGTTGTAAAATTATTTTCTTTAAATATTCTTGCTGTTTCAGTTAATAAAGGATGCTCTTTAAAACTAAGAAAACCGTGCATTAAAAAAACCAAACCTTTTTGATTTTCAGCTTCTTCAACTAATATTGCTATCTTTAATCCCTTTCTATTTTTTATAAATATCTTTTCCATAAACAAAACCGAGCAACGCTCGGTTAAATTAATTTCCTAATTCTTCTCTCACTATCTTTGCTACCATGTTTCCATCAGCTCTTCCTTTGGTTTTGGGTGAAACTTCTTTCATCACAATTCCAATATCCTTCATTGTAGTTGCTCCTGCTTTAGCAATTGAATCTTTTACAATCACCCTGATTTCTTCTTCAGTTAATTCCTTGGGAAGATATTTCATTAATATCTCCATTTCATTCTTTCTCGCCAGCTGCTAGCTCTGGTCTTCCTCCCTGTTCAAACTGAGCAATACTGTCTCTTCTCTTCTTAACTTCTGAAGAAAGAACTTCGATCACCTCTTCATCATTTAATTTAACCTTCTCCTTTATCTGTTCTTCAGTTAAATTAGGCTCTTTCTTTAAAACTTCGACTCTCTTATCCATTTCTTTGTTAAAGATAGACGAAGTCACCATTCTCAAGGTAGAGACGGCTGCTTCATTTTTTTCTTTTAGCGCAGAAATTAAATCTTTTTTAATTTCTTCAACTATCATAGTTATTTTTTATTACTTAAGTTTTTGCCTAATTTCTTAGCTTTGTCAAACTCCTTCTTTTTCTCTACTCTAACTAGAGCAGCTCTCTTTAGCATATTCTCACTTTTAGTTCTGTCGGCAAATCTTCTTTTTCTTGCCTCAACTAATACTCCGCTCTTTTGAACGGCTTTGGTAAAGCGATATACTAATGATTGAGAAGTTTCTCTTAATTGCTTCTGTATCTTCATATTATTTTTCTTTTAATATGTTTTTAACTTCTTTAATTATCTCGTCTTGTTTTACTTCGACCTGTTTAGCTGTCTGCATATTTCTTACTAATATCATATTGTTTAGAGCTTCTCTTTGTCCTAAAATTAGAACAACTTTAGCTCCTAATCGGCTGGCCTTTCCTAATTGAGCCTTGAGTGCATCTTTGCCAAAAGCTTCTCCTACCTTAATTCCCGCTTTTCTTAACTCTTCTAAAATAGGAAGGCTCTTCTTTTTAGCTAAAGGTCCAATCTGAGCAAAGAATACCTCGGGAACTGGATTAAAGCTTACCTTCGCCTTATTCTCCTTCATCTCCGCAATTATTCTTTCTACTCCAGCAGCCGCTCCACAAGAAGGGATATCGCCTCCTCCGAGCATCTTTGATAAACTATCATATCTTCCGCCTCCTGCCAAGGCTCCCCCGACATTTTCGCCTTCTCTAGTTGATTCTATCTCAAAAACTGTTCGGGAATAATAATCTAATCCACGAACCAAACGACTGTCTAAACAGTAAGGAATTTTTAATTCATCTAAGTATTCTAAAACATCTTTCAAGTGTTTTTTGCAGTCTTCACATAAATAATCAACACTTTGAGGAGCTGAAGCCAATACTTCTTGGCATTTCTCATTCTTGCAATCCAAAACTCTAAGTGGATTAACCTTCAATCTCTTCTGACAGTCAGAACACAATCCCGTTTTCTTCTCTCTCAAATATTTAACTAAAGCTTTTCGATACAAAGGACGGCAATTATCATCTCCAATTGAATTAACCTTAACCATCAATCCTTTTAATCCTAAATCACTTAAAACGCTGTACATTACCAAAATAGTCTGCACGTCAACAATCGGATCTTTCTCTCCGATAATCTCAACTCCGAATTGATTGAATTGTCTATATCTTCCTGCTTGAGGTTTTTCATATCTAAAGAATGGTCCATAATACCAAAGCCTCACTGGCTGAGGCAAAGAAAGAAAACCGTGTTCAATATATGAACGCATAATTGAAGCAGTTCCCTCAGGACGCAAAACTAAGAAATCTTTACCTTTAGTTTTTAAGGTAAACATTTCTTTCTCAACAATATCAGTATTCTCTCCCACGCTTTTGATAAATAAATTAGCGTCTTCTAGAATAGGAGTATCTATTTTCTCAAAATCATAGAAAGCAAAAACCTTCCTCGCTGCCTCTTGTATTTTATCATAATACGCCTGGTCCTGAGGAAGAATATCGTGCATTCCGGTTACTGTTTGAAACTTTGGTTTACTCATATTTTTTTAATTTGTTGTTGTCTCTTGACTTAAAGTATTGACTAATACTTCATAAGGAGAAAGCCTTAACAAAACTCTGCCGGTAATGTCTTTTGTGGGAAGAACTCCCCAGCTTCTTGAATCAGAAGAATACTTTCGATTATCTCCCATCACAAAATACTCATCTGGTTTTAAAGTTAAAGGTCCATAGTTAGTATTTTTCCATTCTTCTTTGACTTTGAGCTGAAAGATACAAACTTTCATCAAGTTCCTTTGGTTCTCCATTAGCTCTACTAATATATACCTCTCCTTCCTTGATTTGTATTGTTTCGCCTGGCAATCCAATAATTCTCTTTATATATCTGTATGATGTATTTAAAGGATATTTAAAAACAATCACCTCTCCTCTCTGTGGATCTCTTAATTTGAATGACAATTCATCGATAATTAAATAATCGCTAGAATGATAATTAGGCTCCATTGAAGACCCTTTGACCATAAAAGGCTGGAATAACAGCATTCTTATGGGAATTACAATTGCCAAAGCAATTAATAATATCTTTAAAGAGTCCAATAGAAAAGTTAATACTTCTTTTTGTTCCATATATTGATATATTACACCAACTTGAAATTTAAGGCAACTAATAAAAAACTACCTCTAAAAAACGAAGTAGTTGTTATTGTCTGAACCTGTATTGCCAGGGAGGGATTACAATTTCGAACAAAACTCCTTCCCTTAGCTTTCCTGTTTCAGAAATAGTCATGTTGACTACTCCTAACAGTTCCTTAACCAAGAAAAGTCCGAGGCCTGTATTTTTCCCATAGCCCCGCAAAAATATGTTTGGCTTATCTTTCAGATCAATACCATCTCCATCGTCCTTATAAATAATCTCCATTGTATCATTTTCTACGACGACAGAAATAGTTATATTCTTAACGTTCCTTCCTCCATGTCTTCTACTGTTCTCAAGGAGATTATAAAAAACTTCCTTGATGATGGTGGGATTGGTAAATAACTGTACCCTCTCATCAATATTATTTTTAAAAATAAATTTAGGAAATTCTTTTTCTTGTTCTGAAATAATATCTTTAAGCGAACACCAGCAATCCTGACTTATATCAAGCTTATAATAATTGCTGACCTCATTGGCCAAAGAAGAACAAGACTCAATAGCTTTAATTGCTCCAGAACAAAATTCGTTCTTCTTTTCTTGTCCATCCGTCACCAACGTTAACTGGGTATAGCCTAAAGCCTCTGTTAAGCGATTCTTCAAATTGTGCATCCTTGCACCATTCAATAATTGCGAAACTACAAATCGATCGAGAGAATCTTTTGCTCTCTTTCTTTCTGCTGCGCTTATTATCTTATGCCCCAGCTCAATAAATTGAGTATCTGGCTCGCCACCTTTCTGAAGATAGAAATCCGCACCATTATTAAGTGCCTCAATTGCTACCTCTTCTCGGCTTTTGCCAGTAAAAATGATAAAAGGAGTGTCCCTTAAATCAGCTTTCACATATTTAAGAAACTCTATCCCTGTCATTCCCGGCATTTGATAATCGGAAATTATCACATCAAAGCTTCTTGTCTTTAAGACTTCGATAGCTTTTAATGGATTGTTCACAATCTCAACAGTCATTCCCCATTCTTCAACAAAAAACTTCTTAACAAGGAATGCTAAATCCTCGTAATCTTCCACTAGGAGAACGTAGTAAATCAAAGATATGCTTGTCATGTAGTCTACCTCTAAAGTAGGCTCATTGTTCTCAACGAGCTAAAATCAATCTTAACTGACTTACCCATATTGTCAATAGAAAAAAATAGACATATAATACAGACATATGAAATTAATTGCTGGCCTAGGCAACTACGGCCCTGAATACGAAAATACTAGGCATAACTATGGCTTCATGGTTATTGATCAAATTCAAAGGAAATACAATTTTCCTGATTTTAAATTAGAAAAAACACACAATGCTTTGATTTCAAAAAAAGGAGAAATTCTTTTAGTCAAGCCTCAAACATACATGAACGAATCAGGCAAAGCGATAAAAAGCATTGCCTCTTACTACAAGATAGATATTAAAGATATAATTATTATCCATGATGATGCTGAGACTAATTTGGGAGAAATAAAAGAGGTGGAAGGAAGAAGTGCAGCCGGGCATAATGGAGTAAGATCAATAATAGATGAATTAAAGACTAATGAGTTTAAAAGATTAAAACTAGGCATTAATTCCGAAGACCCTTCATTTAAAAACAAACCGCTAGAAGATGTTGTTCTAAAAGGATTCAGCAAAGCGGAAGAAATTGTTGCTATGGATGTTATAGAGAAAGCAGTTGAATTAATAATCAACGAAATTATTGATTTATTAAACTAAAAATATGACAATCTGTATTTTTGGAGACAGCATAACTTGGGGGGCCAGCGATTGCGAAAAAGGAGGCTGGGCTGACCAGTTAAAAAATCATTTGATGAATGAAGATATTGCTGCATATAACCTAGGAGTATCTGATGATACAACAGAAGAGCTACTTGAAAGATTTGATATTGAAGCTGAAGCTAGGAATCCAGATATTATTATTTTTGCTATAGGAATAAATGATTCCTTAGAAATGAATGGAGAAAAATTAGTAAGCTTGGAAAAATTTACTAACAATATTGAAGTCTTAACTAATAAAGCTAAACAATTTACAGATAAAATTGTTTTTATCGGATTAACCAATGTTGATGAAGCTAAGACTATGCCCTACTTTGGAGAAGCATCATTTAATAATCAAAGCATTGGAGAATACGATGAAATCATTCGATCATTCTGCGAAAACAATGATTTAATCTTCATCGAAATGCTTGGTCTTTTAATTAATGATGATGATTTGTGTGATGGTTTGCATCCTAGTTCAGTTGGACATCAAAAAATGTTCGAAGAAATAAAAAATGCTATTGAACCACTATGGAAGGAATAATTTCTTTTGAAGATAAGAAATATCCAAAGAAATTAAGGGAAATCAAAAATCCTCCTAAAAATATCTATTACGAAGGACACATTATCTGGAATCAGCCCTGCTTAGCTGTGATTGGATCAAGAAATTGCTCCAGTCAAAACAAACAAACTTGCTTGAAAATAATTAAGGGCTCTGCCTGAAGATTTTGTAATTGTTTCTGGCTTAGCTAAAGGAATTGATTCTTTTGCTCATGCTTCAGCTATAAAATCAGGCAAAGCAACTATTGCTGTTCTCCCTTCTGGAATTGAAAAAATCTACCCTAAAGAAAATGAAGGTTTAGCTAAAAAGATTATAGAAAATAATGGACTCTTAATTTCTGAATATCCTAGCAAAACCAGACCAACTAAATTCTCTTTCATCCAGAGAAACAGAATTACTGCTGGATTATCTTTTGCTGTTCTAGTGATTGAAGCCCAAGTTAAATCAGGAACTATGCACACAGTAAGATTCGCTCAAGAGCAAGGCAAAACAATCTATGCTGTTCCTGGTTCAGAAGGAACAGATTATCTAATTCTAAATGGAGCTATTCCTGTTTTAACGGCCAATGATATTTGCCTTTAACTTTTAAAAATGATATGAAAAATACATGAAGTCATTAATAATAGTTGAAAGTCCAACTAAAGCTAATACTATAAAGAAGTTCTTAGGCGCCGATACAAGCGTCCTTTCTTCATATGGGCACATTAGAGATTTGCCTAAAAGCACCCTAGGTGTTGATGTAGAAAAAGACTTTGAAGTTAAATATGTCATTCCTACTAAAGCTAGAAAGAATGTTAATCTATTAAAGAAAGAAGTAGAAACAGCTGACATTGTCTATGTCGCCACTGATCCTGACCGAGAAGGAGAAGCTATTGCTTGGCATTTAATTGAAGTATTAAAACTAGACAAAGACAAATACAAAAGAATCTCTTTCCATGAAATTACCAAACCAGCAATTGAAGAAGCATTAAAAAATCCAACTGAATTAAATCTTGATTTGGCTGATGCCCAACAAGCGAGAAGAGTATTAGATAGAATTGTAGGATACAAATTATCTCCCTTCCTTTGGAAAAAAGTAATGAGGGGCCTTTCTGCTGGAAGAGTTCAATCAGTTGCAGTTAGATTGATTGTGGACAGAGAAAATGAAATCAAAAACTTTAAACCAGAAGAATACTGGAGTCTTACTGCCCTCTTAGCCAAAGAATCAAAAGAACAGTTTGAAGCTATCTTAACTAAAAAAGACGGCAAAGCTATTTCTAAGATGGGAATCAAAAATAAGAAGCAAGGTGAAGATATTAAAGAGGAATTAGAAAAAGCTAATTACTCAATTGCTTCAATTGAAAAGAAGGAAGTAAAAAGAAGCCCTCTTCCACCATTCACAACTTCTTCTTTGCAACAGGAAGCCTCTAAGAAGCTAAGATACCCAGCTAAAATGACTATGAGCATTGCTCAAGCCCTCTATGAAAAAGGTTTGATTACTTACCACCGAACTGACTCTTTGAATCTTTCTGAGCAAGCAATCCAATCTGCTCAAAGCTTTATCAGTAATAAATATGGAAATAACTATCACCAATTAAGAAGATTCAAGGCCAAAGGCAGAGCTCAAGAGGCTCATGAAGCAATTAGACCAACTAATATTGAAAACGAACCTGATAGCTTAAAAATGGAGGATAAGTACAAAAAACTCTACAAACTTATCTGGTCTAGATTTGTTGCTTCTCAAATGACTGAAGCTATCTTTGATTCAATCAAAGTTGAAGTAAAGACAGATAATAGCTACACATTACAAAGCAATGGATCAACCTTGAAGTTTGATGGATTCTTAAAAGTCTACGCCATGAAGTTCGAAGAAAAAACTCTTCCTAATTTAAAAGAGGAAGAAAAGGTTGATTTAGTGGAGATAAAACCAGAACAACACTTTACTCAACCTCCAGCTAGATATACTGAAGCCAGCTTAATTAAAGAGTTAGAAGAAAACGAAATTGGAAGACCTTCAACCTATGCTCCAATTATTTCAACCATTCAAGCTAGAAACTATGTTGAAAAAAACAAAGAAAGAAGATTTGAACCAACAGAAATAGGAACAACGGTTAATCAAATTCTTGTTGAGCATTTCCCCGAAATAGTAGACATCAAATTCACTGCTAATATGGAAAAAGAATTAGATGAAATTGCTGAAGGAAAAGAAAACTGGAAAACTATTCTAAGAGATTTCTACACTCCTTTCAATGAAAACCTAGAAAAGAAATACAATGAAGTGGAAAAGAAAAAGGAAGAACCAGTCATTACTGATAAGATTTGTCCCAAGTGTGGCAAACCATTAGCTATTAAAACAGGTAGATTCGGTAAATTCTTAGCTTGTACTGGATTCCCTGACTGTAAACATACTGAGAATATTGAAGACAAAACAAAAAAGACAGGCATCATCTGTCCAGAATGTAATCAAGGAGAAATAGTCCAAAAGAAAACTAAAAAAGGTAAAATCTTCTATGGCTGTCCTAATTGGCCTGACTGTAATTTCGCTTTGTGGGATAAACCAACTGGAGAAAAGTGTCCTAAGTGCGGAGCCTTAATGGTAGAGAAAGGGAAGAAAACAAAATGTTCAAACAAAAACTGCAAGTAATCCTTGCAGTTTTAATATCTTTTAATTTCTTATCTTCTTAAGCCACTCATTCATTTCCTCTTCTGACTTAAAATTAACAACTACTTGAATACTATCTTTCTTTTTCTCAATCTTAATATTTTCTAAATTCAATATCTGCCTTACTTTCTTTTCTAAGAATTCACTAATCATTAAAGGAACCTGTTTAACAAAATTCCTCTTTGGTCCAGCGCCAGCATTTCTCTCTTTTACTCTTCTTTCAGTTTCTCTAACTGAAGAACCATTAGTTATTATCTCTTCTAATAACTCTTTAATTAATTTAACATCTTTACATCCTAACAATGCTCTCGCATGACCCTCAGAAATGCTTCCCTCTTTTAAAGCTCTCTTAACTTCTAAAGGCAAGGTTAAAATTCTTAAACTATTAGCAATCGCCTCACGGCTCGTTCCAGCAATCCTAGCAATTTCCTTTTCAAGAAGACCAAATTCTTCTCTTAATCTATCAAAAGCTTCTGCCTTATCAATTGGATTCAAATTCCTTCTTTGTACATTTTCAATCAAAGCTATTTCCAGTTTCTCTCTGTTAGATTGCTCACGAATAATTACTGGCACCTGTTTCAAGCCAATCTTTTCCGCTGCTCTCCATCTTCTTTCTCCAGCTACAATCTGATATTCATAAGTAATGCCTCTTTCAGTTTTCTTTTCAATCTTGTTAACAATAATCGGCTGAAGAATTCCATACTTCTTAATTGATTCTCCCAATGATTCCAAAGCCTCCTCGTCAAATTCTTTACGAGGCTGGTAAGGATTAGGCTTAATTTTCTCTATCTCAATCCAGAAGATAAAATCCTTACGAATCTTGTCTTCGGGAATAGACATATCTTTTTTAGGGATCAACGATTCAATTCCTTTTCCAATCATATTTTAAATTATTAACTTTTTGCTATTATTTCACGAGCTAATTCTCTGAAAGCATGAACGGCACGAGAATTAGGAGAATGCCTTAATATTGTTTTTCCAGTTACTGGAGATTCTGATAAAGAAACTGTTCGAGGGATAACTGTATCAAATACATAGCCGGGGAAGTTTCTTCTTAAATCTTTAGAAATTGCTGCACAGACTCTATTCTTCCTATTATACATTGTCATTACCGATCCCAATATCTTAATATTCATTTCTAGATTCTCATTAATCAATTTAACATTGTGTAATAATTGTCCTAATCCCTCTATTGCTAAATATTCGCATTGAACTGGAATTAAAACTTCATCAGCAGCAATTAAAGCATTTAAAGTTAATAATCCTAAACTAGGAGGACAATCAATCAAAACAAAATCATATTGATCTTTAACTGCATCCAATACTTCTTTTAATTTGAATTCCCTATTCTCCATATTAACTAATTCAATATTCGCTCCCGCTAAATTGTATGATGTCGGCATAATATCAAAAGCCAAAAAAGGAGTCTTCTTGATAATATCTTTCGGATTAACCTGTCCCAATAATGCTTCGTACAAAGAAACAGATAATTCTCTAGGCTTAATGCCTAAAGAAAATGTGGCATTAGCTTGAGGATCAATATCAACAAGAAGAACCCTCTTTCCAAAAGCTGTTAAAAAAACGGGCAAATTAACAGCAATAGCTGTTTTCCCGACTCCACCTTTTTGATTAGCGATAGCAATTACTCGAGTCATTACTACTATTTTACCATATGGAAAATAAAAGTAAAGAAAAAAGGGGCTCAACAAGGAGACACCCTACGTATAGCTTTCATTTTTTTGAAATAACGCCATGCCTGACAAACTTGGTTTTCAAGGCAACAAATGATTACCAAAAATTCTACAACCACCACAAAGATTATAACAACTACTGTTGCTGCCCACTGGGTAGCATAAGACAGATGTAGGCCATCTTCAGCAAAGACTACTTTATCCAACTGATGAAGGTAGAGCCATCCATACTGCTCAGACGATGCAGTATAAACTACCCCTCCTCTTTCTGTAAGATAATCAATCTGTAGCCATCCCAAATTACTTGGTTTCGATAAGATAATCTGATTCTTATCGTTACCCACAAACATGCTCTTGTAGTTGTCATCGAGGGCTGATTGTACACGCATAGAATTTGTGCCGTAATTGAAATACTCTATTTCGAGATTTTTATCGGCAGAAACCATGTTAATATAGGTGTACGATTCTGGAATCCATACCGACCTTACTTCACTCATAGGTTGAGCGAAATAAAGTAATGCAGTGATTGAGACGATTGCGATTACAACCCAAACTGCAAAAACAACTTTATCCTCTTCTTCCATTTTTCACCATCCCCAAATTTATAATTTAGAGATAAAATCATTATATAATAAAAAAAGTATCTGTCAATGCTTTCTAAATAAAAAATTATATGCTAAAAGATATATATGTATTGCCGAAGTGGCGGAACTGGCAGACGCGTAGCACTCAAAATGCTATGGGGGCAACCCCGTGAGAGTTCAAGTCTCTCCTTCGGCACATCTGTGCCTTTTTGTTTCTTTGCCGAAGTGGCGGAACTGGCAGACGCGTAGCGTTCAGAACGCTATAGATTTATCTATGTGGGTTCAAGTCCCACCTTCGGCACTATTTCGATGCTATACAATAATAAATAGCAGTTAGAATAAAAAGGGATCCATAAAACCAAATTAGTTTCTCTGAAGCCATGAGTTCTGGTCGAGAAGGGACTGCCTTTCCAAACCTATCGTTAATGTTAATATCAAACATATATTCATCGGTCTTTAATCGATTCTCAATATCCCATCTATACAAAGCTTTATATCTTCTGATTCTCTGCAAGTAATGAGCATCTAAAAACCAGAAAGCAAGAAGCGGAACAAAAGCAATCATAATGTGTGCTTTTTGTCCCTGCAAAATTAAAGTAGCCACAATTAAAGAAACTGTCCATCCTTTTAACAAAAAGGAATGATTAGACTTTCTTTTAATTATTCCCTGAACAATTTCAGCTTCTTTCATTAAGATCGAAAGTCTTCTCTCTTGAACAACTTGGTCTTCTTTTTTTGTCATATGTCTTTTTCAACCTTCCCTCCAGGCAAGGTCTTTTTATTAGCCCCGATTTTCCTACCGGGATAAATTATTGTATTAATTCCTGTTTTGACATTATCTCCCATGATTACTCCAAGCTTCTTCATCTTCGTATCAATTAATTCTTCCCCTACCATTGTTTTCACCGTCTCATTATCATGCCTTAAATTAGCAACAATAGTTCCTGCACCAAAATTACAATTCTCTCCAATAATAGAATCACCGATGTATGCCAAATGAGCAGCAAAAGTTCCTTTACCGATTAAAGAATTCTTAATTTCAACTGCCTGTCCAACCCTACAATCATCTTCAATTACTGTTCCAGAACGAATAAAACAATTAGGTCCAATAATACAGTTCTTGCCAATATATACTGGCCCTTCAATATATGAACCACTCTTAATAACTGTTCCTTCTTTAACAATCACCTCTCCATTTAAAACTGCTCCCTTTTCGATCTTAATCTTCTTATCTCTTTTCTGTCTTTTAAATAGATAAGGAACAACGTTAAAGATATCCCAAGGATATGAAGCTGGGAACCAGAAAGATGCTTCACAAACATGAAGTTTTTTCTCATGGATAAACATTCTAATGTAGTCAGTAAATTCATATTCTCCACGAGCTGATTTCTTAATTTCGTAATCAAAAATCATCTTCGGCAAACAATACAAAGCTGAGTTGACCAATTTGGAAACTGCCTTAGTTGGTTTTTCAATAATATTTTTAGCATATCCCTCTTCTTCATCAATCACTCCAAAACAAGAAGGATTGTCATGCTCCTTAACTAGAATTGAAGGAAATTTATCAATTGCTTTCTTAATATCTTCTTTAGAGTAAAAATCATCTCCATTTAAAAGCAAAAACTTATCCTTCAAATGAGAATAAGCTAGTTTAGCTGAAGATCCAGTTCCCTCAATCTTATTATCTTCAATATATGTTATCTTCATTGAACCATATTTCTTTCCGATTCTCTCCATAATCATTTCCTTCTTGTAGCCAACGATAATAATCACTTCATTAACTAGTCCATCCAATTCATCTAGATTATATTCCAAAATGCTTTTTCCAAAGATTGAAAAAAGCGGTTTTGGCCTTGTTTCTGATAAAGGCAAAAACCTTGTTCCTTTTCCCGCTGCTAAAATTATTGCTTGCATATCTTTAATAATATCTTGGCTATTTTCTCTGGATCATGATTGATTTCCCCTTCTTTAGGCAATAGGTCTAAACCAATATACTTATCGCTCTTGGGTAAATTATTGAATTTAACCATTTCTAGGAATTGAGGATGTGTTTTCTTGTATTCCTCAATCATTTCTTTGCTAGGCATATTTGTATTGAAGATAACATAATCAAGAGGACATTTCAAACAGTTCTCCACTTCCCAAACAAAGTCATCAACAGTGAAATTATTTGATTCTCCATTCTTGGTCATCAAATTACAAATATATATTTTCTTCGCCTTGCTTATCTTTATCGTCTCTGCAGTGCCATCAACCAACAATACTTGCATTAAAGAAGAATAAATGTCTCCTGGTCCAATTACAACTGCATCTGCCCTCTTTATTCTCTTAACTGTCTGCGGGCAAGCCTTAGTTGCCGGTCTTAAAAATAGCTTCTTGATTCTTAATTTTGGATCATGCTTAGGTATATCAATATTTGATTCCCCGATAATCTCTTGCCCATTTTCTAATACCGCCACTAAATCAGCTTTGTGAGTTGTTGAAGGAAGTATCTTGTGATCTCCAATTAACATTGAGTTCATCTTTTCAAAAAGGGATCTGTATCCTCCCTTTTCTAATGCCATTGCTACGAAAGCAATATTGAATAAGTTGTGTTCGTGCAAATCTCCATCAGTAAATCTGTAATCCAATAATGACTTATTCTCTTCTGATAGATCACATAGCTCTATAAACGCTCTGCGGACATCTCCTGGAGAAATGACATCATAATCTTTTCTTAATCTTCCCGAAGATCCACCCGAGTCTAAAACTGCTGAAACAACAGTTAATTCAACGTTCTTGTTTTTTAATCCAGCCAAAGTAACCTTTGGCATGGCATTGCCTCCTCCGATACAAACAATATTCTTTTTTACAAATGGGTTTGTAAACATTTTTCTATTTCTGGTTGTTTATCTTTTACTAAATGCTTATTCATCTCCTCTTCAAAAGGAACTCTGTCTTTCTTGAATAAAATTCCTAATGGAATCTTACCTTCTCCATTATAGTTCCATTCTTTAATTAAAGTTAAGGCTTTTTCTCTTGAAGCTAATTCTGGATTGACTGCTTCATACACTTTTTCATTTAAAAACTGGATATTATTAAAGAAAGTAACGCAAGGCTGCATAACTTCAATAAAGGAAAATCCTTTATGATTAACAGCCTCAAGAATTAAATTCTTCAAATGTTCAATCTTTGCTGAATAACCACGAGCGATAAAAGAAGAATTAGCTGCCATCATTAGTTCTAAAGGATTAATCGGCTCTTCAATTGCCCCTTCGGGAGTAGACTTTCCTTTAAATCCTTTAGGAGAATCAGCAGTAAATTGACCCGTAGTTAGGGCAAAAAGCCTGTTATTATGCATAATTACATTAATATCTGAGTTTCTCTTCGCTGCATGAATTAAATGTGAAATTCCTTCGTCTAAGGCTGCTCCATCTCCTGTAAAAACAATAATCTTTAAATCTGGGTTAGCCATCTTAATTCCCATTGCTGTAATTAGTGAACGGCCATGGAGAGAATAAAAGCTAGTTAGATTTAAATAATCAACTATCTTTGAATTGCAACCAATATCAGAAACAACAACAATTTTTTCTCTGGGAGTTCCCTTAGTAATCATTTCATCAACTGCCAATTTAACTGCTTGAAGAATACCAAAGTTTCCACAACCAGGACACCATGTATTTGTAATATTTGTTTCTAGTTTTTCCATATTAAATATTCTTTAGTTTCTTTTCTAATTCTTCAACAGTAAATGGCCTCATATCATACTTGAGGATATTTTTATCAACCTTTATTTGATGACATTTAAGAAGTTTCTCCATCTGGCCTATGGCACCACATTCAACAGAAATTAATTTATCAACTTCTTTCATAGCTAAAGCAAATTGCTTGACTGGAAATGGCTGAAGAACTAAAGGTTGAATTACTTTTAACCCTAATTTTTCTGCCACCTCTAAAACTACTCCTTTAGTTGAACCCCAAGCCACAATCGCCTTCTTAGATTTTTTGTTTCCAAAAACATTAACCGCTCCAGGAACATCAACTTCTTTTTCCATTTCCTTAAACTTTCTCAATCTTTTATCTTGCATTAAAACGATTGTTTCTTCGTCTTCAGTTGAAAATCCTTTTTCATCATGCTCATAACTAGTGCCTTTAACTACTGCCATGTCTCCCGGAAAAGCTAATGGAGATATTCCATCTTTTGCATCAGCGTATCTCATGTATTCTCCTTTATGATTCCACAAAACAGGCTTTTCTTTTTTAATCTGAGACAAAATATTACTATCAAACTCAAAAGTGCTTTCTGATAATTCTTTATCAACTAATAATATTGCTGGAGTCTGGTATTTCCAAGCTAGATTCAATAGTTTGCCTGACCAATAACAAGATTCATTAGCATCTCCTGGTGCAGCTATAAACCTGACAAAATCTCCATGACCAGCGTTAAGGGTGAAAAGCAAGTCTGATTGCCCGCTATATGTCGGCACTCCTGTGGCTGGACCTGATCTCTGACTATTAATAATCAATACTGGCGTTTCAGCCATAGCTGCCAAGCTTATCCCCTCAGTCATTAAAGCAAATCCTCCGCCTGATGTTCCAACCATAGAACGCTTTCCAGTAAAAGACGAACCAATAGAAGCATTAATTACTGCTATTTCATTTTCTAATTGAGCTGCAACAATATTAAACTCTTTTGCATGCTCTGCTAAATAATTAAGAATAGTTGTGGCAGGAGTCATCGGGTAAGCATAATAAATATCGAGACCAGCTTTGACCGCACCCAAAGCTATCGCTTCGTTTCCAGTTAAGAGCGGATCAGGTTTAACTTTTAATTTATCAATCGTCAAAACAGTACTTGTTTCATCATAGGCCTTTTTAGCTATTTCTAAATTCTTTTCAATTCCCTTCTCTAATTCTTTTCTTAAAGCATCTTCTAATACTTTCCATTCTATTCCCACTGTCTTACTAAATCCTGCAATTAAAGCAGTATTACTCATAATAGGAAGACCGCCTAATTCTTTAGTAATAGTTTCAGAAGCGATTCCAATTCCATTATCTCTTTTAATCTTATCCTTATTAAAAACGATTACACCATTCTTTTCTAATGACTTTTCGTGCTTATCAATCGTATCCTCATTTAATGCCAAAAGGAAATCAGCCTTTTCACGAATTGAAAAATGCTGACCTTCAGAAATTCTCACAACTGAAAAGTTATGTCCTCCTTTAATTAAAGATTGGTAATCTTCATTAATAAAGACATTGTATCCAAGATTATTAAAAAGCTTGGCAATAATTAATCCGGCTTTTCTTGAGCCTTGTCCAGCAGCTCCTCCAACAATAATTGAGTAATCTTTTTTATTTTGCATATTATTCTACAGTTACGCTTTTAGCTAAATTCTTCGGCTTATCAATATCTCTATCTAATGAATCAGCAAAGTAGTAAGCAAATAAATGAAGAGGAATAACAGATAGTATCGGAGTCAACATTTCTAATGTTTTAGGAATATATATCACATCATCAACAATATCTTTAATTTCTTCATTGCCAACTGTTGCAATAGCGATAACCTTGCCTCTTCTTGCTTTCACTTCTTCAATATTGCTAATCATTTTTTCGTAAACGGAATCGGTTGGACAAATAGCAATGGTTGGACAATTTTCATCAACTAAAGCCAATGGTCCATGTTTCAATTCTCCACCGGCTACTCCTTCAGCATGAACATATGATATTTCTTTTAATTTCAAAGCTCCCTCTAGAGCAATTGGATAATTGTACTTCCTGCCGATAAACCAAAAGTCTCGATACTGCTTGTATTTCTCAGCAATCCTTTTAATCTCCTCTTTCTGCTTTAAAATCTCTTTAGCTAATTCAGGAATCTTCATTAATTCAGAAACAATCCTTTTACCCATTACTACCGACATATCTCTTTGTCTTCCTAAATAGATTGTAATTAAAGCCAAAGTTGTTAATTGACCGATAAAAGCTTTAGTTGAAGCCACTGCTATTTCTGGTCCAGAACGAGTATATATTCCAGCATCAGTTTCTCTTGCTTGAGAAGAGCCAACAACATTAGTTATCCCTAAAGTTAAAACTCCTTTAGCTTTCATTTCTCTTAAAGCTGCTAGAGTATCAGCTGTTTCTCCCGATTGAGAAACAAAGATGGCAGCTGTATTTTTATTCACAATCGGCTTCCTGTATCTAAATTCAGAACCAATATCTGTTGAGGTGGGAATTCCAGCATATTCTTCAAGCATATATTCTCCAACCTTGGCCGCATAATTAGCTGTACCACAACCGATTAAAGTAATATTATCTATCTTTCTTAATTGATCTTGGACAGCTTCTAATCCTCCTAATTTAACTGAACCTTCTTCTTCAACCAATCTTCCTCTCATTGCGTCTTCAATCACATTAGGCTCTTCCATGATTTCTTTAAGCATGAAGTGCTTGTAGCCACCCTTTTCTGCCTGTTCAATATCCCAATCAATTGTCTCAATATTCTTTTTTGATTCCTGCTCTTCTTTTAAAATACAAAAACCGTCTTTTTTCAAAACTGCAATCTCTCCATCATCTAAGTTAATAATCTGTCTTGTCCTAGTGATAATTGCAGAAGGATCTGAAGCAACCAAGAATTCATCAACTCCAACTCCAATAATCAATGGAGAAGACATTCTAGCCGCAACTAACTTATCAGGCTCTTTCGTTGAAAGAACAGCCAAACCATATGTTCCTCTAATATCTCTCAAAGCTTTACTGACCGCTTCTTCTAAATTATCTACATAATATTTCTCAATTAAATGAGCAATGATTTCGGTATCAGTTTCTGATTTAAAAACATGTCCCTCTTTAATTAGATTGGCTTTTAATTCTTTGTAGTTTTCAACAATTCCATTATGAACTACAAAAATCTCTCCCTTGCAATCGCAATGAGGATGAGCATTTTCTTCAGTTACTAAACCAGTAGTTGCCCAGCGGCTGTGTCCGATAGAAACATTTCCTTTAAAATCATTCTCTAAAAACTCTTGTTCTGTTTTTTCTATCTTTCCTACTCTTTTAAATAGAGAAGCTTCTCCATTATTTAAAAAACAAAAACCATAGCTGTCATAGCCTCTGTATTCCATTCTCTTTAATCCAGCCAAGAGAATTGGAGACGCATCTTTTGTTCCAATGTATCCAACTATGCCACACATATATTTATTAGTTTATTCTCAACATAAAAGACTTCTTTGATTTCTTTGCCCTCTATCCACTTCTTTAATCTTTCATTTTCTAAGACTATTTTCTCAGCTTCTTCTTTTGAAATACCAACGGCGACTTCAATTCTTTCTCTCACCTTTCCATCAACTTGGACAATTAAAACAACCTTCTCTTCCTTAATTAAGCTTGAATCTGCTTCTGGCCATTTCTCTAATAGAATACTATCACTATTTCCTATTATACTCCATAATTCTTCACAAAGATGAGGAGTGAAAGGAGATAATAATTTTAATACCCTTTCGATCTCAGGCTTACCAAATTCTTCCTTTCTTTCTGAGATAGAATTAAAAAATTCCATAAAGAAAGCAATAGGAGTATTAAACTTCATCTTTGATAAATCATCACTCACCTTCTTGTTCAATTTGTGAACATTAGCAATCACCTCAGCAGAACTAGACTTATTATCTTTACAATCAATAATAATATCCCAAGCTTTACTTAAGAATCTGTAAACTCCTTTAACTCCCTGTTCATTCCATTGAATAGCTTGATCAAAAGGACCCATAAACATTTCGTAAGCTCTTAGGGTATCAGCTCCAAATTCATCAACGATAAGATCAGGAGAAATAACATTTCCCTTTGATTTACTCATCTTCTGTCCATCAGGAGCAAGAATCAATCCAATGTTTCTTAATTTGTAAAAAGGTTCTTTAGTTGAGACAACTTTAATATCGTACAAGAACTTGTGCCAGAAACGAGAGTACAATAAATGTAAGACTGCGTGTTCTGCTCCTCCAACATATAAGTCAACGGGCATCCATTTCTTTTCAATTTCTTTAGTAAAAATCTCCTTATCATTATTATTATCTAAATATCTTAAATAATACCAGCAAGAACCAGCCCATTGAGGCATAGTGTTTGTTTCTCTTTTAGCATCTTCACCACATTTAGGACATTTAACATTAACCCAATCAGAAATTGCGGCTAAAGGAGATTCTCCTGTACCAGTTGGTTGATATTTTTCAATATGAGGAAGCTTTAATGGTAATTCATTTTCTGGAACTGGAACCATACCACATTTAGGGCAATGAATAATTGGAATCGGCTCTCCCCAATATCTTTGCCTTGAAAAAACCCAATCTCTTAATTTGTAGTTAATTTTCTTTTCTGCTTTTCCTTCTTTATTCAAATATTCTCCAATCATTATTCTTGCTTCTTCTGAAGTTAAATTATCAAAATTAGAAGAATTAAATAATACTCCATCTTCTGTAAAAGCCTCTCCTTCTTTTTTATTATTTCCTTTGATGACTTCTATAATCTCCAACCCATATTTCTTAGCAAAATCAAAATCTCTCTCATCATGAGCTGGAACAGCCATGACTGCTCCCGTTCCATAGTGAGCTAAAACATAGTCAGCCATATAAACAGGAATTTCCTTGTTATTAATTGGATTAATTGCTTTAATTCCTTTCAATTCAACTCCCGACTTATCTTTGACTTCACTTATCCTCTCCCTCTCGCTTTTGCCTTTAGCTTTTTCAATATATGCCAAAACTTCTTCTTTGTTTTCAATGCCAAGTTCATTAATCAAAGGATGTTCTGGTGCTATCACTAGATAAGTACAGCCAAACAAAGTATCAATTCTAGTTGTAAAAACAGAAATATCTTTAGCATCATTAATTGAGAAATTAATTTCCCAGCCCTCGCTTCTGCCAATCCAATTCTTCTGCATTTCCTTTATCTTGTCTGGCCAATCAATATCATCTAATCCTTCTAATAATTTATCAGCATAATCAGTAATTTTTAAAACCCACTGATCAATATCTTTTTTAGTAGTTTCTGATCCGCATCTTTCGCACTTTCCATCAACTACTTCTTCATTGGCTAAACCAGTTTTACAAGATGGACACCAGTTGATTGGTAAAAGCTTTTTGTAGGCTAAACCATTCTCAAATAATTTTAAAAATATCCATTGAGTCCATTTATAATAATTAGGATCAGTTGTGTTAATTTCTCGAGACCAATCATAACTCAAACCAATCATCTTCATCTGTCGCTTAATATTTGCTACATTTCTTTCAGTAATTATCTCTGGATGAATGCCTGTTTTAATCGCATAGTTTTCTGCAGGTAAACCAAAAGCATCCCAGCCCATTGGATGTAAAACATTAAAACCTTGTGCTCGTTTCATTCTCGCTACGATATCTGTTGCAACATATCCTTTGGGGTGTCCGACATGAAGACCTTCTCCTGAAGGATAAGGAAACATATCTAAAACATAAAACTTGGGATTTTTTGAATCCTCATTTGTTTTGTAAGAATTATTCTTTTCCCAATAATCCTGCCATTTCTTTTCAATTTCTTGATGGTTGTATTCCATAATTACATTAATAAGTAAGCAGCCAATATCCCACCAACCACTGAAATACTAACGGTTATCATCCACCATAAATCAGTGTCAAACTTTTTGACTCCAAAAAGATTTTCCGTTATTGGCTTGAAATAGAAAAAGATATAGAAAAGAGCATAACCAACAGCAAGGCCAAAGGCTATAGCTCTTAAGAAATATATGAGTTCGTGGCTTAAAAATTGCATAGTTTTATATATTTAAAGAATACCATAAAACAAAAGGGCTGTTAAGGCCCTAGATATTGAACAAATTCTTACTATTTTTATAAGTAATTTCTTCTATTTCCTTAGTACTCACCTCTTTTATCCTTGCGATCTCTTCAATAATTAATCTCAAAGAAAGGGGATTATTCCTTTCTTCAAATTTAGGAGGAGAAAGATAAGGACAATCGGTCTCTAATAATATTCTATCTAATGGAATAATCTTAATCGCTTCTTCTATATCATTTTTAAAAATAATCCCATTAAGACCGAAATGCAAACCTAGAGAAATAAATCTTTCTGCTTCTTCTTTAGAACCAGTAAAACAATGCAAAACTCCTTTAATTTTTCTTTTAGATAAGATATCGAACAAATCATCAAAGGCAGCACGGCAATGAATAATAACCGGTAAATCTAATTCTTCTGCTAAATTAAGCTGCTTGATAAACACTTTCTTCTGTTCTTCTTTGAATAATTCTTTTTTTGTAGTTCCTTTTGGTCGATAATAATAATCAAGCCCACACTCTCCTATCGCTACTACTTTTTTTGATCTAGCTAATGTTTTGTAAGCTTCGTAATCAAAACCATCTTCTAAAAATCCCTCTTCTGTTTTTGAGCATTCTCTACTTTTAAAAAAGTCAGAAGCAATATTTGTTGGATGCAATCCAATTGCAGCAAAAAGTTCTGGATACTTATCTGCAATCTTAATAGCTTTTTCTGAGCTCTTAAAATTAGTTCCAACATTAATTATGCCTATTTGATTATCAAGGCATTTCTTAATTAATTCATCTCTATCTTCATCAAATTCAAAGAAATTAAGATGAGCGTGAGTATCGAATATCATATTCTTGGAAACAAAGAATCACCTTTCTTAATATTAAAAATATTATTGCTTTCCCCTAACTGTTCTTTCATTTTCTCAGAAGTTAAAGGTAAGAATGGCTCTATCATTTTAGAAATATTGCTTAATGAATACAACAAATTAGAGAATATCTCTTTTTGCTTCTCTACGTCTGTAATTTCCCAAGGCTTTTCATTTTCAATATACTTATCGCAAAAAGAAACAAGTTCCCAGATGTCCGTTAAGGTTTCATTGAATTGAATAAAGTTTTCAACTACCTTATCTTCTACCTCTTTGTTTTTATCTATAAAGAGACTGTTCGGCTTAACTTCAAATCCCTTATCTAATCCTGCCTTTATAACCATAGCTAAAGCTCTAGAGAATAGATTTCCTAAGCCACTAGCTAAATCAGAATTGTATCTCTTTTCTAGCTTCTCATAACTAAAATCGCCATCACCTGTGGCTGGTATTTCTCTTAGTAGAAAATACCTCACTCCTTCACTCCCGTATTTCTTAGCTAATTCATTAGGATCAATTACGTTGCCAATGCTCTTACTCATTTTTTGACCATCAACAGTTAAATATCCATGAACAAATAATGTTTTTGGCAAACTTATCCCAGAGGACAAAAGCATAGCTAGCCAATAAACAGAATGGAATCTAACAATACCTTTTCCCAAAACATGCATTTTAAATTCATTATTCTGCCAGAATTCATTAAATTTAGATTCATCATTACTGCCATAACCTAGGGCATTAATATAATTAGAAAGAGCATCGAACCAAACCCAAATCTTTTGACTTGAATCATTTGGAACATCGATTCCCCAACCTTTTGCTCTCTCACTAGTTCGAGAAATACAAAAGTCCTGAAGACCAGAATTAATAAAGCTTAAAACTTCATTCTTCCTTGATTCAGGAATAATCTTTACAGTATCAGTTTCAATTAATTCTTTAATCTTCTCTTGATATTGAGCAAGTTTAAAAAAGTAATTCTCTTCTTCGATTAATTCTGGCTTAACCATATGATCAGGACACAAACCATTAACTAATTCATCTTCTTTGTAAAATTCTTCACAACCAACACAATACAAACCAGAATATTTCTTCTTGTAAATATCTTTCTCGCAGGCAGACCATAATTTCTGAGCTCCTTTAAAATGTCTTTCTTCGGTAGTGCGGATAAAATCATCAAAAGATATATTCAATGATTCTTTTAATTCATAAAACTTCTTGAAATTAATATCTACTAATTCTTGAACTGGAATACCTAGTTTTTCTGCACTTCTCACATTCTTCAAGCTATTCTCATCGCTGCCTGATAAAAAGAAAACCTCATCACCAAGTGCTCGGTGATGTCTTGCTAAAACGTCTGATTCTATAAACTCTAAAGCATGACCCAGATGGGGAGCAGCGTTTACATATGGTATTGAAGTTGAAATAAAAACTTTTTTCATATTAATCTCTATTTTTTCTGTGAGTAAAATAATCTTTTAATCCTTCAAAGATTATTCCTGCAAAAGGAATCGCCAATACCGCTCCAACAATTCCTCCTAAAATACCTCCAATTAAAATTGATATTAAAACCAATACTCCAGGCAATCCAGATAATTTCTTAGTAAAGATCGGCATTAAAATATTACTTTCAATCTGCTGAATAATAACCAAGAAGATAACAGCAATGACAAACTTAGGAACAGAATCAAATAAAGCAAAGGCTGCTAAAATCACACCCGAAACTATTGGTCCAATCATTGGCACCATATTTAATAATCCAGCTAAAATTGCTAAAGCTAAAGCAAACTTAATTTTCAAAAATACACATAAAAGGAATGTCATTATAGCAACACAAACACACGCTAAGACTCTGCTGCCAAACCAAGCAACAACATGATGCTGGCTTCTTTCCCATCTTTTAAAAACTTGCTCTTCAAATCCCTTAGGAGAAACTAATATTATACCTTTAATAATTTCTTTTTCTTCTAATGACATAAAGATCGATAGAACAAAGATTGTTAAGCCAGCAAAGATGCTACCGAACAAAGATGCAAAAACATTAAAGATGTTAGAAGAAACTTTAACTAGACTATTGCTCAAACTTGAATTTAATGATGAAATTCCTTCAAAAGAATTCAATCCTATATTACTTAAAAAGCTAGGAATCCTATTAAAATATTGACCAAATGTTGAACCAAAGTATTGTGTCTCAGTAACTAACGGAGGGACAATGATAAATAATATCAATCCACAGACCAAAAGGAATGACAAATATACTATTATTGTTGCAAGAACTCTTTTAATCTTTTTCTTTTCAAGAATATCTATTAAAGGATTAAAAAGAACAGATATAATCAAGGCAAGAAGCGCCCAGACTATTACCTCTCTTAAAAGATAAATAAGCCAAAAAAGAATAATTGCTGCTATCACTTTAAATATTGCTCTCCAAGTAATATCTATCATTTCAATTTCTTTTTTCATATTATTTAAATTTTAATAATTTTTTAAACTCTCCTTCTTGTCCTTTGTATGGACCAATAATTGCTAAATTTAATTTCTCTTCTTTGAAAATATCTTTAGCTACCCTCATTATATCATTTGTGGTGACTTTTTCTATTCCCTTGATTATTTCATCAATTGTTAAAATTTTGTTCTTCAAAAGCTCTTGAGTGCAATAGAAAGAAGCTTGAGCGTCTGACGATTCCATTCCTAGAATAATCTTGCCTCTTAAATGATCTTTAATCTTTCTTAACTCTTTTTCTCCAACCTTTATTTCAGTTAATTTCTTGTACTCTTTTAAAATAGCTTCAATTACCTTATTAATCTTTGAGCTGTCTATTCCAGCAAAAGTAGAAAAAGAACCAACATCTGTTTCTGATTCATTGTATGTTGCTACGTAATAGGCTGCTCCTAATTTCTCTCTCACCTCGTTAAAGATTCTGGAACTCATCATGCCGCCCAAAAGAGTAGCCATGACATCCATTACGTGCCTATCTTTGTGCAAATGATCATATCCTCTCACACCCAAAGCCATAGTTGTTTGTTTTGTTTTCTTGTTTGAAATAAAAACATTGGGCTCTGTTTGCTTGTTAACTACTGCAACCTTTCCTTTGTTTACTGATGTTGGTATTTTAGAAAAATATTCCTTAGCTGTCTCAATAGCCTTCTTTTCTTTGATATTTCCAACAATACAAACAACTGTATTCTTGGCAGTATACTGAGTGTGGACATAATCAAGCATATCTTCTCTTTTAATGCCTAAAACTGAATCTTTAGTGCCGCCGATAAACCAGCCAGATGGCTGATCTCCATACAAAGCTTTTCTCCAAATGTCTCCAATGTTTCGCATTGGATTATCATCAAACATTTTAATTTCTTCAATAATAACTCCCCTTTCTTTCTCAACTTCCTCTTTGGGCATAATTGAATTAATAAAAATATCTGAAACCCAATCAACAGCAATATCAAAATGAACTGCATCAACTTTGGCATAGTATCCAGTGTATTCTTCCGCAGTAAAAGCATTATAATCCCCCCCAATCTTGTCTAATTCACTGGCAATCTCCATTGCCCCCTTTCTTTTCTTAGTTCCTTTAAACATCATGTGTTCGACAAAATGAGAAATCCCAGAGGTTTTCTTTTCTTCATACTTTGAACCAGTTCCAGTCATGATTAAAACAGTAACTGCTTTAGTTTCCTTCTGTGGAACTGTAATTATTCTTAGTCCGTTTTTAAGCGTTGTCTTCTTGTACATCTCCTTTTAATTTCTTTAATTCTCTTTTTAATTCCATCATTTTAACTTCTCTATTCACTGTAAGTTCAAAGAACTTCTCTAGTTCTTTTACTCTCTTGCCCATTTCTTCTTGTGATTTTTCAAGTTCACTCCTTGATCCATATATTTTTTCTGATGCCTCATTCAAACTTTGGGATAAATTAACAATCTCTTTATCTAAACTTCCAGTAACGAAAGCTGCTCTTTCTCCTAATGGTAATTCTTTAGCAAACATATCTAACTCCTTTAAGGCATTACCTAGATAGATAAACAAAACCCTATCAATGATAAAGGTCATGCCTAAACCGATAAAACAAATAATAGCCACGTTAATATTAAAAGGAGAAACAGCGATAAGAACTATTAATACTAAAAAGAAAGGCAATAAAAAGAGGAAGTAAAACTTTGTTCCTATCCCAGAAAGAGGAATATTGCTAGCAATATTCTCCCCCCTCTCCATTAACAATTTCCTGCATTCTTTAATATTTGAGAACATTGCTTGCTGACAAAAGAAAGTAGCAAAAGCTGCGGAGAAAAACAATGCGATTGCTCCTCCACACAAGATAATAAACATTTCTAAATTTGAGGCTAAATTAAACCATTCAGTCAAAATAGTTAAAACTATTATTGATGAACCACTAGCCAAAACATTAATTAAATTACCCTTCGAAACAAAAAGTAAAGAATTAAAAGTATTTTTAATTTCTTCAGTTGATAATCCTTGACGGATCCCCTTGGCTGAAACATTTTTGTTTACTAATTTAATATCTTCTCCAGACCAAAAACTTATCCCCCAGTATCTTAAAAGAGCGATAGTATAAAATAAGGCAATATAAATAGGAGTCATTATCACAAAGGCTCTCCCCGCTAAAGGTTCTTTAAAATTAGCAATAGTAATTATTAAGACGTAGGCAAAGGCGCTACAAAGAAGAGACCATCCAATGGTCGGAAACAAAAGATTCAAGGTATAAGGAGTCTTAATTTTCATATATTTCCTTTTTCAATATAGGAATTAAATCTTCTATCTTTACTCTTTTTTGCTCCATTGTATCTCTATCTCTTAAAGTAACTGCATTGTCTTCTAGGGTATCAAAATCAATAGTGATGGCATAAGGAGTACCGATTTCATCATGTCTTCTGTACCTTCTGCCGATTGCACCAACTTCATCATACTGACAATTAAAATGAAGCTTTAATAAATCATATACTTCTCTAGCTTTAGCAGTAATATTTTCCTTGTTTTTAACTAAAGGAAGGATCGCTACTTTAAGTGGAGCAATCTTCTTGTTTAATTTTAACAAGAATTCTGTTTCTTTAACTGCTTCAGTGGTTGTTGATCTGCCTCCTTCAATTTCAGTATAGGCATCGCATAAACAAGCTAAGAAAACTCTTTCCACTCCGCAAGAAGGTTCAATAACATAAGGAATGTATCTTTCTTTAGTTGCTTCTTCAAAATAAGTTAAATCTTGTCCAGAATGTTTCTGATGCTGAGTTAAATCATAGTTTCCTCTGCTAGCAATACCTTCAATTTCAGACCAGCCCATCGGAAATAGATATTCAATATCAACACAACCAATAGCATAGTGAGCTAACTCTTCTTTCTCATGGTATCTTATCCTTAAATTCTCTTTCTTGATTCCCAAATCATTAATATACCAGTTCATTCTTTCCTCAACTATCTTTTTAAAGATATCATCTTGGGTTCCTGGTTTTACAAAGTACTCCATTTCCATTTGTTCAAACTCACGAAGTCTAAAGATAAAGTTACCAGGAGTAATTTCGTTTCTAAAAGCTTTACCAATCTGAGCAATACCAAAAGGTATCTTTACTCTTTGAGTATCAACAATGTTTTTGTAGTTTACGAAAATACCTTGAGCTGTTTCGGGACGAAGGTAAGCAATTGAAGCACTATCTTCAACTGGACCGATAAAAGTTCTGAACATTAAATTGAAATTCCTTGCTTCAGTTAATTCGCCTCCGCACTCAGGACACTTTGTTTTGTCATCCAAGTGATCAGTTCTAAATCTTTTATGACATTTTTTACATTCTGATAAAGGATCAGAAAAGTTTTCTGTGTGTCCTGATGCTTTCCAAATGTTTGGATTCATTACAATTGAACTGTCTAATCCGACAATGTCATCTCTCTTTCTAGTCATGGCTTTCCACCATGAATCCTTGATATTTCTTTTTAATTCCACTCCTAAAGGTCCGAAGTCGTAAAAACCGCCTAGTCCACCGTAGATATCAGAAGACTGGAAGACAAAACCCCTTCTTTTAGTAAATGAAACTATTTTTTCAAAATTGTTTTCCATATATGTATATACTATCAAAAAAGCTGAAATAAGCCAAGCTTTATGGCTTTATCTAACTTTCTAGTAAAATTTTACTCGCAACTAATATTATTAATGTCACAACCACCGTCTTTACCCATGTAGCCAGAAGAGTCAACACACCAAACCCCTAATTCTTTTTTAGTAAATTTAGTCTGGCAGCAATATTTAATTGAATCGCTGTTTACAACAATATGGGTATTCCCTCCCATTGATTCAATGTCTTTAAAAACTCTAAGAACATTTGAATCATTTTCTAGCCCAAGATAATTACCATTATTAACTTCGTAAATCTCTGCCCAATTCTTTAATTGGCTCATATCCATCTTCACTCTCATCTGTTTGGCATTTTCTTGAGTCTTGTATGAGATATATAGCGGGACTGATAAAGACGAAACAAAGACAACCAAAACCGCTAAAGTTCTAAAGAATTTTTTAATCTTTTCAGAGTCTCCCATCATCACTGGCTCATCTGCCCGTAGAGAGTCTCCGTTTTGGTTGTTAGTGTTTTGTTGGTCCATTGATCTACTCCTGAAAGTTGGGCGGAACCAAGAAGAATAATGGCTTCGTCAGCTAATTCAGGCTGTACTGATATTTGAAATGCACAAATCTTAGCATCTTTAATTACTCCCGACCCAGCAGGAAGACTTCCGATATTACAAACAACTTCGCTATTGTCTGGATCATAGGTTATCTCTGTCCCTTCGGGATATGTTTTACCAATAAAGGTTACGCTTTCTGGTAAAACAGTGATCATCTTCGCCTGTTCAATATCGTTGTAGGTATTAATAGCTTTCCATTCAACACTTAAAGTTGTCTTCTGTCCTGATTCTAACGGGTAAGGCCCTGAGTTCTCAAAATATGTATTGTCAGAATAAATCTTTTGGCTGGCTGAAATAACTGAATTGATTTTAGTTAAAAAGTCTTGGCTAGCCTCTCCTAACATAACTTTGTTTTTAAGAATTGGATTTTTATCATTCAAACTCTTCATTGCCCATTGCGGTTTGACATTAACCCAGAATTCAACTTTTCCAACTTGACCAACATCTAAAATATTCAACTCGGGAATTTTACTAGCATCCCAGACAATTGAATTATCTCCCGCTTGGTATTTGCCTCCATCCATTGTTTTAATTGAATTCAAATCAAACTGATCGCCTTGAAGTTTAGTAATTAAAGCTAAATTCTGGATAGCATTGTCTCCTACATTTCTGAAAGTGACTTCGTAGTGTAATTGGTCTCCAGGAGAAGCAACATAGTTATCGCTATTGTTTATCTTCTGCGTAATGTATAGTGCGGGAGCAACAATCTGCACTCCTCTCACTACTTCTTTTAAAAGAATAAAGTTGCCATTCTGCCAAACTCCGATTCGAGCTTTAAATACTTTCTGTTCCATTGATTGCCCATTCAAAATTCCAGATATTTCTATCTTCCCTGCTCCGCCATCATTTAAGACTGGAATATCCCACTGAGTATTATCCATTCCTTTTGGTTGAGAATACAAGAATTCAAAGTCATCTGGCATTTCAACATAGCAAGTTAAATCTGTTAAAGGATAGGTTACATTAGAAGCATAATTAACTCTAAAGGTAAAAGCTTTGCCTGTGGCAGCCTGAGAAGGAATATCTAAAGTTAGATCTAATGGTATTTCTCCTAAGATAGTTGTAAATGTAGTTGAAACTTCACTTCTTGTTTTTAAATCCTTTGGTTGAAAAGAAACACTCACTTTAGCAACCTTAGTGTCTTTTTCTTTTCCTAATAATCGAGCATTAAACTTAAATGATCTTTCTTCTCCAGGATAAATGTCTCCACCTAAATCAATAGAAGTCATTGTTTTGACTTTACTGCCATTATTATCAACGATTGATCCATCGGGATAAGTGAAAACCAACTGTGGGCTCTCCAATCTAATAGTCCCATTATTTTTCATCTTAACCACATATTCAACATCTTCTCCGATAGTTGTTTTTTCTGGTGCCAATATCTCCAGCTTCAAAACTTCTTTAGAAAAAGACATGCTCTGCCAAGAGAGATAGGTACCTATTCCTACTACCGCTAGAATTATTATTAATATTACAATAAATCTTTTTTTCATTTTGTTAGTTTATAATGTCTTTTATTCTACTTAACATATCATTTCGAGCTATATGCCAAGTACCTTCCTCCTTATTCACGTCTCTTTGTATTTCTCTTGCTATCTTGCTTAATTCAACTTTAGAATAATGCTCGTATTGACCTTTAGTGAAATGCTTTTGCGCTAAAGCTACCATTTTATCCTTGTATGCTTTAGACTTGCCTCCCCATAGATTCTTGTAAGCATCAATTTGTCCAAGCTTGAAGATTATCTCTCTCTTAGTAACATCTCTTCTTCCTCTGAAGAATGATGGTGTTTCGCTTTCTTTTTTAGAAGATGGTCTTGCAAATCTCTTTCCTTCTCCTGTTCCCTTACGCTCATCCCTTATCATTGGATTATTAACATCTGCATCTTCACGCATAAAAGAATTCTGTGCCAAATCTTTTCCCATAAAAGAGTTATCAGGAATATCGCTATTATGTTTTGTTGGCAAAATTTCTTCCATGTTATTAATTTAAAGCCTGATCAATTGCTTTGGCAAATAGTCTTAGAAACAGAATCTGATTTACTGTGATATTCTCTAGAAAGCTTAGCTGCTTCTTCTCTATTAAAAGTCTGATCTTGATTCTTACGAGCTGCAACATCTTCCAATAGTTTTGTTAATTTTTCTCTATACTGTCCGAATTCTCCCTTAGTAAACATTCTTTTGTTTACTGGATCATCTATCCCTATAAGCTTTATAAAATCTTGAGGATGATAACTTTTCCCAGGAGTCCATTTAGGTTCTGGCTTCTTTTCCACTGGCTTTTCTACTGCCTTTTCTTTTTCCTTACTTAGTGTTGCTGAATTACCATTTGATTCTTTAGCATTAGGAAAGAAAAATTCTGTGATGCCCATATTATATCTTTTTAATATTTAATAATATTTTGTCTTCTCCTATCTCTACTTCCTTCATCCCATCTTCTGAAGATTGAATGAATTCTTTAGCTAAAACTTCTTTTAAGATAGTATCCTTGTTTCTTTCTAATATTCTATCAAATAATTGTGATTGTTGGAAGTAAATATTAATAGTATCATCAGGAACAAAACCCATATCCTTCCTCATCTGTTGAATTTGCCTGATTATCTCCCTTACCTCTCCTTCTTCTTTTAATTCAGGAGTTAAATTAGTGTCTAATTCTACATTATCATTAATACTAGAATCAAAGATGACTTCTTTCACATTAACCTCGTCTTTAATCAAATCTAGTATATCTGTCCTATCTTTTAATTTAGTCTTAATCTCCTTAACTTTTAAAGATGTTAAAGGCTGTCTGACTTTAATTCCTACTTTTGACCTTAAAGCTAAAGCTAAATTAACAATATCTCTAGCTTCTTGCATTTCACTCTCTAATTCTTCATTGATTAATTTAGAATTAACCTCCGGATAATCACATAAGTGAACACTCTCTTTCCCCTCTTTATTCATCTTTAAATATATCTGTTCAGTGATAAAAGGTGTAAAAGGAGCCATTAGTTTAGATAGCTTGAATAAAGCGTAATTAAGAGTATTAGTAGCTTCTTCTTTTTCTTGTTCTGTTTCTGGTTTCTGGAATCTTCTACGTGATCTTCTAATATACCAATTAGATAAATCATCAATGTAATCATTGAATAATCTAGTGGCTTTAGTTAATTCATACTTATCCATCCACTTAATTACTTCTCTATTTAATGTTTCTGTTTTAGAAATAATCCATTTGTCTAATAGATTAGTACTTTCTATTTCTTTAACTTCTCCTTTGTAAGTTTCAAAGAAAACAAAACAGTTTTCTAGTGCTGAAATAATCTTTCTCCAGTATTCCTTAACCTTATCTTTTGAAAATCTGTAATCTTCTCCAATCGAAGTTGAAGCCAAAAGGAAATACCTTAAGGAGTCGGCTCCATAAGTATCAAACATTTCAGCTGGGTCAGGATAGTTCTTTAATTTCTTGCTCAATTTCCTTCCTCTCTCATCTAATACCAAACCATTAACAATGACATTCTTAAAAGCAGGATGATCTTTCCCTAATCCAATATCATCAACTGTTAGAGCCGTTGCTAAAACATGAAGAGTGTAGAACCAGCCTCTAGTTTGATCTAATCCTTCAGCAATGAAATCAGCTGGATATGTTTTCTCAACTAATTCTTTGTTTTCAAAAGGATAGTGCCATTGAGCATAGGGCATACTCCCTGATTCAAACCAGCAATCAAATACTTCAGGGGTTCTTTTCATTTCTCCTCCACATTTACATTTCAATTTAACATCATCGATAAAAGGACGATGAAGATCTTTTAAGTCGTATTCTTTAACTGCTAATTTCTTTATCTCTTCAATTGAACCAATACAAACTCTTTGTTTACAATCTGGACATTCCCAAATTGGGATAGGAGCACCCCAGAATCTACTTCTAGAAATATCCCAATCTCTAGCACCTTCTAGCCATTTGCCAAACCTTCCCTCTTTAACATTCTCTGGCACCCAATGAATCTGACTATTATTCTTTAATAGTCTTTCTTTAATCTTAGTAACCATGACGTACCAGCTTTCAATCGCGTAATACAATAATGGAGTATCGCATCTCCAGCAATGAGGATATTCATGAGTAATTAATTCTTCTTTAAAAAGAATATCTCTTTCTTTTAAATTCTCGATAATCTTCGAATCGGCTTCTTTAACTGCTATTCCTTCAAAGTCAGATACTTCTTTTTTAAAGTTTCCTGCTATATCCACAGTATGGAACAAAGGAAGATTGTATTCTTTACCCATATTGAAATCATCTTCACCATACATGGGATTCAAATGAACGATTCCTGTTCCATCTTCATTAGAAACAAATTCAGCTGCGAATACTTGGAAAGCATTTTTAATATTCTCTATCTTTTGTTTTTTAAGGTAATCAAAGATTGGTTCGTATTTTAATCCGACCAATTCTTTTCCTTTGAATTTTCTAATTGTTTTGTATTGTTCTTCAACAATGAATAATCTATCCGTTGCTAAAATATATTCTTTATTGCTTTCTGTTTTAATAAAGCTGTATTCTAGGTCTTTGTTAACAGCTAAAGCAACATTACCAGGTAGAGTCCAAGGAGTAGTAGTCCAAACTAATAGATAGGTATCTTCAAACTCTTTGTTGTCTATAATCTTAAATTTAACATAGACTGATTTGTCTCTTGTTTCCTTGTATCCCTGATTAACTTCAAAATTAGAAAGAGTGGTTCCACAACGAGGACAATAGGGAGAAACACGATAGTTTCTAGTTACTAGTTCTTTATCCCATAGTTGTTTTAAAACCCACCAAACTGATTCAGTATAGTTACTATCTAATGTTGAATAGGCATGGTCATAATCTGCCCATCGGCCTACTCTTTTTAATGTTTCTCTAAAATCATCTACACAAGCAAAAACAGAATTCCTGCAAGCATCATTGAATTTCTGTATTCCCATTTCTTCAATCTGTTTCTTGTTTTTAATTCCTAATTCTTTTTCAATTAAATTCTCTACTGGCAAACCATGACAATCCCAACCCACTCTTCTTGGAACCTGATATCCTTTCATAGTCCAGTATCGTAAAACAGCATCTTTAATAGTAGTTGCTAGAATGTGGCCGTAGTGAGGCTTTCCTGTTGCAAAAGGAGGGCCATCGTAAAAACTGAAATACGGAGAACCTTTTCTGTTCTCGATTGATTTGTGGAAGATATCATTATCTTCCCAGAATTTTAATATTTCTTCTTCTTTATTCATATATTTCTTTTACTTCTCCTGGTTCCATTAACATTTCTCCTTTCTTATTTAAAAGAGTCTCATTATCCATTCCCCTCATATATCCTTCTAACAACCACAAGGAGTCAGCATGGGATACAATCAGGATATTCTTGTTTTGATTACTATTTTCAATACTTTTTAATGCTTCAACCATTCTCTTCTGGCATTCATTCCAGCTTTCTCCTTCTGGTGGAGCAATCTCAAATCTTTTTAAATAGTTATTATTGTAGAACTCCCAGCCTTCCTTTTCTGTCTTGCCTCCAAAGATTCCCCAGTTAATATCTCTTAATCTTTGATCATAGACTATCTTTTCTGAATCAAAGTTAATTGCTTTTGCTACTATTTCTGAAGTCTGTCTGGTTCTTAAGATGTCGGAAGAATATATACAATCAATGTGTTTGTCTTTTAATATCTCTCCAGATTCCTCTACTTCTTCTATTCCTTCTTTTAGTAAAGAAACAGGAGGAGTATCATCAGGCCAGCAATAGAGAATACCTTTCAAATCTGTCTGGTGGATATTCATTCCGTGTCTTAGAAAAATATACCTGTTTTTAAAATTATTCATATATTTCTCTTACCTCTCCAGTCTTTAAAAACATTTCATTATCTTTTTCTCTTCTTCTTTTTAAAAGAGTCTCATTATCCATATCTTTAATGTATCCTTCTAAGAAGCCATAAAGTATCACCGTGGGAAACGATTAAAATGTTCTTGTTTTGAAATTCTTCTTCAATTTCATTAAGAACTCTGATTGCTCTTTCTCGGCATTGATTCCATGATTCTCCTTCTGGAGCTGGAATCTCAAAAGCTTTCATATGATCATTGTTGTAGAAGCTCCAGTACTCTTCTCTAGTTTTACCTCCAAAAGCTCCCCAATTCAAGTCCCGAAGCCTTGTATCATAGATAATCTTCTCTTTATCGTGTCCAATAGTTTCAGCTACGATTTTAGCTGTTTCTCGGCAACGCAAAAGATCAGAAGAAAGAATACAATCAATTCTCTCCTTTTTTAATGTTTCTCCTGCTTTTTTAGCTTCCTCTTTTCCTAGTTCAGTCAAATAATATGGAGGATTGCCGTCAGGCCAATAGTATATTATATTCCCCTGCTCAACCTGATGATTATTCTGACCATGTCTTAAGAAAAAATACCTGTTTTTGAGATTAGGTTTCATATGTTAAAAATAGCAGATTTTGAGAGAGAGGGCAATGAATAAAAATGAATCTTTAAAATTAAAATGGCGATTGCAATTAATATATATTCAATTTTGCTTATTTGTTTTAATTTAATTACATCCTCTCTGCTAATTCTTTATAGGCCGTAATGATAAATGGCATTTGGGGTAAAATCGTATGCATATCTACATTAATTAAAAAATTATGTGCTGAAGTATCACCAAGGAATTTAATGCCACTTATTTCTCGAGCAGTTTTTGGTAAAAGAAATGGAATTCCTTTAATCTTTTCTTTGGTTGCAATATTAATCATTGCATCTAACCCAACTAATCTGCCAGGATTATTTTTATCCTCTAGTTTTGTTTCTATTTTATTTTTTGCAAAAACAAGATAAATTAACTTTTCCAATATTTTTCGTAACAAAAAGGCTGTACAGGTGCCACTTTTATCAAAATTAAGATGTAAATCAATAAATTCTTGCTCAAACGATTTTCCAAATTTTTTAATCAGCACATCATCAAATAAAAGCAGTTCCATTGTTTCGCTTTTCTTGCTTATTGAAGAAGTCTTTTGGATATACTCTAAAATTCCCTTATTTTTATGAGGAGTAAGAAATTGAGCTCTAACTAAAGCCATTCTTAAACTATGTTTAGGAAAATTATTTCCTCTTTTGCTAAGATGCCCTTCAATTTCACCAAAATTCCTCCATACAATAAAATATCCTTCTTCCCAAAGAATTAGCAAAGCTTCGGGGGAAGATTTAGCAGTTATTTTATTTATCTTTTCCATAAATTATTTCCTCAAAACGCTTTACCCCTTTGCGATTTAATCTATAAAAAGTTGGCTGTCCATTTTTTCTTACTGTCTGACTTTCGAGGAACTGCCTAACTCCTTCCTTTATTTTGTTTGAAACATTGCTAATAGCTATTTTAGTTCCCAATTCAGATGTAATTTTTTCTATATCGCCAGTAGTTAACCAATTATTTTTAAAGTATTTATAAGATATATAAAAACCAAGTAAAATTTTGGGCTCCATAGTAATCTGATCTAGAACTATGGTTTGTATTTTTTCACTTTCTTCGCAATCACCTATTTTATTAACAATCGATAAAACTATTTCTCTTTCTTCTATAATTTCTTTTTTTGAAACATTTTTAATACTATTTTGATTAAGGACTTGCATACAAACTTCTAGCTCAGAAATTCTTTTTTCATGATTTTCAAACTGTTCTATTATTTTTTGAACTTGCTCATCATTCATAAAATTTAAGATTTATTTTTATAACCTATTAATACTTTTTTGCCCTGGACAACATCTACTCGTTCCAAAATTTCTTTCCTTACCATGTCTCTCAAAGCATTAACAACACTAGACCTTAATGGTTTTTGCCTTGTTAATAGTTTCTTTTGTAATTCGGAAAAAACATCTTTATCAATTTTTGCTTCTTTAAAAAAACCTCCATCAAAAAGCTTTTGGATTGGCAACTTCAAATCTTCCGCCTTGCCCTTCTTTTTTATTATTTTTTTATGCTTTTCTTTAACTTCAAATTCACTAAAAATAACTTTTTCAATTTTTTCTAACCTTTCCAAAAATTTTTTATTAATTTCCTCTTGATTCATATTTAATTAATGATTGATTAATAAATTCCTCACCTTTTGCGTTTAGTTTGTAACAATACTTCCCTTTTTCGTCCTTTTCTTTGAAAATATATTTAGCAGAATCACGATCTCCCAATGCTGTAGTAATATTTGACTGATGAATCATAGGAACTCCAATAAAATTTTTAAGGATATAAGTGATTTCTCCTGCCGATAAAGAATTAATGTTAAATTTTATTTTTGCAATATTAAGAACAATTAAACATTTCAAAAGATACTTTCCTTTTTCTTGAATTAAAATTGTATAAAAATTCTTAAAACTCTCCGATGATTTTGACTTAATGATTACATCTATTTTAGAAAGATTAATTTGTGCTATTCTTTTTTTCTTTGATGTATTTTTTTTCTGACTATTTAATTCTAGCCCTCCAAAATATTCACTAAAAGAATGTAATAGAAAATTTGGAATAGAATATTTCCCTTTCTCTGATATTGCTAAATTTTCAAATTCTAAGTCTCGTAACGCATTTTTTACTGTACTGTGGTTAAGGCCGGAAAGGGTATAAATCTCTTTAGGTCCAACACCTTCACTATCTCTCAAATTTAATAATTTGAGTGCCTTAAACCCAAGCAATAAAACTAAAATTTGATCTTTTGATTTAAGTTTCGAAAAGTCGGGAAGAATTATGATTTTTGATGAATCTGCCTTAATTCTAATAAATCGCTCTAGAATAGAAGATAGCACCTCCTCATCAAGATCATCTTTTACTATAAGTTTTGATAATTTTTCCATAAAATTTTTAATAAATATAAAACAAAATAACTGACTATTTAATAATAGTCTATATAAATTAAATTGTCAAGACTATTTTATGGTCGCCTTCTATCAAATTATAAATTATAAATTAAGTCTTAAGCGTTTATATATTAACATTATGCCTTAATAGCATAAAAAATAAAGGAGACTCTTTCTATTTCCATGCCTATCTCTTCCCCTATCTCTTCAATTGATTTTCCTAAAATACTATCAAATCCTAAAACTTTCACCCCATTAACGGTCATCATTCTAATAACTTCTTTAACAGGAAGCAATGTCGGATCATGATTAATTCCTTTTTGCAACAAAGCAGCGAACTTCCCTGCCTCCCAAATATCTAAGCGATTAGAACTAGCTGCTCCATCTGTTCCTAAGGCTACGACTACTCCTGCCTTTAGTAATTTAGCGATTGGAGCAATTCCTGATCCAAGTTTTAAATTACTAAGCGGACAATGAACTACCTTACAATTATTCTTCGCAATAATTGAAATATCATTATCAGTTAACCAAACACAGTGAATTAAAACTGTTTTCTCATCTAATACTCCGATACTCTCTAAGTATTCTACTGGAGTTAAATTGTGCTCCTTAATTGAATTATCAACCTCTTCTTTTGTTTCTGCCACATGAAGCTGATAAATAGCATTATACTTTCTAGCTAATTCCTTAGCTTTAATTAAATTAGTCTTATTCACTGTATATGGTGAATGAGGAGCAACTGAAACTTTAATAAAAGGATGATTCTTGTATTTCTCTAATAATCTTTCTGTTTCTTTCAAATCTCTATCAAATGCCTCCTGTCCTTTTAGATCAATCAATCCTTCCCCTAAAACAACTGGCATCTCCATTTCTTCACAAGCTCGAGCTACTTCATCTTGATAGAAATACATATCCATAAAGGCTGCTATTCCGTTCTCCTTCATTTCTTTAATAGCAATCTTAGTTTGTTCGTAAACAAATTCAGGAGTAACCATTTTAGCTTCAAGGGGCCAGATAACATCATTAAGCCATTCTTTTAATGGTAAATCTTCTGCCATACCACGAAAACCAACCATGGCAGCATGGCAGTGAGCATTTATTAAAGGTAAATTGAATTTAGATTGCATTTTCTTTTCTTAATAATTCTTCTTTTTTCTTACTTCCCCTATTATATCCTCCGACACTTCCATCTGAACGAATCA
This sequence comes from uncultured bacterium, assembly GCA_963802195.1. Classification (GTDB taxonomy): domain Bacteria; phylum Patescibacteriota; class Minisyncoccia; order Minisyncoccales; family Minisyncoccaceae; genus UBA2211. The sequence continues at coordinate 4,317 of CAWDHP010000004.1, read as the reverse complement.
CTCTATGGCAAGGAATTAAAGGATTATAATTCTTGTTTAAAATATCACCTACTGCCCTATATGCTTTAGGGCTTCCCGATTTCTTAGCTACTTCAGAATAGGTCATTGTCTTTCCTTTAGGAATATTTTTAACAATTTCTAAAACTTTTTCCTTGAAACTTTTCATTTCTTAGTAAAATCACATTTAGGATAATTAGAACATCCATAAAACTTTCCAAATTTACCATTTCTTTCAACTAATAACCCTCCACATTTAGGACAAACATCTTCTTTTCCCCTATTAGCTAATTTAATATATTTTATTAATTTAAAATGATCCACTAATTCTATCGGCTTATCTTCTGCAAATTTAATAGCCTCTAATGTAAACTTATTAGTAGAAATGAAATAACCTTTAGCTGTGGCAAAATGGCCAACAAAGGCTCCGTAAAAATCTCTAACTGCTCCCACTGGAACTTCGCTTGTTATAAACTTTTTACATTGAATATATCCAGTCTCTCCATCTTTCTTAATAATTACATCTATCCCTCCATCGTGAGAACCACCAACTTTTTCTGCTTTGTACCCAAGACTAATAAATAGGTTAGCAATGTATTCTTCAAATTCATCTGGCTTTATTCCTCTAAGCCATCTTATCAAATCTTCATCTGACCTATATTTCTCTCCTCTTTTAAAACTAACTTTATTAATTTGTTTCTTAATTATTTTAGGAATCCAAATTTCAATAAAAGCTAATCCTATTATAATTAACCAGACCCACCAGAGTTGCACCCAAACCTTTAAAATTCCTACAATTAATTCCCAATAATTTATTTGAAAAAGATGTTCCATTCAATTACTTAAAAAATTAATAATCAATTTAATTATTCCCTCTTTATCTTTAGAATCACTCTGGGCAACAAGCAATGCTAATGCAACCAAACCATTTTCGTCTATTCTCCTTTCTCCGTTCTTTTTTCTGAAATAATCATTTTTTCTCAAAAACAAGATAAATAAAAATGAAGCAATTCTCTTATTGCCATCAAAAAATGGATGATCCTTAATTACAAAATACAAAAGATGTGCCGCCCTAACTTCCACATTTGGGTATAATTCTTTACCAGAAAAAGACTGGCAAAGATTACCTAAAATTCCTTGGAGCATTTCGCTTCTTTGATTTCCGAATAAATCACTGGCTTCATCTTTTTTGATCAATTGTTTCTTCAACTCTCCAATCGCCCTAACGGCTAAATCAAAATCTATATTACTTTTAACTTTTTTAGATTTAGAAGGAACGATTAATTTACCTTCATCATATTTTTGCAAAAGAACCCATGAATTAGCATAGTCAGTTATAACCTTCAAAACTCCTTCGGCTTCATTTTTATCTAATTCTTTTTCCTCTAATAATCTTTTAGTCGAAGTAAAAACCTGTTCTAATTCCTTTATGTTTTCTATTCCTCCTTCTTTCAGCCTTTTCTGATTGACAACATATCCCTTAACTAAATAATCTCTTAATTTATTGGTAGCCCAAATACGAAAAGAAGTGGCTTTCTTAGAATTAACCCTATAGCCGACAGAAATAACTGCGTCTAGATTATAAAATGCTGTTTTATATTCTTTCCCATCTGTGGCAGTATGTGCAAAAAATGCACATACTGAATTTTTATCTAATTCATTAGAATTAAAAATATTCTTTAAGTGTTTTGTTATTACAGTCCTATCTATATTAAACAACTCTGATATTTGAGATTGGTTTAGCCAAACTGTTTCTTTTTCTAGCTTAACCTCAAAATCAACTTTATTGCTCTTATCTTTATAAATTACTATTTCTCCTCTATTTAATTTTTCTTTAATCATCTTTTTAGTTAACAATTATTAATAATAATCAACTACATTTGCTTAAGTGTAGATACCCCTATAGGGAACTCACACTATTATTTATCATTATCAATCCCTATCTTCCAAACATTCTTTTCTAAAAAAGCTTCGATAGTTTGTCTATTGGCCTTATTTATTAAATTAGAATGAGAAAGTTTATTCTTTTTTGCATATTCAGCAAGAGTAATAATCTTCTTGCCTTCTAAATATGCCAATCGCTTGTAATAGCTATTAGTAATTGCTTTACCAACTATTTCTTCCATAATAGCAGTTGATCCCTTTAGATCAAACTCTCTAAAGGCTTCATAATATTTATTCCTATCGATAAACTTTATATTTATTGGAACAAATCCTTCTCGTATCAATAAATAATTATTAAGAATACGTCCGATGCGACCATTACCATCAATAAAAGGATGAGTATATTCAAAAGTGAGATGTAGCCTTGCTATTCGCTTAATGATATTTTCATGATTCGCTGCATTATATTCAACCAACATTTTTTCTAGTCGATTAATCACCTCTTTTGGATCTGGAGCAATATGACTGCCAACACGGACATACTCATCATCTTTTCTGAATCTTCCTGCAATATCATCGCTAATATTAGAAATCAACATTTTATGAAGCGATAAAATCACAGGAAGACTAAGCTCCTGTTCTTTGGCTTTTTTATCAATATAAGAAACAACTCGGGCTAAATTCTTAGCTTCAAAAATCTCTCGCTCTGTTATAAATCTATCTAAATTAATCTGCGAAAGTATTTTTTCTGTCTCATCAAGAGTAAGGGTACTATTTTCTATTGCGTTAGAATTATATACCTGTTCAGAAACTTCAGATTCAGAGATAAGCTTAATAAGAGCATCCTTGCCTATTGATGCTTTATAGTATCTTTCGCGAAGAGAATTTATTTTATTAAAAGCATTAAATGTTTTTGCCATATACTATCATTATATTCTTTTTCACTGTTTTGTCAACTATAATCGTGAAAATAGACGAATATTACTGCTTTTTCACGGTTTTGACATGAATAAAGTATAAATGTATACTAATTTTCAGCTTGTTCCAAGGTTGACAGTAAACTGTCAACTGTCAACTACATCTGCTCAGGAGCAGATATTCCCATTAGTTCTAATGTATTCTTTAAAGCAATCTTGGTGGCATAAACTAAACCTAGTCTCGCCTCTTTTAATTTCTCATCTTCCACTAAAACATGGCAGTCATTATAGAACTTATGGAAAGAGGTCGCTAAATCAATTGCATACTGAGGAATTCGATGAACTTGATAATCAAGAGCAGTATCTTCAATTATTTCTGGCAATTTCAATATCTCTTTCATTAATTCAATCTCACTGGAATGAGTAAGCAAAGAAATATTATTAATCTTCTTGACTGAAGAAACTTTAGCACTCTTTAAAATGCTAGAAATACGAGCATGAGCATATTGAACATAGAAAACAGGATTCTTTTCTGATTGTTCACGAGCTAAATTCATATCAAAGTTCAAATGAGTATTGTTTGATTTCTGCAAAAAGAAGAACTTGATTACATCAGGAGATAATTCGGATAATAAATCATCCATTAAAACAACTGTTCCCATTCTCTTTGACATCTTAACTGGCTTGCCATCTCTCATCACCGTTACGAATTGTAATAAGACAATCTCTAATTGATTTTTATGTCCAGTAGCTTCAACTCCGGCCATTAAGCCAGCCACATCACCAAAGTGATCAGCTCCCCAGACATTAATCACTTTATCAAACTTCTTTTTCTCAAACTTATTCCTGTGGTAAGCAATATCTCCTGCTAGATAGGTATTGTTTCCATCTGTCTTAACTATTACCCTATCTCTCTCATCGCCAAACAAAGTTGATTTAAACCACAAAGCTCCTTCAGACTCATAGGTGAATCCTTTCTTCTTTAATAGTTCTACTGCTTTAGCAACTTCCCCACTCTTGTGTAAAGATTCTTCTGAAAACCATTCATCAAATTGAATATTCAATCCTTTAACTGTCTTTTTAATATCTTCTAAGATAATTAGAGAAGCTTCCTTGCCAACTTTGTAAGGATCTGTTTCTTTAATCACTAAAGCTAATTCATCAATGTATTCTCCAGAGTACTTAGCTTCAGCATCTTTTAAGACTGAATGGCCTAAAGATAATATCTGCTGGCCATAGTCATTAACATAATAAGCCTTTTTCAACCTTAGCTCCAGTTTTAGATAATACATTAGCTAAAACATCTCCAAATGGTCCCCCTCTTCCATTTCCTACTGTTAAAGGTCCAGTTGGATTGGCAGAAATGAATTCAACTTGAATTTTAGACTTAGAAATATTCAAATCACCAAACTTCTCTCCTTTTTTTAATACTTCCTGAATTTCATTTGAAACAATCTCTTTAGCAACAAAGAAGTTAATGAATCCTGGGTTAACTACTTCTATCTTTGTAAAGTATTTA
>CAWDHP010000003.1:0-75333 GCA_963802195.1 uncultured bacterium | reverse complement strand
CATTTTTATATTTTTTAAATTATATATTAAACATTATGTGGGAAAATATTGTATTAGATAGAATAATCGGCATTGTTGGAGCATTGCTTAGTTTGGGTGGTTTGATATTCTCAATTTTAGCTTTTCGTGAAGCTGGGAGTGCTAAAATTGCTGCCAATAAAGCTGCTCAAGGCGTTAAAAGACAATCAATCGCTATGGATATTGCCGAAATTTGTCAAAAATGTCAAATTAATTTAGATATTAGCTATGAAGACGTTATGAAGAAACATATTGAAGTTAATGATGGAATTTCACGAATTTTAGGACTTTATTCGCAAGTCGAAATAGCAGATGAAAATTGTAAAAAAATATTAGATAATGATATTGTAATCTCACTAAAAGATATTAAAATTCAATTAAACGCATTAAATCCTGGCAAACAAAGTACTAATGAAAATCAAGGCCAGATTGATGAAAAATTTTACTACTATCAATTTTCAGAATTGTTTAGTGTCCTTTCTGGCAATTTAAATAAATTAAAAGGTGCATTAGAAAAACAATTAACAATTAATATATAAAAATATGGACAACAAAAATATTATTATTCAAATAAATAAATTATCAGAAAAAACAAAAGAGAGAAAAATTGTTTGGGAAATTATAAATAAAAATTTATCTCGTTGGGTCCAGAAAGATGAAGATAGAAATTTTATAACTACCCTTCAGATGCAACCTCTTATTACATACGGTTCTCACATTCCAGATAAAATTTATTTTCTTACGATTCAGGCATCAAACCCAATTGAAATATTACTCCAAGTTACTTCTAAATCAAACGGAGAAATTAAGCCCTGTTTAGAAAATCTTTACGATATAGTTATGAGTATTTCCGAAGAAGCAAAAATTGAAAAAATTAATAATCTTATAGAGGGAATTAAATAAGCTAAAATTAGTTAATAATGTTTCATTTTTTATGTCCACTAGCGACAAGTCAGGTAAACTAGAGACGCAATCAAATTAATCTAAAATATGCATTGAATAATACCAATTTTAATAGCTAGTTGTAACGCCTCTTTTTGAGGTGTTCTAAATATAAAATATGGGAAAAAATCAAAAAACAATCTCTGAATATTTCAATTTAAATAGAACTCAATATGATCTTGATTTTTTCGATTGTTTTGTGAATAAAGATACTCCTTTATTTATTGACGCTTGGGCGATTCGTTGTGGTGATGACGAATTCTCTGTTAACTGCTATCAAAAAATACAGTCTGTTTTTGAACTATTAATTAATTATATACGTACAGGTCAAAAACAAAAAGCTTTAGACATTTTAGATAATTTACATGAACCAAGTGAGACAGGACTAGGATATTCAATAAAAACTAAAAATGGTACTTCCGTTGGCCCAGAAAAATCGAAAGAAATATATAACGCTTTATTTTCAAGTAAAGCTACACAATCAGGACTGTTAAACGATTTAGAAGATACCGCCTTACACGTTGAAAATTTAGGATCAGATAATATCTCTGATATTGTAACGAATATAATTAGATATGAGTTAATTAAATATACTCAAGAACAATGTGATTTATATGGTATTCCAACAATTAAGACACAAACGAAAGTATTTTGGGATGAAAAAGAAAAAGACTTTGTTCAAAAAAATAATGAAAGAACGTTAGTTGTTAATGGAAAAAAAATATTATTAGTTCCTAAAAAAATTGTAAGAAGAAATTTATCAATAAATTATACTGATTTTTACAACAAAGGTATACTAGAGTTTGAACAAGCAAGACATTACGATTCAAGAACAGCTCTATGTAGATCACTGAGAAATAAAGAGGGAAAAATAGAAATCGTAGCTCCCCCCTATAAAAAAACTCTTAAAAAAGATGGTCATTATAATCTTTCTCGTGAATTAGTTTTAGAGTATATTGAAAAGTATCCAAAAATTCTAGAAGATTATAAGTATGAGAAAAGCACTGAAGATTACGAAGCAGTAAGTAATGAAAGTATCATCAAAAAACAAAAAAGAAAAAACTGCTTATCTGAATCAGTTTCTAGTAAAATTAAACAATTTAGTGAGATAAAGCCCGGCAAAGAAAATGCAGATAAATATCATAATCACATTTTAGATTGTTTAAATACTATTTTTAATGATCCCAAAGAAAATAACTATCTATCGGCTCCTAAAAAAGAAGATAGACAAAATGCTGGAAGAAAGAGAATCGATATAACTTTTCACAATTCCAGCAATAAAGGTTTTTTCTCTAGACTATCCAATTATGGAAATCTATTTTGTGCAAAAATATTATTTGAATGTAAAAACTACATTCATGATATAGCAAATCCAGAATACGATCAAATGATTGGTAGATTTAACAATAGAGAATCCACGATTGGATACATAGTTTGTAGAAACATCGAAGACAAAAACAAAGCAATCGAAACATGTAAAGATTTTATCGTAAATGGTAGGGGATATATTTTTGTTCTTACAGACGAAGATATTGTTAACCTATTAAAAGCCACTACTGAAAAAGAAAGCAATACACTTATTAACGCTATACTACAAAAAAAGATGGATGAACTTGTTGCTTTTTAATGGTAGTCTTTAGAATTAATAAGATTAAACAAAAGCTCCAATAACTTCCCGACACCCTACTGACATCCAAGCTAGGGCCTAATTAAAGGTTTGAATGACAAGAGGTCGTTTTCGTTAAGAAGTCGGTTTTTGTATTATTTTGGGTAAAGTGTATAATATATTCAATATATTATGGATAAAAAATCATTAAACAAAAATTTACATAAGGCAAATAAAGCCAAGAAAGATGAGTTTTATACTCAGCTTGTTGATATCGAAAAAGAACTGAAACATTACAAAGAACAGTTCAAAGGTAAGGTTGTTTATTGTAATTGTGATGATCCGTATGAAAGTAATTTTTTCAAATATTTTGCTGCCAATTTTAACGCTCTTGGTCTCAAAAAATTAATCACCACCAGCTATACGAAGTCACCAATTGCCGGAGGGCAGTTGCCACTCTTTGAAGTCAAAGGTTTAAAACCGAAAGGTAAAGAGCCTTTCAAGATTGAGCTTAATGAAGTTACAGATACCGATGCAGACGGAGCGATAGGACTTACCGATGTGAAGTGGCTTTTAAAAAATGACGCCAATATAGCCACCCCGCTTAAGGGTGACGGCGATTTTCGTAGTAAGGAATGTATAGAACTTCTTGAGCAAGCAGATATTGTGGTAACTAATCCGCCATTTTCGCTTTTCCGCGAGTATATGACGCAGTTAGTAAAATATGAAAAAAAGTTTTTGATTATTGGGAATACAAATGCACTAACTTATAAAGAAATATTTAAACTCATTAAAGATAATAAATTACGCACTGGCTATACTAATTTTAATGTTGGTATGTTTTTTACAGTGCCTGATGATTGGGAACAGTTCCATCATATAGATGAAACTGGTAAAAAAATTGCTAGGGTTTCAACTTCATGTTGGTTTACAAATCTAGAAGTAGAAAAACATAAGCAAGACATTACACTTTACAAAAAATACACCCCAGAAGAATATCCGAAGTATGATAATTATGATGCTATTAACATAGATACATATACAGATATACCTTACGACTATAAGGGTGCCATGGGTGTGCCAATTACATTTGTAGATAAGTATAACCCAGAACAGTTTGAAATAATTAAATTCCGCAAAGGCGATAATGATAAAGATTTGGCCATAAACGGAAAATATACTTATTTTAGAATTTTAATTAAAAATAAAAAAGTTAAAAAATAATATGAAAATTGAATTACATAAAATTAGAATTCGTGAAGCGATTGCCGACTACAAAGACAGCGCCGAGGAGGGCGTAACCGCCTATAATGGCAAACTGGATATCCGTCCCAAATATCAACGCGAATTTGTTTATAAAGACAAACAACGCGATGCGGTGATTGAAACTATCAAAAAAAGTTTTCCGCTTAATGTGATGTACTGGGTAAAAACCGACACGGGTAATTTCGAAGTAATGGATGGACAGCAACGCACTATCAGCATTGGACAATATATAAACGGTGATTTTTCACTTAACGACCGTTTTTTCCATAATTTAACCAAAGAAGAGCAAAATCAGATTATGGATTACGAACTTATGATTTATTTTTGCGAGGGAGCAGATAAAGAAAAACTGGATTGGTTCAAAATTATTAATATCGCCGGCGAAAGATTGACTGACCAAGAATTACGCAACGCAGTTTATACTGGCCCATGGTTGAGTGATGCAAAATTAAAATTCAGCAAATCAAATTGTGCGGCATATCTTTTAGCAAATGATGGTGGACAATTAGTAAGTGGGTCACCAATAAGGCAAGAATATTTAGAAACTGCTCTTTCGTGGATTAACGACGGCAAGATAGAAGATTATATGGCCAAACATCAGCATAGTAAGAATGCTGAAGAATTGTGGCAATATTTTCAAGAAGTGATTGCGTGGGTTCGTACAACTTTCACAAATTATCGCCGAGAAATGAATGGTGTTCAATGGGGCGAACTTTATAACGAATTTAAAGATAAAAAAGTAAACGCTAGCAAATTGGAAGCCGAGATTAAAAAACTAATGCAGGATGAAGACGTAACTAAAAAATCTGGTATCTATCCGTATGTTTTAACGAGGCAGGAAAGATATCTCTCAATTCGTGCTTTTACAGATAAGATGAAACGTGAAGCGTATGAGAGGCAAAAAGGTGTCTGTAAAAAATGCAAAAAACATTTTGAAATTGAAGAAATGGAAGCCGATCACATAAAGCCTTGGCATGAGGGAGGGAAAACAATTTCAGAAAATTGCCAAATGCTATGCAAACAAGACAATCGAACAAAATCTGGAAAATAGAATCTATTTATAAATGAAGAATTGATTTATTGTATTTTTAGGTATATGATTGAGCCAATGAAAATAGCAATAAACAATCTAATAGGTTAATAACGACACCTCTTTTTGATGTGTTTTAAATGATAAAAATATGCCAAAAATAATAGATGCAGATGAACTCACCATTGAGGCATTACTCAATAATTCAAAAAATGTATACATAGTGCCTAACCATCAAAGGCAGTTTGAGTGGACAAAAGAGCAATGGAGTGATTTATGGAATGATATTAATTTGGGAGAAGTGGAAGATAGTCATTTTCTCGGATCGGTTGTTGTTATACCAGGCGGAAGACCACGAGTTGGGATAAATTATTTTGAAGTTAACGATGGTCAACAAAGGTTAACTACAATTTTAATATTATTATCGGCGATTAGAGATTTTGCAAAACAGATAGGGAGCGATGATCTTGCCAAATTTATTTCAGATCATTATTTATTTTCAAATTATTTTGAAGGAGGATCTCAGAAAGAAATTTTAAAAATGAAACTGGGGAAACTTGATAATGAAGAATTTGAAAAAGTACTTTCTGGTAAATTACAAAATAATCAAACAATTAATAATCATAGAATTTTTGAATGCTATAAATACTTTATTTCAGAAATGAGTGGTTATAATGCTCAAGAGTTGGAAGGACTAAAAAATAGAGTGGTAGATAAAATTATTATTGTGCACATAAACGTTGCGGATAAGTTGAACGCATTTAGACTATTCGAAACGCTAAATGACCGAGGCTTAGCACTTTCAGCTGTTGACTTAATAAAGAATCACTTGTTAATGAAAGCCTCGACTGAAGGTAATGATACAACGGTGGAATCTATTGTTGAAGAATGGATAGAAATGTACGAAAAAATAAGGAATTATGACCCTGTTGACCTTTTTCTACCGTTTTATATTATCTGAATATCCTGGTAAAATATCAGCAAAGCAGTTATATGAAGAAGTTACTAAAAAATCTAAAAATTGGGGAGCAAAAGAAATAATTGAATTTACCAAAAAACTAAATGCATCCGCTACAGTGTACACAGAATTAATTGACGGTAAAATTGGAAATTTGAGAATTAATCGTCGTCTTCAGGATATAAAATCATTTGAAGCCAGCCCAAGCTATACTTTATTAATGAAAATTACTCCTCTTTTTAAAGATGGGAGACTTAACGAAGATCAATATCTTAAAATTATTGATTTTATTGAGTCATTTCATATTAGGTGGGGAATATGCGGACAATCAACTTCAAGACTAAACGACATATATAATCAAATATGTACAAAATTAAGACTTGATAATTCTGACGGAATATTAAGTGATATTGAAGACAACTATTTGTCTTGGGCATCACCAATTAACGATTCTGTTTTCAAAGCTTCTTTTCAAAAAGAATTTGCTCAGTTTTCTGCTTCTCGAACAAAATATATCATTTGGAAACTAGGTAAGCCAGCTGGAGAAGTATCATTAAATTTTGATGAGGTTCATACGGAACATATTTTACCACAAACGCTTAACGATGAATGGATTTTTGAACTAGAGAAATCGTCTGAAATGAGTAAAGGAGAAGTTAAAAAAACACACGACCTATTAATTAATAAAATGGGAAATTTTGCTCTCATAAAAGGTGAATGGAATATAAGTATGTCAAATAGGGTATTTAGTAAGAAAAAGGAAAATTATGTAAAGTCTGAAATCCAGCCAACTCAAGAGTTAGCAAAAAGACATAGTTGGACATTTGATGATATTATAGAGAGGACAAATAGTCTTGCAGATGTCGCTATTCAAATATGGAAATTTGACAAGCCGATTTCTGACGCAAATGTTGAAATTAGGACTAGAAATAAAAAATACCCTATCGCCGATAGTGTGAAATTATTTTGTAAGGCACAAGACGTATTAGCCATTGCTCACATAATAGATAAAAGTATAGTACGGATTGATGCAGGATCATCTGCACGCAAAAAAATTACTCCCAGTTTTAATGGTGGCAGTTACTTTAAACTTAGGGAAGAACTTTTAAATAAGGGGGTTCTATCTGATAATGGAGATTTATTGATTTTTAAAAAAGACTATGATTTTGATAGCCTAAGTGCTGCAGCCTCGATCGTTCTAGGAGTGCCAACAGATGGACAGATTGCTTGGAAAAATAAAAATGATATTTCTATATATAAAATAATGGAAGGAGATAGTGGGGAAGCACCAAGCATTAACAAAGAAATAGAAATAATAGATAGCAATAAATATTTAATATTTTATAATGATTTAGTCGATAAATTAAAAATTTTAATGCCGAACAAATACCCCACACCCAGTCAAAAATGTTATTATCAAATTCCAACAAATATAAAATATGTACATTTTGAGTGGATATTTAGAAAAAATGGTTTTAGTGTAGAGCTTCATTTTGAAAGTAATGATAAAAATCTAAATTTGGAATCTATTAAAAAATTAGAAGAGATAAAAGGGCTTAAAGAAAAATTAGAGCAAACATTGGAGGAGGAAATAGTTTTTGAAAAAAATAGAAAATGGACAAAGATATATATCACAAGGAAAAATTTAGAAATAACAGAGGAACTAAAAGATTGGGCTGTAAATAAAATGAAAGTATTTATAGAAATACTTCAGCCCGAACTAGATAAAATAAAGTAAATGCTATCAAAAACCCAATTTTTATACTTTTTGCAATGTCCCAAATATCTTTGGCTTTATAAGAATAAGAAGGAACTACTAGAAGGAGAAGAAAATTTAGACTATAAACAGCTTCAAGGGGAAAGTGTTGAGTTTTGGGTCTATAAAGAACTAAAAAATAGTATTGATTGTAAAACAGAATCAAGTATCTTTGATGATATAAAAAATACTCAAGAAGTCATAAAGGCTGGAGGCAAGGTATTAATTCAGCCAAGTTTTTTTGATGGAGATATATTTTGCAGAAACGACTTGTTAATTTTTAACGAAATATCTAATTGCTGGGATTTAATTGAAATTAAATCTACTACCGATATAAAAGAATTACACATAATCGATATTGCTTTTCAAAAACAATGCCTTGTTAATTGTGGATTAAAAATAAGGAACATATATATCTATTATGTAAATAATCAATATATAAAAAATGGAGAAATTAATCCCAGTGAACTAATAAAAAAAGAAGATATTACAGAACGAGTTAATTCTATTGAAATCTTCATTAACGAGAAGATTGGAGAAGCTTTAGATTTTATTAAAAAAACGCAAGGAGAACCAGAAGTTAAAATATTAAAACAATGTTTCGATCCTTATGAATGTGGCTTTACTAATTATTGTTGGAAAGATGTTCCAGAGCACTCAATATATGATCTTTCTCTAAAAAAGGATCATTTAATTGAACTAGTAAACCAAGGTAAAATCAATATTGAAGATGTTCCAGAGGGATATGTTACCCGCGAGAACAAACAAAATTACTATATTGCAAAGACACAAGACAAGATAATCATAGATGAAAAAAACATCAAAGAAGAATTGTCTAAACTCTCTTATCCACTTTATTTTCTTGACTATGAAAGTTACTCTCCAGCCATTCCTTTATTTGATGGCTTCCGCCCTTACCAACAAATGGTTTTTCAATATTCTCTTCATGTTATAAAAAGTCCTAAATCCGAAGTTGAACATTATGAATTTTTAGGAACTAATTGGGAAAATCCTGTACCAACACTATTAAAAAGCTTAACTAGTAATATTGGAGAAGTAGGAACAGTACTTGTATGGAATGAATCTTTCGAAAAAACTAGAAATAAAGAAATGGCAGAAATGTATCCAGAATTTGGAGATTGCTTATTATCTATCAATAATAGAGTCTATGATTTAGGAATACCTTTCAAAAATGGCTATTATATTCATAAGGACTTCAAGGGAAGCTGGTCTATTAAGTCAATCTTGCCTGTTATGATTCCTTGGCTATCTTACAAAGAATTGAATATCCAAGGAGGAGGGGACGCGTCTGCTTCCTACAGAAAACTCATAGAATTAAAAACTACTGAAGAAAAAGAAAATCTAAAAAAAGATATGCTTCAATATTGCGGATTAGATACTTTAGCGATGGTAGAAATCTTTAAAAAATTAGATCAAATAAAAAAGTGACCGTATTATTTTAATTTTTTAATTATAATCCTTAAATCTTGTCGGATTCTTTCTTTAACTCCTTCCCATCCAAGTTGATATGCAGAGTAATGCCATATCTTATCTATTTTATGTTTCGTTATTTTATTTAAAGCTTTAAAACTTTCATTTCCAATACATATAATATGGAATTCATCTAGACCGAAAATATTAGAAAGCATTTTTAATTCATCTTCGAATAATTTTATATTCCTGAGCAAGAAATCATTATCATCTCTAATCTTCTCAGCTATATTATTACTTTTTGGATTATTATCATCTTTAATTATATCGGTCATATAGGCACCCCTAAATACTTCAAACTCCTTTTCCATTAGAACTTCTGCCAGTTTACTTGCGTGCACCCGCTTCCAAGATTTAGGTCTGCGTAAATTATTACATTCTCCATGATAGTTTATCCAGTCTTCCGACAATTTCCAGCTGGCGTTAAGACCAACAAAAACAATGTTTGGTTTAATTAAATTTTGAAAATCAGGCTTTTTTATATATCCCATTATATATCCATTTTTATCCCACAAAGCCCAACTGCCATATTTTCCAAATTCTTTTTTAAATTGTAAGAGATTTTGATTCATTGCCTGTATTTTATCAAATATATTTTATTTTATCCATTATATTATTTTCTTTAACATTTTAAAATGGCCCTTGCACAACTCCTATTCCTGTTGACAAATACTAGTATTCTTGGATAATATAATTGTCGCAAAAGAGCGACATAGTACAGGAGAGATGAAATATGGAAAGAGAAACGCCACATCCATTAGTGGCAAAGGAAATTGGCTATATAGCCAACTGGACTGAGTGGGAAAAAGCTTGGAAAGAAGAGACCCGAGCAGAGTTCCTCCACAGCCTGCTTCACTTCGGTTTTGAAGTGAAAGCCAGTACCGAAGAAGAAGCAATCGCACGTATCTGCAAGTACCTTGAAATAGCTGACGGCTGCTTTGATTACCACACATTTAGTGCGGATTCAACTCAGCTCACCTTATGTCAGCACAGATTCGGCATCGAAGCAAACGGTCAGAATCTTCGATACGTTCTCGGCAAAAAAGCATTCCAAATGCTTTGCCAGAACCTCTTCAAGAATACTTCCGCCGAAAACTACCTGCCTTCCTGGTTGACAGTGTTACTATTCAACCGCAGGTTTTTTCCAAGATTCTATGGTTCTTCCGTCTCGATGACGAATGGAAACATATATAATCTATGGAATGCCAAGGGGCATAATGCTGAGATTGCGACAAGCTTTGCTCGCGAATTTGCTTGCTTCGCTTGGAAATGCAACGACAATTTCTACGATCAGATTCATGACAGTGTAACCGCAATCTTCCGAAAATCTCGCCCTTCCATGATTGAAATTCTATTCGGCTTATGCGAAACGAATTTCTTGCTTGAACAAGAAAGGTACAAATCATTTGACGAAGCATGTGACAAAAAACTGGAAGAACTTTCTTTGTCCTTCGAACTTTACGGACATGGATTTCTTAATGCAAAGCCGAAAACAATTGAAGAAGCCTGCTTTGCCGGTTCAGAAGGAGCAAGAGCACTAATACTGCTAAGGATAATGAAAAGGGAATCCGCCCGTCTTGAACGGCTTCGCGACCTTGAAAGGCAACGTCTAGAAGCGGAAAGAAAAATTTCGAAACTCTCATAATTTTTGGGTCTAGTTATTGCACTATTAGTGCTTTGACGAAACCCTAATTTTTTTTGAATTACCTTAGGGTCTTTTTTTATATATAAAGATCTCTAATTTCCGAGTTTTATTGACACTTATTTTAAATTAAGCTATATTTTAGCCAACCAAAATCGTTGATTTTGGCAGGAGAAAATCGATTATGGAATTGTTCATTGCAATCATTATAATAATCGGAGCAGGACTGCTCTTTGGTTTCGTAACGAGAGAAAAAGGGAAAAAAATCAATCTTTGGTGGTTCGTCATTGTTGCCATCACATCCTTCTTTCTTGTAGGATTCATGCCTTTGTTGATCACCATATGGTGCGCACTGGCATTCTACATTTACAAAGACAATCTACCTGGCTACTGCAATGAGCCGGGATTGAATGCTATTGTCGTATTTGTTGTTGTAGGTCTGATATTTATTTTCGCGTACTCACTTATCCCGCCCACAACACAAACTATTGAAGTCGGAAATGTCAGTTTGACTGCACTGCGCAGTGCAGTTGCATCAAGCGGAACCTTCTATTTCCTAGGAACTGGAAGTGTGGACGCAAGCTTCTACTATGTTTACGGCTACATGCAAGGACCGGAATATATGCAAGGTTTGATTGAAAAAACTCCTAACGTCCACGTGTATCCTAATAGGACAGACCAAAGAGGATATATACTTTCCTACAAAACAGTAGATATCAGAAATGTGTCAGAATGGCCCATTAATCTTGCTTTCAATGGAGCCCCAAAAAGAATAGATAGGGACCATTGGACAGAAATTCTTGTCCCGCCCGATAGTATTATGCAAGGAATGAAGATTTAATTCTTCAAAATTATTAAGGTGTCTTACATTTATAGACACCGCTTTTTTTATTTAAAATTTTAATAAAAAATATTAATTTCATTGTAATCAAGCATATATAATGATATATTTAATTATATCATATGCCAAAAATAAAGAAGCAAATAGAAAAGAAATCTAGCGTTTTCGAACTCCTTAAATCATATGTACTATTAGTAGTACTTCTGATTTTTCTTACTCTAGCTGCTAATGGATTGAATCTTTTCACACCAAAAATAATATCTAATGCTATAGACACCTACACCAAAGGTGATTTTGTTTTAAACAATATTATTATTGAATTCTCTTTGGTAGTATTTGGTATTTTTGTCTTCTCCTATCTCCAAAGTTTAGTCCAAACATATGCTTCTGAACTGGTTGCTCGTAATCTCCGTAAAGAATTTATTGATAAAGTATCAGTTCAAGAATATTCATATATAAATAAGATTACTCCAGAAAAACTACTCACCAACCTTACTTCAGATATTGATGCTATTAAAGTATTTGTTTCTCAAGCTCTAGCTTCCATGATTTCTTCTATCTTTTTGATTATTGGTGCTACAGTCATGCTTCTTTTAATAGATTGGAAACTAGCTCTAGCTGTTCTTGCGATTATGCCTCTTATCGCTATTGCTTTCTTCTTTATCTCTAAAAAAGTATCAAAGCTATTTAAAAGAGCTCAAGAGGCGATTGATTGGTTGAATAAGGTAATTCATGAAAGTATCTTTGGAGCAGCTCTGATTCGTATTTTAAATGCTGAACAAATTGAAGGAGAAAAGTTTCTAAATGCTAATACTGAAGCAAAGAATATCAGTATGAGCATCTTGCGTCTATTTTCAGGATTAATACCAATTATTGGCTTTTTGGCTAACATTGCCACTCTAGTTGTTGTTTCTCTTGGTGGCTACTTTGTTATTAATCATACAATGAGTCTAGGAAACTTTACCGCCTTTAATAATTACATTGCAATTCTAATCTTCCCGATAATCCTTTTAGGGTTCATGAGCAGTGCCATTGCCCAAGCTGATGCCTCTTACAGACGTATTCTTGAGGTATTGAATGCTCCTAAAGAAAAAGAGAATGGAACTTTGATTAAAGAGATAAAAGGAGATATTAAGGTAAATAATATTTCTGTCCGCTTTGGAGAAAGGGAAGTTGTTAAAGATGTTTCTTTTAATGTAAAGGCAGGAAGCAAGACTGCCATTATCGGACCGACTGCCGCTGGTAAGACTCAATTACTATACGTTCTAACTGGATTATTAAAACCAGCGGGGGGCAGTATTCAATATGATAGTAAAGATATAGATGATTATGAAAAAGCTTCCTTCCACAGCCAAGTCGGCTTTGTTTTCCAGGATAGTATTATCTTTAATCTGACCTTAAGAGAAAATATTGCTTTCAGTAATATTGTTAATGACGAATCGCTTAAAAAAGCTATTGATACAGCTGAGCTTAATGATTTTATCGACGCTCTTCCAGAAAAGTTAAACACAATCGTTTCTGAAAGAGGAACTAGTCTTTCTGGAGGACAAAAACAGCGTATCATGCTGGCTCGTGCCTTAGCTTTAAATCCCAAGGTTCTTTTCCTTGATGACTTTACTTCCAGAGTCGATACCATGACTGAACAAAAGATAATTAAGAATATTGATAAGAATTATCCTAATTTAACTTTAATTTCCGTTGCTCAGAAAATAGCTTCAGTTGATAACTATGATAAAATCATTCTTTTAATGGAAGGGGAATTATTAGCTATGGGAACCCATAGCGAATTAATGAAGACTTCGCCAGAGTATGTTCAGATATATAAATCGCAACGTAGTATTAATACCTATGAATTACAAGCTTAAAATAGACAATGATGAACAAAAGGGTGTTTTCCGCACCGCCTTTGAGCACTTGATGCCATTTTTAGCTAATGAAAAGAAGAATTTAATTATTGCTCTTCTCGCTGTTTTAATTAGTTCAGCAACAACTCTTTATGCTCCAATACTAATTAGTGATATTATTGATAAGTATATTCAAACTAGTAATTTGAAAGGAGTATTAATCTTTTCAGCTTTCCTTCTGGTAATGTATCTCCTTAACCTTTTATCCACCTACATCCAGATGGCAACAATGGGAGGGATAGGGCGAAGAATGCTTTTTAACCTCCGAAATGCCCTTTTTAACAAGCTTCAAGAGCTACCTGTGGCTTTCTTCGACCAGAACAAGACTGGAGACCTAATTTCACGTATTAATAACGACACTGATAAATTGAATCAGTTCTTCTCGCAAGCTCTAATGCAGTTTATCAATAATATAATGATTATTATCGGAGCGGGAATATTCCTTTTAGCTTTGAATATCCGTCTTGGCTTTAGTTCTTTGCTTCCTGCTATCGGAGTATTAATAATCACCCAGATACTTTCTGATTGGGTGAGGAAGACTAATTTAAAAAGCTTGCAGACATTAGGCTTAATGAGTTCTGAGATTCAAGAAAGCTTTAATAACTTTAAAGTAATTGTTGCTTTTAACCGTCTTGATTATTTCCGCAATAAATTCAAACAGGTTAACGATGATAACTACAAAGCATCGATCAGTTCTGGTATTGCTAGTAATATCTTTTTGCCTATCTATACTCTAGCCGGAAACATTGCTCAGCTTATTGTCTTAGCCTTTGGTATTTATTTAATCACTCAAGGCAGCCTCACTGTTGGTCTATTAGTAGCCTTCTTGCTCTATGTCAGTAATTTCTACAATCCTTTACGACAGATGGCGTCAGTCTGGTCATCGCTGCAATTAGCTCTAGCTGGAATTGATCGTATTTCAGAAATTCTTGAATTAAAGTCAGATATGCCATTAATCGTTTCCGAAAAGATTGATGGAAAATCAATCTTAGAATTCAGGAATATTTCTTTTGCTTATCCCGGAGGAAGTGAAGTTTTACATAATATTAATTTCAAATTAGAGAAAGGGAAGACCTATGCTATTGTCGGTCCAACCGGCGGAGGCAAAACAACTACTGCTTCACTAATGGCCAGACTATATGATCCAACCGAAGGAATGGTCTTGCTTGATGGATTAGATATCCGTTCGTATAGTGCTAGTGAGAGAACTAAGAAGGTAGGTTTTATTCTTCAAGAACCGTTCCTTTTCTCTGGAACGATTATGGATAATATTATTTGCGGAAACGAAAAACATTGCAAAGCTTCAAAAGAACAACTAGTAGAAACTCTGAAAGAACTTCATCTTTTTAGTCTTCTTGATCACTTTGAAAAGGGAATTGATACTGAGATAGGCTCCAGTGGAGACACCATGAGCTTGGGACAAAAACAATTGATTGCTTTTATCAGAGCAGTCTTGCGCAGTCCAGAAGTATTGATTCTTGATGAAGCAACAGCTAATGTCGATACCTTAACTGAACAGCTGCTTGAAGAGATACTAGAGAGTTTGCCAAAATCAACAACCAAAGTGATTATTGCTCATCGTTTAAATACAATTGAAAACGCTGATCAGATATTCTTTGTTAATGCTGGAGACGTTACTCTGGCTGGATCAATGAAACAAGCAGTTGATATGCTGATGCACGGAAAAAGAGAAAGTTAAATCCTGCTATCCCTTTTCATATTTTAGGAGTATAATTTAGTTAATAATAATTACTTACAAAAAAATGAAAAATAAACTAATAGCAGTAATTATAGTTGTTCTACTTTTCTTAATTGCTGGTTATTGGTATCTTAAGGAATCCAAGCCAACAACAATTAGCGAATCAGTTGCAATTGAAACGATTAAAAAACAATTTCCTGAATTAAAAGCTTATCCTAGCAATGAATTCCCTCAAAAATCTATTAAGACCGAAAAGGCTGTTGATGGCTGGTATGTTGCTTTTGTTCTAGAAGGTTCAGGAGTGCCAGTTGTTAATGCTCAATGTTTCTTGATAAAGGATAATAAAAGTATTACACCGATAGAATACACTTCACAAAATAATTTTAATTCTACTGAATTCTCTGCAAAAGAATGCAGCCTAGTAAATAATTTAGTTGGTGGTGACAAAGACGAACACGGTTGTATTGGTTCAGCTGGCTATTCCTGGTGTGAAAATAAGCAGAAGTGCTTGCGACCTTGGGAAGAGGCCTGTGAAGAGAGTGTAAGTTCAGTTTGCAAAAGAGAGAATTGCCATGGATTAGATATAAAATGCGGTCCTAATGCTCCTGATATTTGTACCACCCTTTATAGTATTGGAGACAAGTGTTTGAAGTATGCAGAGTGCGGTCTCCAAAACAACAAATGCCAGCAAATTGAAAACTCTCAATTTACTCAATGCAAAACATGTGTTCAAGCTTGTGTCGATAGCAATAAAGATGACACTGTAAAAATGTTTGCATGTGAAAGCAAATGTAATTAAATATGATTTTAAAAGAAATACAAAATCGTCGCAGTGTACGTTCTTTTACTAAAGAAATACCAACTGACGAACAAATAAAGGAGATTATTAAGGCAGCTCAATTTGCTCCAACAGCAATGAATAATCGGTCTTGGGAGTTTATTATCATCAAAGACCAATCGACAAAAGAAGAATTGTACGAATTAACAGCCAAACAAGAGGCGATAAAAGATGCACCTATTATTATCATTCCGATTATAGATACTAATAAGGCCTTATTATCAACCCAAGATTTGTCTTTAGCAACTGAGAATATGTTTCTACAGATCACTCATATGGGTTTAGGAGCTTTCTGGAAAAATATTCAGCCGCAAGAGATTGAACCGATTAAAAAATACCTAAATATTCCTGAAAACTTTACTTTAATAAATATTATTCCTCTAGGTTATGGAGATAAAGAGACTAAACCTTATTCTGACAATGATTTTATTGAAAACAAAATCCATTGGGGGAAATGGTAATTGAGGTTGACTAATTCCCACTTAAATGTCATTATCTTTGTAAGATAGTTGCTTAATAGTAATTTAGTCGAGATTATTCAAGAAACTAAGCTTTAGGGTAAAACCTTAAACATTAATTAAATTAAAACTTTACAATCATGGAAGGAACAATCAAGAACCTAACAGACAAAGGATTCGGCTTCATCACAGTTGATGGAGAAGAAAAAGATTTATTTTTTCACAGCAATGAACTTAAAGGCGTAAGCTTTGAGGAATTGAGAACAGGTGATAGAGTATCTTTTGAAAAAGGAGAATCTCCAAAGGGACCTAACGCAGTAAACGTTAGCCGTGTCTAAGGATCTAAAACTAAGCCAAGCTCTTAACTGAGCTTGGTTTTTTGTTTACAAACCAAAACCCGGACTATTGGAGCTTTATTGCTCCTAGTAGCTATGATGGGCTTTATCGCAATCTTATCAAGCGATAAAATCCAAATCACTCTTACAGCTTTTACTGGAGGATTAGCCATGGCCGGAGCATACTTATTGTGCTCCTGATAGAAATGCAATGAGAACAACTCATCGCCCTGAATAGAACTTATTTTCTATGACGGGCTCTTTTTTTATACAAAAAATTAGCTATAAAACTTCTATTCCAAACTTCTTCAATTCTTGAACTAGTCTTTTTAAGGGAAGGCCCATGGCGGCAAAGAAATCACCGTCTATCTTTTTAATAAAGATAGCTCCTAGTTCTTGTAGGGCGTAAGCTCCAGCTTTATCCATTGGTTCTCCAGTTGCTATATATTTATCTATATCTTCTGAAGAAAGATTTTCCATGTAAGCTCTGACTGTTTCGTGGAAAGAAAGAGAATGATCATTTTCAATAATTGTTACAGCAGTAATAATCTGATTTTCTTTTCCGCTCAACATCATTAACATTTCTTTAGCTTCTTTTTCTGTTTTAGGTTTTCCTAAAAACTTATTCTCATAGACAACGAATGTATCAGCGGCGATAACAACTGCATCTTTATTCCTATCAGCCACTGCCTTAGCTTTATTAAAAGAAAGATGCTCAGCTAATTCTATCGGAGGCATCGGTAAGGTCATGTCTTCCTTGTAATTACTTTCTTGTATTTCAAAAGGAAGCTTTGTTTTAGAAAGTATTTCTTTGCGGCGGGGTGAAGTTGAGGCTAAGATAATTCTTTTCATATTTTTATATTATAAATTTAGCATAAATAGATTATTTTTACTATTCTTTAATCTATTGACACCAAAAAATAACAGGGATATACTGTCAATACCCTAGTGGGTGATGATTGCAATGAGAACAGCACACTTAATCTGCATTTTAATTGTATTTATTTGTATCGCTTCGGCAGGGTGTGCTTCAAAAGAACACACCGTTGCTGCAACAACGCCTACTAATGTAGTGCCTTTACAAAATAATATGATATCAAAAGTCATAATTAACCCATCTATTGCTTCTGGAACAGTGGGGTCCACTCTTGACTTCACCGCTAAAGCTTACGGCTTTAATGGTGAAGAAGTACCGACAACGATTACTTGGTCGGTTGGGAGTGGTAGCGGATCAATCACTGACGGCGTATTAAGGCCCACTGGATCGGGAGAAATAATCGTTATGGCTGTGGCTGGAAATGTAGCTGGAATGGCTAAAGTCAAACATTGAAAGCGAGTACAGCTACGATCACTCTCATCAGTGTCACAACAGGGATCAAATATACATATCCAGCAATAATGATCGTAATCATTGGGACGATGACGATGATAGAGAATCAATCTCTGAAGAGATTGACAACGAAGTTTGTCGACTTTGTTCGGGAGATCACGATCACGGGACTTCTTGCTCAAAAATACATTGTAATAATTATAAAAAGAAATAAAATCTTTTTATTTTTTTACATAAATTAACCCTATTCCATTTTCTTTATTTAAAATGTATAATCTAATTATATATGGATAATATTCAACAAAGAACAATAAGAGGGGTAAACATTTTCAAAGATAATCTTTTGCTTTTTCTTTTGATTTGTTTAATCGCTTCAATTATTTCAATCTATCTCATTCCTTTTCTACTTAATGGGTCGGTAACCGACCAGCAATTAAATGAAGGAATTAATCAGGTTGGTATGACTTATGGCGGAGCGCTTACTTTCTCAGCTAGCGATATAATCAATTCTTTAATCTCTTTCTCTAGACTTTCTATTCTTTCAACAATATTAGTGATAATTGCCTATATCGTTAAATACAAAATAGATAAAAGGATATTCAAATTTAGCAAATGGAGAGATTGGAAGTTTTTCCTTTATCTTTCAGGAATATCTTTAATTGCTGTTGATATTTTTCAGAATCTGACAGCAAAGAGTGGAGATAACTTTATCCTTAATCTAATATTAACAATCTTATCTTGCTTTATAATAATCATCTTTTCTTCAATAATCTTAACTGAAGAATTAGAAAGAATAAAACTATAACATGGAAGAAATATTTACAACTTATCAAGTAGGAGTCAAAGGAATAATCTTCAATCCAGAAGGCAAGGTTTTAGTTCTATTAAAAAGGGCTATACAAGCATGGGATGTGCCGGGAGGAAGGATTAGACAAGGAGAAACATTACTAGAATCTCTAGATAGAGAATTAAGAGAAGAAATATTAAACCTCAAAGATTACAAGGTTATTAAAACATTTAATGCTTCTAAGATTGAAAAGGCTAACCTAGTCTTAATTTATCATAAAGTAGAAGCAGACTTAAAAGAATTAGAATTAAGCGAAGAACATGAATCATACAAATGGATATCATATGATGATATTGATAATTTAGAAAAAGAACATCCTATTGATCCAGGAATAAAGGAAACGTTAAAAATAGCTTTCTGATGTAATTATTATATGGACAAGATAACTTTTAGAGAACCAAAGATGAGTGATGTTAAATCAGCTCTTGAGATGATGAATTCTTTGGTTGAAGAAAAAGCATATATAACAGTTCAAGAAAAACAAACATTAAAAAGCGAAAGGGAATACTTCATAAAGTTATTCAAAGAGAAAAAAGAAAAAACAAGGGTCGACTTATTTCTAGATATTAATGGAAAGGTATATGGTAGCGCCACAGTATCACTAATTGATAATGGAGTAAGAAGACATACCGGTGAATTAGGAATACTATTAAAGAAAAGAAGCGAGAGGAAAAGGACTGGGCCAAAAACTCTTCGAAAAGATAATGAAGAAAGCTACTAAAGAATTAAAAATCAAAATAGCAACCCTATATGTTTTCTCAGAAAACAAAATTGCTATTAATCTTTACAAAAAGATGGGATTTAAAAAATTAGGCACCGTTAAAAATGGTATTATCCATTACGGAAGATTAACAGATCATAATTTAATGTTAAAATACTTATGAACAAAACAACAAAAATAGTAATGACAGTTTATCTCTACACAGTTTCATTGATTGCTCTAATCTTTTTTGCAGTAGGAATGGGGCAGTTGATTAATACATCTCTTAAGGCCTATGTTTTCCCAGAAGCTGAAAAGAGAGACTACAGTATGTGTAGCAATCAACCATATTATTTTTCAACAATAGATGCTGATAAATTAAAAGCAAGCACAGCCTTAACAGTTGATGAAAAGACTCAGATAGATAACATGATTAAGGATTACGAAAATTGGAAAAGCTCAAACACAGGAGATGTCTGCTATAAATCAGAAAGACAGAAAAGAATGCTTGATGCTTTAACAATGATTCTAATTGCTTTCCCAATATATATTCTTCACTGGAGAATGGCCAGAAAGGAAAGACAGGAAGTCGAAGCTTAATACAGGAAAGAGGGCAGTTGCCCTCTTTTTTCTTTTATGATAAAACATACTTAGGGTTGCAATTGACAACTTGGTGATTACATGCATGTATAACGAAAGAGGGTACATTGATTACCTTAAAAAAATGACAAATGTACAGCTTTATGAAGAAATTAATAACCTCTTATTCAATCCGAGAATTAAGGAGGCAAAAGACACCTTCGAGATGAAAGATTTTAATTCTGTATGATTGAAAAACAGGAAAAGGCTAATTATCCAATTAGATCAAGGGAGGGGAGATCCCTACGAACCAAACATGAGCAAACTTCCTGTGTCATCAAATCGATACTATCCTTAAGTATTCTAATTATGCAAAAGAAGAAGCACTTGAATGCATCATCTCTATAACAGGAGGTGGGATAGAATTTAAACAATTAATCACAGCCTAACCAGCTCTCTTTTTTTATTTTAAGGATATGGTATAATATTCTCATATGAAAAAAGCAGCCATTATTATAGCTTCTGAAAACTTTCGCGATGAAGAATACTTTATCACTAAGGAAGTTTTAAAGAAGAAAGGAATAATTGTTAAAACAGTTTGCGATAAAACAAAAGCTGTTGGTAAATTTGGTGGGGAAGCCCAGGCTGATATTTTAATTAGCGATCTAAATGTTGATGATTTTGATGCAATTATCTTTGCTGGAGGGCAGGGAGCTGTTAAATTACTAGACAATGAACTCTCTTACGATATCGCCAGAAAAGCCTTGATAGTAAAAAAGATATTAGCTGCTATTTGTATTGCTCCAACAATACTAGCCAAGGCTGGAGTACTAAAAGACAAGAGAGCAACAGTTTGGTCTACTGATATGGATAAATCAGCTATTAAAATCATCCAACTAAATGACGGAACATATGAAAGAAAGGCGATTGTTATAGACGGGAACATCATTACTGGAGAGAATGCTGAGTTTGCACAAGAGTTCGGAGAAGCCATTGCTAATGAGTTGACAAAAGGCTAAAAATAGATATAATCAGAGTATAAATAAATAATCCACAGAAAGTAGGCATCAATAAGTCCTACTGAGGAAAAGAGCAATAGCAATATTGCGTAAGGTCGTCTGTGGAAAGCACAGATTTTTTAATTATATGGCATTAACAAGAGAACAAAAGCAAACAATCATTACCGATCTTGAAACCAAAATCGATAAGCAAAAGTCAATCGTTTTCATGGACTTCAGCAAAATCAAGGTTAAAGAATTGGCTAAATTAAGAGAAAACCTAAAGAAAGAAGGTAGCGAAATGAAAGTAGCCAAGAAAAGCTTGATGGAAATAGCTTTGAAGAACAAGAATATCGAACTTGATTCAAAGAAATTGGAAGGAGAGGTAGCAATGGTATTCGGTTACGAAGACGAAATTGCTCCCAGTAAATTAGTTTATCAATTCTCTAAGGAGAATGTTAACGCTAAGATATTAGGAGGATTTCTAGAGAACAAATTCTGTGAAATGGCTGATGTTATCAAATTAGCTGAATTACCAAGCAAAGAACAGCTATTAGGTATGTTAGTTGGAACATTATCCGCTCCAGCAACAAACTTAGTCGGAGTTCTTTCTGGGAATATGAGGAAATTGGTATTAGCCCTTTCTCAGATTAGAGATCAAAAAGCATAATAAATAATAAAATATAAACATATGGCAGAAGAAATAGAAAAAGTAGAGGTTCCTGAAAAGTTCAAAAAGTTAGTTGAAGAAATAGAAAAGATGTCTGTTTTGGATCTAGCTGAATTAGTAAAGGTATTAGAAAAGAAGTTTGGTGTATCAGCCGCTCCTCAGATGATGGCCGCAGCAGCTCCAGCAGCCGCAGGCGAAGCCGCAGAAGAGAAATCTTCATTCAACGTAGTATTAACATCAGCTGGTGACAAGAAGATCGAAGTCATCAAAGTTGTAAGAGACTTAACTCAGAAAGGATTAAAAGAAGCTAAGGATTTAGTTGACGCTATCGCTACAGCTCCTCAGACAATCAAGGAGGACGCTAAGAAAGAAGAAGCTGAAGAAATGAAAAAGAAATTCACAGAAGCAGGTGCTACTGTAGAATTAAAGTAAAGGATAACAAAATGACTCCACGAAAGTGGAGTTTTTTGTTCTCTAAAAACACGAAACGCACACAAGCAAGATTGCAGGGTGCGTGGATTTAATTAACATAAGAAGAATGGAGAGGAATGGGGCTTTCGGGAATTTCTAGCCTAGTTTAAGTACTTGTGAGTACTAGGAGCGGCACACGCTCTTCGGTCTGTTGAAAACTTCCCTTTGGGCGCCTCATAAACCTTAGCTTCCGTAAAAGCCTACTCAAATTAGTGTCTCGCAACCCAACACATTTTTAGTGTAGCGTTTTGATCGCTGGCTAGGGGGCGAGAGTGTTCCCATGTCAATGGGATACGAGAAAGGTCGATATTCGCGGGCAAGCGGGTCATTACCATGGATATTATCCACAACATGGAGCGGTGATGCTCTATTGAGGCCTAGCTATAGCGCGCGAAATGGACCCATCGAATTTTTACTCAACTACTGGTCACATACAACATCGGCACGATGCCTACTTCGTCGGCGCTAAGAAAGCGCCAGGACTACTAATCTTTCATTTCCTGTAATCGCCTCCCAAGGCAAGATAGATTCGTACGGGCTAACCGTCACTGTGGACACAGTCATTTTAGACGTAGTCGGCTGCAGTCGGATTAAAGCCTCGCTTTACACTAGCCCCAATGCGATGATTGGTGGCTAGTTTTAATGCCATAATTATCACTAAAACCAGCCACCAAACCAATCTTCTTATTTAATATAAAAGGTACTAATTAACTTTACAAGAATATTATAATCATATTATTATTTTTGTCAAGTTTTTGTGCGGAAAACAAAAACACCCTTGCGGGTGCTTAGTTTAATTTACTGACAAATGCTGCCTGGCTGATTTC
Organism: uncultured bacterium; assembly: GCA_963802195.1. Taxonomy (GTDB): domain Bacteria; phylum Patescibacteriota; class Minisyncoccia; order Minisyncoccales; family Minisyncoccaceae; genus UBA2211. The sequence goes on along the minus strand of CAWDHP010000003.1, from coordinate 52,127 downwards.
CTGTAGCTGTACAGATAATCTTCTTTAGAGCTGTCTTTTCAGCTGCTTCACCGCTAGCTTCACCAGATCCAATTCTGTAATATTTACAACCAATTACCAAAGTAGGAACTGATCCTGTGCTATATTTTGTAAATATATCCTGATCTTTGTCTGAATCAATATTTTCATGATAGGAAACGGTGTCACCAAATTCTGCAATCACACTCTTAAGAATTGGCTCTTCCCATTTACAGTGAGGACAAGTTGATAAACCGAAGAAGTAAATGGTTGGCTTTCCATTCTCTGAACAAATGTTTGTATCTTTTGCTTCACTGAATCCTCCTTCAAGTTGAGCTCCAGTGCTTTCAACTGTTCCTGTTGAGCCTGTTGTTGATGCTGAATCTAAATCTTTACCTAATTCAAATGGTGCTTGAGCAAAAAGGTATTTTCCATCAACACTTACATATGAAACAGCCTTAGTTCCAGCAACATCGAAAGTTACCTTTCTTAGATTTAAATTATTAATGGTTTCTTTATCAATACTAGATAATGTTACTTTAGCACCGTTTGCTAAATTATTTTTATTAATATATTCAACTGCCTTATCGGCTGCTTTCTTAACAGAACCGAACATTGACTGAGAAAGAACCACTGCGAGAACGATAACAACAACTGCAAGAATTATGGTGGCAATTTTCCACCTGTTGGTCTTGATTTCCATAGCTTATTTTTTATTATTATATTTCCAATTATATCAGCCTGAAGATAAAAAAGCAATAATCAAGCCCCGCGAGTGCGGGGCCCTTAATTAGAAATTATTCTTCTTCGTCTTTGTCGTCATCGTCATCGTCGAATTCTTCATCAATGTCATCATCGTCAATGTCGTCATCGTCGAGGTCGTCGTCATCATCCTCGTCTTCGTCATCGTCATCAGAGAATTCATTATCTTCATCATATTCTCCAGTGACTTCTTCTGTTTCTTCTTCCTCAACTTCGCAAGACTCTTCTTCTCCTAACATTAATTCAACTTCGTCGTTTGTTTTTTCTTCAAAAATCATAATTTTTATTAAAGGTTAATTGTGAACACTTTATCTTTTTTAAAAAAGATAATACTGTTATATTTTATTATAAAGTGCCGACCTTTTTCTAATGATGTTATCCATTATAATTATAGAAACATTATTGTCAAGCCTTAAAATTGTGGACATTTTATTTAAAACAGTTATAATCAATATAACGATATAAAAATGCGCCGAAAAGAATGAATATTTTCATTAAATATCTATACTGGCAGCTAATACTCACTCCCAAAAAAGTTTTAACTATTCTTAAAAACTATCTTGCTTTTGGGTTCGATTTCTTTTCCATCAAAGAGACTTTACGCTCTCTTTTTTCTCCTTGGAGAAGATACCTCTGGGATTATGGCCGTGGATTCGATATTGGCAAATACCTTGAAGTTTTACTATCAAACATCATTACTAGGGTAATTGGGTTTGTAATGAGGCTCTTCTTGATTACTTTCTTTATAGTTTACGAAATCGTTGTTTTGATATTAGGAATAATATTATTCTTTGTTTCAATTGTTTATCCTTTCTTCTTTATATGGGCAATAATATATGGATTTAAATACCTATGATTAATCTAGAAAAAACAGAAATATGCGAAGTAGCCCAGATGGAATCATTTTTCTGGTGCCTAAAACAGATTAAAAAGCTTTCTTTAATATCTTTTGCTGTTTTTGTTTTCTTCTACATCTTTAATAGTGTTAATGCTAAAGATACTGACCAGTTATTAGGAGCGGCTATTATCACTTTTTCTCTTTTTGTCTTAATGAAGCATTTAAACCTATTCTTTGATGAATGTTTAAAAAATCCTAAAAGAAAAATATCATTAGAAAAAGCTTTAGCTGATAAAAAAGAAAATCTAGCTCAATTCTTTAGTTTGAAATCAGCTAAGTATTTAGATGATGCTTTGAAGACTGCAAAAAAGAATGGATTGCGCTATCCGAATTACGAAACAATCCTTGAGTCATTTTTAGATCTTAAAAATCAGAGAATCATTTTTATCTTCTCTCGACTATTAATTGACATGAATGGATTGAAGAAAGAATTAAAATCAAAAGATTCTTTAACTCAAATCACAAGAGAAGAATTCGAAGCTGTCTTCGAAGAAGCAGGAAGGAATGCTTTAAAAAGAGGAGGAGGAGAGATAAAGGAAGGAGATGTTATTGCTTCCTTAGCTAAAGTAGAGCCTCATTTAAAAGAGATAATAGTTGAATCAGATATTGAAGAAGAAGATTTTGAAGAGGTGAATGCTTGGCAGGAAAGGGTATATGTAAAAATACAGAAGAGCAAACAATTCTGGGCTTATGAAAACTTACTTAAGATGGGATCATTAGGAAAAGACTGGACAGCTGGATTCACTCCCACACTAGATAGCTATTCAATTGACTGGACTGATATTGTTAAGAGAAGGGGATTTGAAGATATTGTTGGGCACAAGGATAAGATAGAACAATTAGAAAGAATCCTATCCAAGAAAGATGCTGGCAATGCTTTAATTATTGGAGAGCCAGGAGTAGGAAGAACAAATATTATTCATGGCTTGATTAAGAAAAGCTTAGTTGGACAATCTTTGCCTAATGTCAATAATAATCGATTTATAGAATTAGATATTATTTCTCTTTCTTCAACGACTACTTCTTTTGAACAAATGGAGAAAGTATTAGACCAATGCTTTAGAGAAGTTACTAATGCTGGCAATGTTATTTTAATAATCAATGACATTCAAGATTTCTTAGGTGGAAAACAAAAAGCTGGAGTAGTAGACATCTCAGGAATCTTTGGACCATATTTAAATTCTCCATCGTTTAAGACTATCTGTTTAACTTCATACAAAGGATTGCATCAGTACATTGAAGATAAACCTTCACTTCTTGCCCAGTTCCAGAAAATAGAGGTGGAAGAGATGAGTCCTACAGAAACTCTGCAAGTTTTAGAAAACAAAGTCTTTAGATTAGAAAATGAACATCAAAAATTCATTCCTTTCACTTCTTTAAAAGAAACAGTTTCTCTTTGTGAAAAATATGTTTCTGATTTTCCTTTCCCACAGAAAGCAATTAATCTATTAGACGAGGCTGTTATCTTCAGTGGCAGAGATAGCAAATTAAATATTGTTTTGCCCGAGCATATTGATAAGATGCTTTCAGAAAAAACTAAGATACCGGTAGGAAAGATTAGAAGCACCGAAAAAGAAGTACTATTAGGTCTAGAAGACATATTACACAAAAGAGTGGTTGGGCAGCGTGAAGCTATTGATGATGTTTCTTCAGCCCTAAGAAGGGCTAGGACAGGCGTACAGACCAGAAAAGGACCAATGGGAAGCTTCCTCTTCTTAGGACCGACTGGTGTGGGTAAAACAGAAACAGCTAAAGCTCTAGCTGAAGCCTACTTTGGATCAGAAGACAAGATGATTAGGATTGATATGTCTGAGTTCCAAAGAATCGATGATATTCCCAGATTGCTTGGATCAGATACTCAGCCTGGAATTCTAACTTCTCAAGTATCAGAAAATCCATTCTCTTTAGTCTTGTTAGATGAAATAGAGAAATCTCATCCTGATATCCTTAACGTCTTCCTTCAAGTATTAGATGAAGGATACGTTAATGACAATTTGGGAAAGAAAGTGAGCTTCACTAATACAATTGTCATTGCCACATCAAATGCGGGCTATCAGACCATTTTAAAGGCTATAGGAGAGAATAAGGAGATGCCGGAGATTAAGAGAGACTTACTATCAGCCATCTTTGAAAAGGGAACCTTCAGACCAGAGTTCATTAACAGGTTTGATGGAGTGATAGTCTTTAAATCTTTAACCAAAGAAGACCTATCATCAATTGCTCAAATACAGTTATGCAATTTGAATAATAATTTAAGGACTAAAAAGATACAGTTAATAATTACTGAAGAATTGAAGAACAAGATTGTTGAATTAAGTTATGATCCAGTCTTTGGAGCTAGAGAAATGAAAAGAGTAATCCAAAACAAGATTGAAAACACTATTGCTAGAGGATTATTAAATGATTCCATTCCTCAGGGAAGTAAAATCACAATAGATCCAAACAATCTGACGATAAGTATTTCGTAAAATTGAAAGATATAATCTCCATCTTTAAAAGGATGGAGATTTTAAATTAGACATCTTTTTATTATTGAGATATAATTGAATTACAATTTAATAGTTTGCGTAACCTAACCCATCAGAGCAATCTGATGGCATGGTTAAAAATCCATCCCTGATACTGAACTCCTCGTTCAGCTGATCAGGGATGGTCATATCAGGAAACTGGTATGGACAATCGAAAGGTTGTCAGGCTGGCGGGGAGTTTTGTGTTACAAAGCCAGCTTGTTATAAGAAGGCTTTTAAATTTATATAAACGCATGAAACAAAAGTAAAAAAGATTAATAATAATTAAGATAAAATAACATATGAAAAAACAACATTTATTCATCATCTTGTCAGTAATTCTTTTAGGGTTCGTGTTTGCAGTTTGTCAGTATTACCAAGCTTTAAAAACTGAAGATGTTTCAGCTGTTACAGTTGGTATTCCTAACCCAGGACACTCTTTAGCACAACTAGAATGTAGTGCTGACAGTCTTTGCGTTGATACGACGAATAACAGAGTGGGGATAGGCACCAATAATCCCATTGGTAAATTTCAAATTCAGAAGGGAGGAGGTGCTACGGTTATAGGGGCTGGAACATATGGTAATTATATAGGTAGTAATTCTGATGGATACGAGTTAAATTTAGTAGGTGGGATTCCTGACGGAACATTACAAACTAATGGATCGATGGGTGGACAAATTCGTTTAGGAGGTAGCGCAAGAGGCGATGGAGATGTTAACGTTATACAATTTTTACAAAACGGTTCAGAAACAATGAGAGTCAATAATGGTGGCAACGTCGCAATTGGAACAATTATTACGGCTGGGACGACTGGAACACACCTAGATTTTAATTCTACTAACGGAAGCACTATTTGGGGTGCAGGGATAGGAGGTTATACAAAAGATTACATCGATCAGGTTGGTTTAAAATTTTATGTAACGCCAAGCTATTTGGATAGTCATAAAGCAGCAATGGTGATTGATCCTAATGGCTCTATCGGTATCGGTACCACTTCTCCAGGCTACACTCTAACCGTAGCTGGAACATGCTTGGGTAACTTCAGGCTCTTGGTCTGGATCAGATATCCGTTGGAAGAAGAATATTAATACTCTTTCTCAATCTTCTTCTCTCGAGAAGGTAATGGCATTAAACCCAGTAAACTATCAATGGAAGACTGATGAATACCCTGAAATGAAGTTCTCGAATGGAACTCAATTAGGATTCATTGCTCAAGACGTAGAAAAGATCATTCCTGAAGTAGTTACTACTAACAACGAAGGATACAAAGGTATCTCCTACGAAAAGATTGTTCCTGTCCTAACTAGTGCTATTCAAGAACAAGAGAAGAAGATAGAACAATTAAAAGCAATTGTTTGTTTGGATCATCCTTTGGCGGAGGTTTGTAAGTAAAACAAAGCAACAAAGCACCAGTGGGAAACTGGTGTTTTTTGTTCCTCCTGTGGATAACTCAGAAAAACCCTTTAGAATAAAGGGATTTTGACTTGTTGACGGGTGGTTGACAAGTTTTTTCGAGTGGTGTAAAATGGTCTTACAGTGTTAATAAGTGGGGAAAAGTGTGGAAAACGCAAAACCCCTGTGGATAACCAATATTTATGATAATCGGCCAATACAATTACAATTTGGATCCAAAGAAGAGATTAACAATCCCTACTAAATTTAGAAGTGTTTTATCGGAGGGCGCTGTCATAACCAGAGGTATTGATGGATGCCTTTTTTTGTACCCACAAAAACAATGGAACGAACTAGCTGATAAATTAAGCAAGCTTCCTTTATCACAATCAAATGCGAGAAGCTTTGCGAGAGTAATGCTAGCCGGAGCAATGGACGTTAAAGTTGATAGCTTGGGAAGAATTCTTATCCCTGACTATTTAAAAGAATATGCCAGCTTAAACAAGAGTGTTGTTATCGCTGGTCTATACGACAGAATTGAAATCTGGGATGAAAATGCTTGGAAGAAATACGGACAGACAACCAACACTCAAGTTGAGAGCATGGCCGAAGGATTAAAAGAATTAGGAATATAAGATGCACATACCAGTACTATTAAAAGAAGTGATTGAATGCTTAAATGTCAAACCCAATTGCAACTACATTGATTGCACATTAAATGGTGGAGGACATACGCGAGAGATATTAAAAAGAAATGGTCCTAATGGAAAAGTATTAGGAATAGAAATAGACAAAGAAATATTTGAGAAGATTGAAAAAGAAAAGATAGAGAGATTGATTCCAGTAAATGATTCATACATTAACATTACAAAAGTAGCAGAAGAGAATGGATTTAATAAGGTGAGTGGAATACTGTTTGATATCGGAATGTCATCATACCACGTTGATAGTGCAGAGCGGGGATTCAGCTTTAATAAAGATGAACCGCTAATAATGAACTATTCTACTGGATTAACGGCTGAAGAAATATTAAATGATTGGAGAGAAGATGAGATTGAGAAAATATTAAAAGAATACGGAGAAGAAGAGTTCAGTAGAAAAATTGCGAAAAAGATTGTTGAGAAAAGAAGATTAGAAAAGATAAAGAGCACCTTGCAATTAGTGAGTATTATTAAAGAAGCGACACCAGGATGGTATCACCACAGCAAAACACATTTTGCTACCAGAACCTTCCAAGCACTTCGCATCACAGTTAATAACGAGTTGGATAATTTCCGCAAGACTCTTCCAGAAGCATTAAATCTGTTAGAAAAGGAGGGAAGGTTAGTAGCTATTTCCTTCCATTCCTTAGAAGACAGAATTATTAAAGAATTCTTAAAGGAGAAAGAGAAGAGCGGAGAAATCAAAATAATAACCAAAAAGCCGATTGTTCCCACGGATGAAGAGATTGCTCTTAATCCCAGAAGCAGATCGTCTAAATTAAGAGCAGCCATAAAGATATAAAAATATGACCATAGCAAAAAACGATTCACAAAGATTTTTCACAATAATAGTAATGGTAGCTTTGGCTTTGGTTTGCTTTTATGTTTTTCAAGTGGTAAAATTAACGGAGTCTGGATATATTAAGGGAGAGAAAGAAACCTCTATCCAGCAATTAAAGAAAGATGTAGCTGAATTGAAACTCTCTGTTTCAAAAGATAGAAATCTTATTAATATTGAAGAAAAGGTAGCACAAGAAGGATTCGAAAAGGTAAGCAAGGTTAATTACATTGTTGTTTCCGATGCCTCTGTTGCTTCCAAATAGTTTCTTATGTCTAATAACCTAAGAATAAACATTATTATTGTCATCGTCTTTTTAGTAGGAGGGATAGTTTTATCCCGCTTATTTTATTTACAAATTAATCAAGGAGAGTATTACAAAGCTATGGCTCAGGGTCAGCAGACATCATTAGCGGAAACTCAAGGGGAAAGGGGAGAAGTAACCTTTAAGGGCGGAGAGATACTAGCCATGACTGAAAAAGAACCCTATCTTTTCATTTCTCCTGAAGAGATAAAGGACAAGGACAAAGAGGTGACTGCCCAGATGCTTTCAGAAAAGACTGGTAAAGATATGAATACCATTTTAGCTTTAACTAAAAAATCAGGCAGCTTCTACGAAGTCATAGAAAAGAATATTGATAAGACTAAGGCTGATGATATTTCTAACTTAGGATTAACTGGTGTCCATATTGGATACAAAACTAAAAGATATTACCCTCAAGAGAATACTGCTTCACAAATCATTGGCTTCATTAATCAAGAAGGAGTAGGCCAATATGGTCTAGAAGGATATTATGATGACCAGATAAAGGGGAAGACAGTTGTTTCTAAAACAGAAAAGAATCCTTGGGATTTTCTTTTTAAAATGTCAAACAAAGAATCTCTTGACGGAGCATCGCTAAGTTTGACTGTTGATTACAATATTCAATTCATGGCAGAGAAGTTATTAAACGAAGGAGTTAAAAAATACAGTGCTGAAGGAGGAGAAATAATTGTTATGGATCCAAATACCGGAGCCATTATTGCCATGGCTCAAAATCCTAATTTCAATCCTAATAACTATCAAATAGCATCAATGGAATCTTTCCAAAACTCCTGTACTCAAAAACTATTTGAACCAGGTTCAATTTTTAAACCAATAACCATGTCCTCTGCTGTTAATGAAAAGAAAGTAACGCCAGATACTGTTTTTGATGATACGCTAGGCTACAAACAATTTGGAAGCTACAAGGTATATAATTATTCGAATAAAATATGGGGGAAGATAACCATGACTGAAGTTTTGCAAGGTTCAGTTAATACTGGAGTAATGTATGCTGAAAGCTTAATCGGTAACTCCGTCTTTTATAACTATTTAAAATCATTCGGATTCTTTGAAGATACAGGAATTGATTTAGCTGGAGAAGTATCTCCTAATAGCAGTGAATTAAAGAAAGCTTTGGATTACAATACTTGTGAAGTTTGCTTTGGTAATACTGCTTTCGGACAAGGATTAGGAATTACTCCATTGCAAATGATTAGAGCTTTCTCGGCTATTATTAATGGAGGAAAATTATACAAGCCATACATAGTTGACACCATAACTACTGCCGGACAAGTGAAGAAAATACAACCAATAATTGTAAAAGATAATGTTGTTTCCGCTGAAACGAGTAGTCAATTAAGAACAATGTTAATTAATGTGGTTGAAAAAGGATTCGGACACTTGGCTAAGAATTCAGGCTATTGGATTGGGGGCAAAACAGGAACATCTCAAGTTCCATATACTTCAATTGGGATAAGCAAATCAGGATACTCAGACCAAACTTGGCAAACATTTATGGGTTTTGCTCCAGCCCTTGATCCTAAATTCATTATTCTTATAAAATTAAACAACCCGACAGCTACCAAAACATCTGAATATTCAGCTGTCCCTATTTTTCATGACTTAGCTAAGTACATCTTTGATTACTGGCAGATTCCACCAGACTATGATGATACAGTTACCACAACTACAACCTTGGACAAACAGTGATATATATGATATTTAAGTATTGTATTGGTCCTATCGTCTAGAGGCCTAGGACATTAGATTCTCAATCTAAGAACACCGGTTCGAATCCGGTTAGGACCGCATATTTACAGAAATACCAAATTATGGTATTTTTTGTTTACACTATCTCAAAGAGATAGGGAGATGATCAAAATGCCACTTGTTCTTGTAAGGAGAAATCCCAAAGTTATAACGGATGACATATTGACAGGTAGGATTATCGATAACTTACCAAATTTCGTTGCAAGCTCATTAACGTGCGATAATCAAGATGGAAAGCTTACAGCCAATGATATCGAAATTATCGTTAGTGATTTTGGTCCATTTGACAAAACCGAACACGACCTAATGATTATTGTCTGGGCTAATTCTTATCCAGAAAGATTGAAAAATATTAAAGATCGGAAAAGAATGCTCCGCAAACAATTAGAATCTGTCCTTTCGTCTTTTATAAAGGGGTATGTATGGATTCTTTTACAGGATGGATCATTCGGAGAATTCTGGGACCATCGAGGTGGGTAGATTATGTAAAATTACATTTCTACTCTTTTTTTATATCCAAAATGTAGTATAATAGAAGCAATAAAAATTAACATAAAGAAATGGCCACTTTAATCTATGTTCTGATGTTCCTTGCTTCCTGTCTTGCTTTCTACTTCTCGGGTGAATTAATAGTTAAGAGTTTGATAAAGATTGCTAAGTTTCTAGGTTGGAAAGAATTCGTAGTTTCTTTTTTAATTATGGCTTTTGTTGGTTCTTTACCTAACCTCTTTGTTGGTATATCTTCAGCTCTTGCATGGAATTCCACAATTATCTTTTGGAGATGTAATCGGAGGAAATGTTGTTGATTTAACTTTAGCTGTTGCTTTGGCCGCCTTCTTCGCTAAAGGAGGAATACCAGCCAAGAGCAAAACCGTACACACAACATTATTGTTTACTGTTATTGCTGCTATTTTACCAATACTTCTAGTCTGGGATGGCAATCTTTCAAGAATCGATGGTATTATCATGATTGCCTTCTTCTTTGTCTATGTTGGCTGGCTCTTCTCTAAAAAAGAAAGATTTAGTAAGGAGTGTGAAGATGAAGCAACCCCAACTGAAAGCTTTAAGGCTTCTTTTAGTGGAGTCTTTAAAATCATTTTAAGTTTAGCAATGTTTGCTGTCGCCTCAGAAGGAATAGTTAGATCAGCCAAATATTTTGCTGCTACATTTAATTGGCCCATAGTCATGATTGGTTTGTTTATCGTTGGATTAGGTAACTGTGCACCTGAGATATTCTTTGCTATTAGTTCAGCTAGGAAAAGAATGGAATGGATGATTTTAGGAGATTTAATGGGAACAATCGTTGCTCCCGCCACCCTTGTTTTAGGAATTGTAGCTTTGATTAATCCAATCTATATCACTGACTTTTCTCCCTTTGGAGTAGCTAGAATCTTCTTATTTATTGCTATAATCTTCTTCTTTATCTTTATTAAAAACGATAGCCAGATAAGCAAGAAAGAGGCAATATTCTTACTATTTATATATATAGCCTTTATCATGACTGAGGTTTTTGTAAGACTATAGGATTGATTATTGACTATTAACAATAAAATGATATAAACAAAAAGTATTAATTAAGCAAAAAAACATGTTAGCAGTAATAAAAACAGGCGGAAAACAATACAGAGTTTCCCCGAAAGACAAATTAAAGATTGAGAAGCTTGAAGTAGCAGAAGGTGCCGAAGTAGTATTCGACAACGTACTTTTGGTTGAAAACGGAAAAGATTTAACTCTTGGAGAACCTTTGATTAAAGGAGCTACAGTAACAGCTAAAGTTTTAAAACAAGCTAAAGCTGATAAGGTAATGACTTTCAAATACAAATCAAAGAAAAGATACAAAGTCAAAAAAGGGCACAGACAACGCTATACCGAAGTTGAAATCCTAGACGTTAAGAATTAATTAAATATTTAAAAACCTGTTTCACTCTGAAGCAGGTTTTTGTTTTAGAATCCAATATCTCCCTCAAAAGCATCACGACCCGTTTCAATATTTCTGAAGCAGGCTCTTTGTTTATCAAAGAATAGTTCTACTCTGCCGATAGGACCGTTTCTGTGTTTAGCGATAATAATATCAGCAACTCCTTTTCGAGGACTTTCTTCTTGGTAAACATCTTCACGGTAAATGAATAGAACAACATCAGCGTCTTGCTCAATTGAACCAGAATCTCTCAAATCTGATAGTCTAGGAATCTTGGGAGTTCTTTGTTCTACTGCTCTTGATAATTGAGATAGAGCTAAAACAGGAATATTCAATTCTCTAGCTAATCCTTTTAATTGTCTTGATATTTCAGTAATTTGTTGAACACTATTGATTATCTTGTTGCTTGGCTCAATCAATTGTAAATAATCAACGATAATCAAACCTAATCCATGACTAGCTTGTAATCTTCTGGCCATGGCTCTCATTTGTAAAACACTACAGCTAGAAGCGTCATCAATGAAGATGGGAGCCTCAGAAAGAGTGCCTAAGGCGTGCTGGATACAAACAAAGTCATTCTGATCTCCTTCAGTTGAAAGCATTCCTTGTCTTAACTTCCATGAGTCAATATTTGATTCAGAACTAATTAATCTATCAATTAATTGGTCCTTGCTCATCTCTAATGAGAAGATACCAACTGGCTTCTTTTCTTTTAAAGCAACATTCTTGGCAATATCTAGTGCTAAACTTGATTTTCCCATTGAAGGCCTAGCAGCTAAGAATAATTAAATCAGAATTCTGCAAACCAGAGAGAAGGGAATCTAATCCGTTAAATCCAGTTGAAGTTCCTCTTAAAGCTCCTTTCTGTTTAGATATTCTTTCTATTCTTTCAAAAGCTTCTTCTAGGAAAGGTTTGATTGGTAAGAATGATTGAGTTAGATTCTTTTGAGTGATACTGAAGATTCTTCTTTCAGCTGAATCCAAAAGATCATCAGATTCATTTTCTTCTTCATAGCCCATTAAAGATATTTCTGTTCCAGCAGAGATTAAATCTCTTAAGATTCTTTTCTTTTGGACAATCTTGGCATAGGTCATTACGTGGCTGGCAGTTGGAACAGTATTAATTAGTTCAGTTAGGTAAGCGGTTCCTCCAATATTCTCTAATTGATTTCTTTCTTTAAGCTTTGATGAAACTGAAATTAAATCAATTGGCTCTCCACGAGAAAACAAATCTTCAACCACCTGATAGATGTATTGGTGATTTCTCTTGTAAAAGTCTTCAGCATGCAAAATATCAGCAACTTTAGTAATTGCTTCCTTATCAAGCATTAAAGAGCCTAAAAGGCTTTTTTCCGCTTCTATATCCTGTGGGGGCACTTTTAGATTTGTATTTTCACTACTCATTAAGTATAATGTAGCAAACAACAAATTAAACGTCAATTATGAAAATAGGCTTTATTTCTTTCCATTCCTTCAGTAATCCAGGGGGAGTGAAAAATCACATAATGGGATTATCCAAGGAATTCGAGAAAAGAGGCATAGAAACTAAGATAATTGTCCCTCGAAGGAAGCTAAAAGAGAAGTATGGAGGTAATGTAATTCTCCTAGGAACTTCAATTCCCTTAAATGTCGGAGGAACACAAGGGGACTTGGTCTGCAATTTTAATCCTTTGGCTATTAAAAAGATGCTCAAAAAGGAAAAGTTTGATATTTTGCATTTCCATAACTTTATCATTCCTTCAGCCTCGCAGATATTAGAGAGATCAGATACAACTAATATTATTACTTTTCATGCTAATACTGAATCGATTCCACTTATAGATGTAATGATAAATAATCTAAGCGGATTGATTAATCACAAAGTTAAGGGAGTGATTGGAGTAGCTTCTTTTAACCTTGAACCTTTTAAAAAATATAATGGATTAAAAAAAGTAATCCCTAATGGAATTGATTTAAATGAATTTAATCCAACAGTTAAGAGAATAGATAAATTTGATAATAGTAAAATCAATATTCTTTTCTTGGGAAGAATCGAAGAAAGAAAAGGATTAATCTATTTATTAATGGCCTACAAGATTCTGCAAAAAAAGCATGATAATTTAAGATTGATAATTGTAGGAGATGGGCCGCTCAAAGAAGAATGCGAAGATTACGCTAAGGCAAACAAACTTAAAGAGGTCTATTGGGAAGGAATGCAAAGTGGAGACATTGTCCCTCAATATTTTGCTACTTGTGATATTTACTGTAGTCCAGCAACATTTGGAGAAAGCTTTGGTATTGTTTTACTAGAAGCCATGGCTTTAGGAAAGCCAGTTTGTGGGTTTAGTAATATGGGATACAAAGAATTACTACAAAATACTAAAGGAGAAGAATTCTTAGCTGAACCTAAAAATGAAATTGAATTAGCAGAAAAATTAGACAAATTAATCAGTGATGAAAAGTTAAGAAAAGAAATGGGGGAGTGGGGACTTAAAGAAGTACAGCAATACTCTTGGGAGAAGGTGGCGGATAGAGTTTTGGAGTTTTACAAGGAATGTATAGCTATTGACAAACAGCAACTATAATTGTATAATCTGGAAAATAAGCTTTTCACAATTAGGAGGGAAAACATTGAACACAAAAGTATTAGAGGCTGTTGCATGGTTATCTTGTCGACAGGCAGCAAAAGAAACTCTTGCATACATGAGAAAATGTCCAGAAAAAAGCCTGTTCCTGATAGGTACCCTGCGTAAAAATATGGGCGATGCCCGTATGACGCTGGAAAACCTTGGAACGAGCGAAGAAGAAATTAGTAGCTTGCTACTGATTTCACAGAAAGCATATGCAAAAGAACTGCTGGAAAAAATCCGTAAAAAGAAATTCCGCAGTATCGGCATATATGATTGCTACTACGATCTATTGAACGCAATCATTAATTCTGGACTTTCGCTTAATGAGCTTGGAACCAGCAAGAGAGAGCTCCTGCGATTTGAAAAAAAATGCAAACACCCTTTTACCTGGTGGATCCAGTTAACCTACCAGACTTGCTTTGCAGAAAAGTTTGAACAACTCCGTGGTTCCTAAAGGATTCACGGAGTAATTTTATTTAATTTAGAAAGTTTGTTATTTCTTCTTAATGACTGTCTTCTCTCCTGAATCTTCTACTTGCCATCCTTTCTCTTCTATCTCTTTTCTTGCCTCATCTGATTTATCCCATTCCTTGTTCTTCCTTGCTTCGTTTCTTGCTTCAACTAGTTTCATTATGTCTTCAGGAACAATACTAGTATCGCTAGTCCAAACAGGAATGCCATCTTTTTCTGTTTTGATAATATACTTTGAATCAGTTAGATTATCTTCTGATTTAATTGAAGCAAGTTTCAAACCAAAGACATTATCAAAATCAATTAACAAATCATATTTCTCTGAATCAGTAATATTCTTGTCCTTAATCATATCCCAAGTTAAGGCTAGGGCAGAAGGAATATTTAAATCATCATTAATGAATTCAAGGAAATTCTTTTTGTATTCCTCATATTTCTTTGAATGGGGTGTCTTTTCACTTCTAGATAGTTCAACTGTTTTTTCGTAAAGCTTGCTTAGGCTTGTTTCAGCGAACTCAAGGCTCTCATCACTAAAAAACAATTTAGTTCGGTAGTGAGTATTCAAACATAGATAGCGATAGGCAAGGGGACTGACTCCTTTTTCTTTTAATGTTTCAAGAGTAATGATTGTTCCTGCTGATTTAGACATCTTCCCATCTTTTAAATTAAGGAATTCTCCGTGCATCCAATAATTAGCCATTGGCTTGTTGTATACGGCTTCAGCCTGGGCGATTTCATTAGTGTGGTGGATAAAGATATGATCAATTCCTCCACAATGGATATCAAAAGGTATCCCTAGATTGTTTACACTCATCACCACACACTCAGTGTGCCAGCCAGGGAAACCAACTCCCCAAGGAGATTCCCATTCCATTTGTCTCTTTTCATCTTTAGGACTGAACTTCCATAGAGCGAAGTCGGCTTTGTTTCTTTTTTCTTTTACTTCTTCAATCCTGCCTTTCATTTCTGTTCTTTCACTTTCTCCCCATAAGTCTTCCATATTTCTCTAATTTAGAAGTATCAAAGTATACTCCATCGCTAGTGATGTAAGTGAATCCTTTCTTTTCCATCTCTTTAATCAAATCTATCTGCTCTTGGATAGTGTCAGTTGCTTTTACCCAAATAGTTGGATCAATAATATTTAAAGATTTTAAATCTTTCTTGAAGAAGTCTGTATAGAACTGGGCAATCTCCCAAACTGATTTTCTTTCTTTCCTAGCTCCTTTCTCTAATTTGTCTTCTCCTGAATCAGAATCAGAAGTTAAATGTCCAACGTCAGTAATGTTCATCACATGCTTAACCTTGTATCCATTGTATATTAAAACTCTCTTTAAAGTGTCTTCAAAAAGGTAGGCTCTCATGTTGCCGATATGAGCAAACCAGTAGACAGTCGGTCCACAAGTGTAGATTCCGACTTCTTTGTCTTTAATTGATTTAAATTCTTCTTTCTTTTTAGTTAAAGTATTATATATTTTCATATTTCTATTATATCTTAATATTTTAGATATTTAAAGATATCTCTCTCCACGGTCAGGGAAGATGGTGATAATATTCGCTTCTGGATGTTCTTTCTGTATTTCCCGACAGATATACATGGCTGCTCCCGAACTAGGGCCAACTAATACTCCTTTTCTCGCTAATTCATCTTTGGTAGTTAAAGCTTTCTCTGCTTCAAGATCATAAATCTCATCAATTAAATCAAAATCAATAATTGTTGGAACGAATCCATCCTTAAGAGATCTTAATCCTTCGATTGTTTGATTTTGAACTGGCTGGACTCCGATAATTTTAATATTGGGATATTTTTCTTTTAACTTTCTTCCAATTCCTGTAATTGTTCCACCAGTTCCCATGCCAGCGATGAAATAGTCAATCTGTTTGCCTTCCATCTGTTTTAATATCTCTTCAGCTGTTCCATAATAGTGTGATTCAGGATTAGCTAAATTTTCATATTGATTTAAAAAGACTTGTCTCTCTCCAATCTTAGCCATATCTTTCACATCATTAATAGCGAACTTCCTGTATCTTAAGTTTTCCATTAAAATTACTTCTCCACCAAATATCTTGACCATCTTTATCTTTTCTTTACTGGTACTCTCAGGCATTATCATTTTAACTTTGTATCCTTTCATCGCCGCAACCATTGCTAAGCCAACTCCAGTGTTGCCACTAGTTGGCTCAATCAAAGTATCTCCTTGTTTGATGAGTCCTGATTTTTCCGCCTCATTAATCATGTTTAGTGCAATCCTGTCTTTAATCGAACCGCCAGGATTAAATCCTTCCATTTTAGCAAAGATGTTATTTTCTATTTTTACTAATGGCGTATTGCCAATGTGTTCTAAAATTGTTTTCATGTTTTATTAATTAAAAAAATCTCTGGGAAGAGATTAGTTTTACATTCGATATATTAAAAACAAACCAATCTCTTAGTCTAGCGGGGGACAGCAACAGACAGATTTGTTTGTTTATATTTTTCATATGTGTCTATTCTAGCAAAGGATTAAATATTGTCAAGAATTCACGTAAAAACAGATTGACAAAAATTAATTCAGCAGTTATTATTTATATAGAACGTTTCCAGAAGCCGTTAATTAACTTAATAAAATAGAGACTCAATGAGGTCTTTTTAAGTTATTGAATATAACGGTAAAATATTAGAGTTTTAAGTAAAACAGCGATGATCACGCTTTTTATATAAAACTCGTGAAGAAGAGTTTTGTGAATCCATATGGTTAAAGAGTTCGCATAAAACTCTTCTCCCTTGTTTCGGGGAGACTGCTGAGGTCTTTTTTTTGTTTGACAAAAAATGAAAATGGATTTACTATGCTTTTGTTGCCCAGTGCCAACCCTCTGAACCTTACAAAACACTGGACACCACTATGGGGATCTGACTCTTTATCGCTTTCCACCGACCAAGTCAGAATCCCCCCACTTTTTCTTTAAGCTGAACCCGAAAGGGTTCTTTTGATTTGACAAATAATTTTAATACTTTAAAATTAAAGTGTAGCGACAGCAACTAGTAAGGTGTTTTAGTATGCGGCTATGGCACCTTAATAATTGTTGAAACTACAAATCCATTTGGTTCCTCCTACATCATACATCTCTCTATATATTTTTTTACGAGCCACCAAGGTTCGTAATTTGTTTTTATTTGACAAAAAGATTAAAAAAGATAAATATATAACTACAGTACTTTTGAAATACCTCTGATAGAAACAATTCTAAATGAAGAGGAGGCATCAACAAAAGAATGCAAATATCACGGAGGTGATAAAAAGCGTTACAAACGCTACAATCTAAGACTGGTGGGGATTCTCCTACAATAAGGGATTTCCGCAAGAACAAAAATCCATAACATCCCCACCTTTCTGAACACTTTACGAGCTTGGGCTCTTTTTTTGTTTATAACTGCTGTTGACATTATAAATCATAGGTTTATAATATAAGTAGTTCTCGAACAATTAATAAATTATAATATTTTCCTCTTGATTTTTTAAAATCAAGAAAATATAAAATATCACATAATTTATGAGTTTCTCTTCTTAGTATCTTTTTTACATAAAAAGAGAAACTATTTCATATAATAATAGATATTTAATATTTTTATCTCTATAAAATATTCATATATCCTATTATTCATGAGAGCTACACATTATTTTTTCTTTACAATGTAGCTCTCTCTTTCTTTTTATACGGAGCCTATTGCTCTTTTTTTATTTGCTTTTTAAGGGAAAAAATAATAGAATATTCATATATGTCAAACTTAGTCCTATACCGTAAATACAGACCACAAACATTCAAAGACTTTATTGGTCAGAAACATGTTGTTCAAACTATTACCAATGAGATTGCATCAGGTATGATTTCCCATGCCTATATGTTCTCAGGACATCGCGGCACAGGAAAGACGACTTTAGCTAGACTATTTGCTAAAGCTATTAATTGCCAAAACTTAAAAGGATCTGAACCTTGTAATAAATGTTCTTCTTGTTTGGAAATAAATGCTGGCAAAGCAGTAGACATTATTGAAATTGATGCTGCTTCAAATAGAGGCATTGATGAAATTAGAAGCATTAGAGAGGGAATCAAATTTGCTCCTAACTTTTTAAAATACAAAGTTCTAATATTAGATGAAGCTCATCAATTATCAAAAGATGCAGCCAATGCACTTTTGAAAATATTAGAGGAGCCACCTTCATATGCTGTTTTCATATTAGCGACTACTGAGGCTCACAAGATGATTCCAACTATAGCTTCTCGATGTCAGAGATTTGATTTCTACAAACTTTCTTTTGACGAAGTTGTTGAAAAACTATCCTTCATTTGCAAGAAAGAGGGAATTGATATTGAAAAGGAAGCATTAGGTTTGATTGCCTCTGCTTCTGAAGGATCAATGCGTGATGCAGAAGGAACATTAAACCAAGTTTTGAATTTCTTACCTGATACTAAAATCAAAGCGGAAGATGTTCAATTGCTTTTAGGATTGGTAGATATTAATTTGGTTGTTGAGCTAACTGATTATTTAATTAAAAAAGATAAAGCAGGAGCTTTAAAATTCTTAAATGATAATATTGAGAAGGGAATAGATATTCCTGAATTTACCAAAACCCTTATTGACTATTTACGAAAATTGCTTATCCTTAAGATTGATTCAAGCTTAATCAATTCAGTAATGCCTGGAGAAACCAAGGAAGTAGGGGAAAAGGCTAAAAAACAAGCTGAAGGATTAGCAGAAGATAATTTAAAGAAAACCCTTAATCTTCTTTTGGATGCGGACAACAAGAGTAAATACGCTTCAATACAGCAATTGCCTTTAGAGTTGGCCCTGATTGAATCAATTGGAATAGAGTAGAACCTTTACATATTAAAACTAGGATGATATTATTAAATAAACAATAATCCTAGTTCATATGATACCTAAAATTGAAGAAAAAGAAAAAGCAATTAAACTTAGAAAAGAAGGCTTTTCTTATTCAGAAATTTTGAAAAAAATACCGATAGCTAGATCTACCTTATCTTTATGGTTAAGAAGTGTAGGATTAGCCAAAGCTCAATTCCAAAGAACTACCCAAAAAAGAATTGAAGGTGGATTGCGTGGTGCAGCGGCTAGAAGAAGAAATAGAATAAAAATCACAAAAGAGATAAAAAGAAAAGCAAGAAAGGAGGTAAAAAGTATTAATAAAGAAAATTTATGGTTAATAGGAGTAGCATTATATTGGGCTGAAGGATCAAAGGAAAAAGAAAATGGAAAAAATTCAGGAGTTAAGTTTAGTAATTCTGATCCCAAAATGATTTTACTTTTTATAAAATGGTTAAAAAATAGCTTTTCGATAAATAGTTCTGACTTAGTCTACGAATTATATATTCACGAAACAGCTGACATAAAAAGAGCTCAAGTATACTGGTCTAATATTCTTTCAATATCAACGAAAAAAATTAGGACCTACTTGAAGAAAAGTAAAATAAAGACTATAAGAAAAAATACTGGTAACAACTATTATGGATTAATACGAGTTACGGTTAATAAAAGTACTAACCTTAATAGAATGATTACTGGATGGATAGAAGGTATTTGCGAAAAATCATTATAATATTGCGGGATCGTCTAACGGTAGGACTGGCGACTTTGACTCGCCCAATCTAGGTCCGAATCCTAGTCCCGCAGCCGTCTTATGCTAAGTCAGGTGACTGAGATGCATACATGAAAATCACTGGTTTATCCAGTGATTTTTAGTTAGCAATCTTATCCAAGAATAATCTTTCTGTCTTTTAATACCAGTTTACTTTTTAAAAATGATAGGAGTTCTCGCTTTTCGGTAATTGTTCCTTCTTTTAATAAATACTTAGCATAGTTACGGATATCAATATCTGAATTGCTTACTTCTTTTTTATGCCCAAGCACTCCGATTCTAAATTTATTAAATCTCATTAATTCTTTTTCAATTTTATCCCTTATCCCTAGTTCATCTAAATCAATCTTGTCTACAAGTTCTGCTAGTTCGTTTATTAGGTTTGCCTCATCTATCGGCTGATTTTTGCAATCAATATTTCTCGCCTTGGTACAAAAATAATAGACATGACGGTTAGTACCGCCGTTTTTTAATTTTCTGAACTTTTCATCAGCTGATATTCCTGATCCGCAATATCCGCATTTGATTAATTTGGTAAAAGCGAATTCCTTGCTTTCTGTTTTGGGTATGAAATTATCACCGAGGGTCATTTGCACTTTATCAAACAGCTCTTTATTTATAATCGGAACATGTTTACCAATATACCAATTACCGCTTTTAATTGGGTATTCAAATTCTCCATAATAAAAAGGATTTCTTAAGATGAGATAAATATTGGCAAGAACTAAAGGCTTGCCGGTTTTAGTCTTGAATCCAATATCAATCAGCCATCGGAATATCTTCCTGCCGCTCCATTGCTCGTTGGCCACCTTTTCAAACATCTGTTTAATAATAGGTGCTCTTTTAGAATCTATTCTGCATTGGCATTTCTTATCAACATGCTTTTCATTCAGATAGCCAGTCGGTGCAACTCCTGGTCTTAATCCCATTTCGCATCTAGTCCTTAATCCTCGCTTAACATTGACTGCTTTATTGTCATTCTCTAGTTTGGCTTGAGAGCCTAATATCATTAAAAGAAACTTCTCATTTGGATTATTGGTAAACTTCTGTCCGTATGTTCTTATTTCGATAAGAAGCTTCTGATCCATCAAATCTACTATCGATCCTAGATCCCCAGCATTTCTGCTTAACCTATCTGGCGCCCATGTTAATATTCCATTATATTTTCCTTCTCTTATTTCTTTAATCATTTCGTTGAAAACTACTCTTTGTCCGACTTCCTTTGAAGAATGCGATTCTCTTTTAATTTCAACTATATCTAAGTTGTCTCTTTCGGCTAGAGATAACATTTCCTTTACTTGAGATTCTATTGAAAGAGCTTGCTTGTCCTCCGCTTCAGTCGATTTCCTAGCATAGAGACAATACTTGATTGGAGCATCAAGAATAGGGGACTGACTTATACTTTTTATTATTCGTTCCATATTGTTTTTATTTATTATCTCAAGGACAAGGATGACGCAATAGCTCTAGGGAGTCCAGACCCCATATGTAGACAAAGTGGAGACTGAAAAACTTGATAGCTAGGGTGTGGATAACTGAGTGTTGACATAATTATACTACTATGCTATGGTATAGGTGTAAGGATAAAGAAAGGAGAGGCAGAAAAGAAGAAAAGCCTTGTTATTCATAGAAAAATCAGGGTGTGGATAACTGGAGCTTGACAGAAAATAGATAGTATGTCATAGTATAGTTGTTAGGATGAAGTTATTAAAAATTAAATAAGCCAAGTCAATGCAAGGAGAGAGGCATTGCCAATAAACGCTTTTAATTCCGTTATGGGGTAATAAGTGTTGAGGTACTCTTTTCATGCAGTATCCCAACATTTGTTACCCCTTTTTCTTTTGAAAGAAAGTTGTGGAGATGAATATGTATCATCTTTACCACTTTCTTCCGAAGACCCATTCGGAAGCGGCAGCGGGGAGACTTGCCGAACAGCGTCCTAAACCTTGGGTTTACACCTAGGACTCTGAATCTCCCCCCTCTTTTACAATATATTACGAAGGAAAGTTATGGAAATGAGCTAAAACAATACAAGACTCATATCCATCACCTTCTTTCGCAAGAAAGAAGATATAGTTCTTTAAACCAAAATCAAAGGAACGCGATCTATTATGGTGATAGGTCAAGGTCCTAAAGCAGCAAAAACCAATTGCTTGCCTGTCCGATATATTAATTTTAGGCGACAAAGAAAGTCTGGAGAGAGTTATGGCCTAAGGTTAAAAAATCGTATACCGTTCTTCTAGTAAGGAGATCGGCTGGAAAAGAGGCCTAACCCACTTCGTTTCCAGAAACCTCCTTACGAGATAGGGAGTGTCAGTGGTTCATTTTAAAATCATTCTAAGTAACAATCTGTAGACTTATATCTCTAGATTGTTGCTTGGAAAAAGCACCGGTTTACTTCTACCGAAAAAGAAGGGGAGTCATTATTATGCAGAAGAGTATCTTAAGGGTAAGCCCGCTCCCCCGTGAGGGAGCGGAGAAACTTCACCAGCGATTTTCGCTGACTGAAGTTCCAGTCCACCTGCGGGTGGAACTGGAGGAAATGATTCTCTTCCGCCACATGGACGTGGTGGAAGGGCAACAAATCGTCGAGCGCGCAGAGCGTTTCGGCGATTGGCTGGGAAGGGCCATGAAGGAGGCCTTCCTCTTTGCCGATGAGGCAACGAGGGAGGTCCTAATGGACTTCCCGCCAGAGGCAGGGTTTCTCCTCCCGGCCTTTCAGAAGGTCGTAGAGGAGAAGGGATTCCGTCCTGTCTATGTTTCAGACAGGGAGGATCCCTGGAAAATGGTTATTTTCCCGACTGGAAGGTAACCAGGGTAAAGCGGGTACGAAGAGGGCTCGCTATATAAAACTTCCTCTTCAAATTGCTTTCTCGGATGTGTATCCGAGCTGATGAGTCCAAAAGGACGAAAAGCAGAATTGTAAAATATAAGTTGCTCATTAAAAGGAAAATAGGTTTGAATATTTAACTCTTGCTTTATGGAAAGCGAATTGATTATTTATAAAAGTAGTCAGCTCGCTTCCCATGAAGGGAGTCATCATCAAAGTCACCTTTTGATGATGCAGAGCAAAGTCCCCGTTGAAGGTGAAACGGGAGGTATGGAAAATGTCGAAACCAGTATTTTCCACCCGTGATGCTAACGGCATCCGGGTGGTAGGATTCGAGATTCCGGGCGGAGTAACAACTCCCCAGGAATCTCAGGAAGCGGTCACTGAGCTCGGTGAGCTCGGTGGAGAAACCCCGATCGTCCTTGACGGACGGGGTCCGGTATGGCTATACAGCATGTTAGTGCATGCTGCCCATGCCACACCGTGGTTGGCAGTTCGCGATCCGCGCCTTGGCGCAGTGGTCGTTGCCACCCACTCTCCCGACCAGCAGGTCGGAAATGTAATACCGTTCCCTGAGTAAAATCAGGGAATGAAAAAACTTTTTGTGCAAAAGTATAAAAAGCACTAAAGGAGGCTACTATGGCCACTAAAAAAATGGTGGTGGCCGTGGGAGGGCCTCCACATTCAGGGAAGTCAGTCTTCCTTGCCGAGCTATATCGTCAGCTTTTGGCAAGGAAGGCAACGAGAGTCTTTCTCCAAAGGGCATGTCCCGATGGAGAAGGTATGTGGTCAGCAGAGACTGACCCGCGCCTTGTCTCTGAAATTCGGAGGAAAGGAGCATTTTCTCAAGAATTCATGGGTTTCACTCTGAAGTCCATTGAGAACTTGGGAAAATCGTTTCCCTTGGTCCTCCTAGATCTTGGGGGAAGACGGACTGCTGAGAATGCCGAGATTCTCAAGCGGTCAACGCACCTTATTCTTCTTTCTTCGAAAGAAGAAGAGAATGAGCTTTGGCAGAATTTTGCCAAAGAAGAAGGGTGTGAGACTCTCGCATTATTTGAGTCTCGGCTTATCAAGCGGGCGGATGGGACGCTTGATAACAATGTAGGATCTTCGGCGGATTTTTCTGCCGAACCCATTCGAGGGATTATCTGTAATTTGGACCGAGACGGTCCAAAGGATCCCTATCAGGGTATTATTAGTCAGTTTGCAGATTGGCTGATAACGGAGATGGAGACCCGTTAAATGTTTAAACATTATCTCCTTCTTTTTTCCGAGTTCATTTTAATAAAAGTGGATTCAGAATTGAGAAACAATCAGTAGCGATCCGTAAAGCAGGAGAGGTATTGGATATATTCTAATCTCTCTCCAGAATATAATACATTCAAACCCCTCGCTAATTGCTTTACGGTTCACTGCTGATTTAATTGATAATAGTTCTTTAAATAGAGTTTGTTGAGAGCGCACAGTCTTAAATAATATTTTAAAATTGTACGCTCTTAATGAGCAAACATAATTCATGCCCACGAAGATACGCTTTAGGGGCAAGAATGGAGTGAAAGGAATGAAAATAATTGACATGCACGGAAGGACCCAGGAGATTCCGTTCTCTTTGGGAGAGGCTGGCCGAGGCCGGTGGCTTGAAGAAGTCCGAATTTCTAATCGTTCCGGACAACAACCGTCCGGACCCGATGATGTCGGATATTTCCTCTTTGGGGAGGAAAGGAAGCATTGCATATTGACCAAAAGCAACCCCAACCAACGCGGTGTACTCATACGAATAAACACGTATGGAACGTACACCCGTGGGACAGAGGGTAATGTCGTCCACAAGGGTGGCGAAGCTAAACTGTTAGTCACTGGTTCTTATGCCTTCGGCGATGCCGGTAGAATTGGTGGCGGAACTGATGAGCTGTGGCATATTGAATCTCCATCGGTGTTCATCGTGAACATCTGCGGGGGATCATACAAAGGCTACGGTCAGCGCTACCTCATTGTGACTAGGAGTTTCAACGCAGTCGCAATGACCCGCGAAGAACTCTGCCAAACAATCGCCACTGATGATAATCCCGAGGTAACGGAAGTTGTAAAGCAGTTTACTGGAGAGCTTCACGAGGACGTTCAGTCCGCGATTAAACTAGCAGAAGAACTTGAGGAAGCAATCAGCCCCGAAATGAATGTTCTGGTTAACCACTTCACACAGTGGCAACCGATAGAGCAAACCGTAAAAAACTGGGGCATTGCCATTCCCGTCGTCATGGGCGATAAGATCGGTGGCGTCAGCAGTGTGCAAGCTGGCACACTGATTCCTGGCACGAAAGCATTAATATCTCTCTGCATCGGTCCGGGTGGTGGCAAGCGCTACCGGTTCGAGAAAATTTCTGAATCGGGTATCACCCGAATAAAGGAATCCTGCGAGAGACCATTCAACAGCGAGAGTATTCTAGCTATCGTTGAAGCGCCCGATTGGCACTCTGCGTGGATAGAGTACAAGGATGGAGAAATAACATCCTATGTACTCGCTAATGCCGGAGGAATCCACCACTATGTACGGTGGGTAGCCAACGGCATTCGCACGGAGCCATGGGACGGAATCACACCCATTACTCCATCCAAGGTCGAGATTGAAAAGATCTTCGGTCTTAACGATATTCAGATTAAGGATGAACCAACGTCCTTGGCTGAGGGATTCAAAAATGCTGGATTTACAGTAAAAAATGTTTAAGCCAATTACTTGGGCAGTATAGTAGGGTTAATTTTTTAGTAATTTTTTAAAAAAATAAATTACACTTGCTCCTCGGATGTGTGTCCGAGCTGATGAGTCCAAAAGGACGAAAGCAGGATGTGGATAATTGGGGGTTGACAAGAAGCAGATAGTAGTATATAGTTATCGTGTAAGTGAGTTCATTAAATTAGATGTTAGTTCTTCGCTCGTCCGCGAGGTTAAATAATGGACCCGTTACTTCTTTCCCGAAAGGGATAAGGAATCAGGCTGAGGTCTGTCTGCATTCCGAATGGAGTAATAGATACTAGTTGTTTATTCGAACGGCTGGGAGATCTCTTTTAAGGAAGGATTCTATCTTGAGTCTGTCCTTTGAAGAGATTTCTCAGCCGTTTTTTTGCGGAAAGATATGTTAAAGATAAAATCTTTAAAAATCTTCTCGGAAGAATTTCGAGAAGAATAGCTCTTTGTTAAAAATCAAAGGAACGAAAGTCTATTATGGTGATAGACTTAAGGTCCTAAAGCAGTAAAACACCAATTACTGCCTGTCCGATATTAGCTTTTAGCAAGAATGTTAGGTAATCGTCATCATACTGGAGAGAGTATAAATGAAAAGATTATCAACTGGCTAATATCGTTTGCCGTCTTCTAGTAGGGAGATTGGCTGGAAAGGAAGTTTAACCCGCTTCGTTTCCAGAAACCTCCTTGCTATACTCTCGGCTTCCAATGGAGAGATTGGAGCCGAGAGAAGCAGGAGGATGCTGTTTGAAAATTAAATAGGTAGAGTTTCAGGTAACAATCTGGAGATTTACATCTTTAGTTTGTTGCCTGAAACATGGCAACTTACGATTACGAGGTTTAGAATGAAAACCCTTGCGGTTTTAATCGCCAAGTCAGGCGTGGAGTTATTGAATTGCAATATTCTTTCTCCCGAATGGGAGGTTGCAATTGCAGACTTCTCTCGCATGGATCAGAGGGAAGTAACCTGGTGGAACTTTCCACAAAAAAAGAAGTACGGAGAGATTCTTGTCTTTGACCGGAATTTGACCACGGCCTTAACCCAGCTCCATGTCGAGAAATCGTTAAGGAGTTTAGGTATTAAGGGGCCGGTAAAGTATGTCGGCAACGAAAAAACATTGCTGGCGTATCGACATCAAAATTACCTCTTGAAGAAAGAGGGGATTGTGCCGAAAGAAAGTGTATCAGAGCAAGATACTTATCACATTGATAAGTACATGATTGCACTGGTCGGACTGCCCGCATCAGGGAAGACACTTCTGCGGAACATTTTTTCCCAGATGGACGGATTCTCCGTCTACAAATGGGGAGACTATGTAAAGCAGGAGATAGAATCCCGTTATGGCGAAATGAATTGGACCAATGTCCAGTGCTTCACCGAAGAGGTTGAGGCGAAAGACAAAATTGTTGTCGCCCGCAGGTTTGTTTCTTCGGTAAATGACGATTCGCCGTTCATGGTTGTTGATGGCATCAAGTCTCGCGAACAAATCATATACGCGAGCTATGCTTTACAACGGCCAGTAATCGTTATCTCTGTTAGGAGAGATGAAGATGAACGACAGAGGGAAGCTGAGAGGCGCGGGGACTTTGACGATTCTGTTGATTCGGAACGTCTGGAGCTCTTACGCAAAATCGGCGCCCTTGATGTGGTGAGCTTTGCTGACTTTACCGTCAAGACCACAGGGTGTTCGGTAAAATACGAAGGTAATACTTGCCACATCAATCTTCCTGACAGGTTAATTTCCGGAATGCACGAAGTATTATCGTGGATATTCGCCTCTAAATCAGTCGAGGCCACGAAGAAGCTTGTGCAGCAAGCTGCAGTGCAAGTGGCAAAGAATCGCGGAGCTACAAAAGTGGAGGTTAATAGAATGGATTGGTTAGAAAAAGTCGGGGCAATCGACTCTTTCTACCAAAAGAGTCTTGAAAACCCGCGGCCATGGATAGATGTCCCGACTTCCGGAAGTTACGCCAAGAAAGTGAGAAAACTCTCTGTTCTTGGAAAACGGAACGAAAAGGATGTTGAGGAAATCTGCCAGCTTGTTGAACACCTGCGCAAGGCATTCAAAATCATGGACGACCTCATTGATGAGGACGAAGTCCGTGACTATGCGCCAGCGTTCTGGGTAATCAACGGAGTATGGCAAACTATTGAGCAGGCGGCATACGACCTTGGAAGAGCAAGAAATATCGCCGTCGAACTCGGTATAACCACTTTCGAGGAGCGCGTTCGTGAAGTAATTCTCGCAGCTCGACTTGAAGTAGAAATAGAAAATCCTAAATTCAGTACCGAGCTGACTCAGACAGAACTCTGGGGCAAGGTAGTGATGAAGGAGGCTTCTTTCCGGCTGATGATTGCTGAAGCATTAGGATGCTCTGAAAGTATTTGCAAAGCTGCGTACCAGGATGGTGTCGCAGCCCAAATGCTTGATGATGGACTTTCTGCTCTTTACGGCAAAGACGGCCGCAAGGATAATTCCGATGAACGCCTTAGTCGCTTGACCTATATGCGTACGTTCGGAATCACTCCAAAGAAGACCATTAGTCTTGGTCGTAAATTGAAAAAAGAAATTGCCCCAATTTTGGGACAGGAGGTATAAATGTCTTTTGAAGATTTCTCAGCCGCAAGGGCGGCAGATATAGTCAACGGAGAACACCTTTTATTAGGTGGCACCCCGCCAGAATGGAAAGGAGAATGCCAAGTCTGCCCCGCTCCGTTTTATAAACGGCGGTACACTTGGGATGGAGACCTTATCATGGGATGCACCATCGGGTGCGACTTCTGTTATTACCGATGGATCAACAATTCTGTTGATACTATCGGGAAGGGCAGAAAAGGCCTCCGCAAGATTGCAACGCCAAGACAGGCGGTACGATTCCTTGAACAGTCCAAATTATTCAAGGCTGGCCGAGATATTATCATGCTGGCTGCTCGGTCTGACGGAAGCATGCAGGTAAATGAAATTACGGAATTTTTACGGATATTTCCGCACAAAAGTCCAGTCTTCGTTCTGCACCGTGCCCCATTCGGGCAAAAACAGCTTGAAGCGTGGGGGGATGACCCTCGTGTAGTGTTTAGCACTACAATCACGCCTGACAGCCCAGAGTTCAGGGGAAGTCCGATTAAGTCGCCACAGCAACTGGAGGGTCTTCAGATGCTTCTCGATGCCGGAATTTCCCCAAGACGGATTTCCGTCATGCTTGGACCACTTAACGATAATAACGTTATGAAGGGCGTCGAAACGATTTTCGATTTGGCAATGATGGGAATCAGATTTCTGACCTATCGTGGTTGCAGTATCGGAAATCTCGGCATTACTCCCGAAAACGACAAGCTTCGCGAGACAGGATTCCTCGACGGCAACCAAAACGAAGAATCAAGTCCGGGCGGACACCAGTATTACAAAATGAAAAACTGGCTGTCTGAAAAAGCTGAAAAGGCGGTCCTCTGTGCCTCAATCATGTACGATGTTAGGGTTCATCGGCATACAGGTACATTGTATCGGGATGAGTTCAGTATGCCGATTGCATATAATCGCAACAACCTATCCCGCTCAGGAGAACTCGGCCAGTGGAGGAAAGTTAATCCAGATGAGATTGAAAAATACCTCACATGGTTGGGATACCATCCTTTGTCTATTCGCGTGACCGAGGAAGGGTACCTCGTCGAGTTACCTCCAAATGAGGTCGCGACTGAAGATGTCGCAATAACTGTTGGTTGTGAATTTGAGACATCGGTCTTATTCAATAACCACCGCATCGCGCCCACGTTAGCCGATCTCAAATTTTACGCGAAAAACCATCTTTTCTGGCCATTGCCAAAAGGGTGGGAAACAGTTAAGGGTTGAAGCTTTAAGCTTCCGAAGTTAATCATAGGAGATACTTCGATATCAAAAATCTCCTTCTTTTTTTACTTACAATTCTTTCACAAAGATAAAAATTATGGTAAGTTATAAAAAACGAGACAGTGTCCACGAGACAGGGTACATATCCTTTTATACTGTCTCATTTGTCTCATTTTATCCCGACTGAGACCCTTCAAATTAATCAATATTAAATAGTCAAATAACTCTTACACTGATTGAAGGTTAGGGGTTCCAGACTGACCATCACAGCATGTGGCAACAACTCCTTAAAATAGCATACGAAAAAGCTCAAAAAAGCACTAATATATCAACGCAGAATGCGGCTATTTTAATTGACGATAATCAAAATATTATTCTTTCAGAGACTAATAATTTTCCTAACGGGATAGCTGAAACAGAAGAAAGGCAAAACGATAAAGCCATAAGATACAAATACAGCGTTCATGCCGAAAGGAATGTTATTTACTCTGCCGCTAGATTAGGAATAAAAACAGAAGGACTCACTATGGTTTGTCCCTGGGCAACATGTAGTGATTGTGCTCAAGCTATAATTCAAGCTGGCATTAAAAAGCTAGTGATCCACAAACAAGCTTTAGATAGGAATGGACACTGGCAAGAGGATATAGACTTTGCTTTTGCGATGCTTCGAGAGGCAAGAGTGGAAATTATTGTATTTGATGGTAAGATAGGAGTAGGAAAAATATTAAGAAGCGGGGAATATTGGGAACCATAATTAATAATTAAAAAATAATGATAAAAGAACAACTCAAAAAGATAAACGAAAAGATGACTCCCACAAAAAAGAATATTCTTTCTCTTATTATTTTTGTAGTCGTTATTATATTCTTAATCGGATGTTATTTCTTTTTAGGAAATAATTTTGGCGAGACAGTATGGATTATTGGCATAACAATACTAGGAATCATACTTTTATTTATTATGTTAAGAGCTGGCCTTGCAGTATTGAAATCACTTTTCTTTGTTGCAGCCGAGCTTTCTTTATTAATCTTTTTATCCCAAGCATACTGCAGTGTCTCTAATCGTACTATTACTGGCGATATCGCATTAAAAAACTTGTTAGCTCTTGGTCTTTTGTATATAGCTTTTAATTTCGGACTTTCTTTATACAAAGAACTGCGAGAACGTTACGTAGAAATTAGAAAAGAACACCAATCAAAAGAAAAACTATTTAATATTATCTTCTTTATCGCTTTCACTGTCTTTTTTATCTGGCAAATCTATTTAATTGTAAGTCCAATTATATTTAACTTCTGTGTTTATCACTAATACAACAAATCGCTATTCCAGCGATTTTTTGATACAATGATAATATGGAAATAGAAAAGTTTGAACAATTAGTCAATGAAGGAATTAAAGATATTCCACAAAAATTCTTAGACAAGTTAGATAATGTTGGAATTGTGATTGAAGATAATCCTACTCCTGAACAATTAAAGAAATTAAAGATTAGGAAAAACTATGTTCTTTTTGGCTTGTATGAAGGAATTCCTAAAACAAAAAGGTGGGGCTATGCTGATGTCTTGCCTGACAAGATAACAATATTTAAGAATCCTATTGAGCAATCAGCTCAAACAGAAGGGGAGATAAAAAAGATAGTCAAAGAAACTGTTTGGCACGAAATTGCTCATCACTTTGGCATGGATGAAAAAGAAGTAAGGGAAGCTGAATCAAGGAAAAGAAAGGGTTGACAATCTTATGCAAATTGCATATGATTATATGCAAATAGCATATGAATTTAAATTTCAATAAAAACCAAAACTTAATACTAGAAATATTCTTTAATAACCCAGAAAAAGAATATTACTTAAGCGAGCTAGCTAAAAAATTGGATAAAAAGCCTGGAGTTTTTCAACGTGACATTTATAGTTTAAATGAAAAGGAACTCCTAGAAAGTTCATATAATGGCAATAGAAGATTCTTTAGACTAAATAAAAAACATCCTTTATATAAAGAGATACAAAGCATCTTCTTTAAAACTACTGGCATTGAAGGGAGCTTGAGGAGTGCAGTTGAAAAGATAAAGGGCATCAAAAGGGCCTTTATCTATGGTTCGTATGCACAAGGGAAGGAACGCCCCACCAGCGATGTTGATTTATTCGTCATTGGAACAATTAATGAAAACAATCTAATAGATTCTATTTCTAAACTAGAAGATAAATTAAGTCGCGAGATAAATTACACTCTAATGACAGAAGAAGAATTTAAAGAAAAAGAAAAGTCTAATTCTTTCGTCAAAAACGTTTTGAACAATAAAATCATAGAATTAGTATGAAAGATTTTATAGAATCATATAAACAAAAAGGATTAATTAAAGAAGAAGAGATTGGTTTTGACCAAGTAGTCAAACATCTAGAAAGAGCAAAAAAAGATTTACGTGTCGCAGAGGTTAGTTTAGAAATAGATACTGAGGTATCATATAGCTATGCCTACTTAGCAATGCTAAGGTCTGGTCGTGCCCTTATGTTTTCGTTAAAATACCGACCCATTGACGGGGAGCAGCACAAAACAGTGGTTGCTTTCTGCGAAAAGGCTTTAGGAAATAGCCACTTGGAAATAATTAAATATTTTGATAGAATGAGAAAAAAGCGTAATCGTTTTACTTATGATGAACCAGAATTGTTAGTTTCAAAAACCGAAGCCAATCAAGCCATTAAGAATGCTAAAGAATTTGTCAATATAATTCATAATTATATCCAAGATAAAAATCCTCAGAAAAAACTAATATGATTTACTACCTATTAATTATTATCGGCTTTCTAACTAGATTCATGCCTCACCCCATGAATTTTACTGCTGTTGGAGCCATTGCTTTATTCAGCGGATATTACTTTAAAGACAAAAGAATTGCCTTTGTCGTCCCAATGGCTATCATGCTTTTAAGCGACTGGTTTATTGGCTTTTACCAATGGCAATTATTATTAAGCGTTTACCTTGCCTTTGCTTTAGTTGTTTTACTAGGAATAGCTATTAAAAACAAAAAATGGTTCTGGGCTTTGCCAATGAGTTTAGTCGGAACAATTTCTTTCTTTTTAATAACCAATGGAGCAGTTTGGTTATTTGCTGATTGGTATCCACACACTGTTGCTGGATTAATGATGTGTTATGCAGAAGGGCTTCCATTTTTAAAAAACACCTTCCTTGGTGATTTAACTTACACATTTATTTTCTTCTCTGTTGCTCAGCTAGCAATACACTTTGCTAACAGGTTTGAAATTAAAAACAAACAAAAGATATTTGCCGGAGGTAAAATTTAAGCTTCAGAATCTTGGATAAACTCAGTTTTGTTTTTTAGAGCAGTTTCAGCTCGGTAAAGTTCAGCACCTATATATATTCCATGGGCGATGTCCGAAACAAACCTACTAACTTGGTCCCTTAATTCTTGAGCTGTCTTACCCCTAAACTCTTGAAGGAATAGTCCGTCTGGATCAATATGCTTAACTATTATTTCTTCATTCGCTACTTCTATTACAAAACTGCCTCTTGAATCCATCTCACACTCAAGCTTTGGCTTGTTTTTTTCTATCATTTTCTGAGCTTCTAAAAAGTCTCTTTCGTAAATATGGGCTGAACAGGAGATAATAACCATTTTCCCAATTCTTAATCCTAATTCTTCAGCTATTTCTTTTTGAATCTTTAATAATCCAAAAGCATTCTGTGGCCAAGCACGATACATATCATTACTGCGAAGATAGGCGGTGAAGTAAAGAATATCATCTTGAACAAGAGCCTGGACTAAATCAAGACAGGGAGATTTAACATTGCCACAGTCTTTGGAAACATTCCAAGTAAAAGCAATTGCTCTTCGAGAGAAGTTTTCCTTTCTTAACTCTTCTATCATTTCATTGATTTGATTTACTCCGTCATGGTTTCTCAATCTACTGCCATAGGTATATTCAACTCCTTCAAAGACCCGATCAGTTGTCATTTGCGGATAGTAGTTAATCAAATCATCTTTATTAAAATACATGAAAGAGGGAAGATAGGGATTGTCGGGGTCTTCTCCATTGATTACAGTCATGATATCAACTAGCTCTCTTTGCTTTTCTCCATACTGACTCATTTTTTCATATCCAAACTTCATAATCCTATCTAATACTTTGAGCCATATTTCTGAAATATGTCTTCCTTCAACTCTAAAACCAACTTTTTCTGAAGGGAAGGTAACTGCTTCTTTACCCATATGATCTGGGAACTCAACTGCCTCCTTGGTCCACTTCTCGGGTAATTGCGAAATATCTAAATTTAATAGCGCTGCATCAACTTCGGATGCTTCGATAAACAAGCTATGCTTTGAAAAGTATTCTACAAATTCATTAATCTTCTCTTCAGGTATTTCTTCATGGATAAAAGATTTCTTTTCTCCTGAAAGGAAGCTTTTAAATTCTTTAAGACTGCCTGATAAATCTTTTCCGCAAACAATTAAGAATCCTGTATCTGGATTAAGGAAAGAATTGCGGATGATAAAGTTGATTCCTTCTTTAGAATACAATTGTCCAGCAATTAAAACCTTTTCCCTTGCTTGGGGAGAAAGAGTCTCCCAAACAGCCTCTTTCTTAGTCCAGCCAGTAGTTAAAGCAACCCTTGAATTAGGGTCCTTATTAACAATTAACTGATTAGCATAGTACTTAGGCCAAACACCTAAGTCTGGTAGATTGGGTTGGATACTCATAATTAAAGAATACCTTTATTTTTTACTTTTGTAAAATATTTGGTATAATCAATTTATACGCTAAAATAGTGCAATAAAAAATGAAAGAAGAGAAAAAAATAAATCTATTTGTTAATCTGGACGCTTTAATCATTGTTCTTATTTTATTATCTCTAATCCTTATCAGATACGAAAATATTTTAATAATAGTAGGAATAGCCTCAACTATTCCTGTTGTTATCAGTGCCTTAATCTCAATTAAAAAAAGAAAGGTTTCGATTGACCTATTAGCCAGTATTGCGCTAGTAGTTTCTTTAATTCAGCACGAATGGATTTCAGTTGCCTTTATCAACTTAATGATTACTTCGGCAAGAATGTTCGGCCGATATGTAGAAATTAGATCCCACTCAGCTATTCAAAGCTTACTCAAAGCTAAGCCAACTGTTGCTACCGTAGAAAGAGAAGGTAAAATTTCTGATGTTCCAATTGAAAATTTAAAAATAGGGGACTTGGTTATTGTTGAACTGGGAGAAAAAGTTCCAGTTGATGGAACAGTAGAAAGAGGAGAAGCCATGCTTGACCAGTCTTCATTAACTGGAGAATCAATTCCTGTTTTAAAAAAACAGGGAGACAAGGTTTTAAGCTTTACTACTGTCGTTTCAGGAAATCTAACTATTAGGGTTGAAAAAGTTGGAGAAGAAACAACTTTTGAAAAAATAGTAAAACTAATTGAAACATCTCAAAACAACAAAGCCAAGATTCAAACCTTGGGCGATTCTTTTTCCAAGTGGTATATTATTATCACCTTAATTGCTGCAATTGGAATCTATTTGTACACCCACAATCTTACCTTAGTCCTTTCTTTACTTTTAGTTTCTTGTGCTGATGATATTGCGGTTGCCATTCCTTTAGCCTTAAGTAACAGCTCTTGCTCACGCAGCCAAGCATGGAGCTATAGTTAAAGGTGGAAACTTTATTGAAGGATTTTCAAAAATTAAGACTATAGTCTTTGACAAGACTGGAACACTAACATTAGGCAAACTTAAAGTTGAAAAGGTATTTGCTTTTGATAACAATACCGAAGAAGAAATTCTTAGCTTAGCAGGCAGTGCTTCATTATTATCTCATCATCCTGTTTCTCATGCAATAATTGAATTCGCTAAAAGCAAAAACACATATACTCCTGAACCAGAAAGTTCTGAAGAAATGATGGGCAGAGGAATCATTGCTGTAAAGAATAATGAAAAGATAATATCGGGAAAGATAGACTTCTTTAAAGAATTAGGGATAGGCATAGACAAGGAAGAAATGTACATTATCAATCAGGAAATGGAAAAGGGCCTTAATATTACTCTCGTTGGGAAAAATAATAAATTGATTGGATTCCTTGCTCTTGGTGATTCACTCAGACCAAACCTAAGAGAAATTATCGCTGACATAAAAAAACTTGGTGTTAAAAAAACAGTAATGCTTACAGGAGACAATCAAAAAATTGCTGATAAGATTGCCAAAGAAGTTGGAATTGATGAACACTATGCTAATCTATTGCCCGAACAAAAGACCGAACATCTTAAAAAGTATATGGATGGATAAAAATTCCAAGGTTGCAATGGTTGGAGATGGAGTTAATGATGCTCCTTGTAT
The DNA here is from genome assembly GCA_963802195.1 of uncultured bacterium. Lineage (GTDB taxonomy): Bacteria > Patescibacteriota > Minisyncoccia > Minisyncoccales > Minisyncoccaceae > UBA2211. Next base: position 16,578 of record CAWDHP010000003.1, on the reverse strand, counting down.
TGCCATGGCTGATATTGGTATTGCCATGGGAGTAATTGGCTCTGATGCGGCCATAGAATCAGCTGATGTAGCTATGATGCGTGATGATTTATCGCAAATACCAGAGCTAATGAAAATCAGTAGAAAGGCATTATTTATTATTAAACAAGATTTAGTTCTTTGGGGAGTTGTAAATATATTAGGATTAGTTTTAGTCTTTAATGGATCACTTGATCCAGCAGGAGCGGCTGCTTACAACTTCATCACTGACTTTATTCCGATCGCTAATTCATTAAGACTTTTCAGATGACAAATAATCAGATTACAAAAGAAATAGGGGAAGATATTAAGAAGGGATCAATTGGAGTAATTCCCACTGATACTATTTATGGAATAGTTTGTTCAGCGATGAATAAAAAAAGTGTTGAGAAGCTATACAAAATCAGAAAAAGGAATTTGAAGAAGCCGATGATTATTCTTATCTCTTCAGCTAAGGACTTAGATTTATTTGATATTAAAATAGATAAAAAGATTATTAATAAGTATTGGCCAGGAAAAGTGAGTATTATTGTTCCAGTTAAAAAGTTCGAATATTTACACCGAGGGAAAGATAGTTTAGCTTTCAGGTTGCCAGATAATAAAGCCTTAATTAAGCTTCTTAAAATCTCTGGACCAATAGTTGCTCCCAGTGCAAACATTGAAGGAAAGAAACCATCTGAAACAATTGAACAAGCAATAGAATATTTTCAAGACAAAATTGACTTCTATGTTGATTGCGGAAAGTTAAAATCAAAACCTTCAAAAATAATCTCATTAATGAATAATAGAATTGAGGTTATCAGGAGATAATGGTAATATATATTTATGAATAAATTAGTAATCATCAGACACGGAGAAAGTGTCTGGAATAAGGAAAATATCTTTACTGGCTGGATTGATGCTCCTCTATCAGAAGAGGGAATTGAGCAAGCTAAAAAAGCAGGACGAATGCTTAAAGAAAAAGGATTTACTTTTGATTTAGGTTTTACTTCAGTATTAAAAAGAGCATATAACACTCTTGATTTAATTTTAAAAGAAATGGGACTTTCAATTCCTGTAGAAAAATCTTGGAGATTGAATGAAAGACACTATGGATGCTTACAGGGAATGAATAAAGATTTAATGAGAGAAAAATACGGCAAAGAACAAGTTGAGACATGGAGAAGAAGCTATGCCATTAGACCTCCTGCTGAAGAACAGGGAAAAGAATGTAAATACGAAGAAATCAAAGAAGGTGAAGTTCCTTTAACTGAAAGCTTGAAGGATACTGAAGAAAGACTTCTCCCTTATTTCAAAGAAACAATTGTTCCTCAAATATTATCTAACAAAAAAATCATTATCGCTGCTCACGGAAATAGCATTAGAGCTCTAATCAAAAATATTGAAGTAATATCTGAAGAAGAGATAACTAAGATAGAAATACCAGTAGGAATTCCTTTGGTTTATGAATTAGATGATAATTTAAAAGTATTGAATAAATACTATCTCAAACCTTGACGAACTTTAATATTGTGATATAAGAATAATCAGAACATTATTTCAAAATGCACACAAAGTTGGTGGCTTAATTTAATGGTATTTATCTACTATTAAACTAGGCCATCGAACGGAATACTGCATGTACTTATTGGCCATTCGTACTTGTTTCAGCTCCACGGTGTGCCTAATCTCGAAGAGGATTGCTTTATATTTGTGAATGACCTTCAATTAATGGTCCAACTGATTGTTGTCTCACGTCCTGACTTCCAACCAGGATAGTGCTGTTCGCAATCGACCGTCACAATACAAACAATCTTCTTCCTTCTTACAATTGCGCTAATACGCTATTTTTTTATGCCTTAATCAATTATCAATCAATTCTCTTGACTGATAAAATACATATGGTATATTAAATCCATATGTTAAGTGAAAGACAAGAACAGATAATAAAGAGCTTGGTTAGGGAATATATTAAAACTGCCGAGCCAGTGAGTTCTAAGTTTTTAGCCGAAAAGTACGATTTCGGCATTTGTCCTTCAGCAATAAGAATTGAATTCCAGTCATTAATTAGAGATGGATTCTTAGAACAGCCTCATACTTCAGCAGGAAGAGTACCGACCGATAAAGCCTACCGTTTCTTTGTTGATAGCTTAAAAGAAAAAAGAGAAGAAAGAATTGAAGAAGAATTGGAGTATATAATTAAAGGGGTAGAAGATAAATTCAGGATGGCATCTGAAATTGCCAAGTTCATAGCTGATAATTCTTCAAGTTTCGTTAATCTGTATTTCGCTAAAGAAGGATTGAACTTGAAAGAAGGACTAGATGAATTATTCAAAGGACCAGAAGCTAAAGATGAAAGTTTTGTTAATAGTTTTGTTAATTTCCTAACCAACTTTGAAACTAATATTGATAAATTACAGGGCGATTCAAAAACCAAGGTGTTCATAGGAAAAGAGAATCCAATTGCTAAATCTAAAGATATGACCATGATTTGTTCCGAATGCAATCTTCCATCACAAAAAGTCTTCATCACTATTTTAGGACCAAGAAGAATGGATTACGAAAAAAATATTAAATTAATTAATTCATTAAATAAAGTATTAGAAGAATTACTATGAAAGAAGAACAAACAAAAGAAGAAATAGAAAAAATGCTTGAAGAGTCAGAACAGAAAAAGGAAGAATACTTTTCTGGCTGGCAAAGAGAAAAAGCTGATTTTCTTAATTACAAAAAACAAGAATTTGAAAGACTCAAAGGGACTCTTTGTATTGCTAAAGAGAGCGTCTTTGAAGAGATTATTCCAGTTTTGGATAGTTTCAGATTGGCTGAAAAAGCTATCTCTGAAGAGGATAAAAACAACAAAAGCGTTATTGGTCTATTAATGATTAAAAAGCAGCTAGAAGACGCTTTAAAGGCTTTAGGACTACAAGAGATAGAGAGTGTTGGCAAGCCTTTTGATCCTAGTCTTCATGAAGCGGTAGAAGAAGTAGAAGGAGAATCGGGGGTAATAGCTGAAGAAGTAGAAAAGGGATATTCATACAATGGGAAAACATTAAGACCGTCTAAGGTCAAGGTAGGGAAATAATACATTATCACTCTTGACAAGAGAGTGATAATTGAATAATATTAGTATATAAGAATAAAAAATATAAGAACTATGTCAAAAATTTTAGGAATAGACTTAGGCACAGCCATAACTAAATCAGCTTCAATTATTAATGGAGAGCCAAAAGCATTAGAAAACAGAGAAGGCTCTATTCTAACTCCTTCTATTGTTGCACAAACTAAAGGAGGGGAAAGGGTAGTAGGAATACTTGCCCAAAGGCAAGCCATCACTAATCCAAAAAATACTATTTCCGCAGTAAAGAGATTTATCGGCAGGAGATTTTCTGATGCTGAAGTGCAAAAAGAATTAAAACTTCTTCCTTATGAAACCAGAGAAAAGTCAGATGGAGGAGTTGAAGTTAAAATGGGAGACAAGTGGTATAACCCAATTGAAATTTCTTCAATGATTTTGCAGAAAGTAAAAGCTGACGCTAAAGACAAATTAGGAGAAGACATTAAAAATGTTGTTATCACTTGTCCAGCTAACTTTGACGACTCTCAAAGAAAAGCTACTATTGCTGCTGGAGAAATTGCTGGTTTCAATGTTTTGAGAGTAATTAACGAACCAACTGCCGCTGCTTTAGCTTACGGATTTGGTAAAAAAGATGCTCAGAAGATATTAGTATATGATTTTGGAGGGGGCACGTTTGATGTTACTATCCTTGATGTTTCTCCAGATGTTGTTGAAGTATTAGCAACTGGAGGAGAAGCTCACTTAGGTGGAAATGATTTCGACCAAAGAATTATTGATTGGATTCTAACCGAATTCAAAAAAGAACAAGGAATTGATTTAGCTAAAGATCCTTTAGCATTACAAAGATTGAAAGAAGCAGCTGAAAAAGCTAAGACTGAATTGTCTAGTGCCATGGAAACTAACATTAATCTTCCTTTCATCACTTCTGATGCTGATGGTCCAAAGCACTTAGAATACAAAATCTCTAGATCTCAATTCGACTCAATGACTAATGATTTAATTACTAGGTCAATTGATAGAGTTAAAAAAACTTTAGAAGAAATTAAAATGGATAAGAATGAAATTAATGAAGTTATTCTTGTTGGAGGAACAACTCTAATTCCAGCAGCCAGAGATGCAGTTAAGAATTTCTTTGGTAAGGAACCGAATAAATCAATTAATCCTGAAGAAGTAGTTGCCATCGGTGCTGCAATTGAAGCAGAGATACTAACTGCTAAAGAAGAAGGAAGAACTCCTGAGGGAGATATTAAAAGCGTCCTATTACTTGATGTTTTACCATTATCTCTTGGAATAGAAACATTGGGCGGAGTTTCAACTCCAATGATTATGAAGAATACTACTATTCCTACTTCAGGCTCACAAGTATTCTCAACTGCAGTAGACAATCAATCATCTGTTGAAATAAATGTCTTACAGGGAGAAAGATCATTAGCTAAAGATAATCGATCTCTTGGAAAGTTCATGCTAGATGGTATTCCTCCAGCACCAAGAGGCATTCCTCAGGTTGAGGTTAAGTTTGATATCGATGCTAATGGAATTCTAACTGTAACTGCAATCGACAAAGCTTCAAATAAAACCCAATCAATCAAAGTTGAAGGATCAATTGGATTATCTAAAGAAGATATCGAAAAAATGAAGAAAGAAGCAGAAGTTAACGCTGCCGACGATTTAAAGAAGAAAGAATTGATTGAAGCGAAAAACATTGCTGACAACTTAATCTATCAATCAGAAAAAACAATCAAAGAGGCAGGAGAAAAAGCTTCAGCTGAAATGAAAAAAGAAGTTGAAGACAAGATTGCTGAATTGAAAAAAGTGAAGGATGGTGATAATATGGAGGATATAAAGGGAAAAACTGAAGAGTTATCCCAAGCCATTCAGAAAATCGGTGCAGCCATGTATCAAGCAACTCAGCAAACTCAGGAGCCCCAAGAGCCAAAGAAAGAAGAAGGACCTGAAAACGCACCGGAAGCTGAAACTGAAAAAGAATAATTTTAAAGAATTATACAAGAATGGCAAAATGAATAATTTTGCCTTTCTTATTTATTGCCATGCAAAAAGACTATTACAAAATACTAGGTGTAGAAAAGAATGCTTCAGCTGAAGATATTAAAAAAGCCTACTACAAACTAGCTCATCAGCATCATCCTGATAAAAAAGGAGGAGATGAAGCTAAATTCAAGGAAGTTAATGAAGCTTACCAGACTTTATCTGATAAAGATAAAAGATCGCAATATGATCGCTTTGGAACAACCTTCAATGGTGGAGGGGCTCAAAGTGGCGGCTTTAACCAACAAAACGTTAATTGGGAAGACATTATGGGTAATATGGGAGGAGGCTTTGGAAATATTGAAGATATCTTTGATATGTTTGGAGAAGGTTTTGGCATGGGCAGAAGAAAACAAAAAGATACTAGAAAAGGAAAAAATCTTGAAGTTATTCTTGAGCTTGATTTAGAATCACTTCTTCACCCTCAAGAAAGAGAAATCATTATTACTAAAAACTCAACTTGCTCAAGGTGCGGAGGCAATGGTGCCGAACCAGGAACATCAGTTAAAGAATGTTTTACTTGCAGGGGGACAGGAAGAGTCCAAGAAATTAGAAAAACATTCTTAGGAACTATTAGCCAATACATTGTTTGTCCTGATTGTCACGGAGAAGGAGTAAAACCAGAAAAGCCGTGCAATGTTTGCCATGGAGAAGGAAGAATCAAAAAAGAAGAAAAAATAAAGATAAATATCCCTGCTGGTGTTGACAATAACCAGATAATTAAGGTAAAAGGAAAGGGTGAAGCAGGGAAGCGAGGAGCTGAAGCCGGAGACCTATACATCAGGATAGCTATCAAACCTCATAATCTTTTTGAAAGAAGCGGAGACGATATTTATCTAAAACAAAACATTACTTTCTCTGAAGCAACACTAGGGAGCAAGATAAAGATTCCGACACTAGAAGGAGAGAAAATAATTGTTACTGTTCCAAGCGGAACTGAATCAGGAAAAATACTCAAAGTTTCTAAAAGGGGTATTCCTCATTTTTCAGGCATTGGCAGAGGCAATTTGTATTTGCAATTGAATATCGATACTCCAGGAAAGTTAACTAGAAGACAAAAAGAATTATTAGAAGAATTGAAAAAAGAGGGACTTTAATCCCTCGTTACGCCCCAATAGCTCAGTTGGTAGAGCAACAACCTTTTAAGTTGAAGGTCACAGGTTCGAGTCCTGTTTGGGGCACCAGATAATTTAAGTTCAAAATCTACTTACGAACAATTTGACTACGAAATTAATTTAACGTATTATTAATATCGCCCTAATAGTAGGGAGGTGAAATTGTGGAGCTGTACATTAAGCAGATTAAAAATATAGAGCGATTGAAGGGAGAAGAGAGGAGAAGCATTAACTTTACAGATGGAAGCAATCTAGTTGTACGCTATGTGACCTTTCCATTTAGAGTAGTCGATGCTCAAGGAATGATGGTTCAATTTTTCCATACCGGTAAGTCAAATAAAGCCTTATTCGGATGGCCAGAAAAGGAAAAATCAATTGCTCTTGAGTTTTGCCATGAATGGGATGAAAAATTAGGCTTTGACCAATCTTTTATCGATTGGAGAGACTATTTCCGATTCGTGACAATAGAAAAAGTCGTTGACAAGAGAAAATCGGGAACTCCGACTATTCTCCATATCAATGACAGAGGAGACATAATATCTCCTTAATTTTTTTACAAATTTTAATGCTTGTCTATTTACTAGTTTTGCCATAGAATAATCATATGAAAACAAAGAAAAGAATAACTGTAGCAGTAGGAATGAGCGGGGGAGTTGATTCAACTATGACCGCTTTAATGCTGAAGAATAAAGGCTATGACGTTGTTGGGATAACAATGCAGATTTGGGATAACAATCCTAATATTAAAGGAACAGGTGATGGCTGTTATGGACCTAATGAAAAATACGGCATTAGAGATGCTAAAAAGGCTGCTAAAATGATTGGCATTGAACACTATGTTATCAATCTGCAAGCAGAATACAAAAAAGCAGTAATTGATTACTTTAAAGAAGAATACCAGAAGGGAAGAACTCCCAATCCCTGTGTCATGTGCAATTCAAAGATAAAGTTTGGATTACTGATTGATAAAGCATTAAAGAGTGGAATAAAATTCGATTATTTTGCCACAGGACACTATGCCAGAGTTTCATATGATGAAAAAAGTAAACTATATTTATTAAAAAAAGGAATTGATAAGACTAAAGATCAATCATATTTCCTTTACCGATTAAAACAGAATCAATTATCAAAGATAATGTTTCCTTTGGGTTCAAAAAAGAAATCCCTTATCAAACAATTCGCTAAAGATAATGGTTTTGGAGAATATGCTGATAAGCAAGAAAGCCAGAATTTTGTAGAATGTGATAGCTATTCAGCCTTATTGCCAATTGGAAAGCCAGGGATGATTATTGATTACAATGGTAAGATATTGGGAGAGCACAATGGAATCACTAACTATACTCTCGGCCAAAGAAAGAATATTAATATTGGCGGATTAAAAGAACCATACTATGTTTTAAAGATTGATTCCAAAAAAAATAGTATTGTTGTTGGTCCAAGACGTTTTGCTTTCTTTGATAGGGTATCAGTTAAAAATATTAATTGGATCATTCCTTTTACTTTAGTTAAAAACAAAATTGAAGTGAAGATACGTTATGGAGCAGAGCTAGCTAAGGCCACATTTGTTTCAAAAAACAATACCAAAGCAGTTTTGAGTTTTAGTAAGCCCCAGTTTGCAGTCACTCCCGGCCAATCAATTGTCTTTTATGATAAAGAAACTGTCGTTGGCGGAGGAATAATTGATAAAAATATATAACAAAAAAGACCCTTTCGGGTCTTTGTTTGTTTTACCTAATTGCGTAAGTGATGGTTACTGTTGAAGTAATCTTGTTTTGTCCTGTTTGTATTGATGGAGCAACACCACTACTTGATGCAGTCATCACCTTATAAGAACTATCAAGATTCGCATAGATTGGATTGTAAGAGTTTTCTGAGAAGTTAACAATTTTAACCATTTTTACTCCCAAGGCTTTCTCTAGGTTCTTAGCTTTAGCTTGAGCATCTTTAATGGCTAAATTCTTAGCATTTTCTTTTACTTGTTCATCATTGTCAACAATGAATGTAAGACTGCCAATATCATTGGCTCCTTTTTCTGTTGCTCCAGAAATTATAGTACCAACCTTGGTTAAGTCTCTAATCTTCACATTAATTGTTTGATTAACTTCATATCCAGTTAAAGTTCTTTTTCCTGTTTTATCTTCCCAAGCATAAATAGGGTTGATATTGAATCCAGTTGTTTTAATATCCTTTTCATCTACGTTAGAACTTTTAACAAAAGCAATGATGTCGTTCATCTTTGTGCTATTGTTGCTAGTTGCAGTTGCAACATCTTTTCCTTCTGTTTTAACTGATATGTCTACCAAGCCTACATCAGGAGTAGCATACACTTCTCCAGTTCCTGAGACAGTAATTACTTGATTTTCGCTAACTTGATTCTTTTGATTAATTGAAGCACCAAGGTAAAAGATAACCATAATCATTAGAACGAAGACTAATAGTTGAAAAAATTTGTTTTCTAGTATTTTCATATTTTATATATTATTATTTATTATTTACTTCTGAATGGACGAGAACGTTTCTGTCGTTAAAATACATTACGGTCTCTGTTCCATCTTCGACCATTTTTAAAACATTAGCATTCTCTCCGTTATATGAATCTGCTCCGAGAGTACTAACATTGTTGTTTTTTTCTAAACTTGTATACAATCCTTTATCTTTAGATATTACCATATTATTATTTCCAACAGAGGGGACAGAATAGGAAAAGATTATAAGCAAGGCTGAAAAGGCAAGGGAAGAGGCAGTTAGTTTCCAATCCCAGTATTCTTTTTCTGTATCAAAATACTTGTTCTTTAAAAGAACTGCTTTTAATCTTTCCTTGTGGTCATTCATTTCTATTCTTTCGCTATTCGCTTTTTTGAATAATTCTTCTATTGTCATATGTTTTCTAAAAACTTACTAGCATCAGCTTCAAGGATTATTCTTAATTCTTCCTTAGCTCTTTTACTATATACTCTGATTGTTGATTCATTTTTGTTTAATACTTGCGATATTTCTTCATAAGACATATCTTCAAAGTATTTCAAATGAAGTATGTCTTGGTAGATTGGTTTTAATTGTTTAATCGCTTTATTTAAAATTAAAAGATGTTTATCGTTATCTATCTTCTTTTCTATTTCTTCAGCCACCTTATTATTATCTCCCAATTCTTTGAAGTTAGGATCATCAATAATTAATTTGTATCGATTCTGCTTTCTGAAATACTGATTAACTTCATTGGTCGCTATTTTAAATATCCAGCCACTGAAACTGAAAGGTCCGTTTCTCCATTCAAATTGATCTAAATTCTTTAATACTTTTAGAAAAGTATTAGAAGTAATATCTTTAGCGTATTCAGTATTTAAGACTCTTCTAAAGACATAATTTAGGACTTTATCGTAATACAAATCAAATAGCTCGCCAAAAGCGTTTCTATCTTTATCTTGTGCTTTCTTTACCAATACTTCTATATCTGTGTCCATATATCTATTATAATACATAAATCGAAATAATGTTACACCTCACGACTATAGATTAAAAACATTCAATATGTTATAAAAGAAAAAGCCCCCAATAAGGACGGAACCTTACCAGGGTCTTTTTCATAGTGTATAGATATATTATAGCAAAAATTTATCCACAATCAAGACTGACTTCGTTGACATGCGAGATTAGTATAGTGGCAGTACATTTGCTTCCCAAGCAAAGGGCACCAGTTCGATTCTGGTATCTCGCTCATGAATTTCTATCTCAAAACCTATGGTTGTAAGCTTAATCAGACTGATTCAGAACTGATTAGAGGGCTATTGAAAGACTATCAAGAATCTTCAAAAGAAGAGGCTGATTTTGTTATTTTAAATACTTGTGGAGTAGTTGAAAGGACAGAAAGAAAAATATTGAAAGAAGCTGCTGATTTAAAGAAAAAAGGGAAGAAGATTATAATCTCTGGTTGCCTGCCTTTAATATCATTTGAGGAATGCGATAAAATAGCTGATGGAATTATTGGACCAACTAATATTTCTTCAATTACTTTAATTGTTGAAAAAGTATTAAAAGGAGAAAAAGCTATTAATATTAAAAAGAATAAAATTGATAAGTCTAATCTTTGTTTGAAAAAGAAAAGAGAAGAAAGAGAAACCTGCTCAGCAATCATTTCTATTGCTGAAGGCTGTTTAGGTTCCTGTTCTTACTGTGCCACTAGATTCGCTAGAAAAGAATTGGTTTCTTTTGATATTCAAAACATTGTTAAAGAAGCAGAAATAGTTCTTGCCTCTGGCTTTAAAGAAATACAATTAACTTCCCAAGACTTATCAGTTTATGGAATGGAAAAGGGAAAACAGATACTACCTGAATTATTAAAGGAATTGGTTAAAATAGAAGGGGACTCTAGGATTAAACTAGGAATGATGAATCCAGGGCATGCTTTGAAAATGATTGATAGATTATTAAAAGCATATGAATCAGATAAGATATACAAGTTTATCCATATTCCATTGCAATCAGGTGATGATGAATTATTAAAAAAGATGAATAGGGGATATTCAGCTTCTGATTTTATTACTGTCGCTCAAACTTTTAAGAAAAAGTTTAAAGATGGAATTATTGCCACCGATATTATAGTTGGCCATCCTTTAGAAACTGAAGAATCATTTGAAAAAACAATTAAGGTTATTAAAAAGATAAAACCAGATGTAATTCATATCTTTAAGTTTTCTAAAAGAAAGGGAACTCCTGATTTTAATTTAAAAGACTATCCCGATAGGATTAAAAAAGAAAGATCAAGGATACTAACTGAACTATTTGAAAGTTTAAATTTGGAAAAGAACAAAAAATATCTAAATAAAAAGTTTAATGTTTTAATTGTTGAGAAAAGAAAAGGCAAGTACTTAGCCAGAACCGAATCGGGCAGAGCAGTAGTGTTAGATAGGGGAGAAATAGGTACTTTTACTAAGGTTAAAATAGTTGATTACAGGTGGAATTATTTGATTGGAACTTACCCCCAAAATCTTGACTTAATAGTCTAAATAGTTTACAATAATTTCAATCCTGAATACAGGTAACAGCTGTTTAAAAGGTGAATATCGTGTCAAAAAGAGTGTTTACGTTTGGAGGTTTTGGCCTAGCCGCCCGAAAAAACGGTCTAGGGATAGTATGCGTCAAAGTGAATGTGCGAACAGACCAAGAGCGACAAAAAAAGCTCGCTGGACTGCCCGCTGATTCCAAGGTGAAGATCATCGATGCACCAGGAGGAGGAGTTGATTTCAATGACTTCTCCAAATCCAAGCAAGCGAACTTATTTGAGGTGGTTGAACGGGAAATTTTGGAAGAAACCGGCGGATGCACGATTGAAAAAGTTGGTGAGTTCAGTGAACCATTTGTTGTTGTCACCAACAATACTGATGACAAGGAGCCGTCAGGAGACATTGCCTCTTGGGTGCCAGTCAAACTTCACGGCGATCCAAAGCCGTCAGATGAAGCCTTAGAGCACCCGTGGATTTCACGGGAACAATTTGAGGCTGAAAACGAGTACCGCTGCGTTGGTCAATTAGGCAAAGCAGGCAGGACTGGCAGAATGATTCGTGCCGCATTCGACTTCTATGAGGCCAACATAACTAGGGAGGAAATTTTCTCCCACGGAAGATTCGAATGGAAAAAAATTGAACTGCCGAGTGGACCTGTGGAACACGTTCTACGGTCTGGTAATCCAAACTGCGACCACGACTACCTCACGGTTGGTTCTTTCGAGAACTATTCAGGACAATGCCGTGTTTGCCGTAAATGCGGGCGAGTGGAAACTTACCCTGCACCTGGAGAGCTCTGCGAGTTCTATGGAATGAGCGGAGAGTATCTAGTGGAAGACGACGGCAGTCCTGGTCTAGGTATGTAGCTCAAAAAGCTACAAGTGCGAATAAGCACACCCAAGAAAAATAATTTCTTGGTCTTTTTTTATTTTAAAAATTTCTCGTTTAGCAAACCAATTAGATATTCCTTAAATTCTAACTGTTCTTTTATGGAATTGAATGTCTCAAGTGCTATAATTTTCCCGAATAGAAACTTAGGCATAGTTTTCAAGTAATCAAAATTAGATAAATCATGAATCGTGTGCATGTCACGATTTGTTTTCATATCCCAACCATTTAGATGGTTACAATCAAAATACTTTTTAATTTCTTTTCTATCGAAGATATACTCAAAATCTTTACTTAGCATTTCCATGCCCACCTTAAAGTGGGCTAGATCAACGCAAAAACCATCTATTTTTTCTACTTTTACTTTTTTAGAAATAAAATTATCAAAATTCATTTCTAGGCATAGATTCTTGTAAAATCCCTTCCATTTCAAGATATCGTCTTGCTGAAAATTTATTTCATGAATCGTAAAATATCTAGTTTTGTAATTATTTTTAAAAAACATTAATTCGTTCCTAGCCATGTCGTGGCGGATATGAACTAAAGGGATGCTTTTGACTTTTGAGTCCAAGAGAGCTTTATATATTTTCTCTCTTTGGTCTTTTCCGTAAAGTTCTAAAAATAACGAAACTTCTTCTACTTTAAGATTGTTTATTTCCTCTAATTTATCTCGCCAGTCTTTTTCCTCTTTACCGGTGATTGAAACTAATATTCTTTTCGCAAAATTAATTTTGACCATACATATTTAATATCATTTTAAATATAATATCTCTTTTTTTATTATAATACTAGCTTCAGCCCTTTAGGCCATCCGATGATATCTACTTTAAGCGGAGTCTTGATTTTCGCCTACGGTTTATGGTCTAAAAAATCTACCATTTCTTAACCATTTCTTAATTGTTGTTTGATTTTTAAAAATATGATATTCTTTATATATTAAATAACAAATTAACCTATGCAAAATTCGACCAAAAACATTATCGGTTTAATCCTCATTGCAATTTCTTTTGTTGGAGGTTTTTATTATCACGAATTTATCTTTCAGCAATATTACAAGACTGCCTATTCAATAGACCAGATTGATTTTTCAATGCTTAAAAAAGCTTGGGACCAAGTAGCGACTGATTATGTTGACCAAGAAAAAATAGACAAGCAAAAGATGACCTATGGAGCAATATCAGGAATGGTTTCTGCTATTGGAGATCCATATACTGAATTCTTTAATCCTGAAGATGCTAAAAAACTACAAGAAGATATTGCTGGAAGCTTTGAGGGAATCGGATTGCAGTTGGGAGTTAAAAACAAACAAATCACTGCCATCTCTCCAATTAAAGGAACTCCAGCTGAAAAAGCTGGATTAAGACCAGGAGATATGATTATCGCAGTTGATAAAAAACCGACTGCTGATATTTCAGTTGATCAAGTGGTGAATATGATTAGAGGAACAAAAGGAACAAAAGTAACTTTAACTATTGGAAGAACAGGAGTTGATGGGACTAAAGATGTTGAAATAATCAGAGATACTATTAAAGTTCCTTCAATGGATTATGAGATAAAAGAAACTGCTGATGGAAAAAAGATTGCTCATATAACACTTTATCAATTCTCAGACACAATCTATCAAGACTTCAAAACTGCTACGATTAATATTCTAAATAGTAATGTTTCAGGTATCGTTCTTGATATGAGAAACAATCCTGGAGGATTAGTTAATCAAGCAACTGCAATTGCTGGATGGTTCTTAGACAGGGGACAATTGGTTTTAACTGAACAAGACAGAAATGGAGAAAAGACAGAATTAACAGCTAACGGTCCATCAAGTTTTGCCTCAATTCCTTTAGTTGTCTTAGTTAATGAAGGAAGTGCTTCTGCCTCAGAAATTTTAGCTGGAGCATTGAAAGATGACCGCAAAGCCCCAATCATTGGAACTACTTCTTTTGGAAAAGGAACTGTTCAGAAGATTGTTGACTTTGAGGATGGCTCAAGCTTGAAAGTTACTATTGCTAAATGGTATACTCCTTCAGGAGTGAGAATCCAAGACACTGGAATTACACCAGATATTAAGGTAGAATTGACAGCAAAAGATTATGAACAGAATCAGGACCCTCAATTAGATAGAGCCTTGCAAGAAATAGAAAAATTAATAAAATAGAATTATGAAGGTTATACTATTAAAAGATGTTCCGAATACTGGCAAGAAGAATGACATCAAGGAAGTTTCCCCTGGATTTGCCAGAAACTTTCTCTTCTCTAAGGGATTGGCCATTACTGCTGATGCTGATTCTTTGAAAAAGCTTGAATTAAAGAAAAAGGCTGATTCAGAAAATGCAGCGAAGGAATTAAAAGAAGCGGAAGCTATTGTTTCAAAGATTAATGGACAGGGAATTGAAATGATTGTTAAAACAGGTAGCGAAGGGCAACTATTTGAATCAATTAACAAACAAAAGATTAGTGAACACTTAAAAGAAATGGGTTACAATATCCTAAAGGATGATGTTGTCTTGGAATCTCCTATCAAGGAAATAGGAGAATTCCCAGTCAAGATAAGATTCGCTCACAATTTAGAAGCAGAAGTAAAGATAATAATTAAAGGTTCGGAAGAGAAATAGTTTTTATTTCTCTTTTTGATTAATACATATACCAATATGGCAAATTACATTTTCGTTGCTGGTGGAGTTATGAGTAGCGTTGGCAAAGGAGCAGCTACCGCTTCAATAGGAAAAATACTACAAGGAAGAGGATTTAAAGTCTCGGCTATTAAAATTGATCCATATATCAATGTTGATGCCGGAACTATGAACCCCATTGAACATGGAGAAACTTTTGTGACTAACGATGGAACTGAATGCGATCAAGATGTAGGCAACTACGAAAGATTCTTGAATATTAATTTAGCAACTGAAAACTATATTACTACTGGACGTGTTTACCAAGCCGTTATTCAGAAAGAAAGAAATCTTGAATTTGATGGAAGATGCGTAGAAGTAGTACCTGATATCCCCAATGAAGTAATTGCTCGAATTGAAAAAGTAGCCAAGAAAGACAAAGCTGATTTTGTGATGATTGAAATCGGAGGAACAGTAGGGGAATACCAAAATCTTCTTTTCTTGGAAGCAGCTAGAATGATGAAATTGAAACATCCTGGTCATGTTCTTTTTGCCTTGGTAACATATTTACCAACTATTAAGATAATTGGAGAAATGAAGACTAAGCCAACTCAGACTTCAGCCAGATTATTAAACGAAGCGGGAATACAGCCTGACTTTATCTTAGGTCGTGCTTCAGTTCCATTAGATGAGCCTAGAAAAAGAAAGATTTCTGTTTTTTGTAGTTTAGATACTAAAGATGTCATTTCTGCTCCTGACGTTGATTCCATTTATGAAATACCTCTTAATTTTGAAAAAGATGGATTAGGAGACAGGATATTAAAGAAGTTAAAATTGAGAGCTAAGACTAGAGATATGAAAGAATGGGAGGGTTTAATTAAGACAATTAAAAAAGAAAAGGAACCTGTAAAGATTGGTATTGTGGGGAAGTATTTTGAGTCTGGAGAGTTCTCTTTGACTGATTCGTACATTTCTGTGATTGAAGCAGTAAAGCACGCTGCCTGGGCGAATAACAGGCAACCAGACATACATTGGCTATCAGCTCAGAAGTTTGAAACAGGGGATAAGGCTGAATTAGCTAAATTAAAGGAATATGATGGTATTATCGTTCCTGGAGGTTTTGGCACTAGGGGAATAGAAGGGAAGATAAAGGTAATTGAATACTTAAGAAAGAACAAAATTCCTTTCTTAGGATTATGCCTAGGATTACAATTAGCAACAATTGAATTTGCCAGAAATGTTTGCGGAATCAAAGATGCAACTTCAAGAGAGTTTGATGCTAAGGCCAAGAATCCAGTAATTGATTTAATGGAAGAACAGAAAGAATTAATGAAGAAAAAGAACTACGGCGGAACAATGCGTTTGGGCACTTGGGATTGCAAGATTAATAAAGGAACTATTAGCTACAAAGCTTACAAAGAAGAATTGATTTCTGAGAGACATCGACACAGATACGAGGTGAATAATCAATACCGAGACCTATTAGTTTCTAAAGGATTGATTATTGGAGGAATCAATGAAAAGAAAGATTTGGTTGAAATTATTGAATTAAAAGATCATCCTTTCTTTGTTGGAGTTCAATTCCATCCAGAACTAAAATCAAGACCTCTATATCCTCATCCTCTATTTAAAGAATTTGTTAAGGTGGCAGGAAACAAAAATTAATATGGCAAACGAAATAACTTCTCCCAATAAAGATTTCGAAAGTATTAAAAAGATTGATGAGAATGGAATAGAATATTGGCAAGCTCGTGAATTGTTGCCACTTTTAGGATATGAACGTTGGGAAAATTCAGAAGGAGTTATTTCGAAAGCTGCTCGTGCTTGTGTAAATAGTGGCCAAGATG
>CAWDHP010000002.1:0-221587 GCA_963802195.1 uncultured bacterium | reverse complement strand
TGTTTCTTTCAAATCTCTATCAAATGCCTCCTGTCCTTTTAGATCAATCAATCCTTCCCCTAAAACAACTGGCATCTCCATTTCTTCACAAGCTCGAGCTACTTCATCTTGATAGAAATACATATCCATAAAGGCTGCTATTCCGTTCTCCTTCATTTCTTTAATAGCAATCTTAGTTTGTTCGTAACACGTTTAGGAGTAACCATTTTAGCTTCAAGGGGCCAGATAACATCATTAAGCCATTCTTTTAATGGTAATCTTCTGCCATACCACGAAAACCAACCATGGCAGCATGGCAGTGAGCATTTATTAAAGGTAAATTGAATTTAGATTGCATTTTCTTTTCTTAGATAAATTCTCTTTTTTCTTACTTCCCCTATTATATCCTCCGACACTTCCATCTGAACGAATCACTCTATGGCAAGGAATTAAAGGATTATAATTCTTGTTTAAAATATCACCTACTGCCCTATATGCTTTAGGGCTTCCCGGATTTCTTAGCTACTTCAGAATAGGTCATTGTCTTTCCTTTAGGAATATTTTTAACAATTTCTAAAACTTTTTCCTTGAAACTTTTCATTTCTTAGTAAAATCACATTTAGGATAATTAGAACATCCATAAAACTTTCCAAATTTACCATTTCTTTCACTAATAACCCTCCACATTTAGGACAACACTTCTCTTCCCTATTAGCTAATTTAATATATTTTATTAATTTAAAATGATCCACTAATTCTATCGGCTTATCTTCTGCAAATTTAATAGCCTCTAATGTAAACTTATTAGTAGAAATGAAATAACCTTTAGCTGTGGCAAAATGGCCAACAACTAAATCTCTAACTGCTCCCACTGGAACTTCGCTTGTTATAAACTTTTTACATTGAATATATCCAGTCTCTCCATCTTTCTTAATAATTACATCTATCCCTCCATCGTGAGAACCACCAACTTTTTCTGCTTTGTACCCAAGACTAATAAATAGGTTAGCAATGTATTCTTCAATCATCTGGCTTTATTCCTCTAAGCCATCTTATCAAATCTTCATCTGACCTATATTTCTCTCCTCTTTTAAATGTTGATGAATTTGTTTCTTAATTATTTTAGGAATCCAAATTTCAATAAAAGCTAATCCTATTATAATTAACCAGACCCACCAAAATCTTAGATTTAAACCTTTAAAATTCCTACAATTAATTCCCAATAATTTATTTGAAAAAGATGTTCCATTCAATTACTTAAAAAATTAATAATCAATTTAATTATTCCCTCTTTATCTTTAGAATCACTCTGGGCAACAAGCAATGCTAATGCAACCAAACCATTTTCGTCTATTCTCCTTTCTCCGTTCTTTTTTCTGAAATAATCATTTTTTCTCAAAAACAAGATAAATAAAAATGAAGCAATTCTCTTATTGCCATCAAAAAATGGATGATCCTTAATTACAAAATACAAAAGATGTGCCGCCCTAACTTCCACATTTGGGTATAATTCTTTAGAAAAAAGACTGGCAAAGATTACCTAAAATTCCTTGGAGCATTTCGCTTCTTTGATTTCCGAATAAATCACTGGCTTCATCTTTTTTGATCAATTGTTTCTTCAACTCTCCAATCGCCCTAACGGCTAAATCAAAATCTATATTACTTTTAACTTTTTTAGATTTAGAAGGAACGATTAATTTACCTTCATCATATTTTTGCAAAAGAACCCATGAATTAGCATAGTCAGTTATAACCTTCAAAACTCCTTCGGCTTCATTTTTATCTAATTCTTTTTCCTCTAATAATCTTTTAGTCGAAGTAAAAACCTGTTCTAATTCCTTTATGTTTTCTATTCCTCCTTCTTCAGCCTTTTCTGATTGACAACATATCCCTTAACTAAATAATCTCTTAATTTATTGGTAGCCCAAATACGAAAAGAAGTGGCTTTCTTATAATTAACCCTATAGCCGACAGAAATAACTGCGTCTAGATTATAAAATGCTGTTTTATATTCTTTCCCATTCTGCTGGCAGTATGTGCAAAAAATGCACATACTGAATTTTTATCTAATTCATTAGAATTAAAAATATTCTTTAAGTGTTTTGTTATTACAGTCCTATCTATATTAAACAACTCTGATATTTGAGATTGGTTTAGCCAAACTGTTTCTTTTTCTAAATGAACCTCAAAATCAACTTATTGCTCTTATCTTTATAAATTACTATTTCTCCTCTATTTAATTTTTCTTTAATCATCTTTTTAGTTAACAATTATTAATAATAATCAACTACATTTGCTTAAGTGTAGATACCCCTATAGGGAACTCACACTATTATTTATCATTATCAACTCCTATCTTCCAAACATTCTTTTCTAAAAAAGCTTCAATAGTTTGTCTATTGGCCTTATTTATTAAATTAGAATGAGAAAGTTTATTCTTTTTTGCATATTCAGATAAGAGTAATAATCTTCTTGCCTTCTAAATATGCCAATCGTTTGTAATAGCTATTAGTAATTGCTTTACCAACTATTTCTTCCATAATGGCAGTTGATCCTTTTAGATCAAATTCTCTAAAGGCTTCGTAATATTTATTTCTATCGATAAACTTTATATTTATTGGAACAAATCCTTCTCGTATCAATAAATAATTATTAAGAACACGACCAATACGACCATTACCATCAATAAAAGGATGTGTATATTCAAAAGTAAGATGTAATTTTGCTATACGCTTAATAATATTTTCATGACTCGCTGCATTATATTCAGCCAACATTTTTTCTAAACGATCCACTCACTTCTTTTGGACTAGGAGCAATATGACTACCAACACGAACATATTCATTATCTTTTCTAAATCTTCCTGCAATATCATCACTAATATTAGAAATCAACATTTTATGAAGCGATAAAATCACAGGAAGAGTAAGCTCCTGTTCTTTGGCTTTTTTATCAATATAAGAAACAACTCGTGCCAAATTCTTAGCTTCAAAAATCTCTCGTTCAGTTATAAATCTATCTAAATTAAT
The DNA here is from genome assembly GCA_963802195.1 of uncultured bacterium. GTDB lineage: Bacteria > Patescibacteriota > Minisyncoccia > Minisyncoccales > Minisyncoccaceae > UBA2211. Next base: position 218,578 of record CAWDHP010000002.1, on the reverse strand, counting down.
CTGCGAAAGTATTTTTTCAGTCTCATCAAGAGTAAGAGTACTATTTTCTATTGCGTTAGAATTATATACTTGTTCAGAAACTTCAGTTTCAGAGATAAGCTTAATAAGAGCATCCTTGCCTATTGATGCTTTATAGTATCTTTCACGAAGAGAATTTATTTTATTAAAAGCATTAAATGTTTTTGCCATATACTATCATTATATTCTTTTTCACTGTTTTGTCAACCATAATCGTGAAAATAGACGAATATTATTGCTTTTTCACGGTTTTGCCATGAATAAAGTATAAATGTATACTAATTTTCAGCTTGTTCCAAGGTTGACAGTTTACTGTTATCAACTGTCAACTACATCTGCTCAGGAGCAGATATTCCCATTAGTTCTAATGTATTCTTTAAAGCAATCTTGGTAGCGTAAACTAAGCCTAGTCTCGCCTCTTTTAATTTCTCATCCTCAACTAAAACATGACAGTCGTTATAGAACTTGTGGAATGAGGTCGCTAAATCAATTGCATATTGAGGAATCCTGTGAACTTGATAATCAAGAGCAGTATCTTCAATTATTTCTGGCAATTTCAATATCCCTTTCATTAATTCAATTTCACTTGAATGAGTAAGTAAAGAAATATTATTAATCTTCTTGACTGAAGAAACTTTAGCGCTCTTTAAAATACTGGAAATACGAGCATGAGCATATTGAACATAATAGACTGGATTCTTTTCTGATTGTTCTCGAGCTAAATCCATATCAAAGTTCAAATGAGTATTGTTTGATTTCTGCAAAAAGAAAAACTTGATTACATCAGGAGATAATTCTGATAATAAATCATCCATTAAAACAACTGTTCCCATTCTCTTTGACATCTTCACTGGCTTGCCATCTCTCATTACAGTTACGAACTGTAATAATACAATCTCTAATTGATTTTTGTATCCAATAGCTTCAACTCCGGCTATTAAACCAGCAACATCACCAAAGTGATCGGCACCCCAGATATTAATTACTTTATCAAACTTCTTTTTCTCAAACTTGTTCCTGTGATAAGCAATGTCTCCTGCTAAATAGGTATTATTCCCATCACTCTTAACTATTACCCTATCTCTCTCATCACCAAAGAGAGTTGATTTAAACCACAAAGCTCCTTCTGATTCATAGGTGAATCCTTTCTTCTTTAATAATTCAATTGCTTTAACAACTTCCCCGTTATAATGTAATGATGTTTCTGAAAACCAATCATCAAATTGAATATTCAATCCTTTAACTGTCTTTTTAATATCTTCTAAAATAATTAGAGAAGCTTCCTTACCAACTTTGTAAGGATCTGTTTCTTTAATTACTAAAGCTAATTCATCAATGTATTCTCCAGAGTATTTAGCTTCAGCATCTTTTAAGACTGAATGGCCTAAAGATAATATCTGCTGGCCATAGTCATTAACATAGTAAGCTTTTTCAACCTTAGCTCCAGTTTTAGATAATACATTAGCTAAAACATCTCCAAATGGTCCCCCTCTTCCATTTCCTACTGTTAAAGGTCCAGTTGGATTAGCAGAAATGAATTCAACTTGAATTTTAGACTTAGAAATATTCAAATCACCAAACTTCTCTCCTTTTTTTAAAACTTCCTGAATTTCATTTAAAACAATCTCTTTAGAAACAAAAAAGTTAATGAATCCTGGATTAACTACTTCTATCTTTGTAAAGTATTCATTCTTTATCCCTTCTTTTATCTTTAAAGCTATCTCAGTTGGATTCTTTCCTTCTTTTTTCGCTATTTCCATAGCCACACTCACTGAATAATCACCAAAAGAAGATTCTTTAGGTTTTGAAACTTTAACTAAAAACTCCTCTCCATATCCGAGAGACTTCAATGATTTAGAAACAATTTCTTTATTTCCTCCCTAATATTCATCATATGTCCATATTCTATCAAAAAAAGAACCAATTGAAAACCACTTGCAAATAACCATTATTTTTTCAAGTAATCCTTGATACGTTCTTTATCTTCATTAGCTTGCTCTCCCTTGAAATAAATCTCTATAAACTCAACCTTGTAAGACGATGGATGAAAAGCGTAAATAACTCTTATCCCACTCATAGCTCCTCGTCCTTTCAAGGCTTTGCAAGCAAATTTCTTAATCTTACAAATCTGCAAAAATTCATTACAAAATCCAGGAATAGGAAAAATACTCTGATTTTCTATTCCCCTTAAATGATAAAGTTCGATTGTATTACTTTTGACAACTTCTAAATCTTCATCAAGAGTTCTATACTTCTTAATTAGTCGCTTAAAATCTTTGCGAAAACCATCCGTTTCTTCGTATTTAATCTGATTCTCCATAGTCGCGCAAAGAAGTATCACCAGTTCGGTAAAATACCGATTCGTAATTAATAGATTTGCCATTTTCTGCACTTATCCATGGCACATCTTTATGAGAAAGGTCTGAAAGCTGTATTGCTGTCATATCAGATAATCTTTGAAGTTCAAAATCTATATGTTCTTTTTCTTTCCCATCTAATACAGTTAAATCTGGCTCGACTTCCGGATTAACCAAATACTTAGTTTGAGGATATTGATAAAATTTACTCTTCACTGTTTCTACTTCTCCATCCTTAATCATTTTTTTAATAAGATTATCAAATAATAAAGGGGTCGGTCCATAATGATTTTTGATATAATTCAATCCCATTAACTGCTCCTCGTATTTTTCATAGTAATCAAAATCTATAAAATACAAGAATTTATATATTACAGTCATTCCGACATTAGGTTTCCCGCCAACTTTTTTAAGAATATATAATAAAACTTGACGGAACTTATCTAGTTTTTCCTGAGGAACACTAATGCGAATTTCTTCTTTTTCGGGCTTAGGCTTTTTTTTCTCAATCTTAAATTTTATTTCTTGATATTCTTTACCTTTTAATAAATCTTCTAATGAAATATCAAAAACTTCTGAAAGCTTCTGTGCCTCGGTTACAGTCAAATCTCTTTCTCCTTGCTCTATCTGTACATAAGTTGGACGAGAAATATTAAGCAAAGAAGCCAAGTGTTCTTGGGTTATATTACGTTTTTTACGCTGATTTAAAATAAATTGACCAATCATATTATCTTAATTATAATCTTTGTAAATATATTTGTCAATAGTAATGTAAAATAACTTTACAAATAAACATAAAAAAGAAAACACTGCTATACAGTGATCTTCTTTGCTTCCTTCTTGATGATTGCCTTGCGAGGGCAAAGCTTTTCTCCTCCGCACTTTTCTAATTCTTCGCAGTTTTTTATCTTAGCTTTTCCATCACTAGTTATGGTTATCCCTTTAGGACAGTAGACTGTGCATCCAGCACAACCAGAACATTTCACTTTGTCAATTTCGTATAGATTCATTTCTTTTTAAATTAAAAAGGCATACTGCCGTGTTTTCTTGTTATTGATTCTTCATATTTACAAATATATTCTATCAGAAAAGAGAGAAAATGAAACTCTTGACAGCATTATTACATATATATTATAGTTAAGTAAGATACAAAATGATAGTAAATGTTCTTGCTGCCTGGATTATTGGGCGGTGTAATGGTTATTATTGGCTTCATCGTTTTGATTTATGATGGATAATCCGCATAAAATGCAGGGGAGAATTAATCGCCCTGGTCGGTGCGTTAACAATTGCCGCCTGCTGCTACTTCATTGTAATTGGCAGTATTATATTGTGGAACGTATGAACAAAGGGGGTTAGTGTCTATAACTAAGTTACAAACACTGCCCCGCTCTTTTTTATTAAGCCTTTTATTTAAAACAAAAATCAAGTAATATAAAGATATGAGCATAGCAGAAAATAAAAAAGCATATTTTGACTATGAAATCCTCGAAAAGTTCGAGGCGGGCTTGGTATTGAATGGACAAGAAGTAAAGGGTTTAAGAACCAGAAGCACTAGTCTAGCTGGCACGTATATCCTCATCAAGAGGGATAAAAACGGTTTAGCCGAGGCTTTCTGGATTGGAGGTAATATTCCTCCTTACCAACCGGAAAACGCTGATAAAGGCTACGACCCTAGAAGAGACAGAAAGCTACTTTTGAACAAGGAAGAAATCGAATATTTGCTTCAAAAATCAACAGAAAAAGGCTTGACTTTAGTACCCATTTCGGTTTATACTAAAAAACACAAAATAAAGCTTGAATTTGGCTTAGCCAGAGGCAAGAAGAAGTTTGATAAAAGAGATTCTATCAAGAAAAGAGAAGTTGATAGAAAGATAAGAAATGAGTTAAAAGTAAGGGGGTGAATTCGCTTCGACAGATGTTTGAAAATAATATGCAAGCCGAGTATTCTCAAATCTCGTTAAACTTAGAGAACTCAAAACAAGTGTAAACTTTTTTGAACAACCCGCATTAGCATACGCTTAATGCGTGTCCTCCTGCCGATTCTCGCTGGGCAGTCAAGGGCATTAACACCGCGAGGCCGGTAATACAGCTCTAATCCAGTATGTATTACTTAAAAAGAAGGATTCGAGTTTAAAGTATTCTTTCTAGTCTAAAGCTTTAAACTTGTAAAATAGATTAGAATACGCTTGTAGAATTATTATCGGATAACTTTTGGACGCGAGCTCATTACTCGCCACCTCCACAAATAATGAATAAACCATTATACAACAATCAAATAAGAGCAGATGAAGTGAGGCTAGTCGCAGAAGACGGCCAACAAATGGGCGTTTTTACATTGCCGCAGGCATTGGAAATCGCTAGAGAGAAAAGCATTGATCTCATTATGGTTACAGATAAGGTTAGCCCCCCGATCTGTAAGCTAGGAGATTACGGCAAATATCTCTATTCACTTCAGAAGAAGGAAAGAAAGAATCTCGCTGGCAGCAAACAATCGGAAACAAAGAATATTAGACTAACCTTTAATATCTCCGACAATGATATTTTAACCCGTGCCAATGCTGCTGAAAAATTCTTAAACAAAGGTGATAAAGTAAATATCGACTTGCGTTTAAGAGGAAGAGAGAAATCTTTAGCCGATGTCGGAATCCAAAGAGTGAATAAATTGATAGAAATATTAAAAAGTAAATTAGAAATAAAGGTTGATAGAGAGTTAAAAAAAGAACCGAAAGGATTATCAATGATTATTTCAAAAAAATAATATGGTAAAAGCAAAAACAAGAAAATCTTTAGTCAAAAGATTTAAAATAACAAAATCAGGAAAGGTCATGAGAAGGGCTGTCGGACAAGACCACCTTTTATCAAAGAAGTCTTCTCAAAAGAAGAGATCTTTGAAGAAGATGGTAGAAATGTCTCCATCAGAAGCCAAGATTATTAGAAAAATATTAGGAAAATAAACATATGGTAAGAGTAAAGAGAGGTGTTGCCGCCCACAAAAGAAGAAAGAAAGTAATCAAGGCAGCTAAAGGTTACAAATGGAGCAGAAAGTCCAAATTCATCGCTGCTAAACAAGCTTTGATGAAAGCCTGGTCATATGCTTACAGAGACAGAAAGGTAAAGAAGAGAGCTAAGAGATCATTATGGATTGTTAAAATGAATGCCGCATTAAGAGAAAATGGAATGACTTACAGTAAGTTCATCCCAGCTCTAAAGAAATGCAACATTGAATTAGACAGAAAGATATTGTCTCAACTAGCTGAAGAAAACCCTGAAATCTTTATAAAGATTTTGGAGAAGGTAAAAGTTTCAAAATAAAATCATCGGGAATATCCTTAGAATATTCACAAACATATTCAATCCCGCAATCAATCATCTCTTCCTGAGATGATTTTTTGTATTTACGAATTAAAACAGTCGGACCAGAAAAGTTGTGTGGCTCTAATACTACATCCCCTCTTTTTCTTAAGGAAGATAATGTTTCACACTCTTGAGCATCTCTAGCAACAACAATTAGTAAATCATTCTTCCAGAAGACACGGCCAATCTTAACCACTTGAGCATCATTTCCAGTAAACTTAGGGAATCTTTTTAATAATTCAAATAATTTCTTAGAATAATTAATGTCAGTTAAGATGCATCCGCCAGCTGGGCTGGGATATTCTTTGATCTTAAACTTCTTAGCTAATTCAATCTGCCTATTTCTGCTTCTTCCTGAAATATCATAGAAATGATCTCTTTTAATAATCCCTAACTTCTCAGGAATTGTTTCTGGCAAAACCTTAAGTGATAAAGGACGGACAATTAAACCTTTCAATCCTGATTCTTTTTCAATTAAATTAAGTGAATTAGTATTTTGTGACATTGGTCGCTGACCTAATACTTCTCCAGTAGCTATAAAGTCATAGCCTTCTTTTTTCATAATCTTCCCTGCTGTTTTAATCATTAATAAATGACAATCAATACAAGGATTAACTGCAGAACCATATCCATGCTTTGGATTCTTTAGTATCTTTAAATGTTCCTTGCTAAAATCAACCACTCTTAATTTTAAGCCAATCTGTTTGGCCGCTTTTTCTGCTGCCTTAGAAGAAAAAAAGAAACTCTTAAAACAGATAGGAGTTACTTCTATTCCTTCTTCTTTTAATATCTTAGCCGAAAGCATTGAATCAAGTCCTCCCGACATTAAAACTAAACATTTGTATTTCTTTTTGTTCATTTTTTAAATTTTAATTCTTCTAATGATAAAGCATTAAAAACATCTCCCTTCTCTAACCATCCTCTACGAGCTTGGTAGACTCCAAATTGAATATCAACTAATTCTTTCTTGTTGTGGGCATCACTGCCAATAGTTAACTTAATTCCCATCTCTTTAGCCATTTTAGCTGTTTGATAGCCTAAATCAGAACGATAGGAATTCATTTCTAAAGCAACGTTATTTTTCTTGGCTGCTTTTAATACTTCTTCAATATCTACTTCGTATTCCCCTCTCTTGCCCAATATCATTCCTGTTGGATGATTTAATATCTTAACCATTGGATGCTCAATCGCTTTAATTATTCTTTTAGTCATCTCTCTTTTTCCCATTTTAAAATTAGAATGGACGCTCACGGAAACATAATCTAATATCTTTAATGTCTTATCATTAATATCCAAACTTCCATCTTTTAAAATATCTACTTCCGAACCTTGTAAGATTGTAAAATCAATTCCTTTCTTTTTAAAAGAATCATTTAACGAATCAATTTCTTTTCTTTGATCGACTAATCTTTTTTCATCAAGACCATTTTCAATCTTTAATGATTGAGTGTGGTCAGCAATTCCTAAATATTTATATCCCAAGCCTATTGCTGTCTCAGCCATCTCTAAAATAGTATGTTCTCCTCCATCCCAAGAAGTATGGCAATGGAAATCTCCCTTAATATCTTTTAACTCAATTAACTTAGGAAGTTTCTTGTTAATCGCTAATTCTATCTCTCCCTGATTCTCTCTCATCTCTGGTGGAATCCAATCCATGCCTAGCTTCTCATATATCTCTTCTTCTGTTTCTCCCTTAATCTTTCTTTCGTTTCTGAATAGTCCGTATTCATTTAATTTGTAGCCTTGTTTAATAGCAATGCGACGTAAAGCAATATTATGATCCTTAGAACCAGTAAAATACTGCAAAGCAGCTCCAAATGAACCAATATTCACTAGTCTTAAATCCATACTCAATCCTTTCTTAGTCCTAATTGAAGACTTGGTTTCCCCTTTGCCAACAACTTTTATCACATCATCCATAGTGACAAAAGTATTCATAATTTTCTCTACTAAATATTTATCAGTTACATCTTCTATCGCTACTAAGAAATCAACATCACCAATAGTCTCTTTTCTTCTTCGAGTTGATCCAGCAACTGATAAGCTGACCACTCCTTTAATCTTTTTAAACTTCTCAGTAATTCTTTCTACTTCAGGAATAATTTCTCGCAAAAGAAATCTTCCTCTTCCTTGTCTTAAGAATTGAATTGATTCTAGAATATTTTCTTCTATTTTTTCTCCAAATCCAAATAAAGGAGCAATCTTGTGATCATCAATGGCTTTTTCTAAATCTTTTAAATTCCTCACTCCTAATTCTTTCCAAAGCTTTTTAATTCTCTTTACTCCCAATCCTTCCACCTTAGATAATTCTTCTAAATCAATTGGAGTGGTCTTTTTTAATTCTTTAATGTATTTTATCTTCCCTGTCTTTAAAAACTCTTCGATCTTTTCAGCAATACTCTTGCCTACTCCAGGAATCATCTCTAATCCTTTAATTCCTTCTCTTTTGTATAGATCTAAAACATCTTCTTCCATGTTATCAATCGCAATGGCCGCCTTTTGATAGGCTTGAGGCTTAAAAGGAATCTCCTGTAAATCTAGGAATTCCCCTATTTCAAATAAGATTTGAGCAACCTCTTGATTTTTCATTGTTTAGTTCTAAAAATGTCTATTACGTTAGTATGAAAATTCTTATCAAAGACTCCCTCTATTTCCTTTCTTAAAGCCAGTAATAGAATTACGCTTAAAATTCCTAAAGTTCCAGCAATCGCAAAAGTGATGGTATATCCTAATTTAGTAACTAATAATCCAGAAATAATTCCAGCAGCAGCTGTGCCGAAACTTAATAAAGTATCATCGAGCGCCCATTCACTAGCTTCTTTGCCTTTATCAATATTTCTAGTAAAGATTGCTCTCCAACCCGCTAAAGATAAAGCCATTCCAATACCATAGAAAACTTGCAATAAATAGATATGCCATGGGAAAATAGCAAACATATATCCAAATAAAACTAAAGCAGCAATAAAATCTCCAGCAACAAGGAAAAGATAGTCATCTCTTTCTCCAATATACTTATCAAGTATCTTTCCTGAAGGAAAGACTAATAATGATCTAAATAACCAGTAAATTGCTGTTGCAATACCAACCACCAAAGCTGTTCCTCCTTGAATCTTCTCGACAACGAAAATAGCGAAGACTGGAGTTACTAACCCCCATCCTGTCCAAAAAGCAATATCGGCTAATATTAAATACTTAACTATCTTGTTTACTTTTGTCATAATTAAAAATCTTACTCTCTGCTAATTTAAATCCTGTCCCTAAGAGAAATGCCATACCAACGCTAGAAACAACTATCTCAGCCGCTCTTAAAATCATTGTAAATACTGTCGATATTGAACCCAATAATCCCAAAGAAGTAAAAGCAAAGTATTGGATTGCTTCATGCGAACCTAAGGATGTTGGAATCGGAATCATTGAGGATAAGTAAGAAAATCCTAAAATTGATACTGAAGGGAAAAAACCAATCATATTGCCCAAGAAGATTATCAAAATCCAAACTCTTGCTTGCATTACTAATACTCTCAAAACCGACAAGGCAATTCCCTTATTAAAACTCTTTCCCCACTTAAAATATTTAAAGACATCATTTTCAACAGAGATAAATCCATTATCGTCGCTCACTTCTTTTTTCCAAAATCTCTTTACTATCTGTTTAACAATACTCTTCTTTCCTAAAGCTTTGATATAGAAATATGAAATCATGGAGACAAAGAAGATAAGAGAGAATCCAAAAATCATAACTAATTCTTTGGGAGGCAAATAGACATTGTATAAAAAGAAAGCTAATCCCAAAAAGATAACCACAATATTTATCGTCCATTCAAGAATTCTTTCAATAATAACTGAAGCAAATGTTTTCTTCCAAGGAATGTTTTTTTCTTTAGTTAATCCGTAAACTCTGAAAGCTTCCCCGCCCCAAATTAAAATTGGCATTAGATACATCATTGAATACCCGCCTAAATATATTTTAAAAAGGGTATAGAATGGAACATCAATGCCAGAGTCTTTTAATATCTCTTTCCATCTCCAGTTACCAATTATTGCGACCAAAAAGGAAAGTAAAACAATAACAACTCCCTGCCAGCCAGTAAAAACAGCGAAGGCTTTTCCTATCTCTCCCCAGCCGATAATCTTACCTAGCCAAATGAAGATAGCTAATCCTAAAATAAAGGAAGAAGTGAAAAGTATCTTTTGTTTAATTGAAAACGTCATACCTTGATTTTAGTACAAAAAAACCAGCTTTACAAGCTAGTTTTAAATCTTTTTCTCAACAAAAGATGTGAGGTCATCTTTGACTTGATTCCAATAATAATCATGTCCATTGATATGCATGGCTTGAGTTAGAGACATCTGATGGCCAATAATATTATTATATCCCCAAACAAAAGGAGTTTTAATCAAAGAAAGGATAATCTGCCCTAATTTTCCATTAGCGAGAATATCAGCTTGGTTGTTTAAGGCAATAATATTGTCGCTCTTAATATTCTTTTTCCAAAAAGGAGCTCCTAATTCAATTGCCCAAACACTATTCTTCTTGTCTTTCAAATCATCCATAGCTGCATCAACAAAAGAAGCACCATTAGACAATCCAGCAATTACCACCTTATCATTAGGATTCTTTTCTAAAAAATCTTCGATCCTAGTAGCAAAAACTTTTGAACTATCTGGAAAGTTCAATAATATCTCTCGCAAAGATCCAACTTTAGCAAAAAAGTTCTCTTGAGTCCTGTAGTATTGAACAATAGAAACTTTGTAATTCTTGCTTTCAATAATTCTCTTAGTTTCATTAATGATAGGATTAAAATCAAAAGCTTGATCGAAAGGAACTGTTCCCCACCCTCCCGAATTAAAAACTATGACCACATCACTAGACTCTCCTGCTTTCATTAATTCTTTTTCAAATGATTCTCCATTATATTTTAAAAAGAAAAAGTCGAACCAAAAAAATGACAATAAGGTAAAAATTACTGCAAAGCTTATTATTATTTTAGTATTTTTACTCATATTAAGATTCCTCGTATTGTATCTTCAATATCTTGTAATTTCCATTACCATTGAAAGAAACAGACTCACCAACCTTCTTACCAATGAAAGACATGCCTAAAGGAGACTCATTGCTGATCATTCCCTTGAAAGGGTCAGCTTCAAGGGTGCCAACGATCTTGTATTCTTCGTGTTTAGTCGAACCGTTCTTTAAAACAACCTTAGCTCCTAAAGAAACTATACCCTGTTCAGACTTAGCTGGCTTTTTAATAATCTTGTAATTCTTTAAAATATTATCTAATTCTTCCAATCTCTTTTCTAGATCCTCTAAATTCTCCTTGTAGAATGAATAATCTGGATTTAAAGCATCACCTTCAAGCATTGAAGGAGCTGATTCTAAAATCTCGTTCCGTTGTAGGGACTTTAAGTCTTCTAATTCTTTCTTTACCTTCTCTAAGCCTTCCTTTGTTAAATAAAATGTTTTTGTCATATGTTTTTATATACAGAAATCCTCTCCAGAACGGAGAGGATTTTATATTATTATCTATGTTAATTCTTTTTAAAATCCTCTCCTTTTATTTTTTCCTAAAATCATAACCAAAACGAAAGCTCTGTTTTTAATGCAGGCATTTACAACCGTATAGAACTGTTTTGTAGTATTTGTTTCCATATTCACGATTAAATTATACTCTCCGTACCCCACTTGTCAAGACCGCAATTGTAAAATATGATATATTTATGCAAATAAATAAAAAACACCTTACCTGTCTTGGATTTATTTTTTTATTAATCCTAATTATTATCTTAATTAGCTCTATTTTCTCTTCTTCAAATAAAAACATTGAAGCTAAGCTCTTCACTATTGATAAAGGACAAACCGTAAAAGAAATAGCCCTTAACCTTAAAAAAGATGGCCTAATTAATGATTCCTATTCCTTTATCTTCTACGCTATCCTTTCTAATAAATATTCTAAAATGCAGGCTGGAGAATATCTTCTTTCTTCGCAAATGAGCACTTCAAAAATAATAGATCTTTTTGCTAATGGAGAAACAGCTAAAGAAAAGCTGACTATAATTGAAGGCTGGGATTTAAGAGATATTGCAACATACTTTAAAGATAAAAATATTGCCACGGAAGAAAAGGTTTACACCCTCACTGGAACTCCCACCCAAAAAGATGAAACAATTAAATATAATTATGGTTTTCTTTCTGATAAACCTAAAAGTCTTAGTCTGGAAGGCTACCTCTTCCCTGACACCTACTATATCGACAAAACAGACAATCTCGATAGCATTATTAACAAAATGCTTACCAATTTTGATAATAAGTTGACCCCTGGCTTAAGGGCTGAGATTAAAAATCAAAAGAAGACTGTTTTTGAAATAGTCACCATGGCTTCAATAATTGAAAAAGAAGTTAGAACACTAAAAGATAAAAAGATTGTTTCAGGAATTCTTTGGAAAAGAATGAACAGTGGAATGAGATTGCAAGTTGATGCTTCTATTCTCTATGCTGAAAACAAAGTGGGATTAAAAATATATACTAAAGACACTCAAGTTGATTCTCCATACAATACGTACAAAGTTGATGGCCTTCCTTTAGGACCAATCAGCAATCCAGGAATGGATAGTATTATGGCTGCTATTTATCCGACTAAAACAGACTATTTGTACTACCTATCAAGTCCAGATGGAATAACTCATTGGGCAAGAACATTAGAAGAGCACAACTATAATAAGAATAAATATTTGAAATAAAAAACTGGGGAATTAATCCCCAGTCTTTTTTTATTATTTCTTACCAATATTCTCAAATGCTCTTAAAACTTCTAAAGGAACTGCAAATATCATAGTGTTAGATTGATCAGCGCTAACATCAGAAATAGTCTGCAATGTTCTTAAGTGAAGTGCTCCTTCAGCGTGAGAAAGAATTTCAGCTGCTTTAGCCATATTAGAAGCAGCAACAACTTCCCCCTCTGCTTTAATAATAACGGCTCTCTTGTCTCTTTCTGCTTCGGCCTGTCTTCCAATTACCCTTTTCATTTCTTCTGGTAAAGTAATATCTTTCAATTCAACATCTGAAACCATAACTCCCCAATTCTTAGCACTAACTTCTATTATGGTTTTAATACTTTCTGAAACCTTGCTTCTTTGCGAAAGCAATTCATCTAATTCAACCTGTCCGATAGCATTACGCATTGTAGTTTGAGCTAATTGAGACATGGCATAGTAAAAATCTTCTACCTGTAATATTGCCTGCTCAGCTGAACTTATCTTGTAATAAATAACAGCATTAACTTTTACTGAAATATTGTCTCTAGTGATTGCTTCCTGATCAGGGACATCAACTGCTTTGATTCTCATATCAACTTTCCTGTAAGATTGGAAGATTGGGAACACTAGATTCCATCCAGGATGCATTGTGCTTGTAAATTTACCTAAAGTGAACTTAATACCGTTCTCATATTGATTGATTTGTCTGATTGAAATCAAAAGAACCACTATGATTACTATTGCTATTGTAAAAATATCCATATATTTTTATTTATTATTATAATGAAAGTTTATCACTTATCTAGCTCTAAAACAAGGTTTTCTGTCTTATCGCTTCTCTCTTTTCTACTTCAGAAAATATCTTGACTTTTCCATACTCCCCGTCAAATCCAGGAGAAATATTTACCTTCCCCTCCCTAACCCTCTTAATTCCTTCAACAATATCGCTAAACACGACTTCTTTTAATTCTTCAAAGGGAACATCTAACAAGATATTGAATTCTGATTTGAAAGCTGAAATCAATTTCTGGTATTCAGTATCAACTCCTTTAGTCCCTGAACCAATTCCTAATGCCTCTCCGATTATTTCCTTTAATGGAACAATGCTTCTAAAAGGAATGGCATTTTCAGGAACAAATCCTTCTCCTTTATCAGCTAACTTTTCTATTCTATTCATTACTCCAACAGTTAATGGTTTTCCACAAATTGGACAAATCTCATTGTATTTTAAAGAATCTTTAGAATCCATGTAAATATTACAAGCACGGTGGCCATCTCCATAATACTTTCCTTCTTGAGGATAGAATTCTATTGTTTCCACAAATCCTCTCTTAGTTTTAATTGCTTCAATGATTGAATAATAACTTAAGTCGGTATCAAAAACATTAGCTTCTCGGCCAATCTTTTCTGGACTATGAGCATCACTGTTGGAAATAACGGCAATATTTCTTAAATCAGGCAATCTCCAAAGCATTGCTGGATCAGCTGATAATCCTGATTCAACAGCATAGATAAAAGGAGACATTTCTTCAAAACATTCTTCTAATGAATCAAATCCAGATTTAGAACCATACAAGCCAAACCATGGAGTCATGCAATGAGCTGGAATTACCATGCAATCAGAAGAAATATTCAAAACAATCTTGGTTAATTCTTTAGCATCAAGACCTAGTATCGGCCTGCCGTCTGATTTTAAGTTCCCTATCTTAGATAATTCTTCATTTATCTTTTCAGCGATTTCTATTGAAGGGGCCAAAACAATAATATGAATCTTTCTTGTCTTACTATTCTTAGAATAAATACAACTGATTTCTGTGGTTAGTAAAAATCTGGTATCTAAATTTTTGTATTGGAACAAGCCTGGTTCAGCGGGCTTTAATTCTTCCTTGATATTTTTAATCCATTGCGGATGAGTAAAATCACCAGTGGCTATTACTTTCACTCCTTTGATTTCCGCCCACTTAGAAATATTCTCCAAGTCTGTCGTTCCGCTTGTTGCTCTTGAATACTTAGAGTGAATATGGAAATCGGCTATGAATTTCATACCTTAAAAACTTTGTATCCCTCTCGTGCCTTTTCTTTTACTTTCACTCCTACTTCCTTGCCTTTCTTAGCTTTCCTTACTTTTTCCCCTTTGATTTCCATTGAGACAATCTTCTGTTTGAAATCAGTATTCTCACCTCCCACAACTCTAATTGTATCGCCAACAGAAAGATTATCTGATAATTTAATTGCTATTACTTTCACCTTATCAAAGTAGTGAGTAATCTTGCCAAGCTTCTTTTCCTTCTTAATGATTTTCTTAACAGCCTTTTTAGCAACTTTTTTCTTAATCACTTTTTTAGCTGCTTTCTTTTTTAATACCATATTATTTTTCTAATATTTTTAAATTATCGTTCTTTTGCCTATCTATTTCCTTAACTACTTTTTGAACTAAAACTCTAGGATCTCGATCATAGATAATTTTCTTAGCAATTTTACAATAACTCTCAGCAATTCCCCTGATTTTATCAGCCATACCGCCTGTTCCTTCAAGAACTCCGATAATCTTCTGAGTCTCAACTGCAGTTGTAAACTCATGAAGAGTTCCTATTCTCCCGCAGACTATAATCACGGCATCAGCTGATTTAGTCATGATAATATCACGGCCGGCATAATCTCCTCCAGTATAAATCATAATATTAAAAGGCTCCAGAGGAAGCTTGTAGGCTTTTAGATGTTCCTTCTCGGTCGCAGCAGGAGAAAAACCAATATTAAATCCTCCTTCTTCATTACAACCGATGGCTGCAAAATATGGAACTCCAGTTGTTGCTCCAGAAACTAAAGTATGGTCCTGTCTAGCAATCTCTCGGCCAACTTCTTTTGATATCTCTTCTATCTTTTCACAGCAATGCCCCACTTCAGCTGCACCCGATACAACTATATTATATTTTACTTCAATATCTTGTTTTTTCTTTGCCATATATTACTTATTATATCTTATTTAAGAACGATGTAAAAATTAGAATAAGGACGCTCTCCAACTAATATCTCTCCCTTATCAATAATTTCAAATCCAGCATCTTTTGAAACTAATTGTATCAATTCTTCTAAATTAAAACAATGGAAGTAGGTGTCTTTACTGCCGTACCAGGGAAGAAAAACATCTCCCTTGTCTAATCTTATCCAATCAAAGAATCCCCTCTTCTTCATCTTTTCTTTTAAATTCCAAACTGTTAAAATTAGATTGCCATTATCTTTTAAAGCTCTTTTAATTTGTTTTAGAAAAGTTAAGACGCAATTGATGACGAAGGAATGTGATGCAAAACTGCAATACTATATATCTTATCAAAAGACTTGTCAGGAATAGATTCAATTGAAGAAACCTCAAATTTAGCTTCCGGATAAATACTTCTAGCAATATCAATTAATTTAGAAGAAACATCAATGCCTAAATAATCAACATTTCTTTTTTTAAAGGCTGGATAGAATCTCCCATTGCCGCATCCTAAGATCCAAAACCTTATCATTAGGAGAAAGATATTTATCAAACAAAAAATCAAACTCTTTCCAGTCCTTTTCCCTCACTCTTGAATATTTATCAGCAATACTGTTATAATCCAAGACAGTCTTATCTAATATTTTTTTAGCATATTTACTATTCATGGAAACCAATGAATTAATAATTAAAGAATTACTTAAATTAAAAGGTAAAAACCAGAAAGATTTGTCATCAGCAAAAAGGAAAATATCTAAGGAATACAAGGTTTTGTGCCCTTCAAATATCTCTCTCCTCCAATCTTATCACAATCTGGTGTTAAAAAAAAGAATTAAAAAGAGCGAACAATTAGAGAAACTTTTAAGAACTAGACCGGTTAGATCGCTTTCTGGCGTAGTTAATGTCTCTGTCCTAACTAAGCCCTACGAGTGCCCTGGCAATTGTCTCTACTGCCCTTCTGAAACTGATATCCCTAAAAGCTACCTATCTGGAGAGCCAGCTGTGGAAAGAGCTAAAAGATTGAAATTCAATCCATACCTACAAGTTCAAAAAAGAATCGAAGTCTTAGACATGTCTGGACATACAACTGACAAGATTGAATTAAGAATGATTGGCGGAACCTGGTCTTTCTATGATTTAAAATACAAAATCTGGTTTGTTAAAAAGTGCTTTGAGGCTTGCAATAATCAAAAAGATAAGAAGGAAAACCTTAAAACAAAAACTGTTGAACAATTATGGAAGGAATTGGAAATAGCTCAAAAGAAAAATGAGAAAGCTAAATACAGGATTATCGGTATGTCTTTTGAAACAAGACCCGACTATATCAATTTAAAAGAATTAGTCGAAATGAAAAGAATGGGAGCAACTAAGATTGAATTAGGCGTCCAATCAATCTATGATGATGTTTTGGAATTCAACCGAAGAGGCCATGGAGTTAAAGAAACAATTGAAGCAACTAAATTATTAAAAAACGCTGGATTTAAAGTGGCCTATCAAATGATGCTGAATTTACCTAAATCAAATCCCAAGAAAGACATTGCCATGTTTAAAGAATTATTCAGCAATCAAGACTTTAAGCCAGATTCTCTTAAGATATATCCCTGTGCTTTAGTTAAAGAAGCTCCACTATACAAGCTTTATCTTAAAAAAGAATACAAACCGTACAAGGAAAGAGAATTAATTGAAACGATAAAATCAATTAAGAAGATTATTCCTAAGTATGTGAGAATAGAAAGAATTATTCGTGACATCCCCTCTCCTTTGATTGTTGAAGGTGGAGCAAGGATATCTAACTTAAGGCAAGTGATTGAAGCTGAAATGAAAAAAGAAAAATGGCAGTGCCAATGCATTAGGTGCCGAGAAATAAAAGACTCTGAAAGCAATGATAAAATATATTTAATGAGAGAAGATTATGATGCTTCTAGCGGCAAAGAAATCTTCTTGAGTTTTGAAGATAAAAACAGAAATAACATTTATGCTCTTTTAAGATTGAGAATAAATTTAAATAATGATACTCTTCCTGTTTTAAAAGATTCAGCCATAGTCAGAGAACTCCATGTTTATGGACAAGCAGCTGCAATCTCAAAAAAGAATTCACTTGTCCAACACAAAGGATTGGGACAACTAATGGTGAAAGAGGCTGAGAGAATAGCTAAAAAAGAATATAAATTAAATAAAATAGCTATCATCTCAGGAGTTGGAGTAAGAAATTACTACAAAGAAAAGTTAGGCTACAAGCTCAAAGATGGATATATGATCAAATCGCTTTAAATAGACCAGAGATACAAAAATCTCTCCCACTCACTCACACATTTATCAGCCAAATCAATTACATCAATTAAGGTTCCAAATTCTTCGACATCAATCCCGAATCTATTCTCTTTCCTGAAAGGATCCCAATAGCGGACTATGGATGTTAAGATATTAGAATTTTCATCAATTTTGTGTTCAACTAAATGATTCTGTGGCTCGTATTTGTCTATTGTCTTATGCTTCTGTTTATTTGCCATATCTCTACAAAGAGATAAAGCAAAACTACTAGAGATGAAAACATCTATATCCCTCCTGCTATAACGACTTTCAACTAACCAATCACGCAAGTGATAGCATTGAATGAAAAAAGAAGTAAAAGCATCAATAGCTTTTTCAAAATTATCATCCTTTGCAACAGAAAAACGCTGTAGGTCTTCTTCTAAACGCTTAATTCTATCTAATTGTTCTTCGTATGGGAAAATATATTTGTTCATTTGATGTATAAGAATAAATTAACATAAGATAGTGAAAATAACAACAAAAAAACCGATAAAAGTCGGACTTCTTTTTACTTGATAAATGGAGCAAACTTGGAACTTATTTTAATTTAATATCCGCAGAATCATCAAAGGCTGGCGAATGGACAAGGAAAAGTTTTAAAACTCCTCCTTTCGCTTGATAATCGTAAGGCGTATCTTTAGGGATTATCACAACATCTGTTTTTTTGACAGGAACTAATTCGCCATCAATTATAAACTCTCCCTTACCGTCAAGAATTAAATAAATTCTATCTGAAATAGTATTTAAAACCATTCCATGTTTTCCTGTTATTTCAAAATAAGCAGCACTTGCATTAGGAAAATCGCCTTTTGAATTGTATGCCCATCCTTTCAATCCATCCCAGCCAAAAAATGTAGCATCTTTTAATTTAAATTTCATATATCTTAATTATATCACAAAACAGAAAACCAACAAAAGTCGGTCTTAGAACTATTTTTACGATAGTTCAAATTTATCAGCACTTCCATTAGGAAAATCGCCTTTTCAATTGTATGCCCATCCTTTCAATCCATCCCAGCCAAAAAATGTAGCATCTTTTAATTTAAATTTCATATATCTTAATTATATCACAAAACAGAAAACCAACAAAAGTCGGTCTTAGAACTGCTCGATAAATAGGTTTTGACCTTTTATTAAAACCTCTTAACCCTAGTCAACCCACTAGAACAAACGATTTCAATTCCTCTTTTCTCTAATTCGTCTAGGAATAAGTTCATACCTAAGGAATCAGTAGAAATATGTCCAGCGATAACAACATTAAGATGAGCATTTTCTGCTTCCTTCCTGTGTTCCTCTGAAGCATGCATACCTATGACCGTTCCTATTCCCGCCTGAGATATCTTTTCCATAAGCTTGGAAGATGTTCCTGTTCCTCCTGTAATTTCTGACACTGCAATCTTGCCACATCTATTTTCTGGCTTGCCAGTAATAGCTTTTGGTCCAGATCCTAATTTGGTTGCTATTTTGTATTCAGGAACTTCTTTTAATAAATTCAGGATATCCTCTACTCTCTCTGGTTTTTTGTTTTCAATTAGATTTATTAAAAATTTAGCGGCTAAGCTATCAGCTGGAGTATGAACATTCATAAAATTAACTCCTAAAATACGAGCTGCATCAACTGTCTTCTGATGATTAGCAGAAGAAATGCTCCTCCCCACTTCGCTCATTCTAATGTGAGTTAAAGCCTCAGCAATATTAATTGGAACTCCATAATAGTTATATATATCTATTTGCAAATCCATAACATCAGTTAAGCCAGTTAAACCCATTCCCACTGGATGATGTGCTAAAACTAAATCAATGCCTCCTAATTGTTTAGCTAACAATAATTCAGAAGTATCAATATCAATACCAACTAAAATCTTCTTAATCTCTTTGTCTTCAGCAATATTATATATTCTTGAATCCAAGAAAGGATTAATCAATTCTTCTTTATCAAAATCTTCTTTAGCTTTAGAAGATAAAGCTTCGTATTTCTTCTTTTTTCTATCTAAAAGCTTCTGCACTCCCTCTTTTCCTCTAAAGTCACAATCAACCCCCATCTTTATTGCTAAATCAAATATTTCTTGTATTTTCATAGGCATCTATTAATCTTCTTATACTATCAATATACTGCAAAAACGATAAAATTACAAAACAAAAACGGGACCAAGCCCCGTTCCCTATTTCTCTCTGCATTTCCTCAGAAGTAATATTGTTTTGTTCTTTAATGTTTCTAGAACCCCATCTTCCACTTCAAACACTTTCTTTTCTCCTTTAATCTGTAAAATAATATCACCTGACTTAACTGCTGTAACTAGTGCTGCATGATTAGACATGACAGAAATAAGACCAGAACGAGTTGGTACTGTTAAAATATCTACTTCTCCATCAAATATTCTTTTTTCTGGTGTTAATATCTCTACTTTCATGCAATAACTTGATTAATATTTCCTTTCATAAAGAAGTCTCCTTCTGACTTATGATCTAATTCTCCAGAAATAATCTTCTCAAATCCTTCAATTGTTTCTTCAATCTTAACATAGGTTCCAGGAATGCCTGAGAAAACTTCGGCAACTGCGAAGGGCTGTGATAAGTATTTCTGAATCTTTCTAGCTCGAGATACCACAATCTTGTCCTCATCAGCTAATTCTTCAATTCCTAGAATAGCAATAATATCTTGCAACTCTTTGTATCTCTGAAGAATCTTTCTTACCTCAGTCGCTACTTTGTAGTGTCTCTCTCCAACGATTCTTGGATTCAATAATGATGATGTTGATTCAAGAGGATCAACCGCTGGGAAGATACCTAATGAAGCAATCGCACGCGACAATACTAATGATGAATCAAGGTGTGAGAAAGTAGCCACAATAGCTGGGTCAGTTAAATCATCAGCTGGAACATAGATAGCTTGTACTGAAGTAATAGAACCATCTTCAGTTGAAGTAATTCTTTCCTGTAATGCTCCAACTTCAGAAGATAGCGTTGGCTGATATCCTGTTTGAGAAGGAATTCTACCTAATAGGGCGGATACTTCAGAACCAGCAAGAACGAAACGGAAGATGTTATCCATGAATAATAGAACATCTTTCTTTTCTTCATCTCTAAAGTGTTCAGCAATAGTCATCGCTGTGAAAGGAACTCTCAATCTTACTCCAGGAGTTTCGTTCATTTGTCCGAATACCAAGCAAGTATTTTTAAGAGTACCTGCGTCTTTCATTTCTCCAAAAATATCATTACCTTCTCTTGATCTTTCTCCAATACCAGCAAAGATTGAATAACCATTGTGGAATTTAGCAATGTTAGTGATAAGCTCTTGAATTAAAACAGTTTTACCTACTCCAGCTCCACCGAACAATCCTACCTTTCCTCCCTTAGGTAATGGACATAATAAATCAATGGCTTTAATTCCTGTTTCCAATATTTCAATCTCTGATTTCTGATCTTTTAATTCTGGACCCTTCTTATGAATTGATTCTCTTCTATCGGTCTTAATCTCTGGGCCATTATCAATTGGTTCACCTAGAACATTCAATAATCTACCTAGAGCATCTTTGCCCACTGGAACTTTAATAGGGCCTCCTGTGCTTTCAACTACATCTCCCCTCTTCAATCCTTCAGTCGGACCCATGGCGAGACATCTTAACTTTTCCCTCACCTAATTCTTGCTCTACTTCTAGAACAAGATTCTTTTCTTTAACTTTTAGAGCGGTGTATAAGGCGGGAACTTTACCTTCTTCGAATTCGACGTCTATCACCGGCCCGATAACTTGTGTTATTTTTGCCATATGTTTTTTATTTTTATTCCATTGCCTCTTTGGTCGATGATATTTCACAAACCTCAGAAGTTATTTGTTGCTGCCTTGCCTTATTATATACTAACCTCAATCCTTCTAATAAATCACGAGCATTGTCTGATGCATTACGCATTGCCATCATACGTGCTGAGTGTTCTGAAGTGTTAGCTGAAAGAATAAACTGATAAATCAAATATTCAATAAACACTGGAATGATTTCATCTAGGATTACCTTTGATGACGGCTCTAGTAAACAGTTAGTATTCAATTCACAACTTTCAACATCTTCCTTCTTTAAGAAGTTTTCTACTGTTCCAGTTTCTAGTGGAAACAATCGGACAACTGACGGCTTCTGGACAAAAGAAGATTGGAAATGGGTGTAGAATAAATATACTTTCTGATATCTATTTTCAACAAAAGCCTTAATCAAGAAATCAGATATTTCTTTAGTTTGTCTGAATCCCCAATAATCTCCAACACCAGAAAAACTATGCTTAATTCTTTCTGTCTTTGAATAATGATTAACCGCCTTCTTTCCAATCGGCATAATTTCTACTTCCCCTTCTTCTCTAATCTTAGCAATCTGCTTATCAGCAAATTTTAAAATATTAGCATTGAAAGATCCGCAGAAGCCTCGGTCAGAAGCAACTACACAAACTAAAATATTCTTGACTGGCCTTTCTTCAAGAAACATTGATCTACCCTCTTTTAAAGTTTTGCGTAAGTCCTTAAGCATCTTTGCCATTTCTTGAGCAAAAGGCTTTGATTCAGAAAATCTCTTTTGAGTCTTCTTCATTTTCAAAGCCGAGAAAGTCTCCATAGCACTGGTTATCTCGGATATATTCTTGACTGAACCTATTTTCGCTTTTACTTCTTTAAGCTCCATAATTCTTCTTAACTTTCTTAATTAAACTTAATAGGTTTTCTTTACTCTTATCAGACATGTCTCCTGTCTCCTTGATTTCTTTTAATATCTCAGGAGCTTCTAACTCAACTGTCTTTAATACTTCCTGTTCAAATTCATTGATTCTGTCCATAGGAACTTCCTCAATGTCGCTATTAACTCCGGTGAAAATAACGACAACTTCTTTTTCAATTGGAAGAGGCATCAAATCAACCTGTCTTAATAAGATTCTCATTCTCTTACCTTTTTCAATTGTCTTTTTAGTTTGAGGATCAAGTTCTTCTGTAAACTCAGAGAATCTTTCTAGTTCTTGGAATTGAGCTAAATCTAGCTTCAATCTTCCAGCAACTTTTTTGGTTGCTTTCATTTGAGCTGTTGAACCTACTCTAGAAACAGATGTTCCAATGTTAATAGCTGGCTTCTGTTCTTTTCTGAATAAGGTTGAGTCCAAGAATATCTGACCATCTGTAATAGAAATTACGTTAGTTGGAATGTATCCAGAAATATCTCCAGCTTGAGTTTCAATAATTGGCAAAGCAGTGAGTGAACCGCCGCCTAATTCCTCACTCATCATGGCTGCTCTCTCAAGAAGCCTTGAGTGAAGATAGAATACATCACCAGGGTAAGCTTCTCTACCTGGTGGACGTCTTAAAATCAAAGAGATTTCTCTCCATGCCCAAGCTTGTCTAGTTAAATCATCATAGACAACTAAAGCGTCTTGTCCTTTATCTCTGAAATATTCTCCAATAGTTGCACCAGCGAAAGGAGCTAAGATAAATGAAACTTGCTGGATCATCAGGGAAAGCACAAACAACTGTTGTGTATTCCATTGCTCCTTCTTTTTCCAAAGTAGCAATCAATCTTCTTACCTTAGCTTTCTTCTGTCCGCAAGCAACATAAATACAGTAAGGTCTGTTCTTTTCACTCTTCTGATTTACGATTGCATCTAAACCAATAGCTGTTTTTCCTAAACCTCGATCACCAATAATCAATTCTCTTTGTCCTCGGCCAATCGGAATCAAGGCATCAACCATTTTAATTCCAGTGTGCAAAGGTTTTGTCACCGGCTGTCTTTCAATAACTGAAGGTCCCTTTCTTTCCAAAGGTAAAAATTCTTTAGCCTTGATTTCACCTTTTCCATCTAGGGGTCTTCCTAAAGGATCAACCACGCGACCTAAAAGTCCCTCTCCCACCGGCACGGAGAAAACCTTTTTGGTTCTTTTAACTGTTGTTCCTTCTTTAATATTTTTATCAGAACCCAAAATTACAGCACCGACTTCGTACTCTTCCAAGTTCAAAACCAATCCCATAACATTAGCTTCATCAAATTCAATCATCTCAAAGTTCTCGACTCCTCTAAGGCCTGATATCTTAACAACACCATCCTTAACCTCGATTACTTCACCCACTTCTTCCATTTCTGGAGAAACATCCAATCCCTCTAATTGTTTTTTAAATTGTTCAATTATATCCATATATTTTGTTTTTTAGCTTCAATAGAATATCTTTCATTGAAGCCTTAACTAACACATCTTTTGTTTTTAAACGAAAACCGGCTAAAAGGCTTTCATCTAAAACGTCATCGACTTTATCTATTCCTTTTACTATTTCCTTGATCTTGTTTTTGATTTGCTTCTTTTCAGCCTCACTAAATTCTTGAGCCAAGAATAGTTCGGCTGTCTTCTCTTTTAGATATATCCTTTGCAGTTTCTTAATGATAGCAGGAATGTAAACAGATTTCTTGTTTAATGATTTTTTAAGATTAGCAAAAATCTCATCTTTTTTCTCTGGATGTTCTTCAAGGGAAAGATATAGGGCGCGAGCCCAAGATGAAATTTCTTTTTCTATCTTCATACTTTAAGTTTGCTTAAAAAATCTTCAGCGATTTGTTTACCCTTCTTTTCATCAATACTTTCTTTTAAAAGCTTCTCGGTTAAATTGAAAGCATTTTCAATCGTCTTTTTCTTTGTTTCCTCTTTTTCCGATTCCTTTAAAACATCTGCTTCTTTTTGGGCTTTCGCCAAAATAGCAGATCTTTCTTCTTCTGCTTTTTTGTTAGCTTCCTCTAATCTTTTCTTCGCCTCATCTTCTGCCTTAACTAGAATCTTTTTCTTTTCTTCTTCATTGATTCTTTCTAAGTCAGATTTCATTTCTCCAATCTTGCTAAGCTCTTTATCAGCCTCGATTGACTTATTAATCCCCTCTTCTATCTTCTCTCTTCTTGTTTTAAGAAGATTAAGGAAGGGCTTGTAAATCAATGTTTTCAAGACGAAAAATAGAATGGCGAAGTTAATGATTTGTCCTACTAATATTTTCCAATCTATTTCTACGCTATTCATGTTTTAAAATTAGACGAATAATATAATCAAAGATACTACTAATGCGTAAATGGCGATAGCTTCGGCGAAAGCGATGGCCAAAATCATACCTGTCTGAACTTTTGATGAAGCCTCAGGATTTCTTCCGATAGCTTCTGAACCTTTTGCTCCGATCATACCAACACCAAGGCCAGGTCCGATTGCTCCTAAACCGATAGCCAATGCTGCTGCAATTGCTGTTAATGATTCCATATGTTTGTTTAAATTATTTTTTATTATTTATTTTGACCGACCTTTTTTCCAAAAACGGAATTACTATCTTATACACATCAATAACAGTTAACCCTATTCCCACTAGTATCATTGTTAACATGAACCAGGGAAACGTATTCATCTTCTTATCTATCATCACTCCAACAACTACGCAAATGACTAGTGGGAAAGCAATTAGAAATCCTAATTGGCCGCCCATTGCCATTACATATCCTAAATTAGTGACCTTCTGGGGCTGTTGTTGTGACATAGAATACTGTTATTAATGATGAAAATACCAATGCCTGAATGAATCCAACGAAAATCTCTAATCCCAAAAACGGTAATGGAACTAGGTATGGAATCATAAAGGATACCATTGTCAATAATATTTCTCCGGCAAATAAATTGCCGAATAACCTGATGCCTAATGACATCGTTCTCGTAATCTCTCCCATTGCTTCCAATGCTCCTACAAAAAACATAATCGGGCTTTCTAGTTTAATATACTTTTTAAGGTATTCAATTCCTCCTAATTTCTTGATAGCTGTAAAATGAATAAAAACCATTGAGAAAATAGCCAAGGCTAAAGTAAAGTGAATGTCCGAACTGGGTGATCTTAAAAAAGGAAAAATCCCCAATCCAGGGATTACTTCTAGTAAATTATTCATTAAGATAAAAATGAACAATGTTGCTGCCAATGGAAAAATCTCTTCTGTTTTTTTTCTGTCTCCTGTCATTCCGTCAAAAAGAGAAAAAATAGAGTCTAAGATAAATTCAAAAAAGTTCTGCATTTTCCCAGGCACAATCTCCTTTTTTCTAAAAGCGATAAGAAAAAAAGCTATAATCAAAATAGCCCATATTATGCTTATAACAAAAGTATTGGTAAAGTTAAGTCCCAAAAATGCTAAAAACTCGCTCTCCTGTTAAAGCTATGTGTATATTCATAAGACATCTCTATTTTACCCGAAAAGGGCTTTGTGTCAAGAAAAAAAGGACGAATTGTCCATTAAAAAGTTATTTCGATTCCGTACTCATTTTTTAGCAACTCATCAGGAAGCTTGAAGATAAAAAAGATTTTACCTTCAGGAACCGAGCACTGATTTGCGTATTCCTCCCCCATGAAACCGACCACTTCTTTTGATTCTTTGGGGATAGCGATAATTACGCTGGCTCGATACTGAAACTGCGTATGTTCATTTGCGCCCCCATCAGATGAAATAGCTTCATACACTTTCTTCAATCCCGATGCAATACCTTTGCAGGTATTTTTCCCATGCACATGAAGGCATACTCCCGCCCCCTCAACCTCAAAGAAAAACTCTTTGGAGTTAAATATGAGGTCTCTTAGCTTCTCATTTGAAACTGCCTTGGTTAATAATTTTTTCCATCCTTCCATAAAATTCTCCTCCTTGCCACGATATAATGACAAAGGACTGATATAAGAATATCAATAAATACAATTTTGTCAATAAATTAATTAAATGCTGTTTTTACTATTTTCTCAAATTCCTCCCTAACTATCCTCCTATCATCCCAAGCTTCTTTTCTTCCTCCCTCCCAACAAATCCAAGGCTCACATCCTTTTCCAGTGATAACAACAACATCCCCTGCCTTAGCTAGCGATATTGCTTTGTTAATCGCTTCTCTTCTATTATATATTTTAATCAATTTCTCTTTATTCTTCACTCCAACACTCACCTGATCAATAATATCTTCTGGTTTTTCATCATAAGGATCTTCATTGGTAACAATGACAATATCTCCATACTGGTCAGCTAACCCCCCTAAAACTGGCCTCTTCCAACTATCTCTTCCTCCTCCGCAAGAACCTAAAACACAAATTAGTTTTCCATTTTTTGGCTTTACAAATTGATAAACCTTTTCTAGGGCATTAGTAATAAAGGCATAATCAACAAAAACTTCAAAGGGAGAACTAATAACTTTTTCCATCCTTCCAGCAATCTGACTTACTGATTCAATTCCCTTTTTACAATTTTCAATGCTAATACCTTCGGAAGTAGCAATCGCGATTGCTGATAACGCATTATAGATATTAAAATCGCATAAAATCTTTAAATTAAAATTAACTCCCTTTACGCTAAAGCTTGAACCATTAGAATTAGCAAAAATATTCTCTCCCTTAATATCAGCTTCCTTGCTATTAATTCCATAAGTAATAATCTTATTAGCAAAAAACCCTAAAAAGTATGGAGAATGCTTATCATCAATATTAATAATATGAGTTCCTTTAACATCGTTAAAGAATTTACCTTTAGCCTTCTTGTAGTTATCAAATCCGCCATGAGATTCAATATGCTCAGGGTTTAAATTAGTAATTACTGCTGTTTTAAAATCTATAAACTTATGACGATTCTGCGCCACTCCCTCGGAAGTTGTTTCAATAAAAGCATAATCACATTTAGCTTTAACTGCATCACTTAAAAACTTATTAATTACAAATCTCCCTGGCATAGTCATCTTTAGTTTGTTTTCTTCTTCCTTCTCCCCAATTTTAAACATAATTGAAGTTAAGGCGGCTACCTTATATCCATTAGTTTCAAAAATCTTAGAAGCAATATTTAATGTTGTTGACTTTCCATTAGTTCCCGTAATCCCTATTACTTTTATCTTTCGAGAAGGAAATCCATAAATTAAGGCTGACAAAAAAGCAAAACCCAAATGATACAAGTTAATAACACTCTTGGGAAGTAATTTTCTAACAAATGTTTTAATTGTCATTTTCCTAATAACTTTAAAGCTTCTCTTAATCTTTCTTTTGATCCTTTAATATCTTCAGGGACCTGGCTAATTGCATCAGCCACATCTTGCTTATTAAAACCTAGTGCAGTTAAGGCATCAAAGACTTCGTCTTTAGCAATTTTCTTCGGACCAACCTTTTTCACTTCTTTTATCTTCCCTGTAATCTCTAATAATATCTTTTGCAGTCTTTTTACTCCCACCCCCTTAACGTCATCAGGCAATTCTCCTTGTTCTAGTGAATCTTTTAATTTTTCCAATGATCCAGCAACTGCTAAGCCCATTGCTGTTTTAGGTCCAACTCCAGAAACACTCTTTAATATCTTAAATAGTTCTAGCTTTTGAGGAGTTAAAAATCCATATAATTCAAGGACTTTTTCTCCCATGAAAAGATAGGTAAAAACATCTCTTTCTTCTCCAGCTTTCAATTCTCTTAAGTCCGAAGGAGATAAAAATACTTCAAAGCCAATGCCTGACTTATCAAGAATGATCTTTTTATCGTCTTTATATATAACTTTACCGAAAATATGGCTTATCATTAAAATCATTATATCAAACTTGCAAAATTTAAACAATTAGTGTATATATACCATATATGCCAGTTACAAAAACAACAAAAAGACGCCCTGCTCAGATTGAAAGACGCAGAGCCGTTAATACAAAGAGAATCTTAGAAATGAGGAAGGTTATTAAAGAAGCCAATGCTTTGTTGATTGCAAATAAAGTAGAAGAGGCTGAAAAGTTGCTTCCAAGAATTTACAAAGCTCTTGATAAAGCTGCCAAAAGAGGAGTGATAAAGAAAAACACTGCTTCAAGGAAGAAATCAAGAATGATGAAGAAGATTGCTAAATCTACTAAGAAATAAAAGAATCGGGGAAACCCGATTTTCTCTTATATTATTTCTTTTATCTCTCTTAAATTATTAACTTGTTTCCAAGAACAATTAAGTAATTTTTCATTACTATTACCCATGGCAATGCCGTGCTTAGTCATCTCAAATACTCCTACATCATTATCACCGTCTCCGACAAAAATAATATCTTCAACACTTACCCCCTCTTTCTCTGCTAACTCTCTTAATTTCTCTTTTTTAAACTCTCTACCTTTCATGCAATCACTAGTAATTTCTGCCAACTCTCCCAAAGAATCAAAGATTAAATGGCTACCAGCATAGAAACCGTCTAGAGCTAAACTCTTAACTATACATTCAAGATAAACATCAATCGAACAAGAAATGAGATATATCTTGTATCTTTTCTTTTTTAAATAATTAATTATCTCTTCAGCCCCTTCTTTAAAGGTGCTAGTTTTGTCCCAACAATTATATACAAAATCCTTATTCGCTCTTCCTGTCTTCTTTAAAGTAATAACTAATCTCTTCCAAGCATCATCTATTGATGTTTTCCCTGAATAATATCCATCAAATATTTCTTTAATTTCTTTTTCAATTAATTCATCACCACAAGTAAAAATCTCCCATGAATTTTCTTTTACTAATGTTCCATTAACATCGAAGCAAATAATATTTTTCATATTTCTGAAATTAAAACGTCTAATGCAATGCTTTGGTCTATTTTACCAACTTTTATCTCCGAATCTAATTGAGTTATCCTTGCATATATATTTTTCAATTCTTCTAAATTAAAATTCTTAGCTTGGTAAGTTGTCTTTCTGAAAACAAAAGGATGCATTCCCATTTGCCCAGAACTTCCACTTTTAACTGAAAGGATATTTCTCATTTGTGAAGCAATCATCGCCAATATATATATGGCTGATTCTCCTTTCTCAATATGGCTCTTAATTAAATTCATTGCTTTTCTTTTATCCTTAACTGCGATCGCATCAACTGTATCAAATATATTTGTCTCATGGCTAGGACGAACTAATAATTCAACATTCTTCTCTGAAATATCTTTAGAATAATTAACTAATTTGCCAATTTCATTTTCCATTCTCCATAAATCAGAATTAACATATTCAATTAATTTATCAATCGCTGCTTCCCCTATTTTCCCTTCCTTCTCTTCAATTTCTTTTTTAACCCAATTCTTTAACTTAACTCCAGTTAATAATTCGAATTCTTGAACCTTGCCATTCTTCTCTAAATACTTTAATAGTTTGTCAGTCTTTAATATCTTTGATTGTTCAACTAAAAGCAAGACATTATCTGAGGAGATAAAAGCCTCTCCTTTTTCTATTAGTTCCTCCTTTAGTTTTGAATTAGAAAGAGGATCCAATACAACAATTAGCTTTTTTTCTTTAAACATTGAAATCCCTAACATTTCATTTCTTAAATCATCAAAAGAAGTGGTTTTCCCTTCAAGGTATCTCAAATTAAGACCACTTTTATGCTTTTGCTTGTGTTCTTCCATTATCTCCCTCACCTTCTTTTTTTCTCTATATGTATCTTCCCCGTAGAGTAGTATAATCATCGCTTTATTTGACATTTAGGACAAAAGAACGAACTCCTTCCTCCTTGTTTTATTCTTTTTACCATTCCGCCACATTTAGGGCAAGGTTGTCCTTCTTTTTGATAAACCTTGTTCATGTCTTGAGCTCCCCCTTTTTCTCCATACAAGGTTCTAAAATCAGAAAAGCTGTCTCCTTTTAATTCAATCGATTTCTCTAATATTTTTCTAGTCGCAGTATATATTCTTTTTAAATCTTCTTCATTTAAGTTCTTAATTTCTTCTTCAGGATGAATTTTAGATTCAAAAAGAATTTCTGAAGCATAAATATTACCAATACCAGAAATAAAATTCTGGTCCATTAAAACCTGTTTTATCTTTCCCCTCTTCTTTTCAAATAATTTCTTAAATTTAACAAAAGTAAAATCTTCCTCTAATGGTTCTGGTCCTAAAGCAAGGAACTCTTTAGAAGATTCTAATTCATCTTTTTTCCACAATTCAACCTTAGCAAACTTTCTAGCATCAGATAAAGCTAGCTGTTTTTTATTATCCAAAACAAAAACAACATGGATATAGTTATTTATTGGGTCGCATCAAGAGCGGACCTTCTTTTTCAGATATCCATCTTCCTTCAAACTTCCACTTTCCGAAAAGCAAATGCCCAGCAATCTTTTGATGAATTAAAAGAACATAATTATCTGATAAATCTATTAAAACATTCTTGGACCTTCTTCGAACTCCAATAATTTCCTTGCCTATTAGTTTCTTTTTGAAACTTTCAAGAGTATCTTTCTTGATAATATTTTTGGCGTCTGTCCAAATATCAATAAAGGTCCTGTGAAGGACCTCTTTTCTTAAATCTCTGACTATTGTTTCTACTTCGGGTAATTCAGGCATTATCCTAAAATGCTCTTTAGCTTATTAACTATCTCTTGAGGAGTAAAGTGAGCTTTGACTAAGAAGTCCTTTGCTCCTAAAGATAAACCTTTCTCAATATCTTCTCCTTGTCCTAAATTAGAAAGAATAACAACCGGAATAGCAGCAATCTCTGGATCCTGCTTAGCTTTTTCCAAAACTTCAAAACCATTGATTCCTGGCAAGATTAAATCCAACAAGACTACATCTGGCTTAGTCTCTTTAATCATCACAAGGCCTGATTCTCCATCAGCAGCTGTAACTACGTCATAGCCAAGAGTAATAAGCTTCTTATTCATTAGCTCTCTTAGAAATTTATCGTCTTCGATTAATAGTATTTTTTTAAACATATGTTTTCTTGTATTTTAAACCTATTATACAAAATGGTCAATATTATATATTTGGTATAGGAATAGTGAAGTAAAAGGTAGTCCCCTCGCCCTCTTTTGAATCAAACCAAATTTTACCTCGATGAGCTTCCACAATATTCTTTGTAGTATACAGACCTAAACCAGAACCTTCGGTTTCCATCCTAATAACATTATCTCCTCTGAAAAATTTAGTAAATATTCTACTTTGCTGAGACTCAGGAATTCCAACTCCAGTATCTTTAATTTTGAAAACAATATCATTACTATTTTTATCTAATGAGACATCTAGCTTGCCTCCTTCAGGAGTATACTTAACTGCATTTTCTATAAGATTCTGCACTACTAGTTCCATCTTCTCCTTATCAATGCTCACTTGCGGTAAGACTTCCTTTGGCTTATTAAAAGTCAGAGTCATTTTTTTCATCTTTAATAGTTCCTGAGAACTTTCGATTACGGTTGAGACAATATCTTCCATATTTGCCAATTCTTGCTTGTATAAAAATCTACCCTCTTCAATTCTTGATACATTTAAAAGATCGTTAATTAAAGAAATCATTCTTTCATTGCTGACGTATGTTTTTTCTAATAAATCTTTTTGTTCTGCAGTTATCTCCCCCGTATCTCCATCTAATACCATTCTTAATGTCCATTTAATAGCTGATAATGGAGTTCTTAATTGATGAGCAGCAATAGAAACAAACTCTGTTTTCATTCTTTCAACTAGTTTATCTCTGGTCACATCATGAAGAATTACCAAAACTCCTCCCTCTTCAGCTCCTTCCTCCAAGAAAACTGTAGTCACTTCAATATCCATTCTCTTCCCGATGGCAATCTCTTTCTTAACAACCTTATTTACTCTTCTTCTCTTAGGTTCAATTAATAACTCTTGTAATTGCTTTAACTCTTCATTATCAAATAAGTCAGCTATATTCTTGCCTATGATTTCTTCTTTGATTTTTCTAAAAAAATCTATTACTAAAGGACTAATAATCTCTACTTCATTTTTATTATTCAAAAGAAGAATACCATCAGTAAGATTTTCAATCATGGCCATTGTCTTGTTCTTCTCTCTCACTGCTTCTTTTCTAGCTTCTTCAGTATCTTCTAAGATATTCAAAAGCGCCGCCCTTACTCTTCTAAGTTCGTCTTCTTGGGTTTCTGTATAGTTTAACAATTTCTCTTCCATTAAGCTTTATTTTACCACAACTTTAAGTTTTGACCAACACTTTTTTCTTCCTCCGTAGATATATTTTTAATCAAACTATTAAATCCAAATTCTTTAAGCATTTGAACTGCTTCCTTTTCATCATAACCACCCCATTCGCAGTCTTTCATATTTACTTCAATCGGAACATCTTTCCTTATCTCTGATAGTTCCCTACTTAAAAAAGCTTTTTCTTTCCCTAAGACTAATTTTTCTTTAACGCTTTTGGGCAAATCAGCCTTATCAATATTATTGTATAGGCCTTCAATACTTCCAAATTCTTTTATTAGCTTCAAAGCAGTCTTCTCTCCTATTCCTTTAACTCCGGGAATATTATCAGAAACATCTCCTCTCAATCCTTTGTAATCAATTAATTGTGAAGGTGTTAAGCCTTCGTATTTTTCATTAATAGCTTTGACATCATACATTAAGCCATTCTTCACTCCTTTGTTTAAGAAATAAACAAAAGTATTTTCATTAATTAATTGAAGATTATCTAAATCTCCAGAAACAATAATATTCTTCACTCCATCTTCTTTTCCTTTGGTTGCAGCACTAGCCAGTGTTCCAATCAAATCATCTCCTTCAAACCCTGCTTTTTCAAATACAGGAACATTAAAAGTCTTTAAAACTTCCTTAACCATTGGAATTTGAGCATATAGTTCATCAGGAGCTTTCTTTCTCTGTGCTTTGTACTCGGCAAAAGCTTTCTTTCTGAAAGTCGGCTCAGGAACATCAAAACAAGCCACAAAGTATTTAGGCTTTAATTCTTTTAACAATTTAAATAGGACTAGAAGAAAACCATAAACAGCGTTCACTACTACCCCCTCTTTGTTTTTTAAAGGCGGTAAAGCATGAAAGGCACGATGGATGATTGAATTGCTATCAATAATGACGAAGTTTTCTTTATTTTCCATAATCAATTATTATTTCTCTTTTATCTCCTTCTAGAATATTAAAGTTAATTGAAATCAAATCTGAAGGAAGTATCTTTTTAATCTTCTCAGGCCATTCAATACAAACAATATTTTTAGGGTCAGAGATAATTTCTTCAAATCCAAGATTTTCCATTTCTTTAACTTTTTCTATTCGATAACAATCAAGGTGATAGAAGTTATTAAACTTTCCTTTTTTAATATCAAATCGATTCATAATAACAAAAGTAGGACTAATTACTTTTTCTTTAATTCCCAATCCCTTAGCAAAACCTTGAAGAAAAGTCGTCTTGCCTGCTCCTAGATCTCCACTCAATCCAAAAACAATTGCTTTGTCTTGAGCTTCTATTGTTTCAGCCAAAGCCATCCCTATATCCTGGGTTTCTAAATAGTCTTCGGTTGAAAACTGAACTTGATTTTCTTTTAATTCTTTCGTCATAACTTTTTACTATTGTCGCATAATCGTTATCTTTTTGCAAAATTAATATCTTATTTAAGAGCGGTTCAAATCATGTCTCCTCTGTAAGTTTAGCAAACTTCAATCTATAAGACTTTTTATGATAACCACAACAAGACGCTGGAACCCTTTTTAGCTGTTGACAATAGATATCGTTTATATTATAATTAAAATATGAAAGTACTGTTTCCGGAGTTGCACATTAAAGAGCCCTTATCTATTAAATGCACCTGCCCTGTTTGCCATCAGGAAGTATCTGCCAGCAAGTTCTATCCTGACGAGGATATCCCTTTTGATAATTTTACGATGGATGTCCATTGTAATCCAAAAGATGATTGTATCTGTGATGGGTCATGCGAAGAAGTTCCTCCTGGGACACGCATTGACGGAGAGCTTGCTACTAGGATGGTGCCGATTCAAATAGATTAAGGTTGAAAAACATGCGGACAAAGGGGCTGATATTTTATCTTAAAGATAATTTTATCGCCCCGTTTTTTTATACACTCAACCTCAAAAAGGTTCTAAGTTCGTCCCATTACCTCCTTTTTTTAATATAAAAGAACATTTTTCTCCCTACTTTTAACCAACCTAATCTTAATTGACTTTTACCCCTAAATACACTAATGTTAAGGCAAGAATATGGAAGAAATACTGAAGATAAAAAACAGCATAGAAAACGGTAAAAACATCGCTGTTTTAACCAAAATCAATGCAAATGACGATGCCATTGGAGCGACCTTGGCTCTTTTTTTTGCTTTAAGGAGGATAAACAAGAAAGCCTTCTTTCCCCTAGACGAAGTGCCTGATAAAATGTATGAAATTTTGAAAGATAAAGAACAGAAAAAATTCCACATTTCTTTCAAAGAAGACATCTCTGAAGTATATTACGAAAAAAACGACAAAGGCATTGATTTGTACCTCACTCCTAAAAATGGAGACATTGATAATGAAAGCTATTCTTGCAAAGTAATATCTAGCGACGAATCATTATTATCAAACTCTAATTACGACACTTTAATAACTATTGGCATCCAAGAATTCCAAGAAGTGGAAGAATTGTGTACCAATAACCTAGATCAGCTTTATGGCTGCACTGTTATTAACATTGATAACGATTTAAACAATCAAAACTACGGAGAAATAAACATGGTTGAAGATGGACAATCATTGTCTCAAGCTATTTCTTGCCTAATCAAAGCATTGGGCCAGGAATATATGAATCAAGAATCAGCTAGTTTCCTTCTTTATGGGTTGACCACTACCCCTAAAAACGTCTACAATAAGAAAAACATCCCAACTGTGAAGTGGCTGTTTAAAAAAGGAGGCGATCTGGGCTTGATTTCTAAAAATGAGCCAAAGATAAAAATCCTTGAATTAGTTTTAGGCAGTCTGACTTTCTATGAAGAAGAAAATGTCTATGTCTCAGCCCTATCAGAAAAAAACATAATTGATAGCAATGCGACATCCAAAGACATCCCCTATGTGATAGAAAAAATTAAAGACTTCTTCAAAATCCCAACATTCCTTCTTTTATGGGAAAGCCGAACCTCTCCCCTCTCCGTTAAAGGAATATTCTACTCGGACAACAAAACTAATATTTTAAAGATAACGAATAACTTCAAGGGGGTTTCCAAAAATAATGGTGCAATGTTTGTAACCGAAGAATCATCAATAAATTTAGCAAAAGACAAAGTACTCTCTTGCTTAAAATAAACAACATGGAAACAATAACGGAAAAAATAGAAATAGAACAAGAGTTGGAAGCTGAATTTGAAAAAGATATTGTAAGCGTTCCAACATTAAAAAAGAAAGTGGAAGATGTTGCCACGAAAGATGTTTCTATTCTCCTTAAGGTTTTAATGTTTGGAGCAATTGTTCTTGAAAGCTCTGATATGCACATTGAAGCAGTTGAAACTGGATCAATGTTAAGAATAAGAGTTGATGGCGTATTGCAAGAAGTTGTTTCTTTTGATTCTCAAAGACACCAAAGAATAGTTTCTAGAATTAAACTTCTCTCAGGATTAAAATTAAACATTGAAGATAAACCGCAAGACGGAAGATTTTCTATTATCGTAAACAAAGAAAGCTCAACTGAAGAAGTAGAAGTGAGAGTCTCTACCCTACCCACTGAATATGGAGAAACTATTGTAATGAGAGTTTTAAATCCTAAAAACCTAATTAGTCTAGAAGACTTAGGTTTAAGAAAAGACCTCTACCAAATATTCAATGAACAATCAGAAAAGCCTAATGGAATGATTATCGTTACTGGTCCAACTGGTTCTGGTAAGACAACTACCCTTTATGCTTTCTTAAAAAAGATAAGGAACCCAGAAATTAAAGTTGTTACTATCGAAGACCCAATTGAGTATCACTTAGATGGAATTTCTCAAACCCAAGTCAACCCTAAAAAGGGCTATGACTTTGCGGCTGGATTAAAATCAATTGTAAGACAAGACCCTGATGCAATACTAGTTGGAGAAATCAGAGACTTAGAAACTGCTTCAATCGCACTACAAGCTGCTTTAACTGGACACTTGGTTTTATCCACCCTACACACTAATGACGCTGCTGGAACTATTGCTAGAATGCAGGCTTTGGGAGAAAAAGCAGTTAATATTGCTCCGGCAATCAACGTTGCTATTGCTCAAAGACTAGTCAGGAAGGTTTGTCCTAAGTGTGGAGAACTAGAAACCATCTCCCCTGAACTATTTGAGGAAATAAAAAAAGACCTTGAGAATATGCCTCAAGATGCTGACATGCCTGAATTAAAACCAGACATTAAGATATCGAAAATAAAAGGCTGTGAACATTGCAACTTCACTGGCTACAAAGGAAGAGTTGGAATCTTTGAAGCAATGACGATTGATGATGAGATGCAAGACTTTATCCTAACCGCTCCTTCAACTTCAGCGATAGAAAAGCTAGCTATTAAAAAAGGAATGACAACAATGAGACAGGACGGACTAATAAAAGTATTAAGAGGAACGACAACAATGGAGGAAATTAAAAGAGTTATTGGGTAATAAAAAAACGATTCCTGAACTGGGGGTCCTTGTTAGCGTTAGGGCTAAGCTAAAGAAATTTCCCGAGGAGAAACCCAGTCGAAACCAAGTTATCCATTGACTAAAGAAATTCCCTTTCCCCCCAGTTCAATAATCGTTCATTTTTTGGAACCCGTATAATATAACACTTATAAAAATGTCTGTCAAGAGCTTTTCCCCACAACTTATCCCCGATGAGGAAGTGATTGAAACCACCCTTAGACCCAAGAAATGGACCGATTATATCGGTCAAGAAAGGGTCAAAAAGAATGTTAAGGTAATGATTGATGCAGCAAAGAAAAGAAAGGAGTCTCCTGATCATATTCTCTTCTATGGACCAGCTGGATTAGGTAAAACTACCCTTGCTCACTTGATTGCTCAAGAATCAAATGCCAACATCCGTGTCACTTCAGGACCAGTTATTGAAAAAGCTGGCGACCTTGTTGCTCTTTTAACTAGTTTAAGCGAAGGTGATTTTCTTTTCATTGATGAAATCCATCGCTTAAGCCATCTTGTTGAAGAGTATCTCTATTCAGCCATGGAAGATTTCAAACTTAACTTAATTTTAGGCAAAGGACCGATGGCTAAAAATATTGATATTGATATCCCCCACTTCACTTTAGTCGGAGCCACAACTAGGCTTGATTTAATCTCTTCTCCTTTGAGAAGCAGATTCGGAGCAATCTTCCAATTGAACTTTTATGATTTACCAGAGATTGAAGAGATTATAAAAAGATCTTCTAAGATATTAAATGTAGAAATAGAAGAAGATGCCATTAAAGAAATATCAAAGAGATCAAGATGCACTCCTAGAATTGCTAATAAGTTTTTAAAAAGAGTGAGAGACTTTGCAGAAATAGAAGGCCAAGGGAAAATAACTAAAAGTCTTTCCAATAAAGCCTTAGACTTCTTAGAAATTGATAAGCTAGGATTAGAGCCAGGAGATAGAAAAATATTAGAAGCGATTATTAAAAAGTTTAATGGCGGTCCTGCTGGATTACAAGCACTATCTGCTTCAACCTCAGAAGAAAAGAATTCTATTCTAGATATTTATGAACCATACTTAATCCAATTAGGATTAATAAAAAGAACTACTCAAGGAAGAATAGCTACTAAGCTAGCTTACGAACATCTAGGTCTACCACTACCGAAGAATCAAAAAGAATTATTATAAAACGGCCCCAGTAAAGGAGCCGTTTTCGTTAATTAAATTATTTTAAAAATTCTCTAACCGATTCCAACTGTCCAGCACTCCCGAGCATTTCATTTTTATGAACAATATATTTAGCATATTCATTCATAAAAATCTCTCCTGGTTTACGTAAATCGAAAACATCTGGCATGATCTCTAAATACTTCCCTGTGAACACGACACCAAACTAATCTTCCATCCGTATCAATATTTACTTTAGTCACTCCCATTTTAGCAGCTTTAGCAAACTGAGTTTCATCAACTCCTTTAGCACCTTTAAGCGCTCCGCCAGCTGCATTAATTCGATCAACCTCTTCCTTGGGTACAGAACTTGAACCATGCATAACTAATGGAAAGCCTGGCTCTAATTTTTGTATTGCCTCTATCACTTCAAAGTGAATTCCTTGGCTACCGCTGAATTTGTAAGCTCCATGGCTAGTTCCAATAGCACAGGCTAAACTATCAATGCCTGTTCTTTCGATAAACTCTTTAGCTTGTTGTGGGTCAGTTAAGCTTGGTGTCGCTTTCAGCAATAGAAATATCTTCTTCCACTCCCCCCAGCTGTCCTAATTCTGCTTCAACAACAATATTTTTAGCATGAGCTGCATCAACCACTCTTTTAGTGATAGCAATGTTTTCTTCAAATGATTTATCAGATGCATCAATCATAACTGAGCTATAGAAACCACTTTTAATACAATCCATACAAGTGTCTTCATCGCCATGATCTAAATGAACTGCAAATATTGCTTCTGGAAATATTTCATCAGCCGCTCTAATCATTGCTTCCAGTAAACGTTTGTCAGTATACTTTCTGGCTCCTTTAGAAAGTTGGATTATAAAGGGTGCTTGGCTATCTAAATTACCTCTGAACAATCCCATAATCTGTTCAGCATTATTAATATTATAGGCTCCGATAGCATATTTACCGTAAGCATGCTCAAATAATTTTTTAGTTGAAACTATCATAGTTTTTATTTTATTTTTTCTTATGATGAGTTGTAATATAACGAATGGTTCCTGACTGTCCACGAACAACCATTGAATGAGTTATAATCTTATCAGCCCTAAAATCAACACCTGATAAAAGAGGACCTTCAATTACTCCTGTTGCAGTAAAGGTCAATTGTTTTCCTTTGGCTAAATCATCAGCCGTAAAAACTTTATTAACATTATTAATCCCAGCTTTCTTTAAATGCTTTTTAATGTCTTCCAAATCTTTATCGCTTCTTGCTTTAAAACGAGTTAAAATCTGTCCTCCGAAAATCTTCAAAGGAACAGCCGCTAAAACTGCTTCGGTACTTCCACCAGTACCCATTAAAACATCGATGCCTGATTCAGGAAAGCAAGTTGCCACAGCAGCAGCAACATCACCATCAGTAATTAAACGAACTCTCGCTCCCGTAGCCCTAATTTCTTTAATCAATTTTTCATGGCGAGGCCTATCTAAAACAACTACCACAATCTCGCTAATTTTCTTGTTAAGTGCTTTGCTAATTTTCTGTAAATTAACTTTAACGGTTGCATCTAAATTAATTACCTTGGCTGCTTTTGGTCCAACTGCAATCTTTTCCATGTATGTATCTGGTGCATGAAGAAGAGATCCCTTTGGTCCAGCCGCAATAACAGCTATTGCATTGTATCTCCCCCATGCCACACTATCAGTACACTCTAATGGATCAATTGCTAAGTCCATTACCGGTTTCTTTCCCTTACCAACAATTTCTCCAGTGTATAGTTTTGGTGCTTCATCTTTTTCTCCTTCACCAATAACAACACGACCAGAAAAATCAATCTGATTGAAGCGTGAGCGCATCTCGTCAACAGCTGCACCATCGGCTGCATTTTTATCTCCTTTCCCTATCCATTTTGCCGCAGCAATGGCAGCAGCTTCAGTTACACGAATAAACTCCAAGGCTAAATTTCTGTCCATAATATTAATAATATATTCTATTGCCTTAATTTTGCTACTTTTTGCCTAATATGTCAAAAATATAAAACACATATTTAAACATTGCTAATAATTTTAAAATAAAAAACAATATGGTAAATCTTCTATTTTTACATATTTCATATGAAAGATTTTCTGTTTTTATTATTACTATCTTTATGATACAATAATAAAAAATTATTAACGCCCAACAATATGAACAAATTTTTTAAAATATCTATTTTAGCTACCTTACTTTTTATTTTATTTATTATTGGACGGCTATATTTTTATCACCCTCAAAAAGGACCTGCCTTACCAGTTAGCAATAATGAAATAAAATCAGAAGCTAGCACAAGTAAAGTCATAGAAACAGTTTGGATGGATTATTCTAATAGCCAACTAGGATTTTCGCTTAAATTTCCTCAAAATGTATTTGCAACAGGATTTTGCAATCGAGAGCAATTAGCAAGCCCTATTAGAATTTTGGAAGATGATACAAGAGGCAGAGTTTATCTATTTCAAGATTATTACGGCAATAATAAAGATGGACAGTGTGTAAAAATAATTCACTCTGTGGATGATATAAGGAAACAAACAGAAGAGACAGCAAAAGAAAATTTCTTTCCTAGCTATAATTTTGGATGGACCATTATAATAAATGATATCCAAAATGATAAAGATTTATCAAAATACGTTAAAGAAAATTTTGGATCTGGCTGTGCTATTAATAATGAAACCTTACAAGAAAACGGAACTAAAAAGTTTTCCGTTAAGGGAAATGATTTTAGTAATCCAACCGATGATTGGGGAAAATGCAATGTAAATTATGCTTATAAAATACTATATTCTCCAGAAAAATATAAATTAATGTCAGTCCTTCTTGGTCAAGAATGTAAATTCCAAAACTCTGATCCGACAACAGCCACACCCTCAACTTATCAATGCTATGATAATGAGATGATAAATAGCTTTAAATTTGAGTAATATTATTTTAAATAAATGAAAAAGAGAATAAAAATTTCAGTCATAGTTATTATAATATTTCTTTTTATCGGAATATTTCTATTGTTAAATAAAAAAGAAATTGCATTGAAACCAGCTGAAAATAACATAGTTACTAACAATAATATAGTTACTGATATTAAAAAGCCTATAGACACATCCGCTTGGACTAATTATAAAAACGATCAATTAGGTTTTTCAATGAAAATTCCTTTAGAGGTGCCAACCCTACACAGATGTTCCAGTGATAACCAAACAGAAAACACGCCCTTAAAGATTTACGAAGACAATCAAAATGGAATTGTTTATATCTCAGCTGAATATTATTATGATGTTTTTTGGAGCCAAGCTGAGCAAAAATACATAGGAAATTGTGATAAAGTAAATTATTCATTGGAATTTCTTGAAAATAAGAAGAAGCGACAAAATGGACTTATCCGGTCTTGCTTCGCATAAACCTTTTCTAGGATGGAAAATGATAATAAAGGATATTACTAATGACAATGATATTTTAAAATATATCAAAGAAAATTTTGGTTCAGGTTGTATTATTAATAATGAAACCTTACAAGAAGACGGAACTAAAAAGTTTTCTATTGTAGGAAATGATCTTAGCGATCCAAATGATGATTGGAGAAAATGCAATGTAGATTTTTCCTATAAAATACATTATTACCCAGAGAAGCATAAATTAATGTCAGTGGTTCTCGGTCAAGAATGTACATTTGGCACTGATCCATCTATACCATCAACTTATCAATGCTATGATAATGAGATGATAAATAGTTTTAAGTTTGAATAGCACATATTTCTTTCTTTTAATGTTCGCTCTTTAAATCAACCATCAAAAACACAAAAATTGAACTTTTTCACCTTTTGGGTTAAGATGCAGATATATAAATAAAGAATTAAAGATATGAGCGGACACTCCCATTTTCACAATATTAAAATCAAAAAAGGAGCTGAAGATGCAAAGAGAAGCAAAATCTTCTCTAAGCTTTCTAAGGAAATATCTGTTGCTGCCAAAGATGGCGGATCAGATACAACCTTCAATGCTAAATTGAGATCTGTTGTTGAAAAAGCCAAATCAATGAATATGCCAGCTGACAGCATTGATAAGGCAGTTAAAAAAGGTTCAGGAGAACTAGCCGGTTTTACTTATGAAGAATACTTATTAGAAGCCTACGGACCAGGAGGCTCAGCTGTAATGATTGAAGGAATTACTGATAACAAGAATAGAACATTAGGAGAGATAAAACTAATTATCAATCAGAAAGGAGGCAAGACTGTAAATGAAGGAGGAATTAAATGGATGTTTGAG
This sequence comes from uncultured bacterium, assembly GCA_963802195.1. Classification (GTDB taxonomy): domain Bacteria; phylum Patescibacteriota; class Minisyncoccia; order Minisyncoccales; family Minisyncoccaceae; genus UBA2211. The sequence continues at coordinate 176,011 of CAWDHP010000002.1, read as the reverse complement.
AAGAAAGGAGTAATCTCTATTGATGCTGCTAAATAAAAACAAAGAGGATTTAGAATTAACTGCTATCGAAGCAGGAGCTGACGATATTGAATGGCAGGAAGATACCCTTTACCTCTATACCAAAGCTGAGGACTTAGAAAAAACAAAAAAAGCCCTAGAAGAAAAAGGAATAAAAATAGAATCTGCTAACTTAGAATGGGTTGCCAATGAAACTCTTGCTGTTGGCGATGATGTTAGAGAGAAATTCCAAAAGTTCTATGAAGCTCTAGACGAGCACGATGACGTACAAAACATATATACTAATATATGATAATTTTAGGTATTGACCCAGGCACAGCTACTACTGGCTTTGGAGTAATCGACTACAAAAAGAAAAACAAGAAACAAATTGTTTGTGTTGATTATGGAATAATCCAAACTTCTCCCAAGCAAAGTGCTGGAGAAAGATTGATTCAGATTAATTCTGATTTAAATGAAATCATTAAAAAATACAAACCAGAGATGGCAGCCGTAGAAAGTCTTTTCTTTTTCAAAAACTTGAAAACTGCAATGCCAGTGAGCCAAGCTAGAGGAGTTATAATCTACACTCTTTCTAAAAAGAATGTTCCTTTTATTGAACTCACTCCCCTTCAAGCTAAAACATCCGTTACTGGATATGGTAAGGCAACAAAGAATCAAGTTCAAAAAATGGTACAAAATCTATTAAGCCTAGAAGAAATGCCAAAACCAGATGATGCCGCTGATGCATTAGCTATAGCAATCTGTTGTGCGGATAAGTATAGATTAGGATAAAATATCCCAAGGTTTTATAACTTCGTGCCCATTAATTATTTCTTTCTCCTCAAGAGAAATTATTTTAGGCTTTATTTTGTAATTATCTAAAAATACCTTAAAGTTGTTTTCTTTTAAATTAGCAACTTTCGATTTAACTTCAAACGCCTCTTTTCCTTTAATTACAAAATCTATTTCTTTACCATCGCTGGTTCTCCAGAATTTAATATCTTCTTGATTGTATATATTTAAAAACCCTCTAAAAACATCGTTTTCTAACATTTGCCCATTATCGGGTCTTTCTAAGTAGCCCCTAAAATCATTGAGGAAAAAGTTTCTTAATCCATTATCAATAAAGTAAATTTTGGGCATTTTTGTTATTTCTTTTCTTACGTTATCAAAAAATGGATGAATTAAAAAAACATGAAAAGACTTTTGCATTACTGATAAATAGTTATTAATTGCCGTCTTAGAAACATCTAAAGTATTAGCTAACTCTAAGCTATTAACCATTCCTCCGATTTGAGAAGCTAATATCTTAAAAAGCTTATAAAAAGTTTCATCTTGGCGAAGTCCATATTCATATATATCCTTTTTAATGTACGAATATGCTATCTCCCTTAAGCTTTCTATTTTTTCTTCTATTGTTTCAGAGAGAACTACTTTTGGATACCCACCAAAAATTAAATACTCAAAATAAGCTTGCTTAATTTTTTCTTTTTGAGATAATGATATTTTTTTAAAATCTTCAATGATTTCATTATTTTTGAAAAAGAAAAATTCTTTAAAAGACAATGGAAACATTGTTATAATAATTTTTCTTCCAATCATTGAATCCTTAAATTTAGAATCTAAATAAAAAGCGGATGAACCAGAAGCAATTATCTTTATCCTCCCCCCATATTCATCTACGAAAAATTTAATAAAATTAGATGGATCTTTTAAATATTGGACCTCATCAACAAAAATATATGTTTTTTTATTTAAATTAATTGAAAATATTTCGAACAATTTTTTAGGAGACTTATTCAAAAGCTGAAGATATTCAGGATCCTCTAAATTAATAAAAAAACAATCATTATCTTTTTTAAGATTATTTTCCACTTGATGCAAAACTGTAGTTTTGCCTGCCTGTCGAGGACCAATAATCAAAATTGCATCCTCTTTCGATAAGTGCTTATCAATTATCGATAAAATGTCTCTTTTTATTATCATAAATACATTTTATCAGCTATTTGGTATTTGTCAAGCACTAAATAGCTAAAATACTGGCTTTACTTAACTTTCTTAAAGTTTCTTTTCCCTACTTGGATAATCACTCCTTTTTCTATTGACATTTCTAATTGCCAATCTTTAATTTCTTGAATCTCTTCTCCCTTAATAGCTCTCACTCCCCCTTGTTCTATTACTCTCTTGGCTTCTCCTTTTGAAGAGACTAAATTCAACTTAACTAGTAAATCTTGAATATTTAATTTTTCTTCCTCTATCTTAACTTCTTCTATCTCCGTAGGAAGTTTTTTCTCTTCAAAAACTTGTTCAAATTCTTTCTCTGCCTCTTCTGCTTTTTTCCTGTCGTAGAAGTAAGCAATAATTTCCTTAGCTAGAATCTTTTTAATAGCCTTGGGATTCATTTCCTTGCTCTCTAAACTATTCTTGAATTCATTGATTTGAAGCATAGGAACACGAGTACAAGATTCAAAGTAATCAACAATCATTTCGTCTTTCAAAGTCATTAATTTGCCAAACATATCCTTAGGCTCATCTAAGATATTAATGACATTACCCCAAGAAGTAGACATCTTTCTTCCATCTAATCCATAAATCATTCTTAAAGTCATTACGTCTTGCGGCTCTTGCTTAAATGCTCTCTGTAATTCTCTACCAGCTTTTAAATTAAACAACTGATCAAACCCTCCAATCTCTAAATCTGATTTAATTACTACTGAATCATATCCTTGAAGCAAGGGGTATAATAATTCATGGACTCCGATTGGCTTTTCAGTATCCCATCTTTCTTTAAAGTTTCTTCTTTGAATCATTTGCTGAGCAGTAAAGTTCATGGCTAATCTAATTAGCTCTTCAGCTTTCATTTTTCCAAACCAATCTTTATTATGCTTAACGTCTACCTTTTTGATATCTATAATCTTCCCTATCTGTTTTAAATAGTCTTTTAAGTTCTCTTTAATTTCTTGTTCTGTTTTCGGTTGCCTAATTGAATCTTTATCAGAAGCATCACCAATTAGAGCTGTAAAATCTCCGATAATTAAAGTAATTTTGTGCCCTAAGTCTTGGAAGTCTCTCAACTTCATCATGATGGTTGCTCTGCCTAAGTGAATCTTGGGGCCAGTTGGATCAATGCCAAACTTAATATTCAGCTGCTTTCCTGACATTAATTTCTTCTTAAGATTATCTTTATCAATAATGTCTTCAGCCCCTCTACTTAAAATCTCTTCTATTTTTTCTTTATCTGTTATTATTTTCATATTATTTATAGTATATCAAATATGTTCAAAAATAAAAAGAAGTGGTAGTATTAAAGCATGAAAAAATTCACATTTAAAAACAAAAAAAGCCTCATCTTGGCTATAATATTAGGCATTTTTATCCTCTGTGTAGGAGTCTTTTTTATCTTCCTAAAGGACCTTCCTCGTCCTGAAGTCTTCACTGAGGCTCAGTTAAATCAATCAACTAAAATCTACGATCGAACTGGAAAAATACTATTATCTAACGTCTATGGCGAAGAAAGAAGAACCTATGTCCCCTTGTCTGAGATACCAGATATAATGCAGAAGGCAGTGATTGCGACTGAAGATGCTAATTTCTATCATCACTTTGGAATAGACCTTATTGGTATAGCCAGAGCCTTAAAAATAGACATAACGACCAGAAGCAAATCACATGGTGCTTCAACTATCACTCAGCAATTAATTAGAAGTACATTTTTAACTCCTGATAAAACGGCCAGTAGAAAAATAAAGGAAATCATTCTTTCAATTGAATTAGATAGAAAATATCCTAAAGACCAAATATTGGAATGGTATTTAAACCAAGTTCCTTTTGGTATAAACATTTATGGAATTGAAGAAGCCTCTCTCACCTATTTCCAAAAATCATCTAAAGATTTAACTCTGCCTGAAGCAGCAGCAATGGCAGCGATTATCCAACTTCCCAGCTACTACTCCCCTTACGGCAAACACCTTGATGATTTACTAGCTAGAAAAGATTACGTTTTAAAAAGAATGGAACAGGAGCATTACATTACAGTTGCACAAAGAGATGAAGCAATGAAAGTTAAATTAACTTTTAACAAGCTTCCTAAAACAATGGCTGTTCACTTTGTTGATTATGTTAAACAGCAAATTGAAAATGATTACGGTCCTGATTTCTTAGAAACTAAAGGATTAAAAATATATACCACACTAGATTGGGAATTACAGCAAACAGCTGAAGCCTCTATTACTGAGAATGTTGATAAGAATATAGCAAGATTCGGAGCATATAACTCCGCCCTAGTTTCAATCAATCCTAAGACTGGAGAAATCCTAGCCATGGTTGGCTCAGCTAATCCTTGGGGAGAATCATTGCCTAAAGGATGCGACCCAACAACTAATTGTAAATTTGTTCCTAGTTTTAATGTTGCCACAGATGGTCTGGGGAGACAACCTGGTTCATCATTTAAACCCTTTGTTTACGCTGAAGCTTTTAGAAAGGGTGCCACTGATCAAACAGTTGTCATTGATGAACCAACTAACTTTGGAATCTGGGGAGGAATACCATATGAGCCACAAAACTATGATGGCAGATTCAGAGGCCCAGTAACATTAAGAAATGCCTTAGCTCAATCATTAAACGTTCCTGCAGTTAAGGTTTTAAGAGATTTAGCTGGATTAGACGATAGTATCGCTTTAGCCAAGAAAATGGGCATCACTACCCTCAATCAGGACCCTGGTTATTACGGCCTAGCATTGGTTTTGGGAGGCGGAGAAGTCCACTTGATAGATATGGTCTCAGCCTATGGTGTATTCGATAATGGAGGCTCCAAAGTCGAGCCTTCTCCGATTATGAAAATCGAGGATGCTAATGGAAATGTTATCTATGAAAACAAGCAAACACAGAGAAAGGTTTTAGAATCTAGTGTCTGCGATACTATTACTAGTATTCTATCAGACAATGAAGCCAGAACCCCTATCTTCGGACCAAATTCTAATTTGTATTTCCCTAATTACAAAGTATTCGCTAAAACTGGAACCACCCAGAAGAACGTTGATGGTTGGGTAATTGGTTGTACTAATGATACTTGCGTTGGAGTTTGGACAGGAAACAATGACAATACACCAATGGTTGGTGGTGTTGGAGAATCAGCCTCTGGCCCAGCCTGGAGAAAAGTAATTGAAAAGAGTGTAGAATTAAAAGCAAAAGGCGACTATTAGGTCGTCCTTTTCTTTTTACTAATATATTTATATTTTCTTTATCCAGTTAGCTAATATTTTTTTAATCTCTATTAAATAAGTCTGTTTACTAAAAACATGATCTGCATTTTTAATAATATGGAGCTCTTTTTCTTTGGGTAAAGATTTGTATAAAATTTTCTGATGTTTAATTGGAATTGATTCGTCATTTTCTCCAACAATTAATAATACTGGCATAGTCAAGTTTTTAACTTGAGACAAAAGATCATATTTTAATCGATCTTCCATATGTGACCAAGGAAGTTTTTTAAAAGTACCTGGTTTTGCTTTTCTTTCTGAAATTCGCCAACCCGTTTGTTGCCATTCTTTTATTGCCTCTATATTATTCTTAATAGATAGGTCTCCAGAAATAACCGTAGATAGTGGAGCTAGAGCCTTAACTTTTCCTGAATAATTTTCGGCATATAGTGCTACTGCAATTCCCCCTAAACTATGCCCAACTAGAACAAATGGCTCTTGATAAAAAGATTTAGTTTTTGCCCAACCAATTACATCTTCTAAATCTTTCGATAATCCAATTTGTTGAATGTCGCATCCTCATGTATCTCCACAACAATTAAAAAACCAGCTTTCAGGATTGATATATTCTTGATCTTGGGGAAATATAGATAATTTCTGCTGTGCTAGTTTTAAAATTATCTGTTCCATTCTTCAATTTCAGGTAAAAATCTAACTGATGCCAAGTGAATTCCAAGTTTTATCTGTCTCCATGACATCTCTCTACTTTGGACTATTTAAATTCGACTTTAAAGCCTTTGTCCCAGAAAACAATAGAGTGAAATTTTTCAGTTTTGCGTACAAGCATACCTGAACCGCTGTGTTTTGAATTCAAAGAATCACTTATCTTTTCCATGATTTCTTCAGCCTTATTTTCTGAAATTTCCACCGTAAATAACATTACCAATACTTAACCCAGGCCTTTTGTGTTTTTCTGCAACTTTTTCAACTCTTAAATCTAAAACTTTAACCTCATTTAATATGAGTTGGATTTTCTAAACTTTCTTCAATTATTACACCTTTATAATTCATATTTTAACTATATCATAAACAAAAACCGACAAAAGTCGATTTGTATAAACAACTACATCTTTATCGGCATAATCACATAAAGATAGCTAGCGTCTCCAATTGGCCTAATCACAGCTGGACCATCTCCTCCTTGAAGCTCGAATAACACCTCTGAGCTTTTCATATTTGATAGTCCGTCTAATACAAACTTCCAGTTAAAGGATGCTTTTACATTATCTCCCTCTATTTTTGAAGGCATCGATAATTCACTTTCTCCTATTTCTGAATCTTGACTCTTTATCTCTATCTCCTTCCCTCCTGCTTCTGCTTTTACAACAATCTCATTTGTTCTTCCTCCGAACAATCCAGCTGTTTTAACTTGTTTTACAAGTTCCTCTTTATTCAATGTTAATTTTGTTTTGCTTTCCTTGGGAATAATTTCTTGGTAAGAAGGATATTCTCCATCAATCTGTCTAGAAATTAAATTGATTTCTGGATGGTCTGAATTAGGCAAGAATGTTTCAAATAATACCTGTGATTCAGAAAGATAAATTCTGACCATCTTTTCTTCATCAGGCAAAACATTAATTAATTCTCTAATTGTCTTTTGAGGAAGAATAAAGCTTACTTCTTTATTAAATAAGTTTTTAAATCCTGATTTTAAGTGAATTGTCTTTTCTCCTAATCTAAAACTGTCAGTTGCCACTAATTTAACTGAATCTTTAGTAAAGGTGAAATATATTCCTGAAATTTCTGGCCTAATTTGTGATGGGCTAGCAATATCAACAACACTTGCCAATCCGTCTTTTAATTTCTTTCCATCTATTTCAATATATATTTCCTTTAAGAAAGAAGGAATAATTGGAAAATCATCAGCTGAGAATCCTTTGATTTGAGTTTTTAGATTTTTAGATTCTATAACTAAAGAATTGCTCTTTTCTTTAATATTTACCTTATCATCAGTTAATGATCCAATTAGTTGATTTAAGAATCTAGCTGGAACTGCAATTTTGCCTTCTTTTTCTGTTTTGCAAAGTCCCCACCACTGTATTCCAACTTCAAGATCAGTTGAAGATACTTTTAAGAAATTAGGAGTCGCTTCGATTAATAAATTATCGAGAATTGGAAGGGTAAGATTTTTGCCGGTTATTTTCTCCGCCATGCCTATTCCCTTTTTAAATTCTTTGACTAAAATTGTGAAATTCATATGTTTGGTTTTTAGTTTTTATAAATATAAGTTTTATTTTTTATTATTACTATTAATTTGTCTAATTTTGTGGATAATAATTATTAAATGTATTTTTCCTTTTATTTAAAACAGTTTTCTCTAAATATTTTTGTGGATAAGTTGGGTTAATTTTCTGTCTAATACTGTGGGATAAATTGTATAACTTTTTTAGTGTAATTTTTGTTAATATCTTCTCCCTTATCCCCCCTCATGTTTTCCACACTATTTACTGTATATTCTTTGTAAAATTAATTCGACTTCTTGGTGTATTTTTTCGTTCTCTTCGTACTCTTTTTCAATTAATTGACAAGCATGAATAACTGTCGTGTGATCTTTCCCTCCAAATTTTCTCCCTATTTCTGAGTACGACATCTTTAATTCTTTCTTTAATAGATACATAGCGATTTGTCTTGGTCTAGCGTATTCTTTCTTTCTTGAAGTAAAGAACATGTTGCTAGCTGGGATATCATAGAATTCAGTAATTGATTCAACAATTTTCTTGTAATTTGTAACCTTACTTGGAGAAACAATGATATTCTTAAGTAGTTTCTTAGCATCTTCTAGTGTTATATTCTTATTGTTTGCCTTCTTATATATAATAATTCTATTAATAGCGCTTTCCAATTCTCTAACATTTTTCTGAATATTATTAGCAATATATTCTAAAACATCGGCCGATATAGTTACATTCTTCTCTTCTATCTTCTGTTTTAAAATAGCCATCCTAGTTTCATAGTCAGGAATATTGATATCAGCAATCATTCCTCCGTTAAATCTAGACTTTAATCTTTCAGTTAAAGCAGGGATATTATTTGGATGTCTGTCTGAAGAAAGGATTATCTGTTTGTTTTTCTGGTACAAGGAATTAAAAGTATGGAAAAATTCTTCTTGAGTTTTATCCTTTCCAGCGATAAACTGAATGTCATCAATTATTAATACATCAATATCGCGCAAATTCTTCTTTAATTCTTCTACGCTCTGTCCCCTAATCGCATTAACGATAGTAGAAATCAATTTTTCTGCCGGAATATATTTAACATTCTTACTAGGATCCTTTTCTTTAATTTTATTTCCGATTGCTTGAATCAAGTGTGTTTTTCCTAGTCCAACTTCTCCATAAACAAAGAGAGGATTATAGCTCTTGCCTGGTTCTTCAACTATCGCCATTGCAGCGGCATAAGCAATTTCATTAAACGGTCCGATAATAAAGTTGTCAAAAGTATATTTGGGATTAAGATTAGTATCTTTACTTACTTCTAATTCAGAAAATCCCATTTGTTCAATTGGTTCGTCTTTTTTAACTCCCCTCTTCTGAGAAGTGTTAATTTTTGTATTAACAGGAATAACAACATATTTTATCTCTTTAATATTATCATCTAATGATTTTAATATCTTCAAAATATCTTTGTGGTATTTTTGTTCTAACCATTCTTTGGAAAAAGAATTAGGGACAGAAACAATTACTTCATTATTCTCAATAGAAGATATTTTTGTGTTGGCAAACCAGGTAGCAAAGTTGGCCGGAGAAATATTCAATTGGATTTGCGATAAGACTGATTGCCAGAGTTCTTCGTTAGTCATGGTTTTCCATTTATTAATATTAAGCATATTATACCTTGAATAATGTCAAATAAGCAAAAACCCTTGTAAAATCAAGGGTCTAAAGAAGAGCTGTGGATAGACTGGGGATAAAAGGTTAATAAAAAATAGTACAAAATAAGGCTAAAATATGGTATAATATTTATATGATACCGAAATATGTCGAGCCATTTTTATGGTCATACGATTTTAAAAAAATCGACAAGGAGAAAAACAAAAAAAGGATAATAACCAATGTCCTTAATTTGGGTACCAAAAAAGCAACAGACTGGCTAATTGATAATTATACAAAAGAAGATATCAGAGAGGCAATAATTAATCCCCTTCCAGGAGAATGGGACAAAAAATCATTAAATCTTTGGTCTATTGTTTTCAATGTTAAGCCTAAAAATAAAGTTAGTTTTAAAAAAATTAATGAATCTTTCATAAAATCAAAAAATAACAAAAAAGTAACAGCTAAAGAGATAGAAGAGTCCATTAAAAGAGCTGTAATTTTAAATTGACCAAAACCACCTTTTTTGATATAGTCTACATATTAATCAATATAAAATAACAACATGAGTTTAACTTATCAGCCAGCAAAAAAGAAAAGAAAGAGAGCCCACGGATTTTTAGAAAGATCTAGCACTAAAAGTGGAAAGAAGATTTTAGCTAGTAGAAGAGCTAAAGGCAGAGCTAAATTATCTGTCTAATTAAATTATGTTGCCTAAAGAAAACAGGCTCAAAAAAGAAAAAGAATTCGAAGCAGTTTTTAAAGGTGGAAGAACCTTAAAGGGCAAGAGTGTTTTTCTAAAGTATTTAATAAACGGAACTGACAAAACAAAAGTCGGTTTCGTGGTTAGCAAGAAGATTTCCAAATTAGCCGTTGAAAGGAATAAGGCGAAAAGAAGAATGAGAGAAATTGTCAGACTTAGAAAGAACAGCCTTAAGGATGGATTGAGTATTGTGATTATTTCCCTCCCCCAGATTAAAGATATGACCTATAGGGAAATAAAGGAGGACTTGGGAAATCTTTTAAGCAAAGACGAATTAATAAAATAAACCATTGTGAATATTTTTTCATTAATCTTTAATTCAATTCTCTACCAGCCAATGCTGAATTTTTTGATATTGATATACATCTATACCAATAATTTTGGCGTTGCGGTAATCGGACTTACCCTTTTAATTAAACTATTGACTAATCCTTTAAACCAGAAGGCATTAGAATCTCAAAAAGCAATGACAGAGATCCAGCCAATGCTTCAGGAGATACAAAAGAGAAACAAGGATAAGCCAGAAAAGCAGGCTCAAGAAATGATGGCTTTATATAAGGAAAAGAAATTCAATCCTTTCTCAGGCATTCTTCTTCTATTTATCCAGATTCCAATTATCTGGGCCTTATTCTACGTCTTTAGAGGAGGAATAAATATTGATCCAACTCAGATGTATTCTTTTGTTCACTTTCCTCAAGCAATCAATCCCTACTTCTTAGGAATTGATTTGTCTAAGCCCAATATATATTTAGCTGTGATTACTGCTATTGCTCAATTTATCCAAGCTAAAACTGGAATACCTACTGCACCAAAAACACAAACAGAAGACAGAACAACTCAGATGACTAATATGATGCAAAAGCAAATGGTAATATTTATTCCCTTAATTACTCTTTTTGTATTATACAGCCTTCCTTCTGCTTTAGGACTTTATTGGTTAATAACCACAGTCTTTACTATTTTCCAGCAGAGAAGTATTTTCAATAAAAAATCAATATGATTAATCAGGAAGAATTAGAAACAGTTAAAGAGATTATCAAAGACTTTTTTCTAAAAGCTGGCTTTGCTGTTGAAGTTGAAGGCAAATCAATTAATCGAGATGAAGAAGAAGTTTTAGAAATAGAGATTAAAACTTCTGAAGCTCAAAGTTTAATAGGAAAACAAGGATTGGTTTTAGCAGACATCCAATTGCTCTTAAGGAAAGTTATTAAAAAGAAAACTGAGAAAGAATTCTATCTCAGCCTTGATATTGATGGATACAAGAAAAATAAAGAGAGCTACTTAAGAGATGTTGCTCAGAGTGTTGCTGATGAGGTAGCAAGGACAAGGCAGATAAAAGAACTCCCCTATTCTTCTTCATTTGATCGAAGAATCGTCCATATGGAATTAGCCGATAGAAAAGATGTCATCACAGAAAGTATTGGAGAAGGAGAAGAAAGAAGAATAGTTGTAAGGCCAGCAATATAAAAACCAGACAATGACGTCTGGTTTTGTGTTACATTAATTCTTTAGCTTGTTTTATCTTCATCACTTCTTCTGGGCTGGTAGTAATTATCTGATCTTCAGTGTATGAAGCAACAATTCTGATTGCTACGTGTTTTTGTCCAGCAAAGAAGATTCCTTCTCCGACCGGAGTCTCTAATAAGAGGAATTTTTCTTGGTCAGTTAAGGTGAAGGTTTGTTGAATCAAATCAATAGTAGCTGGACTTTGCTTTAATAATAATTGGATTGAAGAGTTGGTAATAATCGGCTTGCCATAATCAGAATGCATAAAGTCGGAAACATCTTGAGTGATGGTTGTTACTCCTAGCCAATACTTTCTAGCTCTTTTACAAATTCCAAATAAGAAGGAAGCACCATCTTCTGTTTTCATCATCCACCAGGCTTCATCAATAATTAGCAGTCTTTTCTTCATTACGGCTCTAGTCGTGTTCCAGATATAACGCATAATGATAAACATCGCCATTGGCCTTAATTCATCTTCCATATCTCTAATACCAAAGACAACTAAGGATTTAGTCATCGAAATGTTTGATTTCTGGTTAAAGAAAGAGGAAAAGGTTCCTTTAGTGAATTTTCTTAATCTTTCAACTAAAGATTCAGCTCCATCCATAGTGTCTAAAACTGATTCTAGATCAGACATAATTGGAACATTAGCGGCCCAAGTTTTAGGATCTGAATTAGGAGTAATATCTTTAGCAGCGTAAGTTTCAGATAAGCCTCGGTCCATAATGGCATCTTCTTCAGGGCTTAACCCGCCAAGCATAATCCTCATTAAACCGACAAGGTTAATAATGTTTGATCTTAAAACATCTTCAGGAGTTTCATCTTCTCTTGGCTCAGGAAGATCAAAAGGATTAATATGACTGTCTGAACTCAAAGATATTTTAAAGAAAGAACCATCGACTGCTTCAGATAATGTTTTGTACTCATTCTCAGGGTCAAGAATAATACATTCTGTTCCCATCATTAATGATCTTAATATCTCTAGTTTAACTGCATATGATTTACCAGAACCAGATTTAGCGAATATTACCATGTTGGCATTTTCCATACTAAACCTGTCGAATAGGACCAATGAATTGTTGTGTTTGTTAATTCCAAATAGTATTCCTTCATTAGAACTTAAATCAAATGAGACAAAGGGGAAAATACTAGACAAAGGAGTAGTGTTTAGAGTGTTGTGGATTTGTAGTAAATCACTGCCGTAAGGGAAAGAAGAAATCAAACCTTCTTTTTGTTGATACAAAGCTGGTTTAATATATATCAATCTTGCTTCAAGTATAGATCTTAAAGTGGTTTCAATAGTTTCTAGCTCTTTAACATTGTCAGCATAAACAGTGATATATAGTCCAAACTTAAACATCTTTTCTTGGGCTGTTTGTAATCTACTTCTCAAGTCTTCTAAGTCTTGGTAAGCAGTTTCTAGCGCTGGGTCTCTAATCAATCCCTTCTCTTCCCTTTCAATAATTTCTGCCTGAACTTCAGTAACACTTTTTCTTAATTGTTTTAAAATACTTCCGGTTTCAATTGGATGAAAGAAGAAAGAAATATCTAATGGAATATCCATGTTAATAATTGGAGAAAGCCAGCCAGTGGTTAAATATCTTGGGTAGGAAAAAACAAAATAGGTCTTAGCTAGTTTTTCTTCTATTTGGACATAGTTTTGATTTACTTCAATCGAAGCAGGAGCGATTATGTCCATCGCTGTCGTCATTTCCTTTTCTAGGAATTTCTCCTGTTTTGGTTTGTTTCCGAATAAGCCCATATTTTTATATTATAACTTCAGGTGGCAAATCAGGATAATATCCTAATTCAGCCTGCTTGGGGTGATGCAACCCCCATAATAATTCGATCAATTCTTCGGAACCCAAAGTAGCAGATTTTAATCCGCACCTTCTAATTCCTAGCGATACATATTCCATTCTCTGCCATAATTGGTATTTTCCATTTTGGAATTTCTTTTCTGTTAAAGCCGTTTTGCTTTCTTTCCCTCCGCCCCCTCCGATATTGGGCAATTCAGTCATTGGGAAATAAGGGACGACAACATAGAAGCTTTTACTCATAATACTGCCATTCGCAACTATTTCTTCAATAAAGGCTCTGTATTCAGCCGTTTGTATTTTTAATAGTTCATTTTTTTGTTTGTTTTCTAAGTCTTTGATTTTATCAATATATCCAGTGATGTTTACTTTTCTTGAATTAACAACAATCTGACAGCTGAAATCAAGAGAGTTTAAGAAATTCTGGAATTGATAAATAATAGCCATCTGTTCATCTTCAGACTTTAAAGCAAAGTTTAAAGAAGAAACCAAAAGTACACCCTTTAAGGATTTATCTTTCATCACCATCACCCCTTCCCTAATCTGTTCAACGGGCATAAATTGTTGAGATGGAACTTTTACCATGTATTATTTTTCAAAATCTATTTTTTTAATCATTTCTCCTATCTTACCTTCCTGCTTTACTTTTAAAGGAGATTTTTCTTGAACAACGTTTATTTCTCTTTTTACTCTTTCAGTTGATAAATATACTGGAGACTGTTTTCTTCTCCAAAGGAATATTTTAGGATTGATATTGAAATAGGCCCAATTCTTCATTACGGTTGGCAATCCTTGCCCTTCTACTTTAGTGAATGATATGGCTAGAGGCTAATCCAACTAATCCAGCCGCAACGATAAGGAAAAGAAAGAAATTGCTTTGTCCGAAAGAAAAATACATGAAGAAACAAGCGGCAATCACTCCTCCGACGAGAAGACTCTGTCTTATATTCAATGGCCCTAATATTTTGGCCTCATGTTCGATAAATTGAGGAACTCTGTATTGCATATTAGATTAAAGGTTCTTTGTATTGATCTTTAGGATTAACAGGCTCGGGAGTTTTTACCTTTTTGTCTTCAGTTTTTACTTCTCCCTCCCCTTCCTTCTTTGTATTATCTACTAATTCCTTCTTCTCTGCAACATCAGGAGAGTATAGTTTGTTTAAAGATATTCTTAAATGGCTGAAAATTCTGCTATCGATATCCCAGCTAATGTTTCTCGCTACTTCTGTATCAAGGTTTAATTCTAACTCAAGGATGATAGCAAATTCTTTTATGGGTAATAATCCCATCAAAGTCTTACCAACATACTTTGTTAATTGGGATTTTATCTCTTCATCAGTTATTCCGTTCTTTTCACAGATTTCTGAGACAATATTAAAATTCTCTTCAGAGAAAAGAGCTTCTTTAATATTATCTGGAAGCTTTTCATAAGTCTTCCAAAAGAATTCTTCTGAGTTATCTTGTTCGTTCATATTCTTATTTTAGCACATATTTAATTTTGGGCAATATTTAATAGTGTATTTATTTACACTATTTAGTGTAAAAAGATACACTACTTTATCTGGGAATTAATTTAGATATTTAGCCATCATTACAACATCTTCATATTCTCCAAAATATTGGGTACCACCTTTGATCGCTCCTATTTTTTGGAAGCCCATTTTTTTATATAGATTTCGGGCTATTTTATTTTTAGTATAGACATGAAGGGTTATGATTTTTGGTTTAAACTTTTTAATTGATGCTCTTATGATTTCCTTAAGTAATTTTTTCCCTAGTCCTATTCCCCTTGCCTCCTTCCTAAGGGAAATTCCTAACTCTCCAACATGACTTCCAGTATTATTGCCAATAGCTATCCTAGCACTACCCATTACTTCATTATTAATAATTAAAAATAAATGAAGAGAATTTTTATCTTTTATTATTCCTTTAAGGTATTTTTTTTCTTCTTTGCGTGTTATTTTATTCTGTACGGTTAACATTGCCTTTTCTTCGACTAAAGAATTTATCATCGCAAGCAAAGAATCGAGGTCCGACATTTTAGGGGTCCTTATTTCTATTTTTTGTTTTTTGGCTATTTTTTTCATATTATTTAAAGTTTTTAAACATTACAACAAAATCACTATTTGGTGAATATCCTTGATTTTTGTAAAAATTTAATAAACGTTCATTATTTTTTGCCCAAAGCATAATATATTTTATGTCTATCGATTTTAAGTATTGATGGGCATAGTCTAGTAGTTCCCTGCCTATCCCCTTGTTTTGATGATTTGGATCTACAATTATTTCTTCTAAAATTGCCTGTGGCCCTTCAGCCCAAGACGATATATTAAAAAAGACAAAAGCAAGAACATTATCTTTTTCATTAATTGCAACGAAGCTATTATCTTTGCAATTATTATATTTATTGTTTATATATGCTTCAGCTGCATGTTCTTTAAATATCTCATTATATGGAGGTAAACCATAAGCACTTTCTAATAATTTAGAACAAGCTAACAAATCATTTTGTTGTATTTTTCTGATTTCCATGTTTTTATTATATCTCCAAAATGAAAAAGAACCAAGGATAGATATATGTTTTAGCAGCTAATTTACATGCCTTGATTCTATAATTAATACTAGAGGCTAGGTAAGGAAGGTCTAGAACCCCTACCCTCCAAGCAGTGTAAGGGTTCTTTGGAGGTCTTGGCGATAGTCAATTTGAGGTGTCAGGGTCTGGGTAAAATGAGACAAATGAGACAGTATAAAAGTGGTGCATTTCAAAATGTTGACATAATAAACAATTATGTTATACTTATATGTTATACTTAAATCATCTTCTAAAAGGGAGGATCCCTAACCATGAGGGGCTTCATGGCAGTAGAACCTTTAAAGAGGTGTATTGTGAAAAACGAGGATTATCGTTCCATTCTAGGACGGCTCCCGATAAAGAGCCCAACGGTACAGGACATGGCAATGCTTTGTCCTCATCTTACGACTGAAGAAGCAGTGAATGCATTTATGGCGGATTCTGGTTATGTTGCCTGCCCACCACTTCTCATCAGGAATAGTTTTCAAATTGTCTCCTATCACAAGGAGTGGGTTGAACAAATTCCAGGGTGGAAGGTCGTGGACGGAAAAGAGATAAGGGTGATTATTGGCACTAAAAATCACCCGGCAATTCTTCAACGTGAAAGAGCGGGCAGGACTCTTGAGTCTTATACTGATGGTCAACTTCATGGCGACATTATCGAGACATACAAGCATATGGATAAAGCGATGAAGTTCGCTGAGGATAATTGGGGCGACGAATTGATTCTGGACAATTGGGCCTCTGTTGCTTATATCTATGTCCAGGACCCGACCGATCTCGTCAATGACCGGTATCACCATAATTATCCACGAACAAAAGCAGTTCTTTATGTCGCGCTGAATCGCGACATTAACGAAATAGCGCACGACCACACAAAACCGGAAACTGAGGTTTTGGACGAGGCGATTTCCCAGATAACGCTCGATCATGTTGTTTGGAGCGAAATCGTGGGTGGGCGAGGAGGATTCACCGAATATAGTTGTGCCAATTGCGGTGCAGGCCTCTTGCTTTCTTCGTGTAGTGGTTGCGGTCATAAATTCCGCGATGATTATTTCCGTTCTGGAGGATATACGCCATTATCAAGAAAAATGGTTGCGTTCCTCCGAGAGAACGGTCATGAGTTCAGGGTTGATCCCGAGATTGCGTGGAAAAAAGAACGCCAGCGGTGGGAACGCTAGCGTTAACGAAAAAAATGAATATAAGGCTCTGCGCAAGCATCCTTCTTTTTTTATTCATAAGGATTTTTTCGATTTGCAGGGGCGCTGGGACGTTATCGGAATCTTTTTAAGAATACACGCTTAATAAATTTATTTTTTAATAGAATTAAGAAGTCCTCCTTTTATTAAAAGAGAAATTCCCACTATTAAAAATACCATATTAAAAGAGATTGAACATAGAATATTATTATATCTCGCTGTCGCAAAGACAAAAAAACAAAAAACTATTGGTGACGCTATAAAAATCCAACCGCTAATTCTATAAAAATTATTAATAGATGACTTAACAGACCATTCCCAAGTTTGAGCGAGACTAAAAATAAGTGATATTATAATAAAAGTTGCAATTAAAACTATTGGGAAAAAAACAAAATCACCGATTCCGTGTGCTTCTTTCGGCATAAGGAAAATATACATAATAACTAATAAGATAGTTAAAGAGAACAAGACGCTTCTTGGTGTAATTATTATATTTTTCATATAGATTTATTATATCTTTAAAAAGTAAAAAGTACCAGAATTCTAAGACGTTATCGAAAACTTTTTGAGGTTTGATTTAGTCAATTTTTAGCACCTGCGTCTTTTAAAACATCAACAATTTCAAGGTGTTTATTATTAGATGCCCAGGTTAATGATGTTTCGCCTTCAAGATTTTTTGCATTAACATCAGCCCCACTAGTAATTAACTCTTTGACAGCTTCAAGATTTCCATTAGCAGAAGCATATATTAGTGCTGTGCCCCCAAGAGAATCTTTTGCATTAACATCAATTCCAGCAGTAATAAAATATTTTACAATGTCTATATTCCCACCAATAGATGCATCTATTAACATTGTTCCTCCGTAATTACTTTTTGTATTAATGTCGGCTCCGGACTTAATTAATTCTTTGACAATTTCATATTTACCACCAGTAGAAGCATATGATAATGCCGTGCTTCCATCAGAAGCCTTTGCATTAACATCAGCACCATTAGTAATTAGCTCTTTAACAATATCAAGATAATTAAACGATTTTATTAGGGCTGTTTCCCCATAAGAATCTTTTGCATTAACATTAGCACCATTAATAATCAATTCTTTAACCCTATTTAAATCGCCACCTTTTGCCGCAGTTATTAAGTTTTGATTATTAATAGATTGGTTTTGTTGCTGTTGTGTTATATTTTCGATTTGCTTGTTTTTATTCCAAAAGTATAAACTAAAAGTAATAATTGAGATTAAAACAATTAATCCTACTATGGTTGTATTTTTTTTATTCATGAATTAAATTTATTATTTTAAAAACTATTAAATGTATTATATCTTTAAAAAACAAAAAACGTCAATAGTGGCGTTTAAAATTTGCAGGCAAGGAAGGTCTAGAACCCCTACCCTCCAAGCAGTGTAAGGGTTCTTTGGAGGTCTTGGCAATAGTCAATTTGAGGTGTCAGGGTCTAGTGTTGGCCGTTGACTTTTAATGGAAAAAGGTTAATATTGCAATGAAAGGAAAAGTCCTTTTAAGGTGGAAGAAAGACATGGCTTACAATTCAGTGATTGAAAATGATTTCGCGGTTCTCGAAGATATTCTCCGAGCCGAGTATAGGCAAAGAAGAGCAAGAAAGCTGATGCCTGTTTGGCCAGCTGTTATGAAGATTCTTCCCTTTCCAGGGTTTCGACTCAAGCTCGTTAATTTTTTACTAAATTTCGCATTGGATTTCGAAATGCAAATCCACTAAACAGAAGAGGTAAAATTATCTCTTTTTTGCTTTTATAAAAGATTTTTTTCATGTAAAATGAGACAAATGAGACAGTATAAAGTGATTTTTCTTGTGCCTCAAAATTTGACATAATAACTTTTATATTGTATTAATTATTCAATGGCTTTTGCCAGGAAGTGATTTATGGGTAAGTATGACCGTATAGTAAAAAAGCTCATTAAAAGCTTGAATAGCGACAGACCAACATTTAACGTAGAAAATGTCATTATCGACCTCTTGAAGGCAGATGATATCTACGGTGCTATGGATATTGCTAAGAAAATCAATCCGGGACCGCAATTTGCATCGGCATTCGCCAATGAACTTCTTATTGTTGACACTGAGTTCATTATGGACGATTCTTTCATTGTTATGAAAAAGATTGCCGGAGAAGCCATTACCGCGGTTGAGGCAGACATCATGCTCAAGAGATATGCTGGGCCTGATGGCAAGAATCAACACCGCGCTCGATCAGCTCCGAAGGAAATCCTTCAGGCATCTTCAAAGGAGACGATGATACGTTTCTTTGAGTGTGCCATTGGAGACCAGACAGTCGGTAACCTTGATTATGTCAGAACATTCTGGCCATATCTCAAAGAAAAAATATAAAGGTTATCCTTTATTTTTTGTTATTTCTTTTTAATCTCCTTTTTTATTACTTACTATGTTTTTTAGATTCTTCCTTTGTTATAGGTTTATATATGATTTCTACTAGTTTTAATAATTTAGTTGCCGATTCTAAAGCATCTTGATCGGACAACTCTATATCAAATTTTTTCTTATATATTGCTTTGAATTCTTTTAATGCTTTTTCGGAAATCATATTATTTGTGTTATTGTCGTGCAATATACCTTAAGCGTCATATTTTATCTGTTAAAATAAAAGCTCCATTAATTGGAGTCTTTATCTTAGATATTATTTAATCCGAACGTTTTAAGATGAATTTCCTTTGCTTCTTTATCTGATAGCTCTTCATAGGTTACTCTTAAGGTATATTTCTTCTTATTCCCTACTTGGTAAACATCAGCTACATTAATACTCCAGATGTTCTTTTTATCTATCTTGTTTCCTAGAGTTTTTAAATATTCAAAGATAGAATCTTCTTTATTTAATTCAATATTTACGTCTAAAGAGATTAATTTTTGAGTTAATTCAACTACTGGATTGGTATCCACCTTAGTTAATAGTTTTGTTATTCTTTCAATATCAATTTCAGTAAAATATATGTTTAGTTTTGTTTCTGAGGGAGCTAGTTTGTAGATAATACCAACATTTTGATTATTAACGTAAATATCCCAGCAAGATTCAGGATTAGCCATTCTAGGCTTTATTTCTGATTCAAAATATTTAACATCAACAAAACCAATCAATCTTAATAATGATTCAATCTTGTCTTTGTATTGTGGCAAGGTATTTGCTTTTGAGGCAGATAATATTCCTAAAGAATCGTGTTCAAGGTAATTTCTATTCTTCTCACCAAAGACTCTTCCTATTTCAAAGATATCGATAAACTCTACTCCTTTCTTAAAGTATTCATTCATCTGATTTAATAATCCTACAGCCATCGATTGCCTAAGGTTGGGGAATAAATCATTAACTGAGTTCTGAGTAGTTACTTCATTTAAATCAGAGTAATTAACTTTAGCGTTAATCCCCTTCTCTGTTAAAGGCCAAGACAATGTTTCATCAAATCCCAAAACAGTTAAAACATCTCTTATCTTCTCTGAAAGAATAATATTTTTAGGAGTAATATTTTTAACAACTTCTAAATGAGGAATTTCATTAGTTGGAATCTGATTGTAGCCATATATTCTGATTACTTCTTCAGCTAAATCTTCTGGCAAGGCAACATCCATTCTGTAGGTTGGAGGAATAACTGTTAGTTTGTTGTTTTTTGAAATAATATCAAAACTTAAACCTTTTAATATCCTTAGCGTATCTTTAGAGCTTATTTCAATTCCAGCTAATTTAGTTGGCAATTCTTTATCAAATTGAATTTTAGGAGAAGTATACTTTTTAGGATAATAATTAAATAATGAACTAGCAACCTTTCCTCCGGCGTGTTTTAAAATCAAAGAAACTAGCATTTGCATAGCATAATCAGCACCATTAGGATCAAGGTCTTTTTCTAATCTTCTACTAGCTTCTGTTGTGATACTTAAGCTTCTTGAGTTCCTTCTTATAATCGAACGATCATAAACAGCGATTTCAGCGATAATTGAATTAGTATTAATATCAATACTGTCGGTCTTTCCTCCGATTATTCCAGCTAAGGCTAAAACATTGTTATTGTCTCTGATAATAATCTCATTATTATTTAGTTTAGTGATTGAACCTAATAATGTTGTTATTTCCTTAAAACTATTATTAATTGACCAGTAAATAGTTCCTTCTGTTTTATTAAAATCAATCAAATGAGATGGATAGCCAGTGAGCATCATCACATAGTTAGAAAGATCGACTAAAAGTCCAGCGCTATTTAATCCATAGAAGGCCATGTATTCTTTTAGCCACTGAGGAGATTCTTGATTTTTGATTTCATCAATCTTAATAGCTAAAACTCTTTTAACAAAATCAGTGGCTTCAATTTTAATATCTAGCTTTTTAGTATTTTTAGCAATTGGCTTGATTGCTGGAATAGAAGCTTTTAAATTATAGTAAGCAGCTACTTCGCGAGCGAGTCCGATAACTGAAAGACAGTCAGCACGATTCTGTCTGATTTCTAAGCTTAATAGATAGTCTTTTTTACCTTTGTAGGTAACTTCAGTAAAACCATCCATCATAAAGCCAGTTAAAGTCAAAGCCTCACCTACTTCTCTAGGCTTGGCTTTTAATCCTGGAACCAATTCTTTAATTTGACTATATAATACTTTCATTTTCGTAATATTTATATCCTAAGTTCCCTCCTAATAATGTTCTAATGTCAGTAACTTTGTATTTGGCCATTACCCAACGATCAAGTCCTAAACCAAAAGCAAAGCCAACCCATTTATTGGTATCTAGTCCAGCCATCTTCATAACATTAGGATGGATTATTCCTGCTCCACCCATTTCAATCCAGCCAACACCTTTGCATAGCGGACAACCCTTGCCATGGCAATTAAAGCATTGCATGTCTGGTCCTACTCCTGGTTCAACTTCAGGATAGTATTTGTTCCTGTATCTAGTAACCACATCTTCTCCATACATTTTTTTAAAGAGGACTTGGAAAGTTCCGAAGAGGTCTTTCATGTTAGCTTTCTCAGTAACAACTACTCCTTGGTATTGATGGAAGACAAAATGATTACTTTTATTGACACTTTCATTTCTGTATGATCTTCCTGGAGAAACAATCTTGAATGGTGGTTTGAATTTAGCTAAAGTCTGAGCTTCAATTGAAGAAGTCTGGGTTCTTAACAAGAAATCAGGTTCTTTGATGTAGATAGTATCTTGCATGTCTCTGGCTGGATGATCAGCAGGAACATTCAATCTTTGGAAGCAAAACTCATCAGTTTCTATTTCTGGTCCATCCATAATACTGAAACCCATACTAACGAAAAGTTCATTCATTTCTCTGATAGTTTTAGATATTGGGTGTAAGTGCCCTATTTTTGGAGCTGAAGGATTAAAAGTCTCTGATTGAGATTTAATATTTCCTGATAACTCCCCTCCTTTTATACTCTTCTCTTTTTCAGCAAACAATTCTTGAGCTTCTTTATATGATTGCTGGATTATTAAAGCAGTAGTTTTCTTTTCTTCTGCTGGCAAGTCTTTTATCTTTTTGATTAATAACTTAAAAGATCCATTGTCGCTAAAATACTTGTGCCACAATTTTGTAATATCTGAAGAAGACCTAGTTGTTTCTAGGTCTGTTTTTAATTCCCCTAACAGTATTTTTACTTGTTCTTCAGTCATGTTTCTTTACAGTTATATAGTCATGTTATTTTGGTTAATTACAAGACTATATCTATGTTAATTGACTTTATCAATTTAATCAAGGAGGCTTGGCTTAGGATAATTAAATACTTTTGATAAATTAAGGACAGATGAACCATTCGACAAGTAGTTTTTAATGAGGTAAGATATATGTAAATTATGAATAAAGTATATTTTATCAGTAAAAATAAAATGAAGATTGCGGCCGCTAAAGACGTATTTAATAGATATGGTATTGAGCTTATTCCCCTTGAGAAGGATTACCCAGAAATACAAGCCGATACAAGCTTAGAGATAGCTAGAATTGCTGCTCTTCAGGCGGCTAAAGAGATTAATAGCCCAGTTGTAAGAGAAGATCACAGTTTATTTATCCATTCCCTAGGTATTCCTGGTCCATATACTCATTATATCGAAAAGATGATGCCAGTTCAAAAACTTTTTGAATTACTTAATCAATTTGAAGACAGAACAGGACATTTTGAGGCAGCTATTGTTTATGCTGAGCCAAGCGGAAAAACATTTGAATATGTATTTCAGGTGCCAGTTAAGTTTTCAAAAGAAATTAAAGGTGACTCCCCTGCCTGGGACAATATATTGATGATGGAAGATGAATCAAGAACATTTTCTGAGCAGCCACAAGTAGGAAGAATCAGTCGCTGGACGGAAGGATATGAAGAAGTTGCAAAGTATATAAAAACATCTAAATAGCTTAGATGTTTTCTTTTCCGATAATCCTATTTATTGTATTCCATTCCAAAGCTATCTATTTTGAACCCTAATTTTTTATAAAATTTAACTACATCTTTATCAGCAAATAAGCCTATCGAACAATATTTCTTACCTTTTGTTTGATCAATCAATTTATTTATAATTAATTTACCTATTCCTTTGCCCTGATAGTTTTTGTGGACTATAACATCATAAAACATACACATGATCCCATCTTCTACTAATCTTCCTAATCCTATTAATTTCTTTCTATCCCAAACACTATAAACAAAAGATGATTTAGATAGAATTTCTTTCCATTTTTTCTCGCTTCTGGGCTGCCATCCTATGGACTTTCTTAAAAGTCTAATTTGATTGATGTCGATATTTTTATTAGTTGAATCTTTGTATTCCATAGGCTATTCTTTAGTTCTAATATTAACCCCGTCAATATTTTTGTATTCCCTCTTTTCGTTTTTTGCTATCTTTTTTAATATCTCGTCTTCTAAGTTTATTTTTAGCATTTCAGACAATCCCATTAAATATATTGCAACATCAGCCAGTTCTTCTCCTAAGTCATCCTTCTTTTTTCTGTAGGCATCATATGCTTCGCTTAATTCTGCATAAGTAAAGCAAAATTCCTTATTGATATCAGTTGTATTAAAACCCTTATCTATCTTATTCTTTAATATTTCTTTTTGGAGCCTTTTAAAATCTAGCATATATTTATAAGTTAATGTTTGATGATTTTTATTTCTAAGCCACTATTTTTAACTATAATTTTAGCCTCTCCACCAATAGGAAAAGTTGTCTTAGGGTCAGTGTGTCCGAAATCAACATTGGCAACTACGGGGATATTGTCTAGTTCTTTTTTGGTTTTAATGATTTTAATTAGCTTATCATTATTTACATCGCTAATTTTTTGGAACCTACCGATAACCAAACCTTTAACTTTATTGAAGTTGGGTTGGTGTATTAATGATTGAAGGTCTCGGTCAAAAGTTACTGGATTACTTAATTCATCATCTTCTATGAATAATATTGAATTTGATAGATCGGGGAAATATTCTGTTCCTTGAAGTAAATTAAGAGTGCAAAGATTGCCGCCTAAAATTATACCAGTAGCCTCACCTTCATTGATGACCAGAAATCCATTGTTTTTAATAAGATTTCTTTCCTCTTGATTTATATACCAAGCATCATCACTCCAATTGTCCGAAGGAGTGATTAAGAATTCTCCTTCAGACAATAAGCACTTTTTAAAGTAATCTAAAGTGTAGTCAAAATATAGTTTTTGACCGAAGGTTGAGTAATGCGGTCCGTAATAGTTTACTAGTCCTGTTTTGTGGTAGATTGAGTTATTTAAAATAGTAACATCAGAATAGCCACAGAATATTTTAGGATTATTTTTAATAATATCCCAATCGATATATTTTAATAGTTGGTTTGCATTAAAACCGCCTAGAACGGTAAAAACAGCTTTTACGTTTTTATCTAAAAAAGCTTCGTGTATATCTTCGATTCTTGATTCAATAGAAGAAGAGAGAAATTCATCAGTTTCCGAGATATGTTTTCCAAAAGATACTTTTAAACCAAGCTCAGAGAATCTTTGACTAGCAATATTTTTAGTTTCCTCAGAAAGAAGACTAAAAGATCTCGAGCTAACAATAACTCTGACCTCGTCTCCCTTTTTTAGTTTTTGAGGGAATACTGTTTTCATGGATTTATATAAGAAATCTATTTTTGACTTATAGCTTTCTTAATATTACTCAAATCTTCATACTTTGAAATATTCATAGCGTTTTTTACTTCAGCTATTGTTTTTTGAGCAATCTTGCGAGATCTATTAGTTCCATCAATTAAAGCTTTCTTAACTTCACTTGGGTGTGCTTCATAGTATGCTCTTCTTTCTCTAATAGGCTTCAATAGCTTGTTTAGAGTTTCGCTTAATATATTTTTAATCTCTACATCACTGATTTCTCCTTTCTTGTATTTGTTTTTAAGATTTTCTAGTTCTTTTTTATCTTGATAGAAAGCATCAAGATAAACAAAGACTACATTGCCTTCAATATGCCCTGGATCAGTTGCTCTGATTCTTGTTGGGTCAGTGTACATTTTATTAACCTTTTTGGCTACCTCTTCTTCTGAATCAGATAGGTAAATGCAGTTTCCCAAGCTTTTACTCATTTTAGCTTTACCATCTATTCCAACTAATCGAGGCACTCTTCCCACTAATGCTCCTGGTTCTGGGAAGACATGGCCATAGATTCGATTAAACTTTCTAGCTATTTCTCTGGTTAATTCAACGTGTGGTAATTGATCATCCCCTACTGGGACTAAATCAGCCTTGGATAACAGGATATCAGCTACTTGGCTAGACGGATAGTTATAGAAACCAAGAGAAACATCTTTTTGTAAAAGCATTTCTGATTTAAGAGTCGGATTCCTATCAACCATTCCTTTGGGGGTAATCATGCTTAAAAGCATGGCAAGCTCTGAATATTCAGGAACATAGCTTTGAATGACAAAATTGTTCTTTTTATAGTCTAATCCAACTGAAAGCCAGTCTAGGGCAACTTCAATTACAGAGTTTCTGATTCTGCTAATATCTTCAGCATAATCCCCTAGTGCTTGGTAGTCAGCGATTAGGAAATAGCAATTATATGTTTTTTGTAATTCAATCCAATTTTCTAATGCTCCAACATAGTGGCCAAGATGTAATTTCCCTGTTGGTCTCATTCCAGTTAAGATAGTCTTCTTTTTGTTCATAATCATGATTTATATTGTATTGGATTCATTATATCAAAAAAGAAACAAAAAGCGAAGTTATGAATCACCTTTTTGTTTTTAAGAAATATTCAATAATTTACCAAATTTTTCTATTGTATTTCAATCCTTCTCCGAACTCTTCTCCGAACTTATTTCCGAACCTTTCTCCGAACTTTTACCCCCTATCTAACTTACACCCAACTTTACATATAACCTTACACCCAATCTTCCACCCAACCTATTTTAGATATTTTTACCAGATTTAATTCTTCTAGTTTTACTTGGTAGGATTATTAAATTTTCAGTTGTCCTATTTTTTCGGACAGCTTATTTCCTTAGTTTTTAAATAATCTCAATGCTTTTTTAAAATGAAAAAATGTCTGATTTATTCTATATGCCGTTAGTGGTTTATTTAAATGTCGACAAATTGTCGACATTTCATCTTTTTATTACTGCCTATTGGTAGTATTTTGTAGAGAGTCGCCAATTAATCGGTTAATACGATCTTTGCTTCTTTAAGAAACTTAATTGCTATATTTAATAATTCCTCGGCATCTTTTTTGCTGAAGTCGCCATAATAATCTGCATTTTCTCTAAGAGATTTACCTAATTGTAGGGCTTCTAAATATTCAAAGCTTAATATCCCCTTTTCAACATAAAACCCTCTTATTGCTTCAATCAGACAATAATGGCTTTTCCTTCGCTATAAAGAAGTGCTCTTGCTGTGTGAAACATTGAATAATAGGATTGAATAATTGACCATTTGTAATTGTCGCTTACAAGACTTTCTTTCGAAAAAGCTAAATCACTTGTGGCTAATTCAAATTCTTTAGGCACTAAAGTTTCTGCTTTCTCAAGTTTTACAATTTTACCTCTTTCAATACATTTATTAAGTTCACTATTTTCCATAATTTTCCCAAATTAATTTACCCTTTTCTATTTCCTGGAAGAAAAGTGGTTTTTCGTTATTTATAACTAACATTTCTTTCGGCGTTTTCGTTATTAATTGAATTTTGTCTTTTAATTGTGAAGAATTAACTATTTCCCTTATTTTTTTAACATTATTTGTTTGTACAAAAAGATCTATATCGCTTTCGGCAGTATTGGTTCCCTTAGAGGAAGAACCAAAAAGAATAATCTTTTGACTTTCTGGTTTTAATTTTTCAATTAATGGGTAGATTAGTAAAAGATTTTGCAATATTTTTAATTCTTTAATGATTATATGGTTTGCATCAGCACCATATAAAGAAGTGCGACCTATCTTTTTTCTATCAATAATATCCTCTTCAACTAGTATGTGCAACGCTAAATTAATAGACGATCTTTTCGCTTTTATTGAATCGCTAATCTCTTTTTCTGTATATTGTTTGTCTGCGTTGGCTGATAAAAATTCTAGTATTTTTTGACCAGCGGTAGAAAAAATGTATTGTTTAAGATTTTTCATATTCCATTATTTTGGTTATATTTCCATTATAATGGAATATGAATTATTGTCAATCGCTGTTTACATGGGTTATAACTGCTGACGTAAGATGAATAATATCGTGTGGCTTAATAGAAAATGTTTTATCATTATCTCCTGCTCCACAATATAATAAGTCTTGATTAAGGAAAGAATTATCAATATAGGTCGGTAAGTCTCCACCAAAGGGTGGGATGGCACCAATAGTAAAGCCTAATTGTTCAATGGTTTTCCTATCGGCAAGATGAATGCTTTTTTCTGAAATACCAATTATTAAGGCTAGTTTTTTAATATCAAGACGAGCTGTTCCTGGTATTATAATCCTAACCAATCCCCTATCGTCAGTATCTATTATCAATGTTTTAGCCATTGCTTCTTGAGGAATATTTAATTCCCTTACAACATCTTCCATAGTAAAAACTGGTTTATGTGTAATAACTTCAAAGTCAATTTTATTGTTTATTAGTAGCAAACGAAGATTTTCGAATGAGTATTTATTCATGCAATTTTTCTATCAAGAGTTCCCTTTTTTATACGAACATATTCTTTCATTGCATTTTTAAAACCACAAGTAAATATATCTGGATCAGACTCCATCATATTAATAATATCTGATAGTGTTTTTTTATCCAAGGTTTTTACTTCTTCTGTTTCTTTGAATTCCCATCCTTGAGGAACGATAGTTTCATAAATCGCCCAATAGTGATTGAAGCGAGATTTTTTAGGAAGAAACGTAGAAATATGTTGAAGAGGCGTTTTTAATCCAATTTCTTCATACATTTCTCTTTGAGCCGCAGATTTGTATGTTTCGCCTTGTTGAACATGTCCACCAACTGCAATATCTAATTTGCCGTATTTGTTGCCTGTTTGAAAGTAAAGTTTGCCATCATTAGCATTAAACACAAATACGGCCACAACGCGGTGCATAAGTTTTTGTTCATGGGCCGTATTAACATCTGCTGACCCAATTACATTATTATTTTTATCAATTATATCTATGATTTCAGTGCTTGCCATATAAACATTATATAGTTTTATCGATTTATTGTTAATAGATGTTTTTAATTAATCCATTAAAAGTCATTTCTTTATAATCTATATCTTCTATGCCTTTTAGTTTATAAATTTGAGTAGTTGAAAATATTCTTTTATTTTCAGGATTAAGTTCTAGTAGTTTTATAGCTTCGTCTATCTTTTCCCATGAAGGTGCTTCTATTTCTAGATAAGGATCTAATTGAGGCCAGAAGTCTATATCGAATTCAATATCATCAAGCTGGTATTTTATCCTTCTGTTTTCTTGATAGAATTTTTCAATAAATCCAATTTTATTTAATAATTCTGCTGTTTTGTTAAAATCACTTACATTAATTTCAATTTCTTCCATTGAATCGTCATCAGTTTTTCCGTCGAATGTTTTCATTCCAATTCTTTCCTTGTAGGTAAGGGTTATTTTTTCTCCTTCATCCCTAAGGCGTATCCATGCTCCCTTTTTATGCAATCTTAAATCTGGGTAGTCAAATACCTTTCTTCTGTAAAGTTTTTCAAACATTCTTTCAGCTCCAATAGCCTTTAGCTTGCTTTCTATTGAAGCAGGATCAATATTCAAGAATTTAACTTCAATTTCCTCCATATTTATTAATTTAATTTTATATCTTTAAAAACAACAAAGCAAGACATGGTGTCCTCTTTTAATTTATAAACTAAGGAATATCTAGAATCCTTACTCTCTAGGAGTAGCGGTGGGATTTAAATTTTATTTTCCAATCTTATAATTGCCCAAACATCTTCGACAATTTGCTCTTGATTTTTTGCTAAAACTGTCTTCATTCCTAATTTTTCAGCTGGCAAAAGATTTTCTTCTTTGTCATCAATAAAAAGACACTCTTGTGGCCTGACATTCATTTCCTTAATTACTAATTCGTAAAATTCCAAATCCGGTTTTTTAAGCCCCCTTTCGCAAGAGAAAAAAAGATCATCAAATAAAGAGTACCCGTTCATTTCTTTAATTATTTTTGCCTGATAAGGAAACATATTAGACAAAATTGATAATCGAAACCCTTCGTTTTTTAATTTTTTAATTAACCCAATTACTTCAGGAAAAAATACAAATTTATCCTTATACATTTTTTTAGCCTTTTCTCTGCATTTTTCCGGCACAGCCTTGCCCATCGCATCAGAAAATTCCATCCAAAATTTTTCCTCGGCTATGAGGCCTTTATCAAATTTTTCTATAATTGGTCTTAAGCGAGGAATAAATTTTTCGTATTCTTCAACAGAAATTTTATATAAGTCAACAATGTCTAGGGATAATTTCTGAGATTTCTTCACCACGCCATCATAATCAAATATAATCGTTTTTATCATAATTTTTATATGCTTTTCAGATAAAATATCTATTTTTAATCTAGCCTAATATATATGTCTAACCATTATTATATAATCTTCATATTTTCCATAATATTGAATACCCTTCTTAACTATTCCGATTTTCTTGAACCCCATTTTTCTATATAAATTTTGAGCTATTTTATTTTGCATGCACATCTAGGGTGATTATTTTAAGTTTTAATTTTTTTATTGCTTGCTTCGATACTTCCTTAAATAATTTTTCTCCCAATCCTAATCCTCTAGCTTCTTTTTTGATAGAAATTCCCAATTCTCCGATATGGTTTCTTATATTTTTTAGTTTAACTACTTCCGCCTTCCCCATCACTTCTCCATTAATAAGTAAAAGTAAATGTATAGTTTCTTTATCTTTTATTATTCCCTTTAAATATTTTCTTTCTTCTTTAAGAGTTGCCTTCTTCTGTATGGTTAGCATTGCCTTTTCTTCAACCAAAGAATTTATCATTGTAAGCAAAGAATTAAGGTCAGACATCTTAGGGGGTCTGATTTCTATTTTTTGTTTTTGATTCATTTCTTTCATATTTTTATTATACTTCTTAAAATATCTAATAAGAGCAGTAAAAGTATCTTTAAGATTAAATTTGGTCGAGGAAATTCATTAATTTTTTAAAACCTTCCTTATTGTTTCCTATTTTAAAAATTGTTCAATCGCTGTTTGTCCAGAAACCCATTTAAATTCGGTATGCTCTTCAGAGATTACAATCTTTGTTTCTGGGTTGACTTCTAAACCAAAAACTTTCTCAAAATGGTTTTCGCCATGATCAAAAAATTCAAATGAGTATCCGAAGTCAATTAATTTAATATCATTATTAATCCCAATTTCTTCGCCAACTTCTCTGATTGCTGCCTCTTCAAATGTTTCATTTTCTTCAACACCTCCAGTTATTGGTTGCCAAAATTCCCCTCTTTGAGGAGCTCTTTTCAAAATCAGGAAAAGTAATTCATTCCCCTCCTTTTTAAATACAATAATTTCTACTTGGTTATTAGTTCTCATTGATTCTATTATATTCTTTAAAGGCAAAAAGCGTAAACCTGTAATGTTTGGTTTTACAGAGGTAAGGAACATTATCGGAACTTTTTTAAATGTTTGCCTTTTTAAATTTTATAATATTGTTTTCAATGGTGGTTTTACTAAGGCTGTTAATTGGATTATGGTAATTTTTGGATTTTCTTTAATTAAATCTAATATTTTTGTTTGATTTGTAGCCAATCTATTTTTATAATTAATGAAATTTATTTTAATAATTAAATATTAAGATGTAAAAAGGATATTTATTAAATATCCATAATTAAAAAGTTGGAGGTTTTATTTTGCCAACTCCTCCACAAACAGGACAAGGCCCTTCTTGTTCCCTGGTTGATCCCTTTCCCTTGCAATAATTGCAATATGTCCAGTCGCAATGGTCTATAAATTTACCCGCACCCTTACAAACAGGACAAGGTTTTTTCTTTAATCCATAAGACGCACCAGAACGGCTTTCGACAAGAAGAACCATTTCTTCAACAAATCCTTTTCCTTTACAGTAAACGCAATATATGGTTTCTTCTGAGTTTAATTTTGGCATAAGTCACCTCAATTTAGCCCCCCCTATTTAAAGGTTCATTGACGATTAAATTATACAACTTTATTAATAGTTGTCAAGGAAGTACATTTGTTTTACGATGCACCTTCAGTAGCTATATTCTATGGAATTACTTCAATTTTATTTAATAATTTAAATTCTTCTTTTATCCATAAAGGATAGTCTTCATTCATGATCTCCTCTTTATTAACCCATGAATAGCTATCATGTTCAAAACTTAACTTAATCTCCCCTCCTATATATTGAGCATTAAAGGTAATACCAATTAAATGTAGATTGTCCTTGATTAGGCTCCAAACCCTAGAATAATTACCAATCTCTATTTCAATATTCAATTCTTCTTTAGCTTCCCTCTTGAGAGCAGTAATAAAGTCTTCTCCGAATTCCATTCTTCCTCCAGGAATGTCTATCTGATTAGGATTAATATCGTCTTTGTCGCTTTTATGCAAAATCAGATACTTTCCTTCTTTATTCTTAATTAATGCTTTTAGGGCAATGCCAAATTCTTTGTTCATATTTTAGTAGATTATAGAAAGAAATAGGAGGGAGGTCAATTTTTGGAAATAAAAAAAGAGTATTACTCTTTATGGTTAATGCAGAAATAGAAAAATAATTACAAATAGTGCTAATATTAAAAGTATAATTCTTAGGGCTAGATAAAATTTTTTCTCCCGCCTTTCTTTTTCTCTACGTTCCTCTAGCTCGTATTCCCATCCAATTTCTACTGCTCCTGTAGACGCTAGCGTAAAACAGGAATAGTATATTTTTTTGGTCAACAAATTTATCATTTTAATATTTTCGCTGTTGGGAATAGATGATTCAAAGGATATGTCTAAGGGAAAGCAATTTTTACATTTTCGGCATTCGAGGATTAAATGATTTTTTCCGAATCTGGTGCCTCCTCCCCACCGCACAATGATTTCGCCATTACCACAGTTTTCATGCCTCATGCTTGATGAGTTAAGCATCGTTCCAATATCTGTCCTGTCTTCGACATTTTTTATAATAATTACATCTCTTATCATTCTTTCCGCTTCCTTGCCTCTCTTTGTTAAAGATCATTGGCTACAGTATTATGCCGTTTTAATATGATAACGTCAATATTGACAAAATAGCATATATAGTACATAATAATGGTGTTCTTTGGCGGAGCCGAAGAGTATTACATTTATGTAATTTAGGACATTAAAAACAGAATTAAGCAAAGGTGAAAATCATGATTACTACTGAACAGAAAATAGAGAAAATCAAAAAGGAACGGAAAGAAGCTAGAGCACGGGGACTTAAATATGTCGTCGTTACAGCATTAATTGCTTTTATTGCACAGTTCGTTATTCCATGGGGATTGCTCTTTTTTGTCCCAACTGTTGTATTTGTTATCGTTTTTTTATGTGTAGTCTATTGGATTTGAGTTCTACGAGCTCTTATTGGATATAAAATACGAGAAACTTATTGCTATCTGATCATGGAGGGAGGAGCATATAAGAGAGCAGATCTACAATTAACTGGCTTTACCCTTACCGAAAAAGGTTGGGTTGTCCCAGAAAATGAAAAAGACGGCATAGGGATTTTATCAAAGTTTGGCATAGATCCAGGCGAAAGGATAAAAAAACCACACCCTTGGTTTGGCCTTCGATTCTTTAGTTTTCCATGCATATTCGAAGAACCCTATGTAGATACTTTTAAAGTGGACAAATATGATCCTAGCACTGAAGAGATTGTCTCTCGAGAAAACGTGATATATGACGGATTTTTTGTAGTTCCATACAATTACGGGCAAGAAATAAAAGATATCTATACTAAAAATGGATATCCAATAAGCTTTAATATGGGATTGTTGGGAGAGCTTTTAAATGTTCCCCTAGCGAAGTTTGGCGTTAATAATTGGTATGACGCCTTTATAAAAGAATTCAGAGGGGCAGTTTTTGAGATAATAGACTCTTCAGAAGATAAAGATTTGCAATCAGACAAAAAAGAATTGGCAAAATTTTTCTATCAAAAATTTGAAGAAAGAGGCTTAATCAAAAAATGTTTAATAGAATACGGAATATATATAAAAGCAATACAGATAGGAAAGCTTGTTCGTCCTGCAGACATTGTAAATGCGGCTGATGAAGCACGAAAAGAAGAATTATTAAAAAATGCTGCCAATGTTAAGGCTTCTGCGAATCAAGAAGTTGTATCAACAGAAGTGTTAACAATCGACAATGTCTTCTTTCTAAGAGCTGGAATCACATATGCAGAGGCTCTAAAAGATCCAGAGTTTGAAGAAAAGTATGCTTCTTTAGAGGAAAAATGTCGAAGCGATGTTTTTGAGGTCATGTCTCAAAGAAACAGGACCTCAATAAGGATTAAAGGTGGTGGCAGTATTGTTGATGCTGCTGAGTTTTCCAAGCTCTTTCTAATCCTAATTCTCCAGCATCTCAAGTAGAAGGTCAAAAAGAGAAAATATGAGTGCGAAAGAGAAAAAAGACAGAGAGAGATTAAAAGATCTTCACCTTAGCGATGAAGAAATTAATAAGTATTACTAATTAACCTTTTTTAATAATATATTGCCAATACTTTTAGTGCTGGTAATTTTTTTTGGATTTTCTTCAATATCAACAATTTCTTTGTCCCCTTCTGCCTCATTGCTCATAATCTCTTTTATTGAAGGGTTATTTCTAATTTTTTCTTCTATAGATTTTATTATTTCTGGAGAAGCTTTAATATTTTGAGATAGTAAAATATTCAAATCATCAAAATTAATTTTGTTGTTTATTAATTGTTCGATGATTTTTTTTATTTTAAACGAAGCAAGTATTTCTTCAAGTGGCTTGTTATTATTAATATAATCACTTATTACTTGGCTATATAGCAATTTAATAGATATTCTTTCTGCTAGATCAGTGACATTCTCCATTTTTTTCTTTAAAAGACTATCCCCTTCAATAAAGTCCTTTTCTAGATTATATTCTAGAACAATACCTTCTATAAAGTAGACAATATCACTTGATATTTTTTTAGATGTTTCGCTATTCATCTGATTAAATTATTTTAATTAATTCTGCCATTTTTTTATTAAAATCTTCTAAGTTTTTCTCGGCTTCTTCTTTTTGGGCGGCTGATCCAGGTAAATTTATACTATTTTCTAGTGCATCTTTTTTATCGCTGAGTATTTTCTTTTACCTCCAATCATTATATTCCTAACAGCATTAGTTTGTTTTCTTGATCCTCTTTCTAATATTGATTTGAGTTGTTTAGAAGTTAGTTGATCAAATACTTCAACGTTTTCTAGTGATTCAGGGGTTATGTTTTCAACTGCATCTTTTGTGCTCATAGAAGATATTGATTTTCCAATGTCAGTTTTGAAAACTTTATCCCAATTAGTGCTTCCACCTGCGAGGTTGGGATTATTAATTGTATGAAGGTAGGCAGAATTTTTTGTTTTATCGTTTCCTGTATTAGCAACAGATTTTAGTCTCCTCTCTAATTCAACAGGAGTCTTTGCTCCTTCTAGGAATTTGGACAAATCTTCTTCAGATAGTTTTTTCTCAATAGCTGTTCTTTGTGGTTGAGAATATCTTTCTCTTAGGTCTTCATATTTACTGAAGCTTACACCCTTAGCAAAGTCTTCTGCGGCAACCTCATCTTTTGATTTTTTACCAACTGTTCCAGGCGCAACAAGGCTATTTTTACGCTGCCATTCTCTTGGTCTTCCTAAATATTCTCTAAATTTATATCTTCCTTCTTCTCTGCCCTCTTTAGTTCCTGTATCTATTTTTTCATTTCCCGCTAAGTTAGAAATAGTTCCTCCAATACGGCCAGTAATTCCTTCTTTCGCCCAGGTTCCTGCTGCTCCTGCCCCTTTCCCCTGCCCATCCTGCTGTTTTTTCCCAAGCCTCCCCAGCAAGTTCTTTTCCTTTTCCTATCATTTTACCTCCAGTCATTGCAAAAGCTCCCGTTGCTAAACCACCAACAAAAGCTCCAACTTTTCCTCCTGATTCTATAGAGATAAAGAAGCCACATAATAGGAAAATAAATGGAATGGCAAAAGCGAAGATTGCTCCGAAATCAGATGCCTTTGTTAATAGATTTTGGTTCGCATATATTTGAACCATCATGCTATTTGCTAAGAACAAAGAGAAGCTAGCCGTTATTCCTAATATGCACCATTGTAAAAACTGATTCCACCATTCTTCCCAGTAGAAAATACTCGGGAAAAGTTTATCGACAAATTTAGCATTTGGAAAGACTTTACTTGCAAAAGCAATTGGAGAAGCTATTACTAAAATCCAAAGGAAAACATATCTAGCCACAAATAGTATTGCATATAAAAATATTATAACTGCAGAAACTATGTTGAATATTGCAATCATTGCTGTGCCAGCGAAGAATTCTGAAGACCCTAAGGTTTTGTCTACTGCCTTAGCTCCTGTATCATTAACCATGGCAAAATAATTTTGTTGGCTGACACCATTTAAAAATGAATTCATTACAATATTCGAAGCATCGATAATTAGGCCACAGATAATGGGAGTAAAGTTGATTAAAAGAGCTATTAGTATGAAATTTATTAAAGTTTTTTTAGCCTTTCCTTCTTGATATCCAAGAATAATACTAATAGCAATAAAAATAAGTCCAAATATCAAAGCAATATTAGCAACATTTCTAACTATGTTCCATCCTGAATATATGACAGGGTTATCATTTCCAGTCATGCTGACCTTCATGAAGGCGGGATCTGTAACCCACATTAAAAATGAGTGGCTAACAGATAGTAAGGTGACGCTTAAGGCAAGAAACATTCCAGTGACAGCCTTGATAACTCCATTTGCAACCCAACTTACCATATCTACTGGATTGCTTATTCCAGTTGTTCCCGCAGTTATAGCTATTATTGGATTTCCAGTGATTAAAGCCATCCCTGCTATCAGTCCATTTAAGATTGGAGAATCAGTCGCTGCTGCTTTTGCGGAAATTGGCAAGAGAAAAAAACATAATAGTAATAACGTAATAGATATTTTTTTGAAGTAAGTATTCATATACTATTATTTTATAATATATTAATTATTTTTACAATGGGTTTATATTTTTTGTAAAAAAATAAGGGGCCATCTTCAACAAATTAATGTGTTGATGGCTTCCCTGTTTGCCGGTTTTGTCCAAACCAGTAATAACCCCCGCCTATAATGGCAATGGCTATCAATATCCATCCAGTGATAGAAGGAGATGGAGCCATTCCTTGTCCAGAATTTTGGTTCATAGACAGAGATACGTGGGGTCCGCTTGCTGCTGCCCTACTTAGTGCAGCTCCTCCAGATGTGTCCGGCTGGACATTATTTGATGGAGCAGTGTTAGCGGGGTGAGCAAGGTTTGCATCAATAACAATCAGTGCGAGACCGATTATTACCAGTGCAGCAATCACCAATACGATTCTTACGTTTTTTGTCATCTTCTCAGTCATGATTTTTTCCTCCAACGTTAAGATAAGAATGATTTGGCGCCTTGCAAGCTATGTGCCTGTCAAAGATCCATATATATTATTACATAACTGATAATCTGTGTCAATATTTGTATCCCCAACCCAATTTTGTCATTTTACATCAATGTATTATTGATGATATAATAAAAATAATGTTTGGATTAAAACTTAAACCAGAATTAATATTTATGTTACCAATCGCTGTTTTTGCTGACAGTATTCCAGTCGTTTGCGGTTTTTTTGGCATACCAGATTTTGGCCTCGGAACAATAATTGGGACAACTTTTATCCTTCCTTGGCTTTATTTTCGAGGGAGTAAGAAGAAACCAGAGCCATCTAATAACGGAGCAATTGGATTTTTTAAAAAATTATTAACAGGCGATAAAAGTAAGTATTTGGTCGGACCGATTTTTGAATCTATACCATATATTAATATTTTTCCTTACTGGACAATGCTTGTATTAATAAATTTAACACTAGAAGACGAATAATTTGTAAATAAAAAAACGGGAAGCGTATTGTTGTTCAATAATGCTATCCCGCGGTCCCAGATGCCTGGGGCTTTTTTGTTGGTGTCAATATTTCCAGCAATGACACCGTTCCCAGGACGAATCCTGCAGACATCAGTATTCCAGAAACTGCCAAGGCAATCACTGCGAAGAAGATGTAGACAGCCATCCAGAGGAATCCGGCTGGTGGAAAGACAAGAGCAAGGTACAAGATAGGAATCAATCCTTCCACGAATCCGATAAAGTTCATACCTATCGACATAAGCAGGGCAATCAATGCCGGTGATGCATGTGTGGCAAGAAGTCCGAGTCCTGGAGATATCAGGATTAGAGACATCGCGACAGATGAGTCGACGGCTTGGTTTCCTGTTATAACTGGCGTGCTCCACTGGATCAGAGGTTTATCCCCTATTTCCATATAGAGGCCCGCACCCATCATCATGATTGCGATGACGAGTACGACAGCAAAAACTGTTTGTTTGGTCATTTTTCTCACTCGGGAGTTTCGGAACTCCAACTAAAACATTACATAATTAGTTTGGACTGTCAAGATTGGTGAAAATATGATTTAATTTATTAGACGAATCTAACATTTACATCAAACCCCTGTTAATGATATAGTAATAGAAAGAGATGAATAAAATATACATTAAATTAATAATTCTATCTGCTGTCTTCGCTCCCCTCTCGGCATTAGCTCTAGAGGTCACTTATCCTACTATTAATGGAACAAATCTTTCTGATGCTTCAGGCCTTTCTGGTCTTGTAAAATACTTTTTCAACTTCGCTGTCGCCTTCGGAGCGGTTTTAGCTTTAATCTTTATCATCTACTCTGGAATAATGATTACTAACTCCCAGGGTGATCCGAGTAAAATAGAAAAAGCCAAGGACAAGATTAAGAACTCTCTAATCGGATTAACTGTCCTTCTTACTATATATATTCTTTTAACTACTATTAATCCTAATCTAATCCTTATTAAAGATTTATCAATTCAGAGTATTATTGAAAACAATCCCATTTCTTCAGTAATTAATCCAGTAACAAAGCCTTCCCCTACTGCATTAACTTTTGAAGAGATTCCAGTTGGCTCAATTACAGAAAATATTCTAGCTAAGAATATTAGCTGTTTTGATAAAGATAGGAATCTTATCGATTGCAAAACAAAAGATCAGATAAGCAAAAAACCTAAAGATGAGTATTCTTATCAAAATTCAATCCTTTATTGTTATGAATATGATTCTCAAGGCAATAAAACAGGAATACTAGAAAACAAAGACAGGCTTTACTGTCTTGATAAAATGACAGAAGGACTAAATGCGAAGATTGGAGTATTAAGATCATATATTGATCAACTATATGGTGAAATGAATAGCTGTTCTTGTTCTGCTTGTCAAATGGGAGGGTATGAGCCTGGCAGCTCTTGTCCTGATGGCTGTAAATCATATTGCCATTGCTGTGGAAGTCCAAGAGATACATTTTTTTCTTGCAATGGGCCATTTAATAAAAGTAATCCATATACTGTGAGTTCTGACCCTTGTGGCAATAGAGCATCTATTGATGCAGTCAGAGAATCAATTAAACAATTAATTAATGGTGGGTCTCCAGATGATCCGTACTATGACTGGAGGAAGGATCCCGAAGAATCTCACAAAGAACACAATACAAAGTATATGACTTTAACTTTGTATTTAAAAAAGATTGCTGAATTTAAAAATCAATTAGATACAGATGTCGCTTATTTAAATTTAGCTGAAAAAACAATGAGAATTTCTCAGGCTGAACAAATATCACTAGCTGAATTACAAGCCTTGCAAGAAAATGATACGACAAAAAGCGTAGGCGTAGTCAAAGATTTTCCTGATTTTGATATAACATCATATTGTAAAGATTTTAATTGTACTACATATAATAGTGATGGAACTTGTAATAAAATAGATATTAATTCAGAAGGAAGGGCGTGTATGATAAAAGACGGTCAAGAAAGATATTTACTAGATGGCGATCCAGCAACCTTTTATTTCAATAGTTCATATAAGACAATAGATAAGAACAAGACAATAGAAAGCACTCAAGATATTGAAGACTCAAAAACAACTAGCAATTCATGCAGTATTAATATTAATGAAGAAAAGGGAATGTATATCGGCCTTATCCCCATTGGTGAAACCGTAGATGGATCTAAAAAGTTTGCTAACGAAATAATAGTAGCTTTAGACAAAATAGTGACTAGTGTTAATGATTTAATAGTCCCCATTTTAACTAGTGATGGGGCTATCTACTATCTCCCTGAAAGCTGCCAATGCTCTAATTGTAGAAATGGCATGATAGAGTTGAAAACTAAATGGTGCGGAGGTATCGCTCCCTTCGATTTTTATAGGTGTACCGTTGCAATGTGTACTCCTTGCGAAGATATTAGTACTGAAACAAGAATTTGTCCTTATTCTACTTACCTTACTAGAGAAGCCGAAGTTGATCAAAAGAAAAAAATAGTAAAACAAGCATCGCAGAGATTACACGATCTTGTATATGGTGAAAACCTAGAGGAAACAGATGTAAGCAGGGTTAAGCTTCTTGACGATTTAAGTATTTCAAGG
This sequence comes from uncultured bacterium, assembly GCA_963802195.1. Classification (GTDB taxonomy): domain Bacteria; phylum Patescibacteriota; class Minisyncoccia; order Minisyncoccales; family Minisyncoccaceae; genus UBA2211. The sequence goes on along the minus strand of CAWDHP010000002.1, from coordinate 135,916 downwards.
GACAAATTAGAAAGTTGTGTTAGTGGATATGGACAACCTCAAATATCTAATAAGAGAAAGGTTAATCTTATCAGTTGCCAAGATGGAGTAGTCTATACTCTTTTAGGACAGTTAAAAATTGGACCTAGCTTCCCCTACCCTAATATTCCAGTATATATAAACTGTTATCCTTTTAATAGTACTGATTTATCTGCAGTTCAAAGAACAATGTGTGCTATGAATCCTACTCAAGGAGGCAAAGATGATACTAATTGTCAAAATTTGATGTATAATATGAATATGATGGATAACTATTATTGCTGCACCGAAGCAGTAAAATAAACATATGTTTAAAAAAATAAAAACAATCCAATCTTTATTTATCTTATTTCTTCTCTTGGGAGTAGTTAATTTTTCCTATGCTTTAGAAATAACCTACACTTCAATCGGAGGTAAAACTATTACAGAAGATAGCACGCTAGTTGATTTTGTTGCTTATTTCTTTAATCTAGCTGTAGTTTTAGCAACAGTTGTTGCAGTGGTAGTTATTGTTTATGCAGGATTTAATTTAGTTATGTCTCGAGGAGAACCTGGAAAGGTAAATGATGCTAAAAGTAAGATGACTGGTGCTTTCTTTGGCTTAGCAATTTTATTAGGTTCTTTCATAATTGTTAACTCAATCAATCCTAATATCTTCGTTGTTAAGAATATTGAAACAAAATGTTTGAGTGGAATAGATATAGTTTCGGGTGAGGGAAAAAATAAAAAAGAGAATTGCTTACAAGGAAGTCAAGGCAATCTTGATTTAGGTAGTATTTCTAGTACTACTTGGATATCAGACGAGAATGCAATCCCAAGCATATATGTTTACACTGAATCTGGATACAAAGGTACTGTTTCTGAAGTAAAGCATGGCGGGTCTATCCCCTCGGGAACTAAGTCAATCTATTTTATGACTAATCAAGAAGGAATCTATCTATATGATTCAACGGGATACATGCCTAAAGATAGATCTACTCCCTTGATTCTCACTGGAAGCGTTGATGATTTAAATAATAGTAAGGATATCAACGGTTTAACTTTCAGTAAGATTGTTAAATCTATTTACATCAAGCAACCATCTTCGGGAAATTATAATGCTATCCTTTTTTCCTCCCCTGCTTATACGGGCACATGTTCTTACGTCTTAAATAGTATAACTAATTTAAATAATGCCGGCTCTACTCTTTATGATAATAAGCCAGCTATTGGCCAGAATAATGTTTCTTCTATAGAAGTTTTTAAATCTTATCCATCTGCTGCGACCAGGGGTACTGTTATTTTATATAACGGAATTGGTTGTCCAGATACTGAGAATGATCAAGTAAAAAAATGTTCAATCGATATACCAACTGGAGTAGCTGCAATGGATAACATTAAAAAACATTGTCCTGATTTTACAGGAGATGTCCAGTCAATAAGAATTAATGGCGAGGGAGGTATTGTTTTGAAAACAGGCAATGTTGATGCTTTTGGATACTGTCAACTTTGGACATTAGAGTCTATAAAAACTTCACAAAAAGATACTTGCCAAAATTCAATAATTGGTACTAATGTTTATCAAGGATGGTTTGGATTGAGACCGTTATCATATATAGTTTTCCCAATAAATTAATATGACTAAAAAAGAGAAATTATTTACTTCTTTATTAACAGGAATATTGTTATTCGGATTTGTTTCCTTTTCTTGTGCTTTAGAAATAGCCTATCCGACAATTGGAGGTAAAACTATAACCGACAGTAGCGGATTGTCAGATTTTGTTGCCTATTTCCTTAATTTAGCTTTAGTTTTGGGAACAGTACTGAGTGTTATTATCATTGTTTATGCTGGATTTAATTTAGTTAATTCAGGAGGTGAGCCAGCTAAGATAAATGAAGAAAAGAAAAGAATCGCGACAGCTTTTTTAGGAATGACGTTGCTATTCGGCTTTTTTATCCTCATTAACTATATCAATCCCAACATTTTGGGTATTAAAAATATTGAAGTTCAACAAGTAGAGGTTCAAACAACTGCCACTAGTGGAATTTGTTTGACGTATAATGATAAGGACAATAAGAAGGCATATATTTGTACTACCGGAGACATTAATAGTATCAAAAATGATATTACTGGCATTGAATGGAAATCTTCAGCTGAAGAATTACCGGCTATCTATGTATACAATCAAGAAAGCTTAGCTGATGTTCCAGCTAAAGTTTTGAATGGCGGTGCTCTTCCCTTCTCCCCTAAATCTATTCATTTATTATTCAAAGAGGAAGGCATTATCTTTTATGACGATATTGATTTTAACTTAAAGAATCAATCAAAGCCTGCAATAATAGAAGATGATAGTCTTCTTCTGCCTCAAGGTTTCAATGGGACTGTTAGTTCTTTAAAGATTACTAATTTAGCTGGTAGTAAATACACATACGGAGCAGTTCTCTTTCCAGGATCTTCATATACAGGAGAAACTTGTTCTTTCGTAATGAGTGATATTAGCAACCTAGATAATGCTAGTGGTAATCAAAATAATCCTCCAATAGGAAATAATAAAGTTGCTTCAGCGGAAGTAATGAAATTAACCTCAGGTACCGCGGCTACCACTCTTTATAATCGAATGAATTGTAAATCTGATCCTATAGATAAAGATGATGCCAAGAAGAATATTTGCGAGATTAAGGGAGCATTCAGTTGGACAAATATAAAAGATGTCTGTCCTGATTTTATTGGTACCCCAGTTTCTTTTAGTCTTTCAGATTCAGTCGGTATTTTAATGAAAATAACAGCTAAAGACCAAGCTGGCAGATGCCAGTTATTCAGAAAGATGGGAAATTCTGCTTGTATAAACATGGAGAAATATGGATATATCTATAGCTCTGATATTGATAAGCCAATGTATCCTCAATCTTTTATGCTTTTCCCTCTATATGTTGAACAGTAGCAAATAAGCTTTTCCAATTGTCTAAAGACAAAACCTCTGCCCTCTCCCCTGGCTTAAGATTATTATCTTCTAGCCATTTTTTAATTATCTCTCGATCAATTTTCAATCCAATGGCTAGATTGCTAATTAATTGTTTTCTAGGATGAGAAAATCCTGCTTTAATTAATTTAAAGAAAGCATCATTTTTAGTGACTCCCTTAGGAGTGATGCGGATAAAAACACTGTCTATCTTCGGAGAGGGATAAAAACAGCCTTTGGGAACAGTGAAGAGTATCTTAGGATTAGCGTAATATTGAACAGCAATAGCAAGGATAGACATGTCTCCTGGTTTAGCGCAGATTCTCTGTCCTACTTCTTTTTGAATCATTAAAAAGATATCTTCAGGAGGATTTTTAATTTCTAATAGATTTCTAATTAAAGCTGAAGTGAGGTAATAAGGGATATTGGCCACCACTTTGTATTTTTTAAGACTAGGAATATCTAGTTTATCATTAAACAGCTTTAAGATATCATTATTAATAATCTCTATATTCTTAATCCCCTCTTCTTTTATTTTGCTATCTAGAGCCAGGACCATTTCTTTGTCTTTTTCTACGCAAATTACCTTTTTAGCTTTTTTAGCCATTTCAAAGGTAATCGCTCCCATACCAGGGCCGACTTCTAAAATCAAATCATCTTTATTAATATTAACCGATTCCATGATTTTTCTAATCTGGTTTTTGTCAGTAAGAAGGTTTTGGCCTAGGCCTTTTTTGAGTCTGATTGTTTCCATTTTTTATTTACCTACTCTAGATAAGTATACTCGTGAGTAGGTTTCAAGCTTAATGCTAAATTTAGCCTTATTCTATATATCTAAAAGCCACTTCCACAAAGGAATATATTGTATTTTTTTACCGTTAATTTCCTTAATCTCTTCCCTATCCCAAGTTATTAATAGAAGCTTATCGCAGTTCAGTTCATCGCTAGCTTCTATTAAAGCGCTTACCTCTCTATTCTCTGTTTTGCTTTCAGAGATATCGTAGGACGATTGAATTATATAATTAACATTAATACCGTCTCTAACTATAAAATCAACTTCTTTAAAATTTTTGGTTTTATAATAAAACAAGTCAAAATTAGGCCTATATCCCCTTTTTATTAATTCAGTAAATATTAGATTTTCCATCAGCTTGCCCTTATTATTTGAAAATTGGACAGATTTAGCCGAAATGAATCCATTATCAACTGTATACGGTTTTTTAATTGATCCGAATCTCTCTTTTGTTTTGTTTGAATATTTTTCAAGTAAAAATATTATGTAAGATTCTTCTATTAGCTTGGCATATTTTTCAACAGTAATTGAGCTCTTAACATCAAGAGGAACCATTAGTTTGCGGTAGCTTAGCTCATTACCTATATTGTTTATGATTATTGAGCTAACCGTACTTATTTTTTGCGGGAATCTTATCTTATATCTTCCAATTACGTCTTTTAGTATTGTCGAATCAAATAGAGTTGAAAGATATTCCTTGCTATCCAGCTCTTTGGTGACCACTTCTGGATAGCCACCATTTAACATATAGTTTTCTAAATGATTGAATAATTCTCCTTTATATTCTTTTGATAAAATTAGGATTGTTATTTATCTCAAAACCTTTTGCATCTAAATATTCTTTAAAATTGAAAGGAAAAACTTTTATCTCAAAATGCCTTCCAGTTAGATGGGTAGCTAACTCCTTGCTTAAAAGTTTAGAGTTAGAACCAGTAAGTATTACGTTATACCCTTCCCTATGGAGTCTATTTGCAAAAAGCTCCCAACGGTCTAAGTTTTGTATTTCATCAAAGAATAGGTTTTTTGTTTTTCCATAGACAGCAAAAAGCTCCTCTAATATTTCATCGTAGTTTTTAGTATCTTTTAATACTTGAGATAGGGCGTCCTCATCAAAATTTAAGTAGGCAAACTTTTCTTTTCCCAATAAAAGTAGCGATAGTATTGATTTACCAGACCTGCGTGGGCCGATAATTACTTTTATTAAATCGGTTTCCATTAATTTTTTAGCCCTAGCAAAAATCACACGTGGAATGTATTTTTTAGAAGCAGATTGTTCCAGTGTTTTTTTTTGGGTTTCTATTATTCGGCGAAGTAATGTGTTCATAAATTTATGTATAATATACAAAATGTACTCTTTTTGTTTATTATGTATATATTAATATACAAAATAGGAAAAGTCAAGCCCTTTTAAGCTTAAAATAGGTCCAATTGAACCTATTTTGGACCTATATTGGACCTATCGAAATTTGATAGATTAACTGTGGAAAACTTAATTGACATATATGTAGATAGGTCTAAAATATACAGTATCCAGAAAGAATATCTGGAATTACGAATTGTTAACTTTTGTGGGATTTTAAACAGAAACCCTGCAACTCTGGACTATTCTTACTCAACAAAACATTAAGAAAATTATAGATAAGATTGGCAAAAAAAGGCTTTTTTGGGCCTTTTTCGTACTCTTTTTCATCTGGGGCATGGTTTTCCTTAACCAAGGAAACGAGGCCCCTAAAACAGCTGTTTCTAAGCTTCAAAACAACTTTTTAACTCTTGGGGCTGCCTTCCAACCGATTACGAATAATCTAATCTTCGAACAAGGAAAGGTTCTATCAGCTTTGCCTTCTCCCCTCTTTGTTTCTTCAGAAACATTAGGTTCTTTGTTTGATGACGAAACGTCAAATAAGGATATTATTAAACACGTCGTGGAGAAAGGAGAAACTCTTTCTTCAATTGCTGATACATACAATATTTCAACTGAAACTATTCTCTTGGCCAATGAATTGGACTCTACTAAGATCCAACCCGGCCAAGAGCTTTTAATTTTACCAGTTAATGGCATTATCCATATGGTGGAGAAAGGAGAAACTTTGGCTAAGATTGCCAAACAGTATAGCGCTGATAAAGATGAGATTATTAGCTACAATGATTTATCAGCTTCAGGAGATGTATATATTGGAGACGTTTTAATCATTCCTAATGGAAAGATGCCCAAACAGTCTACTCCAACAACAACTAATAATTCAACTCAGAGCTATGCTCAGGTTGTTCTACCTAATTCATACTTTATCGTTCCAACTGTGGGAACAATTACTCAAGGAGCTCATTATTCATATAGTTCAAACGGAAGAGCTTACTATACTGCTGTTGATATTTCTAATGCTATCGGAACTCCAGTTGTCGCTGCTGCCGGAGGAGAAGTCCAGATTGCTAAAAACAGATGGCCTTATGGCAACTATATCACTATTCTTCACCCGAATGGAGTAGTAACCGTTTACGCTCATTTAAGCTTCTTTGCGAGGGATATAGAGGCTGGGACAACTGTTTCTCAAGGACAGGTAATTGGATATATGGGTAATACTGGACATGTTGTTAGAGGCGTTGGCGGAACAGGTTCCCATCTACACTTTGAAACAAGGGGCGCTGCTAATCCAATAGCTGCTTACGGAAGAGGGAGCAAGATTTCTTACTAAGGCAAAACCGGATTGAGTCCGGTTTTTTTAATACAAAAAAAGAAGGGTTATTTCCCTTCTCTTTTGCATTCACTATTTTTACATTTACAAGTATTGCAGGTTTTAGCTTCAGGCAAGATTACTAATCTTTCTTCTGGTATCTCGCATTCGCAATCAGGATTACCGCAGTTTTCACATTTGCCGTATGTCCCCTCTTCTATCCTTTCTAATGCTGCATTAACATCTTTCAAGCTTTCTTCTAAAGAGTGTTCAACTGGTAAAAGATTTTCATATTCTTCAACCTCATCAACTTTATCTTCTGGAGTATCAGTTAATTGAGGAAAATCTGTTTGCCAATTATCATCACTAGTTTTATTGGCAAAACTCTTCAACTGTTCTTCTAACTCTAACTTCTTTTTCTCTAAATCAACTTTTCTTTGAGCTATAAAATCTGGTGTCATATTATATTTAATAATTTAAGAATGGCGGCAATAACCAAGAATAGTATTAAGACTATCACTAACCTCACCAATATTTTAGAAAGCGTGGTTGGTTTTTTAGCCATGTTTATTATTTTATCTTTTCTTCAATCCCTAAAAGTTCGTCCTTTATCTGCCTGATTTGGGCAGCAACTTCTTGGTATTTTTCCTTAATTATCTTTCTTGTTTCCTCTAGATCTTTTATCTTATCTTCTACCTCCCAGCGATCCTTTTCAAGCTTTCTTCTATTGTCTTCAGCTGTTCTCCTTCTTGTCTCTATGTCTCTTAAGATAACCTCGTCTGTCGCTTCATTCTGTCTTCTTTCTAGAATCTTTATTTCATCTTCTACAGCTTTTTCCTTTAATCCAATATCAGTTAAGTTCTTATCAGCCTTGTCTCTCTGTTTAGTATTATCAAACATCTCTCTTTTGATATTTTCAACATCTTGGTTTAATGGTTGTAGTCTTTCTTCCAAGTCTTTCTTGGTTTGGCCAAGAATTATCCTATCTCTGTCTCTTTTTAATATCTCTAATTGTTGGACACTATCTTTTTCTTTAGCGACAACTTTTTCAGCATTAAGATCACACTCCCTTATCTGCAGTCTTAATGATTTTATCTCATCTTCCCTATCATCCTTTTCTTTTTCAATGATATTTCTTTCGTCTTCAACTCTCCATCTTTCTTTTTCAATAGCTCTTTTCTCTTCTGGAGATTGAGCAATAACTTCCTTTTCTTCTAAGCCTTTCTTGATTTCCTCTATTTTATTTTTTCTTTCAATAATTAAATCTAATTTCTTTTTAATATTATCAATCACATCTTCTATTTCTTTCTTTCTTTTTTCAAAAGGAGCCTTTTCTTCATTTATTCCCTTTAAAGCTTCTTCTAATTCAAAGGTTTGTTCAGCGATTTCTGATAATTTTGCTTCATTTTCATCAATTACTTTTTTAGCTTCTTCCTTTTCTTTTACTGTTGCCTCTTCTAATCCTAATTCTTCGGCGCTAGGTAATTTTTCTGGCTCTTCTAATCCTAAATCTTTAGCACTAGGAAGCTTTTCAGGTACTTCTAATTCCATTTCTTCGGGCTCTCCTACTTCTGGCTCTTCAACAGGCAATGTTTCAGGAACTGTTGCTACTGGTTCAGTAATCTCTGGTTCTTCTTCTATCTCCTCTTCAGTAATTGGCTCTTCTTTTGGGAAATCCATAAAGGCAACTGGAGCTTCTTCGGTTGGTGTCGCTTCTACATTAGGAACATCCTTTTTCTCTTGGAGAATATTCTGTTTAATATTGTCTTCGCTTTTGTTTGTTGAGATAGCTAATTCGTAAGCAAGATCTTCTGCTTTTTTAGTTTCTTCTTCAACGGAAAGAGGAACCTGTTCTACTGGCTCTGATTGTATTGGAGTTTCTTCTATTTTTTCTAAGTAGGGTTCGCTAGGAGGTAAAGGAGCTTCTTCTCTGTCGGCGATAAAACTTTGAGTTACTTCAGACACTTCATCACTTTTAGGGTAAACGGAAATTCCCTCAGCTTCCTTGATGTCCCTTTGCATAGTCCTAATTTTTTCTTTGTCTAAAAAAGTTTCCTGCATGTAGGATCAGAGATTTAAAATTAAAAGGCGAACAATTTACTTAATTATTTCCTCGCCTCCTTTAATGATAGATTAATTCTACCCTGTTCGTCAATAGAGATAACTTTTACAGGAACAACGTCACCGATCTTTAATACATCGGTTACCTTGTTTACTCTCTCGTTAGCTAGTTGAGAGATGTGAATCATACCTTCTTGTCCAGGAAGAATTTCAGCAAAGGCGCCAAACTCAAGAATTCTTTTTACTTTTCCTTGGTAGATCTCCCCTACTAGCACTTCTTTAGTTAAATTTTTAATCCATTCAAGAGCTTTTTGTGCCGAAGCTTCATTCTCAGCAGTAACAAAAACTTTACCATCTTCTTCAATATCAATTAATACTCCGCATTCATCAATAATCTCGTTAATAATCTTTCCGCCAGTTCCGATAACATCTCCGATTTGGTCAGGTCTGATTTGAATGATATATATTCTAGGAGCATTAGGAGATAATTCTTTTCTTGGTTCAGGAATTGTTTCTAGCATCTTAGTTAAAATTTGCAAACGAGCTTTTTTAGATTGCTCTAATGCATCCTTCATTATTTTTACAGTGATTCCCCTCACCTTAATATCCATTTGTAAAGCAGTGATACCGTTTTTAGTTCCAGTAGCTTTGAAATCCATATCACCATAGTGGTCTTCTTCTCCTTGAACGTCAGTTAGAACAAGATACTTCTTGTCTTCAGTGCTTTTTTTGTCATTCATTTCCATCATTAATCCCATGGCAATTCCTGAGACAGGATTTTTGATTGGAACTCCACCATCCATTAGAGCTAAACAAGCAGCGCAAGTTGAAGCCATTGATGAAGAACCATTAGAACACAAAACTTCAGAAACAACTCTAATTGTGTAAGGGAAATTTTCAGCATCAGGAATCATTGAACGTAAAGCTTTTTCTCCCAGCATTCCGTGTCCAATTTCTCTTCTTCCTGGTCCTCTTAATGGTCCAGCTTCACCAACGCAAGATGGTGGGAAGTTGTAGTGATGCATGAATCTCTTCTTTCCATTCAATTCCATTTCTTCAAATATCTTTTGGTCTCCTGGGCTGCCCAAAGTTAAAAATGATAGAACCCTAGTTTCTCCACGGCAGAATAGTCCAGTTCCGTGAACTCGAGGGATAACACTAACTTCACAGCTTAATTCTCTAATTTCATCAGATTTTCTTCCATCAAAACGAATACCTTTTTCAATTACTTTTTCATGAACAAGCCTTTCAGTTTCCTTTTCAAAGAAAGAAAAACCTTTGCGAGTCTTGTCTGCGTCTTCGTGTTTTTTTAATACCTCTCCTAATTCTTCTCTGATAGTATGAAGATCGTCAGTCGCATCTTTTTTAAGAATATTTTCAATTCTATTACCTAATACTTCTTTAACTTCTTTTTCTACTTCCTCGTCTCTCCCCTGCTCGGCTAGTGTAATTTTTTCTTTCCCCATTTTCTTAGCAATCTCTTCTTCAAAGTTAAGAATATCTTCGTGATATTTTTTAGCTAACTCAACAGCTTTTAAAATATCTTCTTCAGGAATTTCTTTCATTCCTGCTTCAATCATATTGATTAAGATTTCTTTTTTTGATTCTGATTTTAATCCAGATAGTAGTAAATCAAGAGAGCCTGATTCTCTTTCAGCAAAAGTTGGGAAAGCAACCATTTTGTTGTCTCTTATTCCAATTCTTACTGGAGCAACTGGTCCATCCCAAGGAATGTCTGAAGTTGAAAGAAGAATTGAGGCAGCAATTAATCCTAAGCTGGCTAAATCGCTTTCTTTATCCCAAGACAAACAAGTAATAATCACTTGCACTTCTCTTTTAAAGTCAGCTGGGAATAATGGCCTGATAGCTCTGTCAATTAATCTTGAGGTTAGAATTGATTGTTCGCTTGGTCTTCCCTCTCTCTTCATAAATCTTGAGCCAAGTATTTTTCCTACAGCATAGAACCTTTCTTCATAAGCTACAGTTAAAGGAAAGAAATCGATTCCCTCGATTTCTTTATTACTCATCACAACTGTAGCCATAAGACAGGTTTCGCCGTATTTCACAAAAATAGAACTGTTTGTTCTTTCAGCGAGATTTTTAAATTCTACTTCTAAAAATTTATCGTCTATTTTAAGTTTAAAAGATTCAGTCTTCATATTTTAACGCCTAGGCTTTTAATCCAATTTTCTTAGCCAAGTCCTTGTAAGATTCTTCATTGGTTCTTTCAAGGAATTTTAATAGCTTCCTTCTTCTAGCAACCATTTTTAATAAGCCTCTTTTTGAACTAACATCTTTCTTGTGCTTCTTTAAGTGTAAAAGAAGTTTTTGAATTTCTTCTGATAGTAATGCAACCTGAACTTCAGCTGATCCAGTATCAGTTTCGTTTATCTTGTTATCACTTACGATTTTTGTTTTTTCTTCTGTTGTTAACATATTTTTTATCTTTACTATATATATTGGGTGCCCCGTAGAGGGCTCGAACCCCTGACCTTGAAGTTAAGAGCTTCCTGCTCTACCAACTGAGCTAACGGGGCGAATACTATTTATTAGTATTAAAAAACTGTAATGTCCATCCTGAATCCCCTCCAATTACATTTACGAAAGTAGTAACCAACCACCATGCACCATAGACAACCACTAATCCGACAACAATCCAAATTAAGGTTTTCTTAGCTTGTTCTAGCTTCCCTGGGTCTCCCGAGGAAGTCATTAGGTTGATTGCAGAAATTACGATTGTAATTATTGCAATAGGGGGAACGATATCGTACAAAACAAAGTTAATTACACTATTAACCGTGGTAAAAAAGTCATTAAAAGTACAAGCGGCTTGTCCCTCATTACCACAAGAAACTAATCCAGCAGCCAAAGCTGGTACATTAATTAAAAACAAAAAAAACAATATTGAAGCAAAGAATAATCTTTTTGTCTTTGTTTTAAACATGTTCATTGACTTTGTTATGTGTTTGGAGTATAGCTTGTTTTTTTAAAAAAATCAAGCAGGCCTGTGCCCCCGGCAAGATTCGAACTCGCACCACTGGTTCCGAAGACCAGCACTCTATCCGTTGAGCTACGGGGGCTTAATTCCTCTTCTTAATACTTAACCTAATTGGAGGCACTGTATCTTGGTCAAAGATTAGCCGGTTTTCCATCAATTCTTTGTAATTAGGATTGTTTTGCAGCTCTTTTATCGGGCTTAATCTCTTAATTAAGACAGGAATTAAGGATATTAGCATTAATAGCCCAGCCATTTCATAGCCTTTAAAGGAGAAAGAAAAGATTATGCCAGTTAAGAATGATAAAAGAGTTCCCACTGAGGCTGTCCAGATTATAGTAAAGATTAGGCAAGGAATCAAGGAGATTATTAAAACAGTTGGAGAAATAATTAAGAGGGCTCCGATTAAAGCAGCTAATCCCCTACCTCCTTTAAAATTAATAAAGCAAGACCAGTTGTGTCCGATTACTGCCAAGACACCGCAGAAAACTTGGAATAAAACAGGGAAGCCAAAATATTGAGCTAAATAAACTGCTAGTGCTCCTTTAGCAACATCAAAAATAAAGGTAAAGATTCCCTGCCATAAACCAACATTTTTAAAAACATTAGAGCCAGAGTTTTTCTTCCATCCAATCTCTAAGAGGTTTTTACTAGTTGTGTATTTGGTAATTAAATAGCCAAAAGGAATTGAACCTAGTATATAGGCAAAAATTAAAAGTAAAATAGCTTTAATCATTTTTTCATCTTCTTAATTTGTTCCATAACTCTATCTTTGTGAGCGATTACGACAAGAATTGTTCCTAACAGTACTGGGTAGAATAAAGTTGGCTCGACTAAAGATATCCACCAAATAGCAAATATTTCTCCGATCAATCTTCCAATGATTTGATCAGAAATAGATCTTTTCAAAAATCTGCTATCGATCTTTCCTCCAAAGAAAATATCAAAAAGCATCATGAAGCAAATAACTATAACAAGCCAGCCAAGAAATATTTTCCAATTAAGGAATAATAGGATTCCTAATAATGAAGCCGCTCCCCTACCTCCCTTGAAATTAAGGATTGGTGAATAATTATGTCCTAAGATAGAAAAGAATGTTCCTAGTGTAATTGCTAAAACTGGATTTTCAGGAATGAAATACATGGCTAGCATTACGGCTAAGACTGCTTTGAAAGCATCTAATAGAAAAACGATAAGAAAAGATATCACTCCCCAAGCTTTCCCTTTTTCATGAGAAACAATCCTTAGGGTATTTAAAGCTCCAGTATTTTTAGAGCCGAAAGTTCTCATATCTTTATTAAGGAACAATTTAACAAAAACTAAAGCAAACGGAATCGAACCTAAGAGGTATGCAATTAGAGAAACTAAAATGTATTTTATTTCAATCATATTTTTTAAATTAGTAGCAACCAACTTGTGTAACTACTGCTGTTGTACCTTCATTAACGGCACTACCGCAGTGTAAGGTTCCGCATCCTACACAGCCATAATAACCACTATAACAGTAACAGTAGCTGCAAGTTTCTGGTGCAGTATTACTGAAACTGTGCGATGAGGTAGTACAAGAAGCACAGCTTTGGTAAGACGTAATTGAAGATGGAGTGGTGGTAGTGTAATTTCCATATAAGGTCCAGCCAGCTGTACCAGACGGAGCAGAAACACTTGAACAAGAACTTGCATTAAATTTACAAATATAATTTCCACTTCCCGTGTCAATGGGAACTCCTGCTACTCCACCGTATGTGGTGCTACTACATTGAGCGGTAGTATGATTTTTGTAGACAAGGAAAACGTCGCTACTGCTAGAGGCCATTTTTGGTCCGCACATTACTTTAGTCCAAGAACCCAAGGATTGATCAGCATCATACCAAACACAAGGCGATGCATTATTGCATCGCATAATAGTATCTGTGCCACTACAGACTGGATTTGTTCCAGTTAGGACTTTCGTAACGGGACTAGTGTAAGAAGAAAGATATCCTTTTGTTATTAAGGTATTACTTGGATCGGTGCCAACAGTTTCATCTCTCATTATTATTTTTCCATTGACATCTAATTTTACTCCTGGATTTGTAACCCCAATTCCAACGTTACCAGTATTGGAATTATAAATATTATTTCCAGAAGTTGTCCAAACACTAGGACTGCTGATTGCAGACCAACTAGTCTTATAATCTCCAGCGATACACAAACCATCAGAGGCATTGATCTGTCCTCCTTGGATATCTAGCTTGTATCCAGGGGTAGATGTTCCTAAGCCTGTATTCCCTCCAGTCAAACAGAGGGTTGAAGAACATTCCATTTCAGACCAAGTGTGGCCATTGGCTGGTTTAGTTGTTGAATATGCTGCACTAGTAAATTCAGTTTGAAATTGTTTAACATATTGAAAAACCGAAAGAGATAAAGCGAGAAGAGAAATAGAAGCTATGAAGATAAGATTTTTTTTGTTCATATTTTTAATATATTTATTATAGTATATTAATTTTCTATTGAACAGCATATTAATGTCCCTGGACCGACATGGGCTCCGATAACTATACTGGTTAAACTGATAAATTCAATTTTTATCTCTGGGTATTTATCTTCTATTAGTGTTCTTAATTTTTGAGCTTCTTCTAAATTATCAGCATGGGAAATAGCTATTTTGCAAGTTCTGTTTTCTGACAGAGGTTTTTTAATAACAGTTTCAATTTGTTTTAGTAAAGCATCGGCTGTATCTTTAGCTTGCATTCTCAAATTAGCTGGCTTCACTTCCCCATCTATTACTGATAATACTGGTCGCATGCCGATCTTTTGCATTTGGGTAAGTATAACAGCTAAAGCATGATTAATCCTTCCTCCTGCCTCCAGCCATTTCGGACTTTCTAGCATTCCAAAAAGAAAAGTTTTAGGAAGCAATGATTCAATAGTTTTAAATATTTCTTCTCCGCTTTTTCCCTCTTCGGCCATCCCAGCTGCTTTAATCGCTATAAGGCTTTCACCAGCATCAGCATTAAAGGTATCAATAACAAAGATTCTTTTTTGTGTCTCTTCGTCAAACATTTTCTTAGCTTGTATTGCTGAATTATATGTTCCTGATATTACCGAACTAATAGTAATTGCCATTACGCTTTCAGAATTTTTCAATCCTTCATCAAATGCTTTTTTAAATACTCCCATTGATGGCTGAGAAGTTTTAGGGGTTGTTTTTATCCCCTGCTTCTCTGCCTCTCTCATTTTTTCAAAGATATTTTCTCCTTTTAAATTTTTTCCTTCTGGCCACTCTAAAACAAAAGGAGCAATAATAAAGCCAAACTTATTAACAATCTCTGGGGTTATTGATGCACTTTCGCCGATAATGATTGATAATTTTTTCATATGTTTTTGTTATTCTTCTAACATTGTACACATTAACGTTCCTGGACCGACATGGGCTCCGATAAAAGGTCCAGTGAGACTTATAAAATCGACTTTAATTTTGTCTCCGAACTTATCTAATAAAAGCGATTTCAATTCATTAGCCTTTTCTATATTATCAGCATGGGAAATAGCTACTCGGTAATTTCTTCCCTTCTTGTATTTGTTTTTTAGTAACATCTTCAAATTGTTTTAATAATGCTTCAGCAATATCTTTAGCGTGGATTCTTAAATTAGCTGGCTTCACTTCCCCATCTTTCATATGTAATACTGGTCGCATTCCAATCTTTTGCATTTGGGTGAGTATAACAGCTAGTCCGTGGCTTATTCTTCCTCCTGCTTCCATTTGATTTGGATTTTCAGTCATTCCGAAGAAGTAAGTTTTGGGAACATAATTATTGACTGCTTCCACTATTTTTTCTATGCTCTCCCCTTTTTCTGATAGTTCACAGGCTTTGATTGCTAAAAGAGTTTCGGCTGCATCAATATTATTTGAATCAATAATATGTATCCTTTTTTGCATTTCATCACTAAACATTTTTCTGGTTTGAATAGCAGAGTTGTATGTTCCCGATATCTTTGAACTGATGGTAATTACAATTACGTTTTCACTTTTTGCTAGTGCTTCGTCATAGGCTTTTTTAAAAGTTCCCATTGGTGGTTGCGAAGTTTTGGGATTTGAATTAATCCCTTTTTCTACAGCTTTCCTCATTTTTTGGAAAATATTGTCTCCTTCTAAGCCTTCTCCTTCCGGCCAATAAAGAGTGGGAGTTAAAGCAATAATTCCATATTTATCAATAACATCTTGTGTTATTGAAGCGAAGCTACAAACAATTATGGTTGCTTTTTGCATATAGTTTAAATTATTGAATCCAAGAAAGAGTCATTGAGTCTGGTCCGATGTGTCCTCCGACTGGAAAACAAACCAAATTGATAAAGGTGATTTCAGTATTTTTTAAATTTAAAATCAGTCCTTTAAGTTTTTCGGCTTGTTCTAAATTATCAGCATGAGCAATTGCTACTTGAACTTTTCTCCCTGCTTCACGAGCTTTCTTTGTAGCTTTTTCAAATTCTTCAAATAGAGTTGTTGATAATTCTTTAACATTTTTTTTAATTGCAACAATATTTAATTTTCCATTTTTAAATCCAAATATTGGCTTAATATTCATTTTGTTTGCTTGGCTTAAGATCATATTTCCAATACTGGGAAGTCTTCCTGAGGCCTCGAGCCATTTTGGATTCTTATATGTTGCCGCCATTTTAACGTTAGGTATCTCTTTAGTAAGATTGGCAATAATTTCAGGGATATTAAAATTTTTTTTGACCAAAGATGTGGCCTTAAGAACAAGCAATCCTTCGCATCCTGTTCCTCTTAAGGTATCAAAGATATGAACCTTGTCTTGCAGTTCTTTTTCTAGGAATTTTTTAGCTTGCATCGCCGAATTGTATGCTCCTGAAACCTTTGAGGAAAAAGTAATACACAAAACTTCTTCAAAGTTTTTGAGTTTTTCTTTAAATACAGAAAGAAAATCATTGATTGAAGGTTGAGATGTTTTAACTAAGAGGTTTTTAATTCCTCTTCTTTCCCCTTCTCTTATCTTTTGATAGACATTACCTGGAATATCTGAAAGCTCCTGAAAATCGATTTTGTATTTAACAACACTAATCTTATTTTCATTAGCCATTTCTTCGGGAATGTCGCTAATTTCATCAGTCACGATTCCTATTTTTTCTTTTTCTAGTTCCATGCTTATTTGTTTATTCCAAGAGTGCCTACTCTTTGTGAATATTCTTGAGGAGTTATTTCTCCTTTTGCAAGTAAGTTATTTAAACCTGAATAGTATAGTTCTTTAATTTTAGAAGTAGGAACGGCTTCACTAAACAATCTTGTGTCATCTATGCTTCCAGTGAAAAAAGTGGTTCGTGTCCCTGAGCTTAAAGAACAGCCCATAGTTAAGTCAGCGGTGGAATCATCTAGAGAATTAACAGTTCCATCTGTGTTTTTTGTAACTGCGACGTTTTCTCCATCAATATAGAGAGATAGTGTTCCAGCATTAAAAGAGAACCCAATTAAATGCCAATTACCATCAAAAGCCGTTGCTGTAGTAGAGGTATAGCTTTTGTAGTTTGTGGTCCCTCCATCAGCAGATAAAGATACTCTTAATAGTGTATTGGAAGATCCAATTAGCCATGATCTTTGATTGTTGTCATCCCATTGTCCAATCACTACTGAGATTGCCTGCGTGGTTCCCTTTACCCATGCCATAGCAGTTAGCTTACTGGTAAAAACAGGAGTATCTATATGGTTTACCGTAACGGATTGATTAGTTCCGTTAAATGTTAAACAAGAATTATAAACACAAGATGTTGAATATGTTGCTCCAGCAATTACTCCGTTAGCAGTTTTTCCCCATGTATCATTTGCAGTAGTCCCTGATCCTTCGTCAAATTTCCATTCAGAAACTAAATTAAGCATTAACGAATTTCTTAGGGAATTAGAAAATACTTGGGCTTTAGCTATTGTAGCTTTGCCAGTAACTCCATTCATTGAAACAACAATTAAACCAGAAAGAATTCCGATAATGGCAATTACGACTAGTAATTCAATTAACGTGAAAGCTTTTCTTTTGAGCATATGTTTTTTATTATTATATTAATTATATTGTATTACTTTATAATCCATCCGACAAGTAAACTCTCCGGACAGGCATTAATACTAGTGACTGGGTCAGTAATATTAACAAAGGAAATATCAGTTTTTTTAATAGTTTTCATTTTAGCTTTTAACTCATCAGCTTGAGGAGAATTATCTCCATGAGCAATAACTATTCTTATCCTCTTCCCTTCCTTTATATCTTTCCTTGACGCCTTTTCTATTTTACTGAATATTGCAGCAGCAAAGTTATTTGTTTTCATTGTTTCTAATGGTATAATTTTACCATTCTTCATTTCTCCTAAGGCATATCGAACTTCTTGTTTTTTACTAAACCAGAAGGGCTTTGACTTTTCTTTGTTCCACCAATCTGATCTCTCGATAACACAGTAAAGATTAACGTTTTCAATTGTTTTTTCTAATTTTCTCAATATTTCCTTTATCTTTCTTTGTTCAGCAATCATTTCTACAGCTTCAAGGATAATAATTGATTGTCCGGCACTGATATTCTTTGAATCAATCACAAAGACATGCTCTCTTTCGTTGGGGCTTAGCATTTCCCTCCCCTTAATAGAGGCTTCATAATTATTAGAAAGCTTAGAAGATGAAACAATGCAAATTACATCTTCAAATTTTTGAAGTTGATTCTTGTATGATTCCATGAAGAAATCTGGAGCAATTGGTTCAATTTTGGGCTGCGATACTATTCCCTGTTTTTTGGCTTCCTTTATCCTTTGACAGATATTTTCTCCAGCAATGTTTTCTCCTTCTGCCCAAGTAATTTTTAAAGGAATTACCTCTATTCCGTAATGATTCACTATTTTTGAGCTTAATCCTGCTCTTTCGTCAGCAATAATACCAATAGAAACATTTTCAACTGATTTTTCTCCAGTTACCTCTTTA
Organism: uncultured bacterium; assembly: GCA_963802195.1. GTDB lineage: Bacteria > Patescibacteriota > Minisyncoccia > Minisyncoccales > Minisyncoccaceae > UBA2211. The sequence goes on along the minus strand of CAWDHP010000002.1, from coordinate 117,489 downwards.
GCCATATCTTCAATTCTAAGGTTTTCAATGTTTCCCATCTTTTTGATTAAATCCCTTACTTCATATGGGTCGTCAGTGTGAATGTGGATTTTAGTTCTATCGTCTATTTGAATAACATCAAGGCAGTTTCCTAAATGATGTAGCTTTTCTTTGATTTGTTTTTCAGTGTAGTCGCCATCATCAAGCAAGGCTACTACTTCATAGCGATTTGATAGTATTTGAACGAATCTTTTCGCTCCAACACTTTCTTTTTTAAATGATTTAATTGTGAAAGGATCAGCTTGCTCCTGAAGAGTGTCTAAATATGTTTCTAGAATCATTAAAAATCCCAATCCCCCAGCATCAACTACCCCTGCTTTTTTTAGCACCTCCATCTTATTAGGAGTATCTAATAAGGCTTCATTAGCTTTAATTAAAGCATGATGGAACACCTTGATAAGGTCTTCTTCTGTTTTAGATTTTTCTTTAATGCCCAAAGCAAAAGCTTGAATAACATCAAGCATTGTTCCCTCTTTAGGGTTTTGAATAGAATCTTTAGCTCTCTCAAAACCTTTTTCAAAGGCTTCACCTAATTTTTTCCCATCAACAGTAGTTTCCTTAGATATATATGGAAAGAAACCAGCTAAAAAGCCGGTATAGATTATTCCTGTGTTGCCTTGAGCAGCAGTTAAAGCACCATCTAAAACGCTATTGGAAAGTTCTTCAAGGTTATTAAATTCTTTGTTTTCGATACAGCTTTTAATCCCCCTTAATGTGGCGGCTAGATTGTTTCCTGTGTCCTGGTCTGGCACTGGGAAAACATTGATTTTATTAATTTGTTCCTTATCTCTTTCTATTCTCTCACAAGAGAAAAGGATCATTTTTTTTAATTCGTTTTGTGATATTTCTTGCATAATAAAAAAGAATATACTATATAGTAGATTCTTATTTCACTTTCTTTTCCACGTCTTCTAATATTTTTTTAGCCATATCTTTTCCTCCAATTCCGAATGCCAAACCTAAAGAAACAACGATTAAGGCAATGACTCCGATGAAGATGGCTAAAACAAGCGTTTGAACTATCTGTAATTGATACAAAATGGCTAAAATAGCTAAAATCCAAGTTCCTGAAGAGATAAGGTCTCCCAAGAAATTAGAATAGGTTATCTTCTCTTTTTCTAGGCTTCCGACTACTATTTTTTTACTAAAATCAGCTATAAAAACAGTAGCGATGAAGATAATCATTGAAATGAAGATGTTAGGATAGTATTCAATTACTCCGCTTATTATTTTGCCGAAAGTGCTCAAACTTAATACATCTAAGGAGATGGTCAAAAATAGCAAAAAGAAGTAAATCTCAATCAAGATTCCAAAGAATTTAGAGAAGTTCATTTTGGCATCAAATCTATCGAAAAAGCTTTCCCAACCCAAAGATTTAAGAATTTGGTCTAATCTTAATTTTCTGAAAAATTTAATTGATAAGGCTTTAATCCTATCTGATATTGCCCAACCAAAAAGGATAATAGCTAAAGCCCAAGTGAAGTCGGGCAAGTGAGATAATATTTCTTGATAAAATAGAAAAAATGCTTCTTGCATAGGTTATTTATATACATTATTAAGCTGTATTAATTCTATCTTACCACTTGGCTTTGTGCAACCCCAAGTTATACCCAACCCTATTAAATAAAATATGTACGAATAATGTCAATAGAAAAAGAGTGAGCCAAAAAGTAAAGGAAAGATGTAAAAACGGTTGGAGGAAAACAAAAGCTCCGATTACATAATTAGTTTGGTCAAAAGGAATGAAAGCGGTTCCCGGTCTTAATTTTAATCTCCTCTTGACAAAAGCGAAAAATATGTCGCCAAATACGATTCCGATAGATAATAACAATCCTAATAGCCAGCTATTAATAGAATTAATGTTAAGTCCGATATTATTATATATCCCTAGGTTGTAATAAGCATTGATAACTATGAATAGTTGGGTCAATAAAGTGCAAATAACAATCTCACAGATCAATCCCCTCCATGTCTTATGGCTTCCCAATATTGGTACTCCCCTAATCTCCTTTCCTCCATCGATTGGTTTATTCAGACCATTAAAGATATTAAAAGTATTAGCCAAAGGAGGAGTGGCATTAGCAATGTAGGCTGGAATGAAGAAATATATGCAGGATAGTATATATAGGAAGTTCATAAGATTATTATATATTAAAAGCTGACTAGAATCAATCGACTCTTAATAGTTTTTCTTGGTTCCCTACTTAATTGATATTTAAAAACTAAAATTATGTCGGGATGCCGGGATTTGAACCCGGATTACAGACTCCCGAAGCCTGCATAATGCCATTATATGACATCCCGATGTGTTTCACGTGAAACATTTATATGTTTTTCATTCTGGACACGATTCTGGACATTCTGGACAAACTGTGGATATTCTGGACAAATTGGGGACAATTCTGGACACGATTCTGGACAAATGTGGACCTGATAAGAATCGGACTTATATTACTACCGTGTGAAGGTAGCGTTCTACCACTGAACTACAGGTCCAAGAATGTTTCACGTGAAACATTCAGGATTCTTAGTTTAATTGGTATTGATAAGGTATCAAACTGTGGACCCGATGAGAATTGGACTCATATCTCTGCAATGCGAATGCAGTATTCTACCGTTGGACTACGGGCCCATGAAATGTTTCACGTGAAACATTTGGAGGCGTGTTTCACGTGAAACACTATCCAACCCAGTACTTTTCTTTAGTTTCTTGGTCTTCTTTAGTTATTAGCTTGTTTCTTTCTTCTTTGGCTCCCATAGCTAGGCTTTTCAATTCTTCTTCGTTAAGACTGCCTAATTCCTTTAATCTCTTTTTTAAATATACCTTTGTATTGTTTTTAGGCTCTTTTAGTACATCTTCTAATAGTACATCTAAAATCATGCCTACCTTAGGAGATGGCTTAATCTTTAATAAATCCATTACTTCCTGGCCATTAATCTTTAACATTTTGACAGAAATAGGGTCTTTAGACACTTTTTCAATCATGTATTTAAGATGTCTTAATTTGTATGGTTCAGCTTTAGGGCAGCCAGAACCGATTCGATCAGCCATTCTTAATTGTAATAGTTCTTCAACGCTTTCTAGTCCAACGTTTTTAATTAATCTTCTAACTGAAGCCTCACCAACTTCATCTACATTGTAGTAAAAGAGGTGATATCTAACTAAATTAGTTATCTTAATTACGTCTTTTTTAGGGAATCTCAATCGATTAAGTATCTTTTCAGTCATTTGAGCTCCGATTATTTCATGATTATAGAAGGTTGAATTAATTCCTTCACCTCTTTTAGTCTTTGGTTTGCCAATATCATGTAGAAGGGAAGCTAGTCTCACGTGGAAATTAAAGCCTTTTTTAGCTGAATAATTCAAACATTCAAGGTTATGTTTATAGCAATCATACACGTGATGTTTATTCTGGCCAACCTCATAACCCTCCTCTAATTCAGGTATTATATAGGTTAATAATCGCTTATTTCGAAGCGATTCAATTCCTTGAGCTGCATTTTCATTATTAATCATCTTAACTAGCTCATCTCTTATTCTCTCCTTGGATATTTTATCTAATAATGGAGCATTATCCTTGATTGCTTGCTTAGTTTTTTCTTCAATAGTCCAATCTTCTCCTAAGGTAGTTTCTAGTCTGACCGCTCTCATCATCCTTAAAGCATCCTCAGAAAAACGGTCTTCTACGGTACCTACAGCACGAATGATTCGTTTTTTCAGGTCTTCTTGACCATTGAACAAATCAATGATCTCAATTTCTGACCTATTTTTGATAGTCATGGCAATAGCGTTTACCGTGAAATCCCTTCTTTTTAGATCCTCTTCGATAGTTTTTGACCAGGAAACCTTATCTGGATGACGACTATCACTGTAAGTAGCTTCATTTCGATAAGTGGTTATTTCAATAATTTCAAAATGGTCATCTTTTTGAGGAAAAGCGACTCCAACTGTGCCAAAGTCATTTTCATAGAAAGTTTTGATTTTTAAATCATTAAAAACCTTTTGAATTTCTTCAGGCTTAGCATTAGTTGTTAGATCCCAGTCAGCAGGGGATTTGTCTCTTAAAAAATCCCTAGTACAACCGCCGACAATATATGCCTCAAAGCCTTGCTTGTGCAGGCTATCAAGGCAAAAGAAAACTTCTTCAGGAATTATACTTAAATCCTTTTTCATGAGTATATAATATCTCAATTTATTAAACTTGACAACTCTATTTCTTTTGCTAGAATATAAATAAGAAAAGGTAGTTTTTTGATTGGTCGGACTGTTCCGACCTTTTTAATAAAAATTAAGAATAATATAATAAATAAAAAAGAATATGGATTTCCAATCATTTTTATCAGCCATATCCCAGATTGCAGATGAGAAGGGCTTGTCACAAGAAAGAGTTTTAGAAACAGTTGAACATGCTTTAGCTTCAGCTTACAAAAAAGAATATGGCAAAAAAGGCCAAGTCATTAAAGCCAAGATTAACTCTAAAGGAGGAAAGATTGATTTTTGGAGAGTAAGAACTGTTGTTGATGACACTATGGTATATATCCCTGAAAAAGTTGAAGTAGAAGGGGAAGAACCAGTTGAAGTAGAAGAAGAAATATCAATAAAAGTAAAAGATAGCTACCGACCAACTGAAGCTGAATTAAACACTGAAGAGGTAGAAAAAGAAGGAGAGACATCAGAGAGAAGAGTAAGATATAATGCCGAAAAGCATATATTAATAGAAGAAGCTAAGGATATAGATTCTAAATTAAAACCAGGAGAAGAATTGATTATTCCTTTAGAAGCTAGAGAAGACTTTGGAAGAATTGCCGCTCAAACTGCTAAGCAAGTTGTTTTACAGAAAATAAGAGAGGCAGAAAAAGAAGTTGTTTTGGCTGAATACAAATCAAAAGAAGGGGAGATTGTCTCTGGAATTGTTCAAAGAATTGAAGGAATCAATATCTACTTTGATATTGGTAAATCACTAGGAGTTTTGCCTAAAGAAGAGCAGATTAGAGGTGAATTCTACAAGGAAGGACAGAGGTTAAAACTTTATGTTTTACGTGTCGATACTACTCCTAAAGGACCAATTATTCTATTATCTAGAAGTTATCCTAAATTAATTTCTAAGCTATTTGAATTGGAAGTTCCAGAAATATCAGGCGGTCAAATTGAGATTAAAGCAATTGCTAGAGAGCCTGGCTCAAGAACCAAGATTGCAGTATTATCTACTGCTGAAGGAGTTGATCCAATTGGAGCTATGGTTGGACAAAGAGGAGTAAGAGTAGCAGCTGTTATGTCTGAATTAGGCGGAGAAAAGATTGATATTATTGAATATGATGCTGAGCCGACTAAGTTCATTGCCAATGCTTTATCTCCAGCGAAGATTATTAACGTGATTGCTGAAGCTAAGAATATCGCTATTGTCGTTGTTCCTAAGGATCAGCTATCTTTAGCCATCGGAAAAGATGGACAAAATGTTAGATTGGCCGCTAAATTAACTGGTTGGAAAATCGATGTTAAAAGCGAAGACCAAATGAATGAAAAGAAAGACGATGACGAAGAATTAGACGTTGATAATGAAGAAGAATCAGCAGCTGAATAAATTTTTAAAAAGATGAAATACGAAATTAAAGAAATATCAGAAACAAAGAGAAAGGCAGAAGTAGAAGTGACTCCTGAAGAGTTTGAAAACTACTATACAGCTGCTTTATCAGAGATATCAAAAGGCGTTGAATTGCCTGGATTCCGCAAGGGAAAAGTTCCTGAAAAAATGGTTGAAGAAAGATTAAGTCAGGAAGGAGTTCTTTCTGAAGCCGCAGAAGCAGCTGTCAGAGATAATTGGATTAAATTAGTTAAGGAGTCAAAGGTGGAAGCAATTTCTCAACCAAAGGTAGAAATTGTTAAAATCGCCAGAGGTAATCCATTTGTTTTTAATGCTGAATTTGAGATACTGCCGGAGATAAAATTGCCTGATTTAAAGAGTATTAAAATTAAAAAAGAGGAGATAAAAATTGAAGAAAAAGAAATTGAAGATACTCTTAATTGGCTAAGACAATCTAGAGCTAAGATAAATAAGAAAGATAGTGCAGTTGAGACTGGTGATTTTGTTGAGTTTACTTTTTCTTGCCCAAGTATCGAAAATGATCCAGAGAAAAAAGACAGAATTGTTATTGGAAAAGGTCATTATGTTAAGGGCCTAGAAGATGCTTTATTAGGAATGAAAGAAGGAGAGCACAAACATTTTGAAACTGAAAATCCTCAAGACAAAAAAGAGAAAATAGAAATATGCGTTAATGTTGATTCTGTTAATACGATGGAGTTGCCAGAAATCAATGATGAATGGGTTAAAACTTTAGGCAAATTTACTGACGTTAATTCTTTAAAAGAGGATATTAAAAAGGGAATAACTGAAGAAAAAGAAATTGCTCAAAAACAACAAAGAAGGGAAGAGGTAGTTAAGAAGATTTTAGAGAAAACTAAATTTGAAGCCCCTCAAGTTTTAATTGAAAGGGAAGTCGGATTCATGGTGGATAATATAAAATCAAGAGTTAACTCTGAGTTGCAAATTAGCTTTGAAGAATATTTGAAGCAGATAAAAAAGACTGAAGAAGAGATTAAAAAAGAATTCGAAAAAATAGCCGGAGAAAGAGTAAGAGGATTCCTAGTCTTGCATCAAATAACGAAAGATGAGAAAATAGAAGCAGGAGAAGAGGAGATAAGTCAGAAAATAGAAGAGCTACTTAGTCAATACCCAGACAAAGAAGCAGCCAGAAAGAATATGGATATGGAGCAAGCTAAAATGTACATTGAAGACGAATTAAAAAGAGAAAAAATATTTAAATTATTTGACTGTTAAAAAATATGTTAATCCCAACAGTTATAGAAAAAACACAAGCAGGGGAGAGAGCTTACGATATCTATTCCAAGCTTTTAAAAGAAAGGATTGTTTTCCTATCCGGAGTAATTGATGATCACATGGCTAATACTATAGTAGCTCAATTGTTGCATTTGGCATCAAAAGATTCAGAAAAAGAAATTAAGCTATATATTAATAGCCCTGGAGGTTCAGTTACAGCTGGCTTGGCAATTTACGATACAATGCAGTATATAAAGCCAGATGTTTCGACTGTTTCAATCGGAATGTCTGCTTCTATGGGGGCATTAATCTTAGCTGCCGGAACAAAAGGGAAGAGGTATGCTTTGCCTAACTCAGAAATTCTTCTTCATCAAGTAATGGGCGGCGCTAAAGGACAGGCTTCAGAAATAGAAATTACAGCTAAGCAGATTATAAGGATAAAGGATCAGATGAATAAGATATTAGCTAAGCATACAGGGCAGTCTTTAGCCAAGATTGCTCAAGATACTGACAGAGATTTTTATCTCTCAGCCGAAGAAGCAAAGAAGTATGGAGTAGTTGACCATGTAATCGTTCCTAAAAAGAATTAAAAATGGAAAGGCAGAAATGCCTTTCTTTTTTATAATATTTTCTTGACACTGGTATATAAAATTGAGATAATGAAAGTATAAAATTATTTTAAACACCTCATGTCTCAGAAATTTAAAAATAGAAAATTTATAACACTATTTTCAATTATTTTATTTTTGATTATTGGTGGTTTTTGTTTTTATAATTATCATACAAAAGCAATAAATGTTTATGCTGCTGCAGATTGTGTTTCTGGCGGTGGATTAACTTGTACTCAAACTACTAGTGGTGCTTATACAATAAATAAATATACATATAGTGGTACTTCTGGTTCAACCACATGGATAGTTCCTGCTGGGGTAATATCAGTTGAATATCTTGTAGTTGCGGGCGGTGGAGGAGGCTGGAGGTGAGGCTGTGTGGTGGTGGCGGTGCAGGTGGATTTGTAACGGGACTCTATCTATGAGTTCAGGAGTTCCATATCCGTTACAGTTGGTGCGGGGGGGTGCTGGACATCGAAACCGCTACAGGTAAGTAGTGGTGGAAATTCTTTTTTCGGATCTATTACCGCTATTGGTGGCGGCGGTGGTGGTGTCGGTTATGTAACAGCGAAGGATTATCGGGAGGAGTCTGGTGGCGGTGCGGGTGGATCGGCTTCAACTGGGGGACTCTGCGTGGAAGTCGGTCACTTCTGGTCAAGGATATGCTGGTAGGAAACGGTGGTAATGGTCGGTGTTGCAAAATTCCCTGACCGGTTGTGGCGGTGGAGGCGGTGGTGGTGCGGGATCTGCTGCGGTGGCGATCCTTATGGCGGAGGCAATGGTGGTATTGGATTATCCTTCTCGATTACTGGAACAGTCACAATATTATGCTGGCGGTGGTGGCGGTGCTGGGATTGCTAGTAGGTATCAACTAGTGGACCTGGCAATGGCGGTGGAGGCAATGGTGGTCGTAGCTGGTACTCCAGGGAACGTACTGCTGGACTAGGATGGTGGGGTGGTGGCTGCAGTGGAGATATGGTTACTGGGGCTGGCGGATCCGGCGTTGTGGTTATAAAATATCTTACTGTTAATGGTACTTGCGGTTCCTCAAATGGTGGTAATTTTGCTTCAGCTCCGTCAACTAATCTTTGTTCTATCGGAACAGCTTCTGCTGTTGATGGAGATGGTTCTGGCATTAATCCTTGGGGGTGGACTTGTGACTGGAAGTGGGGCTGGGTCAACTGCCACTTGTTGGGCTTATTTAATGATTAATGGAACTTGCGGTTCCTCAAATGGTGGTAATTTTACTTCTGCTCCGTCTACTAATCTTTGTTCTGCTGGAACAGCAACGAGTGTGACTGGATCAGGACCATGGAATTGGACTTGTACTGGAGCTGGTACCGGAACTACTGCCTCTTGTTCTGCTAATCTTACTACTAATGGATCTTGTGGCTCATCTAATGGTGCCAATCTAAGTTCTATCCCAACAGGTAATCTTTGCAATTCTGGTACGGCTTCTACTGTATCTGGGACTGGACCTTGGACTTGGAATTGTGCGGGAGCTAATGGTGGACAAACTTATTATTGTCGAGCAAACATTTCTCTTGGAGTTGCTTCAAGTAGGAGTGGTTTGTATACAATTGAAAAATATATTGGAGTCGGTTCAACTACTTGGACTGTACCAACTGGAGTAACGCAAGTAGAAGTTTTGAACGTTGCTGGTGGTGGTGGAGGTGGTATGGATATGGGAGGAGGTGGTGGTGGAGGCGGTGTTATTTATAATGCATCTTATGCTGTTACTCCTGGAGCATCAACTACAGTTACTGTTGGTGCAGGTGGAATTGGAGCACCAGCAGCTGGAACTAATGGACAGCCAACTGCTCATCAATATGCTATTTCAGCTACTAATGGTGGCAATTCTGTTTTTGGATCATTAACTGCTGTTGGTGGAGGATTTGGTGGAAGTTCATATCGAGCATATACTCCTGGTATTGCTGGTGGAAATGGAGGATCAGGCGGAGGTGCAAGTGGATACAATGATAATGCCGGAACTTTTTCTGGTGGTACGGGAACGTCTGGTCAAGGATATCGAGGTGGAAATTCTACTGCGGCTTACTATTCTGGTGGTGGTGGAGGTGCCGGAGGAGCAGGCGCAGATTCAACAGCTCAAGCTAATGGAGGTATTGGTTATTCTTGTTCTATTTTAGGAACTGCCTATTATTTTGGTGGAGGTGGTGGCGGAGCAGGATATTCAGTTTGTGGTGGAAACGGAGGTAATGGTGGCGGAGGTGGTGGAGCAGTTTGTACTACGACAGGAGGAAGTGGACTAAATAGTGGTGCTGGTGGTGGCTGGCGGATCAATCAACTCTCAGACCAATATGCCTGGAGGTGATGGTGGAGCATATACTGGCGGTGGAGGTGGAGGAGGATCTCATTACAATTCTAATAACAAAGGAGGCAATGGTGGTTCTGGAATCGTTATCATTAAATATCTGACAAAGTACCTTACTGGTTGGAGCTATCGTCAGCCAATAACTGTAAGTAATTCTAGCGGAGCAGTTTTAACTAACTATCAAGTCAAGCTAACAGTTAATTATGTTGCTTCTAAAATGAAATCTGATTTCAGTGATTTGAGATTTACAAGATTGGATGGTGTTACTCTTCTTCCTTATTATATTGAATCATATACTGCTTCTACTTCAGCAGTTGTTTGGGTTAAAGTTGATAGTATTCCTACTAGTGGCTCTCAGATATTTATGTATTATGGAAATTCTTCAGCAGCAGCTACATCAAGTGCAGATAATACTTTTGATTTTTTCGATGATTTTACAGGAACGACCATTAATACTAGTAAATGGAACATAGTAAATAGTACTGGATTTAGTGTATACTGGGGTTGCCAATTATGATGGAACAAACACTGGCACAGGAAGAATGTACGTCAATTGCTACTTTTAATCCTCGGATGTGATTTGTTAGAAATTAAGGCAATATAGTGACAGGCACATCTTATAGCTGCAAATGGTCATGGAAATAGGCAGGATTTCTGGTTAAGCGATTCTATATGGTATTGGATGGCTTGATCATCCAGGAAATTTTTATTATCGCAATGATTCAACGTGGGCAGCACAAGGGGTTCAGGCGCCAGCAGATGTTTGGAGAAAATCATCTATAGCTGTTCCTAATTCTACACAAGTAATTTTGAATTCGGTTAATTGGAGCACAGGCGCGACAATTTGGAGCCCAGGGATTCTTTCTAATGTAGTATCCGCGGAGCCAATTTCATTGGGCCCACGTCCTGGTTCAGCATATTCAGTGCATCATATTTAAATTCAAGCATATAGTGCATATTGGGATTGGGTTATTAGTTCGTAAGTATGCATCCACTGACCCCACCTCTTCTTTCGGAACTGAAGAAAGCGGTGCTGCTTGTGGTTCATCAAACGGTCAGAGTTTTGTTCTTGCTCCGACTACTAATCTTTGTGCTTCAGGAACTGCTTCTGCTGTATCTGGAACTGGTCCTTGGACTTGGACTTGTACTGGGACTGTAGGAAGTCCAGCTTCTTGTTCAGCCAACAACTCTGCCTATGTCTCTGCTGTTTCCTCTAGTACTAATCTTTCTTGTTTCGTAACTAACGGGGCTTGTAGTGGCACAACTATTTTTAATTTGTATGATTATTTAGGCAATCATGCTGAATTGCCAGCCCAGACTAACTACGCCTACAAAGTTTGTTGTACTGGAACCAATATCTCTAATTCTTGTTCGGGAAATTACAGTATAGTTTTAAAACTATCAGGAACTACCAATGCTCATGCGGAAAAGAACACCTTGTCTAACTATACTAATAATGTTTGTTTGTCTTCATCTACTTTGGCTGTCTCTTGTACATATGGCACTTCTTGTTCTTCTGATTTTACTTGTCTAGCTTCTATTTCTGGCGATACCGATGCTCATATTGGACAATGTAGTGCTTATGCAACTAAAGTTTGTTGTCGAGTTGGTGTACCAGTAGATGCTTGTACGTCCAGAGTTGCTTCAAATAAGTTCATTTCTTCCAAAGCTACTGATATTCAACTTTGTTCGGGAGCTGATATCACTAATACTTCTGATCCTTGTTATAATGTCTGCTGGAAGGGAACAGGAACGCCAGTTGTGACTAGTTCTAGTTGGAAGTGTGGTATTTGTCATGATGCAAGCAATAATCCAGTTTCTTGCTCTACTTTAGGCAGTACTACTTTTACTTGGACTATGCCGACTGGATATGTCTCACCAACTAACTATACTTTGACTTCAGGAACTTTAACTAGTGCTAATCCAATTATTAAATTCGTTACCCAGGATAGTAATAGACAGCTCACTTTAGGTATTAATACATACGGAGTCAGTTGTTCTTCTCAGAGTGGAAAACAAGCTAATCCAACTTGGAAAGAAATATCACCTTTTAAATAATAAAAAGATATGAGAATACAAACTTAAGTTAAAATAATATATTAAGATTAAAATAATAAATAATAAACATATGTCAAAAAACAATATCATTATTCTATCACTTTGCTTGATCATTCTTTTAACTTCAGCTTATTTCTTTTATCTCAGTAGGACCGTTGATTCATATTATGCGGTCTATCTAAAAACAGGTGATTTGTATTTCGGCCATCTTTCAACTTTCCCCATGCTAACCTTAACTGATGTTTACTACATTCAACAAAATCAAACTGACAAGACTTTAGGACTACAGAGATTCACTGATTCTGTTTTTAGTCCTGAAAACAAGATTAATATAAGTAGAGATAATATTGTTTGGACAACTAAACTAAAAGATGATTCCCAGGTCATTAAGGCGATTAAGCAAGGCGTTCCTACTTCGACAACAAATACTCAAGATCAAACAAAGGTAGAAGAGAATAAGACTAAATAATATGAATAGACGAAATTCTTTTATCATCTTAATAGTCTTGCTTCTAGGTTTTGGGTTGTCTATTTATCAATATTCAGAAACATTCAAAACAGAGATTGTTTCTGCTACCTCAACTGTTCCTAATCCAGGACACACTTGGGCTTCTATGGAATGCAATTCTGATAGTCTTTGTGTTGATACTACGAATAACAGAGTTGGGAATAGGGACAGCGACTCCAACTGGAAAAATTGACAAGTTACATGGCAATAGTTATTAGTCAGAATATTTTAGAACTGCTGGAGTTGGACAACATCAACTGGTAGCTAGTATTACAGGGGCAATGATGGTTCCTAACTAACTTCCTGGAGTTGGTAAGTATTGGAGATGCTAATACAATACTTAAAACTTTTATTCAAGGAAATGGTGGTAAAGTCGGTATTGGAACAACAACGCCAGCATATAAATTAGATGTTAATGGCGATACTTCTTCTTCAAACTTTCATGATTCTAATGGAGTGTACAATGTTAATTTGGGGGAGACACTGGATCGTGGTTTAGCCGCTGGTTATTCTGGTGGTTCTTACGGTGGTATTGGTTATAATATTCGTCATACTACTACATCAGCATCATATATTGCACCATTCGCTGACACTGTTTCTTATATTCGTTTCACTGTGGGCGGATTCGAATTCTTAGGAGCTCCAACTGGTGCAGCCGGCCGTACCTTATCATTGAGTAGCTTAATGACTATAAGTAATTCTGGTAATGTTGGTATTGCTGGTACAGTTAGCGGAACATATTTTAATGGTCCTCTTTATGAAAGAGATGTTAGAACGATAGCTCCTAGCAGCGAATTACCCAATACAATGCGTTTTGGTTTTACTTCTTGGGCTAATAATAGTAGTTATCCCTATGCAGATTATCTCCATTTTAGAAGTTATTCTGATTCTTCTGGTGGAAATGATAATCTTCTCATGATATCAAAAAGTAGTATCGCAATGAGATTATGGCAGCAATCATCTGGAAGCTCTACAGCATATAGTAGTTATAGCGACGTAACTTGACTCCTGGATCGGACATAAGATTAAAAAAAGAAATTACTCCGATTACTGATGCTTTAGATAAGACATTAAAACTTACCGGTGTTAATTTTAACTGGAATGATGCATATCTTAATTATTTTGGCAAAGAAGATAATAGCTTGCAAATGGGTTTAATTGCTCAAGACGTAGAGAAGGTGGTCCCTGAGGTCGTTTTGCATAATAAAATAGGTATAACTGGAATGAATGATGTATTATCAATTGATTATGGTAGGTTATCTGCTTTATTAATTGAATCTACAAAAGAACAACAAACACAGATAGAAAGCCTTACTTCTGAAAATAAAGAGCTAAAACTACAGGTTAATGATTTAAAAAGCCTTGTTTGCTCAGACCATCCATTAGCTAGTACTTGTAAATAGTATATAATTCAATCAACTCTTGCTCCGGCAAGGGTTTTTTGATATACTAACAATGTAAGTATATTAAACGTTAATTTTGGATTTTTGGTAATTATTTAATAATCTCAAGGATGAATTTTAGGGAAAAACTTTAAAACTGAAAATTGATTATTTTGTGTGCCAAATTTTCATATGGAAAATATGGAAACATTATGGATTGTTGCGACAATTATCGCACTGTTAGTTGGTGGCGTAATCGGTTATTACATTCGTCAGTCAATTGCAAGAAAGAGGGCAGGAACTATTGAATCAGAATTGCAAAAGAAGATTGCTCAAACTAGACAGACAGCTGAAGAGATAATGAGCAAGGCTAAGGAGAAAGTAGAGGAGATAGAAAAAAAGACATCAGTTGATTTAGAAGAAAGACATCAGGTAGTTATTAAAGCAGAAAGCAGGCTATTCAAGAAAGAAGAGGAAATAGAGCTAAAAGACAAGCAAACAACTGAAAAAGAAAAAGAAGTTGTTGAAAAGCTTGAGAAGATAAAACAAATTAGAGAACAATTAGATCAGTTAAGAGCTGAATCTATAGAGAAACTAGAAAAAATAGCAGGACTGAATAAAGAGCAGGCCAAAGTTGAGCTATTAGAAAAAACAGAAAAAGAATATCAAGTTGATGTATTAGAGAGGATAAGGAAGTTGGAATTAAGAGGAACTGAGCAATATGAAAAGAAAGCTAAGGAGATTATTGCCACCGCAGTTCAATCATATGCTCTTCCTCAAACTCAAGAAATCACTACTTCTTCTGTGGTTCTTCCTTCTGAAGAAATTAAGGGAAGGATTATTGGAAAAGAAGGAAGGAATATTAGAGCTTTTGAAAAAGCAGCTGGAGTTGAATTAATTGTTGATGAAACTCCTGGCTTGGTAATCATTTCTAGCTTTAATCCAGTAAGAAGGGAAATAGCTAAGATTGCTTTAGAAAAACTATTAAGAGACGGCAGAATACAGCCAGCCAGAGTTGAAACTGAGATTGAAAAAGCAACTGAAGAAGTAAACAAGAAGATAAGAGAGGCAGGGGAGGCAGCAGTCTACGAAACTGGAGTATTGGACCTTCCTGAAAAATTAGTTCAAGTATTAGGAAGACTACAATATAGAACTAGTTATGGCCAAAACGTATTAAATCATTCAATCGAAGTAGCACATTTAGCTGCATCTTTAGCTTCAGAAATAGGGTTAAACGTTGCACTTTCCAAAAAAGCTGGTTTATTGCATGATATAGGAAAGGCTCTTGACTATAAGATAGAAGGGTCTCATACTGATATTGGAGCAAAGATTTTAGAGAAGTTTAATATAGACCCAGCAATCATTTCTGCCATGAGGTCGCATCATGAGGAGTATCCCTACGAAAGTCCAGAGGCGGTAATTGTTCAGACTGCTGATCAAATATCAGGAGCCAGACCAGGAGCGAGAAAGGATACTTTGGAGAATTACTTGAAGAGATTAGAAGATTTGGAAGATATTGCTAATTCATTTGCTGGTGTTGAAAAATCATTTGCTATCCAAGGTGGTAGAGAATTGAGAGTATTTGTTAAGCCAAAAGAAATTGATGATTTAACATCCCACAAGCTAGCTAGAGAAATAGCTTCAAAGATACAACAAGAATTAAAATATCCAGGAGAGATCAAGGTTATGGTGATAAGAGAGTCGAGAGTAACTGAATATGCGAAATAATAAAAGGTCGATAATTATCATATATAAGAATTAAATATACATACTATGACAAAAGACGACATCGTAGAAGCAATCGTTAAGAAGACAGCCATGGCAAAGAAAGATGCTGCTGAGGCTTTAAACACAATCATTGAAGAAATAACAAAAACTCTATCAAAAGGTGGAGATGTAACTTTAACAGGATTTGGAACATTTAAAGTAGGAGCTAGAAAAGCTAGAGAAGGAAGAAATCCTAAAACAGGAGAAAAGATTAAGATCCCTGCAATGAATACTCCTAAATTCAAAGCTGGAAAAGGATTGAAAGACGCTGTTAGATAAATTTACAAACAAAGGCCGCTCGTAAGAGCGGTTTTGTGTTTGACTAATGATTGAGACTAATATATTGTACCAATTGTTGTACTAATAGTTAGACTAATTTAAGTTATAATTCTATTGATATTATATGGATAAATTGATATTATTAAACTAATGCATAGAAAAGAAAAATCATATATTAAGGCAATATCCTTAAGAAAGAAAGGTTATTCTTATAACGAGATTTTAAGTGTTGTGCCAGTTGGACATGGAACAATATCAAGATGGTGTTGCAGTATAGAATTGACAGAAAAACAAAAAAATAGGATAAAGGATAAAAAAAGAAATACCCCTCTTATTAGAAAATCAATAAAGTCTTCGCTTAAAAATAAAGAAAGAGATAAAGCTTGGGCTAAAAAAGCATTAAGTAGGATAAAAATGGACAATAATGATTTATTATTATCAGGAGTTATGCTTTATTGGGCAGAAGGATATAATAGCAATAAGAGTCAGAACGCAGTTTTTACAAATACTGATTCAGCAATGGTGAAAATAGCAATGAGATTCTTTAGAGACATTCTCTTAGTTAATGAAAAAAGAATGAAAATAATGGTAAGAATAGGAGAGAAAGGGAATATTAAAAAAGCAGAAAAGTATTGGGCGAAAGTAACAAATTTGCCAATTAATAGATTCCAAAAACCAGAAATTTTGAAGTTAAAAGAAAACAGTAAAAGTCTTGAAAAATATCCTAATGGAATATGTAGGGTTTCTATTTATGATGTTACCGTGAGGAGAAAAATAAGTAATTGTATAAGATTAATAAAAGATAAAATAAGTCCCTGTAGCTCAACGGATAGAGCCTAAGACTCCTAAGCTTAAAATAGAGGTTCGACTCCTCTCGGGGACACAGATGTTTGGGGCCCATAGCGCAGTTGGTAGCGCGTCTCGATGGCATCGAGAAGGTCGTGGGTTCAAGTCCCGCTGGGTCCACAATATTCGTCACTAACTTAGTGGCGTTTTATTTTATTTTGTTATATAATAAATATATGAAAAAATCTCCCATCGTAGAAATAGCGAAGAAGGTTTGTCCAGCAGTAATAACAATTATTGCTTCTCGTGACTTGCCGCAAATAGAAGATTTCTATTTCCTTCCTTACAAAGGAGAGAAGGTTGCTTTTCCTAAAAATGTAAATAGTGAAAAGCAGATGACTAAAATCGGGGGAGGGAGTGGCTTTATCATTTCTAAAGATGGATATGTTCTAACCTGTAATCACGTAGTTGAAGAATTGGATGCCGACTACACTGTTATCCTTGATCCTGACAGAAGATACAAAGCTAAGGTTCTTTCAAGAGACGCTTTAACTGATACAGCCATTCTTAAAATAGACGATGGAGTCGATTTTCCTTTTTTAAAGATGGGTGATTCTGATAAAGTTGAACTAGGAGAAACAGTTATTGCCGTTGGTAATCCTTTAGGAGAATTTGAAGATACACTATCAGCAGGAATTGTTTCTGGATTAAGTAGAAAGATTACTGCATACAATGGAGCAAGCACAACTTCTAAAGCAACAAGCTTAAGAGGGCTGATTCAGACTGATGCAGCCATTAATCCTGGCAATTCCGGCGGGCCTTTAGTAAATATGCAAGGGGAGGCGATAGCGATAAATACAGCTATGATAATGGGAGCAGAAAATATTGGATTCGCTTTGCCTATTAATTACATTAAAGAAGATTTAAAGGAAGTTAAGAAAGATGGAAGAATTAGAAGACCGTACTTAGGAGTGAAGTATGTTATCTTAAATGAACAAATAGCAAAATCAAACAAAATAGAATGTTGTTATGGAGCATTAGTAGTGAGAGAAATGTTTGGCGAGCCAGCTGTAGCTAAAAATTCTAGTGCTGAACAAGCAGGATTAAAAGAATACGATATTATTTTAGAAATCAATGGAAAGAAAATAACTCAAGACAACTCAGTTAATGATGTTTTGGGAGAATGTGCAGTCGGAGAAAAAATACATTTGCTAGTTTTAAGAGATAGGGAAGAGATTAAATTAGAAACAATACTTAAAGAAAGAAAATAATGAATAAAAACAAAATTACTATTGTATCTTTAATGTCTTTTATTGGTTTGTTTTTTGCTCAAGCAGCTTTAGCTGTTTGTCCCGTTTGTGTTATTGGAGTTTCAGCTGGAGTTGGTTTAGCTAGATGGCTTAAAATAGATGATACTATCACTGGTTTATGGATTGGAGGATTAACAGTTGGTTTAATTATATGGACGATTGAGTGGTTTAACAAGAAGAATATTAAATTCAAGGGCAGAAATATTCTAACTATTGTTGCGTATTACGCTATGGTTATCTGGCCACTTCATTCAATTGAAGTCATTGGAAATCAATATCATACACTCTGGGGAATGGATAAATTAATTTTAACTATTTTTATCGGTAGCATTGCTTTTTTTGGATTCGAAAAATGGTATAGGGCAATGAGAGCCAAAAGAGGGAAGTCATTATTCCGTTATCAGAAAATTGTTTGGGCTTGGTTGCCATTAGTCATTCTTTCAATATTTTTCTTTTTTGTAACCAGATATGGTCTTTTACAATAAATAACAGTCCACCTTAGTTTAATAATTAAGGCGGGCTGTTATGTTGCAGTGCCGGAGGTTAACTTATGGAAGAGCTTGTTGCTAAAGTTAGAAATCATCAAGGACGCTTTTGATATCATGCATGATGTCAACGAGAAGAGGGAAGCAGAACTGGATATAATTATCCAGGGCTGGGAAAAAGTATTGGCGACATATTCTTCTATTGGTAAATAGGAGATAGTGGAGCCTTTTTTATTTTGATAAATTTGCTATAATCCAAACATATGAACAAGGTTTCAAAAAAAATAATTGAAAAGAAAAATACTTTTGGTCAATTCTTATCCGAATTAAAGGGGATATACCGTCCACATCTAAAGGTTATTGCTTTGATTGTTTTTATAATCTTCATGCAAGAAGCGCTTTCTTTGGTTGGGCCGTTTATTTATGGAAAGATAATTGATGGAATCGTTCAAGGCAAAGAGATTGTTTATCTTATAAAACTATCTTTAGTTTCTTTAGCTATCTTATTATTGAACGATACAATATTGCGTAATTGGGCCGATAGAATAGAAATCAAGAAGTTTGATTTTGATGTTCGTCAAACAGTTGCTGTTAAAACATTAGATAAGCTAATGGGTTTTTCTATCGGGCAGCATGAAAATCAAAATTCTGGGTTAAAGAAAAGTATTATTGATAAGGGACAAACAGCGCTAACCGAGCTGGCTTTTGATTTGATTTATCAGATATTTCCAGCAGTTTTGCAGATACTAGTAACAATAATCGCTTTATCTATTATCGCTCCTATTTTAGGATTAATAATTTTATCTGGTGTTTTCCTCTTTATTCTTGTTGTTATGTATACGAATAAGGTTGTCGGAGAAGATATTAGGAAAATTCAAGAAATGTATGTTGATTCAGATAAAAGACAATCTGAATATTTGAGAAACATTTCTTTAGTTAAGGCTAATTCTAAAGAAGGGCAGATTTCAAAAGAGTATAATGCTAATCTTTTGAAAATTAATACCTTTGCTAAAAAAGTTTGGTTAAGGTTTAATCTATTTTTACAAGGAAGAAGCTTGATTCCTAGTATAACCAGAATCACTGTTCTTATCGTTGGAATAGAGTTAGTTTTTAAAGGAGTTTACACTCCTGGATTCTTAGTGATATTCCTTTCTTGGTCAGCTAGCGCTTTTGACAGGATATCAATTCTATCATATATGCATAGAAGGCTAATTGAACTTTATTCTCAAATCAAGAATTATTTCACCTTAATGAATATTGAGCCAGAAATTAAAGAGATAGATAATCCAATAGTAATCAAAGAGGGAAGGGGAAAAATAGAATACAAGAAAGTTTCTTTTGTTTATCCAGCTAGAGAAGAAATAATTGAAGAAGGGAGAAAGATTAAGGTTGTAAAGGGAGAAAAAGAATCTGGAGGCCTTAAAAATATAAATATTAAAATTGAGGCTGGACAGAGGATAGCTATTGTTGGCCATTCAGGGGCAGGTAAATCTACCATGGTTCAGCTATTAATTAGAGCGTATGATCCAGAGAAAGGTAAAATCATGATAGATGATTATGATTTGAAGGATCTATCGCTTAAAGAATACAGGCAACTATTAGGAATAGTTCCACAAGATGTTGCTTTGTTTGACGATACATTAAGATATAATATTCTTTTTGGAGCAAATAGAATTGTGAATGATAAAGAATTAAAAGAAGCCATTAAAATGGCTCGAGTTGATGAGTTCTTGAAGGGCATGGAGAATGGCTTAGATACAGTGATAGGGGAGCGCGGAGTTAAACTTTCAGGAGGCGAGCGTCAGAGAGTAGGTATTGCTCGAGCTTTGGTTAAAAATCCTTCTATCTTAATTTTTGATGAAGCTACTTCTAGTTTAGATGTTGAAAATGAAGCTATTATTCGTGAATCAATAGAAAAAGCTTCCAAAGGAAGAACAACGATTATTATTGCTCACCGCCTTTCAACCATTAAAGATGCCGACAAGATTATTGTTATGGAGAAAGGAAGGATAGTTGGAGAAGGAAAGCACGAAGATCTTTTAAGAGATAACGAGATTTATCGCAAGATGATAAATATACAAACGATAATTGTTGGAGGAAATTAATTATTCTACAAACATTGGTTGTTCGGCTTGTCTTCTTTTTGGATTTTTAATAAATAAAGCAAGGATTGCTCCGAAGACTAATATTAAAGCTCCAATTAGGAAAACATAAGAATAAGCATCAATTTGAGCTTTTAATTCTATCAGCCCTATGAATCTTTGATAATCAAGGATTGTTTTTCCATTAAATACGCTCAATTGGCTGAAGCTTAAGACATTACTTTTAATGGTATTACTTAGTATTGTATTAAAGATAGCAATACCAAAAGCTCCAGAAATATTTCTAACTAAAGCTAAAATAGAGGATGCAGCTCCAATTTCTTTTTCAGGAACCGAGGACGAGACGACAGTAGTTCTTTGAGCCATGCCAAAGCCCATTCCGAAAGCCATTACTAGTAGCGGGATTATAATATCTAATGCAGTTGACTTAGCATCTATAAAGGTCAATAAGTATAAGCCGAATCCAGCCATAAGAGTACTAGCAGCAATCACGTAGCCAGTTTTTATCTTCGGTGAACTTAAAACTGTGGCTCCAATGGGAGCAGCGATAAGCATAGCAAAGGCCATGGGCATAAAGAGAAGCCCAGTTTGGGTGGCATCATAGCCAAGGAACATTTGAGCAAAGACAGGAACAAGGAACATGCAACCAATTAAAGCCAAGAAGATTATGAAGTTATTAAGTAGAGCACTATTGAATGTTTTGTTTTTAAAGAAATTAAGGTCAATGATTGGGTCAGGTGATTTTTTTTCTATCTTAACGAAAATCCAAATAAAGATTATAGCTAGTAAATAACAAATGATGGCATTTAGAGATAGCCAGCCCCAATCGAATCCTTTATCTAAAACCAAAACTAGGGAAGTAAGTGATATTCCCAGAGTGGCTGCACCCCACCAATCAAATTTAACATCTTTTTCTCCTGAAACAGATTCTTTGATAAAGATTAAAGCCATGATTAATCCTAAAATTCCAATTGGAAGATTAATCATAAAAACTGAACGCCAGCCGAAATTATCAATTAATGGTCCTCCAATTAATGGTCCGAAAACAGAAGAGGCAGCAAAGGCTGAAGACCAAATACCTAAAGCCTGGTTTCTTTCTTTTCCTTCTTTAAAAGTAACAGTAAGAATGGCCATGGCAGTGGGATAATCAGCCGATCCAGCGATAGCTTGGATTACTCTGAAGACGATAAGAGAAGGGAAGCTCCATGATAATCCAGCTAAAACTGATCCAACAATAAAAAGAGCGAAGCCCATGATATAGACTTTCTTTCTCCCAATAGTGTCTCCTAATTTACCCCAAATCGGAACAAAAACAGCGTTAGCTAAGATATACGCTGTCGATATCCATCCGGCGGTTGAAACGGTAATATTAAAATCGTTAATTATTTTATTGGTTGCGAGACTGACAATTGTTTGGTCAAGACGGCCTAAAAAGGTACCAATAATAACAGTTAACAGTATTAACCATTTAAGATTAGATTTTTCTTTTTCCTTTTCCATTATCTATATATAGTAATTTTGGCTGACATGCCATTTTTTAGTTCTGGATATTTGTTAGGATTAAATCTTACCTTTACGTCAAAAAGTTTCGTTTCTCTTTTGTCGGAAATAGTAAAGACAACTCCTGAATCATGAGATGTTGAGCTTATCTCATCAACTATTCCTACATATTTTTTAGATTTAAAAGCATCAACTGTGAAGGTTGCCATTTGGCCGACTTTAATATCTTCAAGTCCCTTATCTTCTTCAATAGTTCCAATGACCCTCAATTGAGAAGGGTTAATCATTGTTACAACTGGAGAGCCAGCAGCAAAAATTGTTCCCACATTTTTATTCACAGAAATAATTATTCCCGAAATTTTTGTTTTAATAAGTTCGTCTCCAACTCTAGCTACTGGAGTGTAAGCACTAACTAAATCGCCCTCATTAACATATATTTCTTCTAGTGGTCCAGGATTAGTGGGGGATAGTCCGATTATCGAAGTACTAATAGATGATTTATCAATCTTAATAGTACTGCTTGTTGATTGCCAATAGATTAAAGCAATTCCTATAATTAATAGGATTACCAATAATGACCCGCCCTTCATCCATTTATTTTGGAAAGGGCTAGCTTTTTTTATGTTTTCTGTTTGATTTTCCATATTTTTGTATATAATTATTTACCCGATAAAATAACCTTATCTCCTTCATTTAATCCAGAAATGATTTCGGTTAATCCGTTTGATTCTTCTATGCCCGTAGTAATTTCTATTTTTTCTATCTTATTCTTCTTTTCAATTAATACGTAGCTTTTATTGTTTTCTTTATAGATAGCTCCATTAGGAACAACAATTGCTCCTTCTTTTTTTTGATCAATAATAGTAGCATTAGCACTAAGTCCTGATTTTATTCTCTCGTCATCATTATCGAATTGAATGATTGTTTTATATGAAGATATCCCATTATTGATTGTAGCAGCGGGGTCAATACTTATAACCGAAGCAGTGAAGATATTATTTTCTCCATAGGCATCAATAATAACATTAACAATATCGCCAACTTTAATTTTTCCTAGTTCTGTTTGAGAAAGATAGGTTTCTAATTGGAATTTATTTACTGATATCATTGTTGCAACTGGCGTGCCAGCTCCAACCACTTCTCCTATCTTAGGACTGACGTTAGTTATTATTCCATCAATCGGTGCAATAATCATGCTGTCGGAATAGGCATTATTAGCTGCTTGAAGATTAGCTTCAGCTGCTTCAACATTGGCCTTAGCAACATTAATATCTTCTGGTCTAGCTGGAGATTGTAGTGCTTTTAAGGAAGCTTGTGCTTGAGATAGGGTAGCTTCAGCTGTTTTAATATTATTATCTGTTTGCGTCTTTAATGTAGAGATGTCGCTTTGCAATGAAGACATTGTTGTTTGAGCTGTGCTAATATATGACTTCTGAGTATCAAGGGCTGTTTTTTCTGTGGCAGTAACCTTACCCTGATAAGTTGTTTGATCGCAAACGCTTCTAATCGCAGTAAGTCCCGTTAGTATTTTATTTAAAGAAGATATACTTGCGGATATCGCTGTATCGATGTCATCTGTTTTTCCACTAGCTTTGGCTGCATCAATAGATGTTTTAGCATCATTTTTTGGTCTATTGATTTGATATTCTTCGTTATTCCTTACAGTTAGACTTTCTTGATCATTAGCATCTTTAAAGTGAGCTTCTTTTATCGTATCAACAGTTGTGTAGGCATTATACATTTTAATATATGTATCATCTAAAGCGTTTAAAGCGTAATCATATTTTGAGTTAATATTTTTATCTGAAATAGATTTAATATTATCTAATGAAACTTGAGCTGTATTAACAGCAGCTTGGGCCACAGAGATATTGTCTTCTGTCGCTCCATTTTTTAGTTTTTCGTAATTTGCATTAGCCGCGTCTAAAGCAGCTGTCGCTTGGCTTACAGCAGTTAATGTATCTTTGTTATCAAGAGAAACAAGTATCTTACCTTTACTAACTTTGTCTCCAGACCTAACCTTTATACTTGCTATTGTTCCGCCTCTTTTGAAAGAGAGGGAGATGTTTTGATCTGATTTTATTACTCCAGTACTTGATATTGATTGAACAACATCAGCTTTTTGGGCGGCATAATAATCGTAAGTCGGTCTCTTTTGAGCTATTACCATTCCAAACGTAGTTCCAGCTATAATAAGAACAGCTGTTAAGACCATAATCAATCCGTATTGTTTATCAAGATTATTTAATATATTTTTGTTCATATTTGTTCTTTTAGTATTTTCTTTAAAATTCTACACAGTTCAAATCTTTCTTTTTCATCCAGGCAAGAAAGAATATTTTTGACTATTTTAATTTTTTCAATTCTAGCTTTTTGAAACATTTCTTTTCCTTTATCTGCAAAGGAAAGAATTACATTCCTTCTATCTTCTTTATTAAAACTTCTTTTTAGAAAATTTAAATCTATCATTTTATCAATTACAGCAGTGGTTGATGGGGGAGTGATCCCAAGGAATTCAGCCAATTCCTTCATTGTGGCCTCTCCCTTCTTGTTGATATAATGAAGGGCCCCTACTTCTGTTATACTTAGCGTTATATGTGAGAATCCTTTCATTTTACTTTTAAATAGTTTAAAAACATTAAAAAGTGGAAGGACTAAGTTGTCTGGTTCATTCAACATATGATTAGGTTATATAATTATTAGATTGCCTAAATAATATAGCAAAATATAATTAGTGTCAAGACTGTGTGTTGAAAAATTGATAAGGTATTGACTTTAAATTTAGATGAGTTATATTGAATACATACACGCCCCAGCCAGCCGAAAGGTCCGTTGGGGTTTTTATTAAATATATTAACATATTTATGAAAACCATTTTGCTTATAGATGGAGAAAACTTTAAAGGTAAGATAAAAAGTGTTTTTCAGTCTGAAGGAGATAATGGTTTAGTCTGGCATGAGTATGATTTTAAAGGTCTTTTTTATAAGGTTCTCGAGGGGATAGACATTGATGAGGTATGGTTTTATTTTGCTCGCATTAAAAAACACTCTAAAAGTTCAGGAAAATCTAAACAATTAATTGAAGAGCAAAGATTACTTAAAACCCATCTAGAGAGTTGTGGTTTTAATGTGATAATGGCTGGCAGTGTCAGGGGGAATATTAATAAAGATGGTGCATTGGTTTTTAAAGAAAAAGGTGTAGACGTAAGAATCGGAGTAGATATGGTTGTTTTAGCTTGTGATAAAAAAGTTGATTTGATAGTTTTGGGTAGCTCTGATTCTGATTTGCAGCCAGCCATTAAAGAGGTTTCTACTAGAGGAATAAAGTGTCTTTATTTTGGATTTGAAATGCAGCCGAATAAAGGGATGACATATACAACTACGAGAACTATTCTTATTAGAAATTCGGAAGTCATAGCATTTAAGAATAAAGAGAATATTTTACCAATATAATGGGAAATATTTAGTTTGCTTTACAAAAAAACTGGCTTTTGCGAGCCAATCTTCCCTCAATGGGTCGGCTACGTGACACATTCAGAACTATGGATTGGGAGGGGATAGGCGCGGAATTAGATAAACTTACTAACTTTTAGGGTATCCTTATATAATCCAACATATTGACATAATAATATGACAATAGTATGATTTTTTTGATACTTAAATAAAAAGTATCACGTAAATTAAAAAAGGAGCTAGTCACTATGGGAAAAGATGAAAAATGTGGATTATCCGCAAGGGAAATCACTGTTAAGCGTGTTCACCCCGATCCGTGTTGGATTATAAGGGATGAGGCAGATAAAGCTTCATATGCCAATACAGGAAGTTTGTTTGTTTTTTCAAATCAGCAACTGGCTGATGGCTATATCGCCAAGAAGAATCTTCTTGGCGCTACGGCAAGAAAATTGTCTTGGAACGATTTAGTAGATCGTTTCAGTCAAGGATTTAGCGAAGCAATGATTGATCCTTCAATGGACCATGACGGATTTTGTACCGTATGTCCTTTTATCAAGGATTAAATCAATTTATATTTAGGCCGCATAATATGTATAAATAATTAATGCGGTTTTTTGATTAAAAAAATGGGTGACTAACGGGATTTGAACCCGTACAAACACCTCCACAGGGTGTTGTGCTACCATTACACCATAGCCACCATAAATCAAAACTGTGTCCTCGGTGCGAATCGAACGCACAACCTACGGATTAGAAGTCCGTCGCTCTGTCCTATTGAGCTACGAGGACGTGATATATATTTAATACCAAAAATATCAATAAAAGGCAAGGAAACATTTTGACTCTAAAACAGAAAGATGATATAAAAAGTAGGTAGCTACGGGGTATAGTGAAACGGCTATCACGAGTCCTTTGGGAGGATTTGTTCTGAGTTCGAATCTCAGTACCCCGAATGGTTAGTGCGAGTGTAGCTCAATGGTAGAGCGACAGCCTTCCAAGCTGTACATGAGGGTTCGATTCCCTTCACTCGCTCCAAAAAATATGCGCATTCATACAAATTTACCAATTGAAATGAAGCCAAAATTGGTTAGAGATAAGATTCCTCAAATCATTGAACAACATGAGATAGGTGTCAAGCCTCTTACTAGGATTCTTGATGATAAAGAATACGGAGAAAGATTGATAGAAAAAATTCATGAGGAAGCTGAAGAATTATCTTTAGCAATTAAAGAAAAAACCAACTCGGTTGAAGAACTAGCTGATGTTTTGGAGGTTGTAAATGCGATTGCAGATTATATAGGATCATCTATTGGCGAGGTTGAAATAGAGAGATTAAAAAAGCTAGTAGAAAGAGGAGGCTTTAAGGGGCGCATTATGCTTGAGGGCAAACAAATAAAATAATGGACAACAAAAATTTAAAAGTGGCTGTAGTTGGCGGGGGAGTGATGGGTCTATATATATCTTGGAAATTATCAGAAGCAGGACATGATGTTTCTCTTTTTGATAAGAAAAAAGAAGATACCATTGGGCATAAATGTTGTTCAGCGTTAGTTTCAGAAAGAATCAAGCAGTTTATTCCCATAACTGAAGAATGTATAGAAAATAAGATATCTCATTGTGTAATTAATTTTCCCAAAGGAAAAGTCAAACTTAATTTCAATCCTAAACATTTAGCTTTAAATAGAGAGTTATTAATAGATACTTTACTAGATTTAAATAAAAAAGCTGGGACGAGAATTATTCTGGGTCAAGAGATTAAAAAGGTGCCACAAGGATTTGATAGGGTTATCGGATGCGACGGCGCCTTTTCTGTTATTAGAAGAAGTTTGAATCTACCTGATCCCAAGATTAAAAATGGTGTTCAAGTATATTCTTTAATAAAAAATAATTCCAGCACAACTGAAACATTTACTTCGGGAGACATCTATGGATTTTGCTGGAAGATTCCTAAGGGAGATAAGATTGAATATGGAGCTTTAGGCAGCCAGATTGATGTTAGGAAGAAGGTAGATAAGATATTAAATATAAAGGGGGTAGAGAGAGATTCATTTTCAGCTGCTGCAGTTCCTTGCCCTAGATTTCCATTATTTAATGCTGGACTGATTTTCCCCAAAGAGAAAGATATTACTCTTTGTGGAGATGCAATGGGATTAACTAAACCTTGGAGTGGGGGAGGGATAATTTGGGGTCTCCATGCTGCTGACATTTTAATTAGAACATTCCCTGATTTTAAAAAATACAAGAAAGAAACTGTCAGGTTTTTTAAGTTTAAGATACTAAAGGGGCAGATATCAAATTACTTAGTTCAGACAATAGGAAAAAGATTTCCCAATCTTCTACCTAAAGAAATGAAATATGACAATGACTTTCCATCTTTTTCAATTGCTTTTAAGGGGGAAAAGTGATAGTCTCTAAACATATTAGGAGAGATGCCTGAGCGGCTTAAGGGGATGGTTTCGAAAACCATTGTAGGGTAATTCCTACCGTGAGTTCGAATCTCACTCTCTCCGCTTTAAGGACTAAAATTATGACAGCAAACATTAAACAACCTGATGTGATTTCAAGACCGCCTGTAGTCGTTGTATTGGGGCATATTGATCACGGCAAGACTTCATTACTGATGGCAATCAGGGACTTTAACGTTTTAGAAAAAGAGTCAGGCGGAATCACTCAACACGTTGGTGCTTATCAAATAGAACATAATCAAAAAAAGATTACCTTTATCGATACTCCTGGACATGAATCATTTTCAGCAATCAGGGGAAGGGGATCTAAATTAGCAGATATCGCTGTTCTAGTTATTGATGCTTCTGAAGGAATTAAAAAACAAACCAAAGAAGCAATTACGCATATTAAGAATGCAGGATTAACAACTATTGTTGCTTTGAATAAAATGGATAAGCCAGGAGCTAATCCAGAGATGGTTAAGCAACAATTATCTAAAGAAGATATTTTAGTTGAATCATGGGGAGGACAGGTTCCATCAGTTGAGATATCAGCCAAGACTGGACAGGGTATAACTGACTTATTGGATATGATTCAATTGGTCGCTGAAGTAGCTGATTTAAAAGCAGAAATAGGAGTTTTAGCTGAAGGAACAATTATTGAGGCCTATCTTGATCCTAAAAAAGGGACCAACGACTACTGTTTTAATAGAAAATGGAACATTACATCAAGGAGATTTTATCGCTACCGATTCAGTTGTTGGTAAAGTTAAGAATCTAGGAGACTTTTTGCAAAAAGAAATGAAAGAAGCTAATCCATCAGATCCAGCAGTGATTATTGGGTTTGAAAATGTTCCTATGGTTGGTGAAAAGTTTTTTGCTTTTAAATCATACGAAGAAGCTAAAGCCAATTTAAAAGAAAGAGAAATAAAAAAGGATACTTTTGAATTTGATCCTTGTAAGAAATATTTGAATTTAATTATTAAAGGAGATGCTCAAGGTTCACTAGAAGGAATTGTCGAAGTATTAAAAGTTTTACCGCAAGATAATGTTTGTATCCGTGTAATCAGGAGTGAAGTAGGGGATATAACAGAACAGGATGTTAAAATGGCTAAAACTAGCGAAGCAATTATTATTGCTTTTAGAGTTAAGAAAGATAAAGTAGCGGAAATCAGTGCTGAGAATAATAAAGTTAAAGTATATGACTTTACTATTATTTATGAATTAGCTCAAAAGGTAAGAGAATTAATGGAAAGAAAATTAACTAAAGAAAAAGAAAGAATTGATTTAGGCAAAATAGAAGTCTTAGCTATTTTCAGAACAGAGAAGAATAGACAAATAGTCGGAGGTAATGTTATAGAAGGAGAAGTACAAAAGGGAGCATCACTAGAAATATTTAGAGAGGGAGAAAAGATTGGACATGGAAGAATAGTTGAATTACAGTCAAACAAGAAAGACTTTGATGTGGTTAAAAAAGGAAAAGAATGCGGAATCCTTTATCAAGGAGCAGAAAGGATAAAAGAAGGAGACGAGCTAGTTGTGTTTAAGGAAGAGTATAGACAAGAAGAATTATAATATGTTTAGAATAGAAAAAGTAAATAGTTTAATACAGCAGGAATTAGGAAATATCTTTTTAAAAGAAGTAGATATTTTCCCAGGGACACTTTTAACTATTACTAGGGTTGAGTGTTCGACTAGTCTTTTCCATTGCAAAGTATATATTTCTGTTATTCCTGAAGATAACTTTGATAATGTTTTGTCTCTACTTAAAAGGCACATCTATGATTTACAACAGATGTTAAATAAGAAATTAAAGATGAGGCCAGTTCCCAAGATAGAGTTTTTAAAAGAAACCAAAACAAAGGAAGCGGGAAGGATAGAAGAGTTATTATTGAAGATAGAGAAGGGGAGTATTGAAAAAAATGATTAAAATTGGTATTGTTTCTATGTGGCAGGGCGTGGTGGCCAAGCAGTAAGGCGAGAGTCTGCAAAACTCTTATACGCGGGTGCAATTCCCGCCCACGCCTCACACAACATGCCTCGGTGA
Source organism: uncultured bacterium (assembly GCA_963802195.1). Taxonomy (GTDB): domain Bacteria; phylum Patescibacteriota; class Minisyncoccia; order Minisyncoccales; family Minisyncoccaceae; genus UBA2211. Next base: position 87,551 of record CAWDHP010000002.1, on the reverse strand, counting down.
TGAAATTGGCAAACATACAGCACTTAAAATGCTGCGGGTAAACACCCTTGTGGGTTCAAGTCCCACCCGAGGCACAGAAGATAAATAAAAAGCATTGACATAAGCATGCAAGGGAGTAAAATATAATCAATGAATAAAAACATTAAATTACATACTCTCTCTCTCCTCTGATATAATATCTTTATTGGTTTTTGGTTTGAAAACAGGGAAGCTTAATGCTTCTTTTTTTAGTATATAAAAATATGAAATATAATAATAAAAAGGGATTTACTTTAATCGAGCTATTAGTCGTAATAGCTATCATTGGCATTCTCTCTGGTTTAATTATTGTCTCAATGTCTGGAGCAACTAACTCTGCTAATGATGCGAGAAGGAAATCAAATCTTGATGCGATTAGAAAGGCTTTAGTGTATACAGGAACATTAAATGGAGGAATTTATCCTATCTCAACCTCTGTTTGTAATATTGGCAATAATTGTCCATCAACTCTAACTACTTTCCTCGCTGATATGCTTCCCACTCTCCCCACTGATCCTGTTTCTGGCTACTATACATATATCTCTGATGCAACTGGCTCTAGGTTTACTGTTTCTGCTGCACTTTCAACAGGAAACATATCTTACAGTAATCAAGGAGGCTATGCTAATGGAGCTGTTGATATTGATGGTAATTCTTATGGTGCAGTCACAATTGGAACTCAGACTTGGATGACTTCAAATCTTATGACTACTCGTTACAGAGATGGAACTGCTATTACCAGAGGGGGAACAACTGCTGGAAGCTGGGACGGATCTGATCATGGCTACTATGCCTATCCTCAAAGAATAGATGGAACTCAAAACGAAGAAACTCTAGCCAACATCAAAGCGAATAATCTTGGTTTTGTTTATCAACAGTCAGCCGTTACCAATGCTAAAGGTATTTGTCCTTCTGGCTGGCATGTTCCAACTGATACGGAATACAAAACATTAGTAGAATACTTAGGTACAGCTGGTTGTGATGGTTCTGGATATGATTGGTATTGTTCTCCTGCAGGAGCAAGTCTTAAAGAAGCAGGAACTGCACATTGGAATGCTGGGAATACAGGAACTAATACGAGTGGATTTTCTGCGGTTGGAGCTGGCTGTCGCGTTACCGATGGTTCATTCTACGATCGTTCTGTGGTCACGTACTTGTGGTCTAGCTCGTCGACTTTGAACCGTTTCTTGGACTGCGAAGAGTCTAGAGTCTACCGTGACACTGGTTCGGCTGCGTATGGTTTCTCCGTTCGTTGTCTTAAGGACTGATATTCTCTTCCCGACTATTTGACTATTACACACTAAACAATATTAATAAGTAAAACGTAAATTATGAGTACGTATAGTTCTTTGTCAGTATATAAAGCGAGCTACGATTTCTTGATACAAATGGTTGCTATGACAAAGAACTTTGATAGGGAATACAAGTATACTCTTGGAGAAAGTATAAAAAAAGAAACAATGGAGATGATAAAAAATATTTATCGTGCTAATGGCAGTGCTAATAAAAAGGAATTAATACAAGCAGCGAGGGAAGACATAGAAATGATTCGCTTGGATTTGAGAATTCTCCAAGATTTTAAACAATTAAATATTAGGAAATTCGTTTTTCTCAACGCAAAAGTTGAAGTAATATCCAAGCAGCTTGTTGCTTGGCAAAATTATTCTAAATGATAATGGGCCGGAGTTGTCTTATGCTACGGGCAGAGGCAAGTGTGCCTTTATCAGTCCAATAATCCTCTCGTTTTAAGGCGAGGAATATAATTCTTGTTTTTTGTTAGAAAGGCAAGAAGAATTAAGCGATTATTTTTGCACTAGCGGAGAGCAGAGCCGTGTTTGGCTATCGCAATACCGATGGTTCATTCAACAATCGTTCTGTGAACACGAACTTGTGGTCTAGCTCGTCGACTTTGAACCGTAACTTGAACTACACAGAGTCTAGAGTCAACCGTAACACTAATTCGGCTGCGTATGGTTTCTCCGTTCGTTGTCTTAAGCACTGGTTTATATTCTTCGAGCAATAAAAGATTGCCCGAAGAATTATATTACAATCATATTTAAAATATGAAAAATACTGACAATACGAAAATAGTATGCGATTTGTTTCGTGCTTATTATGATGCACGCCAGAATAAAGGTCATTCTTTCAGCGCTTTATCCTTTGAGAGGAACTATGAAGCAAGACTTTTTGAATTGTATGATGAAATAATTAAGAAGAGATATATTATTAGTCCTAGTGTTTGCTTTATTTCATTCAAGCCATTGAAGAGAGAAATATTCGCTGCTAATTTTAGGGACAGAATTGTCCATCACTTTATTTATAACTATATCAGTCCTATTTTTGAGCGATTATTTATTAATGATGACTATAGTTGCCGAATCGGTAGGGGAACATCGTACGGAATAAAAAGAATAGATCACTTTATTCGTTCCTGCTCTAATAATTACAAAAAAGATTGTTATATCCTTAAATTGGACATTAAAGGATATTTCATGGCAATCGATCATTTTATTTTATATCAAAAAGTTGAAAAAGTATTAAATAAGTTTCGAGAAATAGAAAATTTTGATGTTGATTTGACTCTACGCCTTATTCATCAAGTTATATTCCATGATTCAACTAAGGGGTGTTTATTGAAAGGCAAGAAAGAGGACTGGCAAGGACTTCCCAAGACTAAAAGTTTATTTTTCGCAGGGAAAGATAAAGGATTACCGATAGGCAATCTTACTTCTCAATTATTTGGGAACGTTTATTTGAATGATTTTGATCATTTTGTGAAATATGAACTGGGCTGTAAGTATTATGGGCGCTATGTAGATGATATTGTAATTATTGATCAAGATAAAGAATGCCTTCAATCTATTATTCCGCTTTTGCGGAATTATCTAAAAGATAATCTTTTTTTAGAACTTCACCCTAAAAAGATGTATCTTCAGCATTTTTCTAAGGGAGTACGATTTTTGGGAGTATTTATTAAACCCTATCGTATTTATATTGGCAATCAGACTAAGGGGAATTTTTATAAAAAAACAAAATATTGGAATGATTTTTTAATGAATAATCATAATATTAATAAAGAAGACTTGGACTTATTTTTTTCCAGCGAGAATTCATATTTAGGAATTATTAAGCGGTACAACACTTATCAGCTTCGTAAAAAGATAATGACCCAAAAGCTTTCTCCGTCTTTTTTTAATTATATTTCTCTTTTTAGTGATTATAGCGGAGTCTCTATAATCAAGGGCAAAAAGTTTTAAAATGTGGAATGTAATTAATTTATAGAATTATAGGTTATTTTTGTAAGTCCAAACCTTGACAAATTAATGAAACCATACTACTATTAATTTATAGAAATTGATATAACTACACATTGATTAATTTATATGATTAAAGTAAGAACAATTAAGGAAGATATAGTAAAGGAGCTTGATTCTTCAAGTAGAAATGTAATTATTGTTTATGGTCCTAGACAGGCGGGAAAGACAACCCTTATAGAATCAATACTCTTAAAGAGGAAGGAAAAGATCCAGAAATTTACTGGTGATGACCTTTTTGCTCAGGATTTGTTTGGTAAAAACGAGCTCTCTTCTATTGAGAGAGCTCTTGAGGGTACAGAACTTTTAGTAATAGACGAGGCTCAAAGAATAGATAATATTGGCCTTACCTTGAAATTAATTATTGATAATTTAAAAATAAAAGTTATTGTTTCTGGTTCGGCTTCTTTTGATTTGGCAAATAAAATAAATGAGCCTTTAACGGGGAGAACAAAGACTTTTTATTTATATCCCTTTTCGTATGCTGAAATAAAAAACGATTATGCTTCTGTTTTGAATGAATCTTCCATGGAAGAGTTTTTAAGATTTGGTATGTTCCCAGCTGTACATAATTTAAAGGGAGAAAAGGAAAAACAGGATTATCTTATAGAATATATAAGTAATTATTTATATAAAGATGTTCTTGTTTTTGGAAAGGTTAAAAAACCTAAAAAGATATTGGATTTACTTACTCTTCTTGCTTTGCAATCAGGAAAAGAGGTAAAGATACCAGAACTAGCCAGTAACCTTTCAATTAGTCAGAAAACAGTAGAAAGCTATTTAGATGTTCTTGAAAAAATGTTTGTTATTTTTAATTTGAGGGGATTTAGCAGGAACCTAAGAAAAGAAGTGTCAAAAATGTCAAAGTACTATTTTTATGATGTAGGGGTGAGGAATGCTATCATTCGTAATTTTAATAATTTGAAGATAAGAGGGGATACGGGGGATGTTTTTGAAAATTGGTTTATTGTTGAAAAGATGAAAGCAGAAAATAATAAAAGAAGTTTTCCCAATTTTTATTTCTGGAGAACCTATGATCAGCAAGAAATAGACCTTATTGAAGATAAAGAAGGCAATCTTCAGGCTTATGAATGTAAAATAAAAGAAAAAAGTATTATTGTTCCAAAAGATTGGAAAAGTAGTTATCCGCAAGCTTCTTTCAATAATATCAATATCAGCAATTATTTTAACTATTTATAATGTTTGATTGCAAGGGAACAATAAGGAAGATGGTTAGACAAAAACACACTGGTTAAGCCAGTGTGTTTTTTATATCTCTACAACTTCAATATATGTTTCCTTAACTCCGAATTTTTGAGCTTCTTCTAGAGTAGGGAACCAGATATCTAATTGGTAGTCGCTTTTTCTAGAGTGCATTCTATCTTCTACTGTGAATACCTTGTTTCCGTAGAGTTCAGGTATTTTTAACTCTGTTCCGAACGGTAGCATGTTATTTGCTACTATACCGTCCCTCACTGTTGAACCATTAGCGGTTATGAAGGGGGTATCATCGGTTTGCCATGTCGTAGAAGAATAGGCGGTAATGATAACTTTTATCTTCTTATGCTTCTGTTGATTAGCATCCCCATCTCTGTCTTCCTTGTTGGAAAATACCGCTAAAGTATTGTTTTCCAAGGAATAACTCTTTTCTGATAAAGAACCTTGAGCCAAGTTAGTGTTATCTGATTTGGCGTCAATGGTTATAACCAGTGCCGAGAAAGAGAAAATGATAACCGCGAAAAGCACAATTATGAAGTTTTGCTTATTAAGCATATTACAAAATCCTGCTCAGCAGGACTGAACATATCTTAACCTATAGGGTGGTTTTTGTCAACGGTTTTGTCCACATACTGTTTTAGTCAAATATTTGACTTAGATAGGCATTATAATGTAAAGTTATGAATGGACGGAGGTCCTAAATGGCAATAAAAGCAAAAGCTCTGATTTCAAATGTCATGGGACAGATAGAAGACCTTTTACAAGAAGGAGGAAAAATCTTCCTTCAAATAAAGCCAAAGAAAAAGAGGGGAAAGGAAGAGGTGGCACTATTATCGGTGGTAATTACCGAGTTTGATCCTGAGTCAGATCATGTTGTAGTTGATTCCCTCGAAAAATCAAAGAAGAGAATGTCGATTAGTACCAATACGGAAGTGGTTGTGATAGTATCAAAACTCACTACCCGTTGTTTCTAATTTTTTTCTTTTTCTATCCGCGCTACTCGTATTCCGAGGCGCTTTTAGTTTGACTTGATAATATTAAACCTTTGTGATATAAGGAGATATATGCAAAACGAAACATTACAAAAACTAACCGATAACGTCCAGATTCCCAGAAATGGAGAAATCATTGACGGTAAAGATTCTCGCTATCGAGAATTTAGCTATGTACTTGGATATTGGACCAAGAAAAACTGGTATTATCTATGGTGCAGAATATCAGAACGCCAAAAACGTTTTAAAAAACATTAAAATAGGAGATACTATCTCCGTTAAAGTTGTTGAACCTGAAAATGAAGAAGGTTTTGTTGAGTTATCTCTAAGAGAAGCAGAAAAAGAGTTAGCTTGGCAGACAGTTAAAGAAAAGAAAGATCAGAACTTGGAGTTTGCTGTTAGAATCAGCAAAGTTAACAAAGGAGGCCTTATCACTGAAGTTGCTGGCATTCCCGCCTTCTTACCAACTTCTCAATTATCTCCTGACAACTATCCTAGAGTTCCAGAAGGAGACAAATCAAAGATATTAAGGAAATTACAAGGCTTTATCGGACAAGATGTTAAAGTTAAGATTTTAGACTTCGATGAAAAAGCTGGACAGATTATTCTAACTGAAGAATCTAAGGAAAGTGAAACATTACAGAAAGCTATTAAATCATTAAAGGTGGGGGATGTGGTTGAAGGTAAGGTTTCAGGCATTGTTAATTTCGGAGCCTTTATTAAATTTACTCTTCCTGATGCTGGTCCAGAAGATTCAGCTTTAGAAGGATTGGTACACATTTCTGAATTAGATTGGCAATTAATTGAAGACCCAGCTCAGGTAGTTGAGGTTGGACAAGATGTTAAAGCTCAAGTAATTGACATATCACAAGGCAGAGTTTCCTTATCTATTAAGAACTTAAAGAAAGATCCTTGGCAGAATTTAAACTACAAAACAGGAGATATTGTTAAGGGTGTAGTTGTTAGATTTAATCCTTTTGGAGCTTTCATCCAAATGATTGATGACAATTCTAAGGATTCTGACACTAAAATACAAGGATTAATACATATTTCTGAATTTGGTTCTGAACCAAAAATGAAAGAAAAGCTTGAATTAAACAAGGAATACGAGTTCCAAGTATTAAGCTTCCAGCCTCAAAGACATTGGATGTCTTTAAGAATAAAATAAAAAACAAATATGAAGAAGAGTCCTATCAAGGTTCTCCTTAAAAATCTCTTTTTGGTTATTCTAGTATTTTTACTATTGGGAGTTGCTTTTGGTATGTTTAATACTCCTAAAGCAACGGTTAATAATATTTCAATCACTCAATTATCTACTGATGTGAATAACGGAAAGGTGAAGGAGATTAAAATATTAAATAATGACATCTCAATTACGTATTCAGATGGAACTAAAGCAGTAAGTAAAAAGGAAACAGGGGATACCTTGGGTCAGGCTTTACTTAACTATGGTGCCACTCAAGATAAGATAAAGAATGTTTCTTTTGTTTTTGACGAACCGAATACTTCTTGGGATTGGGTAGGAACCGTTTTAATAATGGTAGTCTTGCCATTAGTAATGGTTGCAGTCTTTTTCTTCTTCATATTTAAAAATGCAAAAACAGGAGCTGCACAAAGTTTTGATTTCACTAAAGCTAAAGCGACACTATTTGGAGCTGAAGGTCATCCTAAAGAAAAGATTACTTTTAAGGATGTGGCTGGATTAAAAGAGGAGAAGCAAGAATTAGAAGAAATAGTAGACTTTTTAAAGAATCCGCAAAAGTATTTAAAAATGGGAGCAAGAATTCCTAAGGGAGTTTTGTTGGTTGGACCAGCTGGATGCGGAAAAACACTATTAGCTAGGGCAGTAGCAGGGGAGAGTAATGTTCCTTTCTTTTCTGTTGCTGGTTCATCTTTTGTAGAAATGTTTGTTGGAGTCGGTTCAGGAAGAGTAAGAAGCTTGTTCGCTGCTGCCAAAAAACAACAGCCTTGTCTAGTTTTTATTGATGAATTAGATAGTATTGGTAAATCACGTGGTCCAGCTATTACTGGTGGACATGAAGAAAGAGAACAGACCTTGAATCAGTTATTAACTGAGATGGATGGATTTGAAAAGAATGACAAGATTATTATTCTAGCGGCTACTAACAGACCCGACGTTTTAGATCCTGCCTTATTAAGACCAGGCAGATTTGATAGAAAAGTTGTTATTAGCTTGCCCGATATTAAAGAAAGAGAAGATATTCTATCTATTCACTCAAGAGGAAAACCTTTAGCCGACAATGTTAAATTACGAGAGGTGGCTGAAAGAACCCCAGGATTTTCTGGTGCTGATTTAGAGAATGTTTTTAATGAGGCAGCAATTTTAGCAGCTAAAAATGAACAAAAGCAAGTAATGCAAAATGATTTATTAATCTCAATTGAGAAAGTTTTGCTTGGACCAGAGAGAAGAAGTCATGTTATGACTGACAAAGAAAAAGAAATCACTGCTTACCATGAAGCTGGTCATGCTTTGATTGGAAACAAAGTTCATGGTGCTGAACCAATTAGAAAGATATCGATTATCGGTAGGGGAATGGCAGCAGGATATACTCTTAAGGTTTCCAAGGAAGAAAGAATGCTTCGAACTAAAAAAGAATTCGAGGCAGAGATTACAGTATTATTAGGAGGCTACTGTTCTGAAAAGATGATTTTTGGTGATATGACCACAGGAGCATCTGATGATTTGAACAAAGCTACAAATATTGCTAGAAACATTGTTAAGAAATATGGAATGTCTAAATTAGGACCAATTGTTTTTGGCGACAGAGAAAGCCAGATGTTCTTAGGTGGCGAAACTGAAACAAAGAATTATTCTGAAGATGTTGCAGTGCAGATAGATAAAGAAGTAGAGAGAATAATCATTAGTGCAGAAAAGGAGGCAGAAAAAGTATTGCAAGAAAATAAAAGTGTATTAGAAAAGATAGCCAAGAGATTGATTGAAAAGGAAACAATAGAAAGAGAAGAGTTTGAAGAATTGATAGGGAAGTAAAATATCCCTGCGCGTGTAGCTCAGTTGGTTAGAGCACAGCTCTTATAATGACGGGGTCGATGGTTCGAGTCCATCCACGCGCACATATAAGCAGAGCAAGGCATTTCTTGTTTTTTTATTGATAAGGGTTTATTATATAAACAAGGAAAAATGAATAATAAAAAGCAATTCGGTCAATTTTTTACTAGAAATTCAGATTATATTTTACAAAATCTGAATAAATATATTAAGGGCAAAGAAGTTGTCGATCCTTTTGCTGGCGGTGGAGATCTAATTTCGTGGGCCCTTAAAAATAAAGCGAAAACAGTTAAAGGATACGACATAGATAAATCTTATGTAGATAATCAAGTAATTTTTAAAGGTGATAGCATTTTAAACCATCGAGATTATAAGTTCGTTCTAACTAATCCTCCCTATTTAAATATCAATAAAGCAGACAAGAAAGTAAAAGAAAAGTACTTTGCTAATTTTAAATTTGAAGATTTATATCAGATATCGTTATATTCTTTGTTAAGTAGTGAGGAGGGATTAGTGATAGTGCCACTTAATTTTTTGTCAGCTAGGAATTCTGAAAAAATAAGGAATGTTTTTTTTAGTAAATTTGAAATAGTAGAGATGAATTATTTTAAAAATCAAGTTTTTTCCGATACCAGCAATAATGTGATAGCCCTTTATTACAGAAAGAAAAAAAATCCCTTTAAAGATTGTATGAGAATTAAGGTTAATGTTTATCCTGACGAAAGAATTATTAATATAGATTTGAGAAAAAGGAATTCTTGGAGTATTTGTGGTGATTTTTTGACAATGATAAAAAATCAAAACAATAAATTAGATATCAGAAGACTTCTAGAAAGAGATATTAGCAATAATAAGGGAAGTGTAATTATTCCGGCAGCTTATAACCATATAAAAAATATTGGAGATATTACGGTTTCTGAAGAATTAAGTAATATTATTAAGCGCAATATTATCTTATTAAAAGCAATAGATACAGGAAGTGATGGAGGTAAGATTTCCCTTGAAGATGTAAGAAAGTATAAAGTTAAGTGCCTTGTCAGTAAAGACAGTTCACGTCATATGATATATCTTATCTTTGGCAACACCATCTCAATTAAGGATCAGGAGAATATTATAGATATATTCAATGAAAAAATTAACAAATTAAGAGACGAGCATTTATCATTATTTCTTACCAATTATAGAGATAATGATAGAAAAAGAATAGGGTTTGATTTTGTCTATAGATTTATTAATTATATCTATTACAAGGAAATAGCAAATACAGCTAATGACAGGTTATTAAAACTAAATCAAAATACAAATTATGGAGAATATAGAACTATTTAAATACTGTGCAGACAATCCAGAAATGCCTCTTGATAAAAACTATATGTTTATAGAGAAACATTCTAATATTAATTTTTATATAAAAAAGACAAAAGAAATTAAAGATATCTTAATAAATATTAAGAAAGCAAAAGATGATTCTAATAACGAGAAAGTTTTAGATTTACTCAGAGAATTACAAAAAGCCATAAAAAATAATGCTAATTATTCTGAATTTGGTTGTTTTGTTAATGCTTGCGATACGAATATCAGTCAAGCTCAAAAAGATATTAAAATACTAGAGAAAATAGCCTTTTTTTATGTTGAAAAAAGAAACTTAGATGGTATTGTTAATGAAGAATGGATTCAGGCCGTTGTGGATAAGGGATCTTCAAGGAAGAAGGGTGTTGCGGGACAGGAAAAATTAATGAAAATTCTCGAAAGAAAGGATATAAAAGAATTGATAAAATTTGTAAGATGGAAGAACAGGAGAAATGCTTCGCTTTGTTTTCTAAGAAAAGCGATTTTTCTAATGAAAATATAAAGGAAAAGTTAGGAGTTTTTATCGGGGAAGGAACACAAAATAAAGTATTAGATCTTCTAATTAAAAAAGGACAAGACATTTTCTTTTTAGAGGCAAAGCATTTAAGCACTAGTGGCGGAGAACAAAATAAACAAGTTGAAGAATTAATAAATATAATTAAAAAAGAGAATAAAAAAGAAGAATATCATTTTGTAGCTTTTCTAGATGGATTGTATTCAAACGGCCTTCTCTTGGGTGAAAATGCAGAGAAAGATGAAAAAAAGAATAAAATAGTTAAACAGCATAAAGATATTTTAGAAGTATTAAAAACACAGAAAAGTAATTATTGGGTTGATACAGCAGGATTTATTAAGCTTTTTTCTTAGGGACATATTATTGACTAAAAGCCTTAAATCGCCTAATATATAAAAGAGCTCTTTAAACCACAAAGGGGCGTATAGCTCAGTTGGTTAGAGCGTTACGTTGACATCGTAAAGGCCTCCTGTTCGAGTCAGGATACGCCCACCAAGTTAATTAAGATAAAGTAAATATATGACAGAAGAAATACAAAAAGAAGAAAATACAGCAGAAGTTGAGACTGAAACGGTTGAAACGGAAGTTGCAGAAGTAAAAGAACCCTTAGACGAAAAGGGAATCATTGAGTCTCACTTGAAAGGCGATTTACCTGATATTAAGCCAGGAGATATGGTAAAAGTTTACCAAAAGATTAAAGAAGTTAAAGACGGAAAGACTAAAGAGAGAGTTCAGATTTTTGAAGGACAAGTTTTAGCTAGAAAACACGGCAAAGGAGTTTCAGCAACAATCACTGTTAGAAAAGTTATTGATGGAGTTGGAGTAGAAAAGATTTTCCCAATACATTCTCCTTCAATTGATAAGATAGAAATTGAAAGAAGCGGTAAGACAAGAAAATCAAAGCTATATTATCTAAGAACTGCAAAAGGAAGAAAAGCTAAATTAAAAACTATAGTAAGGAAAGAAGCTGCAGAATAGGGGCGAGTGATGAAATTGGCAGACATCTATGCTTGAGGTGCATAGGGGATTATTCCCGTGCGGGTTCAAGTCCCGCCCCGCCCACATAGATGGCATACGGGCGATTAGCTCAATTGGTAGAGCACTTCGTTTACACCGAAGGGGTTAGAGGTTCGAGTCCTCTATCGCCCACCGATATGCCGAGGTAGCCAAGTCGGTCACGGCGAATGTCTGAAAAACATTAGATTCCGGTTCGATTCCGGACCTCGGCACAGAATAGATTTAAAATGAATGCGGGCGTCGTATAGTGGCTATTATGCGACCTTGCCAAGGTCGAGACGGCAGTTCGATTCTGCTCGCCCGCTCCAATAGATTAATTTATTAAAAATAAAACATGAAAATAACCTGGCACGGAGATTCTTGTTTCGAAATAGCGAGTGTTTCTAAGGACAAAGACAATGTTCTAACTATTGTCGACCCTAAAGAGGGGAAAAAGTCTGCCAAGGCTGATATTATTCTTGAAACTCATTCCAAAGAGAATGGATTTGAAACAGACGAACAGTTTGTTATTTCCTCATGCGGTGAGTATGAAAGGAAAGGAGTTTTTATCCAAGGCATTCAATCTTTTCAGGTAGACAAGAAGCTGAGGAATATAATCTACATGATTGAGGTGGAAGATATTAGGATTGCTCACTTAGGATATTTTGGAGAAAGCGATTTAACTGAAGAACAGGTTGAAGAAATGGGAACTGTGGATATTTTAATTGTTCCGGTTGATGGCGATAAAACAATTAGCTATACTGAAGCAGCTAAAATTGTAGCGAGAGTTGAGCCTGCAATCGTTATTCCAATGTGCTATGATAGTAAAAAGAGAGAAAAGGGTTTGGCTCCATTTTTGAAAGCAATGGGACAAAAAGAAGTTGAATCGCAAGAGAAATTAAGTATTCAAAAGAAAAATATATCAATTGAAGAAAAAGCAGAAATAGTAATATTAGAGGAAAAGTAAAATGGCAAAAAAAGAAGAAAAAGAAGAGAATATAATATTGGGAAGCGTTGAAGAAAGGGAAATCTCTCAAGAGATGAAGGCTAGCTATATTGATTATGCTATGTCGGTCATAGTTTCAAGAGCTTTGCCTGATGTCCGAGACGGCTTAAAACCAGTACAAAGGAGAATCCTTTATGCCATGTATGACATGGGCTCAAGGTCTGATGCTAAATTCAGAAAATCAGCTGCGGTTACTGGAGAAGTAATGGGAAAATACCATCCTCATGGAGATAGTTCTATCTATGGTGCTATCGCTAGAATGGCTCAAGATTTTTCACTTCGATATCCATTGATTAGAGGTCAAGGAAATTTTGGTTCAATTGAAGGAGATCCGCCCGCTGCTCAAAGATATACTGAATGTAAGCTATCAAAGATAGGAGAAGAATTATTAAAGGATATTGATAGTGAAACTGTCATCTGGAATGATAACTATGATACGACTAGAAAAGAGCCGGCTGTTTTGCCCTGTCCTTTGCCTAACCTATTATTAAATGGTTCAACTGGTATTGCGGTTGGTATGGCGACAAATATTCCTCCTCACAACTTGAGAGAGGTTTGTGGAGCTTTAATCCATTTAATTGATAATCCAAAAGCAGAGACTGAAGATTTATTCCAATTTGTTAAAGGACCTGATTTTCCAACCGCTGGAGTAATTTACAATAAGAAAGATATTCTAGCTGCCTATTCTCAAGGCAAAGGATCATTTTTAACTCGTGGTAAAGTTGATGTCGTAGAAAGAGAAAAAGGCTATCAATTAATTATTTCTGAAATTCCTTATCAAGTAGATAAGACGGCTTTGATTATTCAGATGGCTAACTTAGTTCGTGATAAAAGAATGGAGGGAGTAAAAGATCTTCGAGACGAATCTGATAAAGAGGGAATGAGAATTGCTCTTGATTTACAGAAAGGAGTTGCTCCTAAGAAAATCTTAAATATTCTTTACAAATATACTGATATTCAGAAAAATTATCATCTAAATATGTTGGCTTTGGTTAATGGAATTGAACCAAGAGTTTTGAGCTTGAAAGATGTTTTAGAATTATACTTAAATCACAAGCAAGAAGTTGTAGTTAATAGAACTAAATTTGATTTAAAGAAAGCAAAAGAAAGAGCCCATATTTTAGAAGGTATTTCAATTGCTTTAGATCATGTTGATGCTGTTATTAAAACAATTAGGAAATCAAAAGACAAAGAAGAAGCTAAGCATAATTTAGTCAAAGAATTTAAATTGACTATGATTCAGGCTGAAGCAGTCGTAGAAATTAGATTGCATCAGTTAGCTAAATTAGAAAAACAGAAGATTGAAGATGAACTAGTTGAGATATTGAAAACAATAAAAAGCTTAACTAAGATTTTGGAAAGCAAGGCTGAACAGAAGAAAGTGATGAAGGCTGAAATTGAATACGAAATGGAAACATATGGAGATGAAAGAAGAACTCAAATTATGGCTCACTCTCCAGAAACAATATCTGAAGAAGATTTAGTTCCACTAGAAGATACAATTGTTACTTTAACTGCCGGAGGATATATTAAAAGAATTAATCCTTCAGAGTATAAAAAGCAGAATAGGGGAGGACAAGGCATGGTTGGAATGAAAACTATGGAAGATGACGCAGTTTGCCACTTCTTTACTGCTAAAACCCATGATTCGCTGTTCTTCTTTACTGACTCAGGAAAAGTCTTCCAAACGAAGGTTTATGAGGTTCCAGAGGGACAAAGAGCTAATAGGGGCAGGGGTTTAATGAACTTCCTTGAAGTATCGACATCAGACAAGGTTCTTTCAGTTTTACCTTTGGACAAAAAAGACAAGGAAGAAAAGATTAAATACTTAGCAATGGTTACCAAAAATGGAGTAATTAAGAAAACTCCATTGAAGGATTTTGAAAACGTGAGAAGAGGAGGATTGATTGCTATTAAATTAAAACCTAATGATTCATTGTGTAATGTTAAAAAGATTGCTGACGGAGATGAGATTATTTTAGCTACTAAGAATGGACAGTCAATTCGTTTCACTGAAGCAGATGTCAGACAGATGGGAAGACCAGCTTCAGGAATTAGAGGGATAAGACTGAAGAAAGGAGATGAGGTTATTGGAATGGAAGTAGTTAAAAAAGATAGGATAAAAGACAAGGACTATTTATTGGTTTTAACTGATAATGGATTCGGAAAGAGGACTTTAGTTTCTGAATACAAAACTCAAGGCCGTGGTGGTTCAGGCGTTAAGATTGCTCACATTACAACTAAGACTGGACAGTTAGCCAAAATTGAAGTGATTGCTGATCAACAAGATCTAATCGTTATTTCTCAAAAAGGACAAGTTATCCGAACTAAGATTTCCAGCATTCCTAAATTAGGAAGAGATACTCAAGGAGTTAAGATTATGAAGATGAAGCCAGGGGATAAGGTGGCTTCAGCAGCCTGTGTAATTGAGGAAGTAGAGGCTGAATAATTTACTTTTCTTTAAATATCCTATACAATATTCTTATATGAACGAAGGGTTCTTAAATCCACAACAAATTCTTAAGAATATTTCCTTAAGAGAAGACATGGTTGCCTGTGATTTTGGTTGTGGTTCTGGAGGCTGGGTAATCCCCTTGGCTAAGGAATTAAAAGCCGGAATGGTCTATGGTGTTGATGTTCTTCCCGATGCAATTTCAGCTTTAGTTGGGAGAGCATCAGCTGAAAATCTTTTTAATGTCAAAACAATTAATGCTAATGTAGAAAAAGGAGTGAAAGTACAAGACCAGTACTTTGATTTGGTATTAATGACTAATCTCTTATTTCAAGTTGATGATAAATACGGAGTTTTAGGAGAAGCAAAAAGAGTTTTGAAAAATAATGGAATAATACTAGTTGTTGATTGGGAGAAAGATGCTCCTGTAGGATCGAAAGAGGGAAGGGTCTCTCCGGAAGAAATTAAAGAGATGGCAGGCAGGGTTGGATTTGCTTCAGAAAAACAATTTAAGGCAGGTAATTTTCATTGGGGTTTAATATTAAGAAAAATATGAAAAAAATACTTTTATTAGTTTTAGTTTCTTTGTTTGTGGCTCCTTTGTTTGTTTTTGCTGACTGGTGTAGTAATGTCGGTGGAGAATGGCATGACAATGCGAATGGCATGGACACATGTTATTGTATGGAAAATGGAGTTATAAAATCAGCAGCTTCTTCCAGCTCTAATTGTAGCTCATCTAGTAGCGACACTACTACTGATTGGTGCACAGCAGCAGGTGGAAAATTTTGTGACAACGGTAGACATATGAATTGTTATTGTTCTGATGGGCAAGTACTTGCTGGAAGTTCTTGTAGTAATAGGAATTCTTTTAGTTGTAGTCAATTTGGCCTTACTACTCCTGAAGGAACTACTACACCTACTACAACGCCGACAGATACTACACCTACTACAACTCCCACCACAACGGTTGGCTCAGGAACAGGAATTATTTCTAACCCTATCAAGGCAACTAGCTTTGCTGAACTTATTAATATGATAACGAAGTGGATTTTGGATATTGCAATGGTCTTAGCACCGTTAGTTATAGTCTACGGAGGCTTTACGTATATCACTGCGGCAGGGGATCCAGGCAAGATGGAGACAGGAAAGAAGATTATAATCTATGCAGTCATTGGATTTATCTTAGCTCTTTTAGCTACATCACTGGTAGATGTTTTTAAGACTTTTGTTGATGGAAAGAAGTGATTGTTGGCATTTTTAGCAAATTAGTGGTAAAATAATTTTAAATTAAAATGAAACAAATAAATATGAAAAAACAATATATTTTACTTTCCCTAATTTTAGTAGCGGGAATAGTGGTTATTCCAATGCTTGTTTCTGCTGACAATGATAGTGTTTCTAATACAATAGATAATATTACTGGCTGGATTGTCAGTATTTCTATTGGATTAGCAACCTTAATGTATGTTATCGGAGGATTTTTATGGATGAGTGATGCAGGTAATGCTGAGAGAGCAAAAACCGCTAAAAGCATTATCGTCTCGACAACGATTGGATTAGTTGTTATATTATTAGCAAAGGGATTAATAAGTATAGTTAAGACCTTAGTTAAATAGGATAAACTATAAAGGTCGGATAAAAAGTAAAAACACGAATATGAAGAAAAAAATATTAGCCTTGATGATGTGTGCAATAGTAGCAACTTCTTTTGTAGGAATAAGCTCTGTTTCTGCAGACAATTCTAATTTAGATGGTTGTAAGATTACAAGAATAAGCAGACTTCCTACTAGTTTAAATTGTGAGGCAACTACAATAGACAACGCAACCTATTGTTTATACAACAATAAAGATTGTGGAATGTGCTGTTTATTAAATGGAATTTACAATATTACAGATTGGGTATTTGTTATATTAATGGCCGTATCTTCTTTGATGATTATTTGGGGAGCAGTACTGTTCACAACTTCTCAAGGAAATCCCGACAGTGTTTCTAAGGCAAGACAACTTATACTTTTTGCCGCAGTTGGTATTGCTGTAGCTCTATTTTCTAGAGCCGTTCCTCCAGCAGTAAAGATGATTATTGGAGTTTAGTTTGAATTGTTATTGACACACCCACCTTATTTTTGGTATGCAAGAGGTGGGTGTTTTCTTTAGCCGAGGTGGCGGAACTGGCAGACGCGTATGCCTTAGGAGCATATACCGTAAGGCGTGAGGGTTCAAATCCCTCTCTCGGCACTATATGAGTAATCTATCACTTAAAGAAAATCCCACCCTTCAAGATTTCCAGAGATATGTAAGAGAGATGGTTGAAGAAAGGGGATTCGATAAAGAAAACATCCAGCAGATATTTATGCTGTTTTTAGAAGAGTGTGGAGAAATGGCAAAGGCAGCCAGAAAAAGTGCGGGAATGAAAACAGATAATAATTCAGAACAGTTTAATTTAGATAATGAAATTGCAGATGTCTTTATCTATTTATTAGATATTTGTAATCATTTTAATATCGATTTAGAAAAAGCTTTTAGAGAAAAAGAAGAGTTGAATAAACAAAGAAATTGGAAATAGAAAATTCACCGAAAGGTGATTTTTGTTTTACAATGGACACTTTTATTTTTTTGATATAAAATGTAAATACAATTTAATAGTCGTAGCCTAAACCTTTAGTAATAGAGGCATGGCTCAAAGTCCAAACAAGCATAACAAACCCATCACGGGGTTGCTTGTTTGGCCATATCGAGAAATCGGTATGAGTGGTCTAACGGCCACTGCCCGTGGTGGGCTTTTTGTATAGAAAAGCCTGCCTAGATAAGAAGCAGGTTTTAATTTACAAAAAATATATGAAACAAAAATGAAAGAAAAGGGGAATTGTATAAATAATTAATACATAAGGTATGAATAAAAAAAGCATAATTTTCGTAGTTTTAATTTCACTCTTCTCTGTATCCTTTTCAATCTATCAATACGTTAGAGAATTTAAAGCTGATCTAGTTGGTGCAGCATATTCCTCTACCAAGCCTGCCAATGGCCACACTTGGTCTGAAATGGAATGTTCTTCCACTCTCTGTTTGACTGGAGGGAACACAGGATTAGGAACATCTACTCCTGCATACAAGCTAGATGTCCAAGGAGGACAAATCAATGCCTCTGGTGGTTTGTGTATTGCTGGAGATTGTAAGACTAGTTGGTCTTCAATGGGTGGAGTCTGGACAACTTCTTCAACTAATATTTACAATTCCAATACTGGTAATGTTGGCATTGGAACATCTACCCCTGGATACAAATTGGAGGTCGCTGGAGAAGTCGCGAGTGTTGGTCCTAATAAAGGATTTAGAGTGAGATGGACAAATGGCAATGATGTAAATTCTGCTCCATGGGGAGGACTGGGTGAGAGCAGCGTAATACTTCCTGGTAGTACCGATAACGCTGTCCAATTAGCTGGTTGGGGTGGTTTACATTTAATAACAGCAAGTGGAAATATATCAATGACGCAATCTGGTAATGTTGGGATTGGAACAACTTCTCCTTCTCAGAAGTTAGAAGTTAATGGAAATATTATTTCTTCAGGGGACATCTGTAATGGAGGAGGTAAATGTTTAAGTTCAATTTTCCAAACCAATGTTATCGCTGGAACTAATCCAACCTGCCCATCAGGACAAACCATGATTATGAAATCATATAATGGAACGTGGTACACTGCTGGCAATACAAGCATAACTTCTTGGAGTCAAATTACTTGTGGTGTAGTTTTGAGTAGTGACGGAACTGCTCTTCTTGTTAACAATACTCATACTTCAAAAAATTGTATTGATGCAGGAGGAACAGTTGTTAGCGATGGAACATCAAATATGTGTAGATTTAATGGAGCTTCATGTCCGAATACTTGGACTATGTATAATAATTGGTCAACGACAGTTTCTAGTGCCTGCGGAATGAATAGCCAAGGTGTAAGTTGTTGGTGTACTCCTGCGGTTCATGGCTGGAGTAATGAGGGAATTGCTTCTTGTACTGCCTTTAGTGGTCTGCCTGGGCATCTGGTTGCGTGGCTATTGTTTTTGGTGTGATCCTAATCGTGCTTTTACATGTTACGCTAGTAAAAGTCAGATTGGTTGTTATTAATATATATAAATAAATTGTATGAAAAAACAACATTTATTCATCATCTTGTCAGTAGTTCTTTTAGGATTCGTGTTTGGAATTATACAGTATTACCAAGCTTTAAAGACTGAAGATGTTTCAGCTGTTACAGTTGGTATTCCTAATCCAGGACACTCTTTAGCACAACTAGAATGTAGTGCTGATAGTCTTTGTGTTGATACTACGAATAACAGAGTAGGGATAGGGACAGCGAATCCAGACGAAAAATTACAAGTTAATGGCAATATTTATGCTCGTGCGGGATATCTTCAAACTAACATAGCAGGAAACAATCAACTTGTACTTGGTGCTACAGGAGCGAATTATGGTTTCATAAGTAATCCTTCCCCTGGTGTTTGGTCTTTAGGATATGGACCAACCTCTACAACACTAGGAACATCTGTTTTATCATGGAATACTTGTGGTAATGTTGGTATTGGAACAACTAAATCCGAAGTGAAACTGATGTCATAATTGCTAAGATGCTCTCTTGAAATTATCACCTGATAATTGCAGTTGGAATTAATTTTGCAGACAGTAATGGAAGCGATACATTCGGTATAATGGAACTTCTAATGCGGAACTGGCAATTGGATGATTTGGTGGTAGCGTTCAGCTGGAAATGCATTGCGTAACGGAGATTTTGGTATTTGGGTCAGTTATGTGGTCATGGTCGATTACCGGCAATATGGATAAATAACGATTAAAAGAATGGCAACGTCGGCATCGGCACCACCTCTCCAGGATATACTCTAACCGTAGCTGGAACAGCCTGGGTAACTTCAGGCTCTTGGTCTGGATCAGATATACGTTGGAAGAAGAGTATTAATACTCTTTCTCAATCTTCCTCTCTTGAGAAGGTAATGGCTCTTAAACCCAGTAAACTATCAATGGAAGACTGATGAATACCCTGAAATGAAGTTCTCGAATGGAACTCAATTAGGATTCATTGCTCAAGACGTAGAAAAGATCATCCCTGAAGTAGTTACTACTAACAACGAAGGATACAAAGGAATCTCCTACGAAAAGATTGTTCCTGTTCTAACTAGTGCTATTCAAGAACAAGAGAAGAAGATAGAACAATTGAAAGCAATTGTTTGTTTAGATCATCCTTTAGCAGAGGTTTGTAAGTAAGAATAATATAACTAAAAAGAACATGTTTGTGCATGTTCTTTTTGTTTTATTACTCAACAGATATCTTTTTATTTTTCGATCTTTCTATTTTCTGCATTCTTACAGTTAATATCCCTTCTTTTACTTTAGCATCGATTCGACTAGTATCTATTTCTCGGGGGAGTATTATTTCTTTCGAAAATGGTCCCCAATAACATTCCTTAAGGAAATATCTTTGTTCTTTGTCTTTACTTGGATTATCTCTTTCTCCTTTAATAATTAGAATATCGTTTTCTAAAGAAACATCTATTTGTTCTGTTTTGATTCCAGCAATAGCCGATTGGATAACCAATTCTTTTTCTGTTTCATAGACGTCAACAACTAGCTGTCCGTTTGGTCCGTTCCATGTCTTTTTTTCTTCGATTCTTTTTTCTTCTTTTTGTTTTGCCATATTTTATATCTTACAACTACTATTTAATTTTTTAACTTGATTAAGACAAAGCGAGAGTAGTAAAAAAAGTATATACACAATTGCTAGGGCATAGAAGGCTGATGAGTATCCTACCGCAGACTGTGTTTCCTTTATTATAGACGATTCTAGGAAAAAGTTAAAGAAGGCATGGGCAGAAATGGCTATAACGAATCCTGCGACAACAAAGAAGTGTCTGAATTTTGAATTACGGAAAGCTAAAACCAAGAATAGTCCAATGGTTCCTGAAGTTAAAGCATGAAGAAGAGTTGCTCCGATAAATCTAGTAAAGGAAAGGATTAAAGGGTCAGCAATCATTAAGAATTCTTGAGTGCAGAAGAAGAGTGCATTTTCAGCAGTAGCAAAACCTAAAGCTCCAATTATCATATAGAGGGGGATATCAATTGGTTCGTCGATATGAGAAGTGTTGAATATCGAATATCTCACAGCAATATATTTAAATACCTCTTCAGTCAAGCCAATAACAAATAGTCCTTTAATAATATAATAAGTTTTAGAAGCAAGATGTAGAGTCGATAATTCATTTAAAAGAAATAGCTCAACCAAAGCAACTGGTATGGCAATTATCATTCCGCAAAAGAACACTTTTAGAATTTGTTTAGCTGGCTCAGGCAAGTTGTCTTTTCTAAGAAAGAAAAGTAGCCAGATAATTCCTGGAGCAATTGCAAAGGTTAAATTTAATAAAACATTATTATCCATTTATTTTTAAATTAGAATTTGGTTTTATCTTCTGCCAAGAAGTCTTTTTTGCATTTGGAGAGAATAAAGCAGTTAAGGCAATCATTGAAGCATTGTCTCCTGAGAACTTAGGCAGAGGAGCATTAAAGTTTATTTTCTTTATTTTACACTGTTTTTTAAATTCTTTAATTAGCTCTTTATTAGCTGAAACTCCACCACCAAGAAGTATAGTTTTTGTTTTGTATTCTTCAGCTACTTTCATTGTTTTAAAAACTAAGACATCAATCACCGCTTTTTGTATTTCATGACACATTTCTATAATGTATTCCTTAGATTTTCTTTCTTTGTCAGTTCTTTTTTTAAAATCATAAAGGACTGCTGTTTTTAAACCAGAAAAACTGAAGTCATAATTTTTATCATACTTCATTGGACGGGGGAGAGAGATATTAAATTTCTTTTCTTTAAACTTCTTTGCTTCTTTAGCGATACTAGGACCGCCAGGATATTCTAATCCTAATATCCTTGCTGTTTTATCAAAGCATTCTCCAGCAGCATCATCTCTAGTCTCTCCAATTAATTTGTATTTGCCTATAGCTTCAATATTAATGATTTGGGTGTTGCCACCTGAAACAACTAGAGCTGTTGCCGGGAATTCTATTTTTTCAATCGGAGAGAGCCAAT
This sequence comes from uncultured bacterium, assembly GCA_963802195.1. Classification (GTDB taxonomy): domain Bacteria; phylum Patescibacteriota; class Minisyncoccia; order Minisyncoccales; family Minisyncoccaceae; genus UBA2211. The sequence continues at coordinate 65,569 of CAWDHP010000002.1, read as the reverse complement.
TGGAAATAATATGTCCTTCAAGGTGGTTAACGGAAGTTAGGGGCGTATCCCAATAGAGAGATAATGCTCTAGCGAAGTTAACTCCAGTGTAAAGACAGGGTTCTAATCCCGGTCCCATAGTCACTGCAATTCTATTTATCTCAGGAATGTCATATTCTTTGAAAAATTCTTTAAGGTCATTAAAGATGTCCTGATTTCTTTCTAGAATTTTCTGTACCTTTAATAATTTTTTAGCATCAATTGATTTTTTATTCTTTTTTAACAAATCAGAATTTTTTAAAGATTTAATCAAAAGGGGAGTGAGGTTTTTTTGATGTTCTCTTTTGGCAACAGCTGGAAACACACCTCCATATTCAGAATGAATCTTAGTTTGGGAAGAAATGCAGTCAGAAAGTATTTCAAAATCATTAAAAATTGGCTGTTTTTTCTTTAGAGCCGAAGCATTGATTTTCATTATGCTTATAGCTGTATCATCACAGCTTGTTTCGATGGCGAGGATAATCATATTTGACATTATTCGTACTATTGTCTAGATTGTAAACGATAAAAGATATTTTCGCAAATACGGTTGACTAAAACGATTTTTAAGTTTATATTATAACTATACTTTTTAACGATTATGAACAATAAAAAACTCATATTCTCCTTTATCTCAATAATCATCCTAGCACTTGTTGCTGGTCTTTTTTGTTATCCAGCTGGATATAATCAGTTAGTTGATAAGATTAATTCAAGCTATGGTTGGAAGATTGGGCACTTTCCTCAGACTGAATTTAAATTAGGCTTAGACTTGAAAGGGGGAGTTCACTTAGAATACAAGGCTGATTTAAGCAAGATTGCTGATAAAGATAAATCGGCAACAATGGAAGGCCTTAGAGATATTATTGAAAGAAGAGTCAATATCTTTGGAGTGACTGAACCAGTGGTTCAAGTTTATGGAACAGATAGAATCGCAGTTGACTTGCCAGGAGTAGATTCAGTTGATGAAGCTATTGCATGGATTGGCAAGACTCCTTTATTGGAATTCTGGGAAGAGAGACCTCAGGCAGATATCGACAAGATAAATGCAAAGAGATCTGAATTAAAAGATTTGAAAACAATAGAAGAGGTACAGAAAGTTGCTGATTGGCAAGTTGCCTTTGAAAATCCTTACCAAAAAACAGAATTGACAGGAAAATATTTAAAGAAAGCGGTTTTGAATTTTGATCAAACAACTTATGCTCCAATCATTGAATTAAAATTTGATGATGAAGGTGCAAAGATATTCGAAACTATCACCGAAAGAAATGTTGGCAAAACTTTAGCTATCACTTTAGATGGAGAATCAATTGTCGATACTAATGGAGATGGAAAGATAGACAGTACCGATTTGTATGCTCCCAAAGTAGAAAACAAGATTAGTGGGGGAGAGGCAATCATTACTAGTAAAGATCCAGATATAAAGGCAGCTAAGATATTGGTTCAAAGATTGAATCAGGGAGCTTTACCAGTTCCACTAGGCGACCCAATTGTTGAAAACAAGATTGGACCAACTCTAGGAGAAATTTCATTAAATAAATCAGTTCAGGCAGGAATCTATAGTATTATCGGTATTATTATCTTCTTGATATTGTTCTATCATCTACCAGGATTAATAGCATCATTTGCTTTGGTTCTTTACTGTTTAATAATTTTAGCCCTAATCAAGCTGATTCCAGTGACACTAACTTTGGCTGGCATCGGTGGTTTAATTCTATCTATCGGATTAGCCGTTGACGCAAACATTTTGATTTTCTCAAGAATGAAAGAAGAATTAAAAGCTGGAAAGGATGTTTCAATTAGTATTATTGAAGGATGCAACCGTGCTTGGCCATCAATTAGAGATGGACACTTTACAGCCCTAATCGTAATGATGATTCTTTACTTCTTAGGAACAAGCTTCATTAAAGCTTTCGCCTTTGCTTTGATTCTAGGTATTTTATTAAACCTATTCTCTTCAATGGTTGTTTCTAGAATTTTCTTAGAATTTGTTGCTTCAGGTAAAATTGGAAAGATTAAATGGTTATGGAAATAAAAATATGAATTTCTTAAAATATTCAAAACTATATTTTGCTATCGCAATCATCGCTGTTATTCTAAGCATCTATTCGTTGTTTGCTTATGGTTTAAAAGTGGGCATCGATTTTGAAGGGGGAAGCATGATCCAATTTAATTATACTAATTCTAGGCCAGAAGTATCAGCAATTCAAAATGCTCTAAGTGGAATTGAAGAAACTAAAAATGTTCAGATCCAGCCGATGGGAGATAAGGGAATTGCTTTGAAGATTGGACAGAAGGATATTTCAACAGCAGTATATAACAATATTATTTCTAAGGTTAAAGAAACAGGGGAGATTGATGACAAATCAATTAGTAGCGAAACCATTAGTCCTTTAGTTGGAAAAGAATTGAAAGATAAGACAATTGTTGTTGCGATAGTTGCTTTAATTGCAATGCTTTTATACATCGCTATTGCCTTTAGAAATGTTTCTAAACCAATTAGTTCATTCCAGTATGGATTGTCTTCCACTTTAATGCTTTTCCATGACATTATTATTCCTTTAGGAGTATTGGCATTACTAGGACATTTGTATGGGGCTCAGCTAACGATTCCAGTTATTACCGCATTATTAACCGTTGTGGCTAGTTGTATTAATAACACTGTAGTTGTTTTTGATAGAATTAGAGAAAACCTTACTAAAGACAGAAAATCAACCTACGAAGAGATTGTTAACAAGAGTTTGAATGAGACATTTATTAGATGCATGAATACATCATTGTCAATATTGATTGCTTTGGGTATTTTATACTATTTCTTTGGCAACGAAGAGAGTCTTAAATACTTCACTATATTGATGATAGTAGGAACTATAGCTGGTACTTTCTCTTCAACATTTTTGGCCAGTCCAGTGTTAGTTTCTTGGAATAAGATGAGAAATAAGAAGGCGGGCAAGTAGGGTTGTTGACAATGTTCGTATTAAATGTTATAAGTTAAATATATGGAATTTGACTACAAAAAAATAACACAAAATATATTGAAGAACCTTCCAGATAGAACGAAAACAGTTATTTCTCGCAGATTTTCGTTAGGCAAATCAGGCAAGCCTGAAACTTTGGAAGCTATCGGTAAAAGCTATAACATTACTAGGGAAAGAGTAAGACAGATTGAGGCTGATGGAATGAAGAGAGCTAAAAAGTTCTTAGAGAGTTCTGAAGTTAAAGATGAATTCAAGAAAATCAAATCTTTCTTTGAAAAGAAGATGGATGCTGCTGGAGGAGTTAAAAAAGAAGAAAAACTATTAGAAGAGGTTGGATCAAACGAAGAGAAGAATTATGTTTTATTCTTGCTTTCTTTGGCTGACAATTTAGTTAAAGAAAAAGAAGACGACAATTTCTATTCCTTTTGGACAACTAATAAGGATTTAATTTCTTCATCTAAAAAGATTGCCTTAGACTTTGTTAAGCAATTAAAAGAAACTGGTATTCCAGAAACAATTAAAACATCATATTTGAATTACAAAGAAAATGGAGGCAAAAGCAATGAAGAAGCTTTTTGCTCATATTTAGAAATTTCAAAGGATATTTTAAAAACAATAGAAGGGGATAAGATTGGATTGAAATCATGGCCCGAAGTAAATCCTAGAACAGTTAAGGATAAAATTAAATTAATATTAAAGCAGACTGAAAAGCCTCTACACTTTAAAGAAATCGCTGATATGATTTTCGGTTTGAATGAATCATTGGTAGGCAGATCTAATAGAGCTAAGAAGCTTCACCCACAAACAGTGCACAATGAATTGATAAGAAATCAAGACTTCGTATTGGTTGGAAGAGGATTCTATGCTTTAAAAGATTGGGGATATAATCCAGGACAGGTTAAAGATGTTATTCATCAGGTATTGAGTGCTTCAGAAGATGCTATGCCTAAAGAAGCAATCATCCAGTCTGTACTAGGACAAAGAATGGTTAAAGAATCAACAATTCTTCTTAATTTGCAAAACAAAAAGTTCTTCACTAGAGATGAAGACGGAAAGTACAAAGTTCGCGAAGCATAAGTTTAAAATTAATTAATGCCAGCAGAAATACTGTTTATAATTCAAGCATTTTCCGCTTTCTGGAAAATAATTTTCCCTTATCTTTTGGCACTTAAAGCTCTAATATTTCAATTTTGGTGGATTCCTATTCCATTTTATTTGTATAATCATTTAAAATTTATCTATGGTCTATTTATGGCTGATAGATGGGTTTCTGATAAATCAAGAAAGGCAGTAGTTTTAGAAGTTAAAATACCGCAAGATGTTATTAGACCTTTGCGAGCTATGGAAAACGTTTTTAATGGTATTTGGGGTTCTTATGATCCACCTAAAGACTGGAGGGCTTCTCACTTTGAAGGAAAGGTAATTTTGGGAGCGTCTTTTGAGATAGCAGGAATTAATGGAGTCCCACATATGTATGTTAGGCTTCCTGCTAGCAATAGGAAATTAATTGAATCAGCAATTTATGCTCAGTATCCCGAAGTAGAAATGGTGGAAGTTCCTGATTACACTAGACAAGTTCCTGAAGATATTCCTAATGAAGATTGGGAGATGTGGGGGACTGATTTTCAGGTAATGAAACCAGATGTTTATCCAATTAAAACATACGAACAATTTTTTGAAGAAAAGCCCGAAGTTAGCAAAGAAGAAAAGAGAATCGATCCTTTATCTTCTTTATTTGAAGTAATCTCCCGAATGTCAAAAGGGGAGCAACTTTGGATACAGGTTTGGGCTCAACCGAGAAGTCCTAAAGAAACAGATTTTTTTGATAGAGCTAGAAAGGAAGTTGATAAATTAGCGAAGAGACCAGAAAAAGCTGCTAAGAGAAGTTTATTGTCAGACTTTTTTTATCTTTTAATCCACGGAGAAATACCAACGGAAGAACAAAAGGAGGAAGGATTTTTGCCTCCGGAAATGAAATTAACTACAGGAGAAAGAGATGTTGTTTCAGCGATTGAAAGAAAGAAGTCTAAAAATGTGTTTAAATGTTTTGTTAAATATGTTTATGTCGCTGAAAGAAAAGTGTTTTCTAGTGGAGCTAAAGGATACGGAGTCAGTTTTTTTGCTCAGTTCGGAACTCAGAATTTAAACAATACTAAGCCATGGACAAAGAGTACAACTAAGGTACAGTCTCCGGATATTTTTACCGCTCGCAGATTGTATTTAAAAAAGAGAGATTTATTAGAAAATTACAGAACAAGAGATCCAGCTTTTGATCCTTTTGATATCCCTGGGGCTACCTATTATTTAAATAGCGAAGAATTAGCCACTATTTGGCATTTCCCAGGAGCTGCTGTGCCGACAGCATCATTAGAGAGAGTAGATATGAAGAAGGGAGCACCTCCTTCAACATTACCAGTAGAATAATATTATGGATAAAACAGAAATTACATTTTTTGGCCAAACAACCTTTAGAGGAGAAAAAAGGAAATTTGGAATTAAAACGGACGATCGAAGGCGCCATATATATGTTGTCGGTAAAACAGGCATGGGTAAAACCGAGCTTTTGAAGAACATGGTTATCCAAGACATTAAGAATGGTAATGGTGTCGGTTTTGTTGACCCGCATGGAGAAGCCTCGGAAGAAATTCTTAAATTTATTCCAGAGGATAGAATAAAAGACGTAGTTTACTTTAATCCATCTGATATTGATACTCCAATTGCTTTTAATATTATGGAAGATGTTGATGCTCAATACAGGCATTTGATTGCTGGAGGAATGATGGGTGTCTTTAAAAAGATTTGGCCTGATGTTTGGTCTTCAAGAATGGAGTACATTTTGAATAATGCTATCTTAGCCTTGCTAGAAACTCCTGGCTCAACATTATTAGGAATTAATAGATTATTAGCTGATCCAGAGTGGAGAGGCCAGATTCTTGAAAATGTTAAGGATTCAGTAGTTAAAGCTTTCTGGGTTAAAGAGTTTGCTCGATATAGTCAGAAGTATGAGATAGAAGCTACTGCCGCTATTCAAAACAAAATCGGACAATTCATTTCTTCACCCTTGATTAGAAATATTATCGGACAGGAAAAATCAACGATTGATATTAGAAAGATAATGGATGAGAAGAAGATTCTAATTATGAATCTTTCTAAAGGAAGAGTAGGGGAGGATTCTTCAAGACTATTAGGAGCACTTTTAGTAACTAAATTACAATTAGCTGCAATGTCCCGAGTTGATATTCCTGAAAAAGATAGAAATGATTTTATTTTATACATTGATGAATTTCAGAATTTTTCAACCGATTCTTTTGCTAGTATTTTGTCAGAAGCGAGAAAGTATAGATTGTCTTTGGTTTTAGCTCACCAATATATTAATCAAATGGAAGAGAAAGTCAGAGATGCAGTATTTGGAAACGTAGGAACAATGATTACTTTTAGAGTCGGAGCTGAAGACGGAGAATTTTTAGAAAAAGAATTTTCTCCTGAATTTCTTACTCACGATTTAGTAAATCTTCCTAAGCAAAATATCTATGTTAAATTAATGATTGATGGAGTAACCTCTAGGCCTTTTTCTGCGGAAACTCTCCCTCCAGCTGTTTCTGATTTTGACTTTGAAAAGGAAATTATTGAATTTTCAAGGAAGAAATACGGAACAGATAGAAAGAGCGTCGAAGAAAAAATTTCTAAATATGCGGGAGTGGAAAATATGCCAAAGATGGAGATTAAATCAAATAATAGAACAGCTACTTCTGAATTGTTTGATGCCGAATGCGGTAAATGTGGTAAGAAAGTTAAAGTTCCTTTTAAGCCAGATGGAAAGCGTCCAGTTTATTGCAAAGCTTGTTTAGGTAGTAATAGCAAGAATAACGGTAATAGTAATATTACTACTAATGTTGTTAATCACGAAGAAAAACCTAAGAGTTCTTTTGAAAAGCTACCATATATCTCTCTTGAAGATACAGCTAAAGAATTTGTTCCTACTAAGAAAGAAAAAAGAGTCGAGAGAGTAGTTAGGCCAGAGGTTGTTGATGCGAACAAGATGAAAAAGAAGATAGATATAGTTGGACTGAGAGAAGTTATAAAAGAAGCTAAGAAAGAGAAGGTTGAAGAAAAAGAAGAGCCCAAAGAAAAGGGGATTATTAACCCTGGAGAGATTATTAAATTTTAAAGACGAAGAGCTTGTCTTTTTGTCTTCTTTTTGATATATATAATCTATCTTTGGCCCCATCGTCTAACGGTTAGGACACCAGATTTTCAATCTGGTAATCAGGGTTCGATTCCCTGTGGGGTCACAATGAACGACAAATACTATCTAAAAATAGGGAGAGCAGCAGACTTAAAAGATAAGAAGGAAAGAAGTTTGTACCGCTTCTTGGAAATGTTTACCGGACTTTTAAGCCTATCAGTATTATTTTTGTCGGTATTATTTTCTTGGAAGCTTCCTGTGTTGGCAGCTTTTTTTATCATTGTCTTTGATATTTATTGGCTTTTAAGAACTATCTATTTTTCGTTCTACTTAAAGAATGGCTATTCTCAGATGAGAAAGAATGAAGAGATAGATTGGATTAAAAAGATAGAAGATTTGGGAAGCCCTAAAAATGGATTAAATATTTCTTCTTGGCAGGATATTTATCATTTAATTGTCTTGCCAATGTACAAGGAGCCTTATGAAATAGTTGAATCAACTTTTAACTGTCTTTTGAGCACTGATTATCCAAAAGATAAAATGATAGTTGTTTTAGCTTGTGAAGAAGCAGATAAAGAAAATGCTAAAGAGATTGCTTTAAAAATTAAAGAGAAATATGGCAATTCTTTTTATAAGTTTTTAATCACTTGCCATCCGATGGGGTTAGAAGGGGAGTTGGCAGGCCATGGAGCTAATGATGCTTGGGCAACAGAAAAAGCTAAAGAGTTAATTGATCAATTAATGATTCCTTACGAAAACATCATTGTCTCTTCTTTTGATATTGATGCTTGTGTTTACCCTAAATATTTTAGTTGTTTAACCTATAATTACTTAACCATTGATAAGCCATTAAGAACTAGCTTCCAGCCAGTTCCATTGTATTTGAATAATATTTGGCAGTCTCCGCCTTTATCAAGAGTTTTTTCTTTCTCTTCTACTTTTTGGCACACCATGAATCAAGAGAGGCCCGAAAAGTTAATTACTTTTTCTTCTCACTCAATGCCTTTCAAAGCTTTGAATGATGTTGGCTTTAAACAGAAGAATGTTGTGTCTGATGATTCAAGAATATTTTGGCAATGTTATTTTGAATACGATGGAGATTACAAAGTCCAGCCAATGTATTATCCAATTTCTATGGATGCTAATTGCGCTGAAACATTTTGGGAAACATTAAGAAATATTTACAAACAACAGAAGAGATGGGCCTATGGAGTAGGGGAGGTTCCTTTCTTTATCTTCGCCTCTTTGAAAGATAAGAAAATTCCTTTTAGTAAAAAGTTTTCTATGGGATTTGAATTAGTCGAAGGACACGTTACTTGGGCTGTTTCTTCAATATTAATATTTATTCTTGGCTGGCTTCCTTTGTGGTTAGGTGGTAATGAATTTGCTCAATCTCTGGTGTCGTATAATCTACCAAAAATTACCAGTGCTATTATGACTGTTACTATGTCCAGTTTGATTATTTCTATTTGGGTGAGTATGTTGTTGCTTCCTCCCAAGCCAGTCAATTACGGAAGATATAAATATATTTTAATGGCTTTTGAATGGATTCTAATTCCTTTCGTGATGATATTCTTCAGTGCTATCCCAGCAATTCACGCACAACTGCACTGGGTGTTTGGTAGATATATGGGATTTTGGGTAACACCTAAAGTGAGGAAAAATGAAAATTAAATCGTTGTTATTAATTATTTTTATTTTTTTAGTTATAGACATCTTTTGCGAGGTTAATTTTCCTAAGGTTAATGAGATAGAGATTAAAAATGATAAGATCATGACAGGAGAGGAATTAAAGATTGTGCAGATTACAGATTTGCATAATAAAAAGTTTTTCAATAATAATAAATTTATTTATGACAGCATTAGAGAATTAAATCCTGATATCATTGTTTTAACTGGCGACATTATTGATAAGAAGACAAAAGATTATCAATATGTTTATTCTTTTATCGACGAGCTGATTAAAATTAATCCTAATATTTATTACGTTTTAGGTAATCATGAATTAAGCCATAAAGACATTGACGAGTATAAAAGAGAGCTAGAAAAAAAAGGAGTACTTTTGATGGGCGATAATGCAGAATTATATAATGATATATTAATCTATGGTGCTAACTATTACGATGAAAAATATCCTAATCCAACAAGCAGATCTTTTTCTTTGCTTTTAACTCACGATGCTAGCTTGGCAATTTCTAATTATCATAATTTTGATTTAGTTCTTTCTGGGCATACTCATGGTGGGCAAGTGCAGTTCCCATTTATCGGAGCCATTTATGCACCAGGGCAAGGGTTCTTTCCTAAACATGCTAAGGGATTGTATAAAATAGAAAATGAAGAAATTTATATTGATAGCGGATTAGGCAATACTTTTTTACCAATAAGATTTTTGAATCAAAGCCAGTTTAGTTTTATTAATATTATTTCCGCAAAGTAATTGTTGCAAAAATTGTTGCAAAATGCTACAATTAAGAAAAAAATATGCAACAATTAAATCAAAGACAACAAAAGATATTAGACTACATATCTAACAAAGATACTGTAGGCAACTCAGAGATTATTGCTTTTCTAGGAGACGAAGTTTCTCGTTTTACTGTTTTGCGTGATTTAGATTTATTGTTAAAAGAAAGTCTTATCAAAAAAGAAGGAAAAGCGAGGGCGGTTCGTTATTCATTATTTTCTAATAATACAATTAATTCTTTTTTTGACCCTAAGTCATATTTTGTCAAAGGTCCTGATGAGAGGAAAATAAATACAGTATTTAATTTGGGTATTGTTGATAGCTTGCCTCAATTATTCTCAGAAAAAGAAATAGGGGGGCTGGAAGAAATTAATGGTAAATATTTAGAAAGAATTAAAAAGATAGATAAATCATTTTTTAAAAAAGAAATAGAAAGATTAACCATAGAATTAAGTTGGAAGTCTTCTCAAATAGAAGGGAATACTTATTCTTTAATAGATACAGAAATGTTGATTAAAGAAAGGATAGAAGCAGAGGGACATAAAAAAGAAGAAGCGATTATGATTTTAAATCATAAGAATGCTATTGATTATATTTTTAATAATAAAGAAGTATTTAAGAAATTAGACTTATTCCAGGTAGAAAAAGTTCATGAGTTATTAACAAGAAGAATGGGAGTTAAAGAGGGGATAAGAACGGGGTTGGTAAGAATAACTGGAACAAGATATATGCCAATTGATGGCAAGGCTAAAATTGTTGAATCAATGCATTCAATAATAGACAAAATTAATCTATTAAAGGATCCTTTTTCAAAAGCATTAGCTTTGATTTTAATGATTTCATATATACAGCCTTTTGAAGACGGGAATAAAAGAACGGCAAGGATATTAGGCAATGCTGTGCTTTTGGCTAATAGTGCTTGCCCTCTTTCATATAGGAGCGTAAATGAGGCTGATTACAAAAAAGCTATTCTTTTGTTTTACGAACAAAACAGTGCTAGGTTTTTTAAAGAGTTGTTTATAGAACAATTCAAGTTTGCTGTGGATAATTATTTTTAGCTTAAAGATAATTAGTCTCTTTATTATTCTAAATGAATCTTATTCTCAAAAGCTTCCAGCCTCCTTTCTAAGAGGGGGTATTTTTGTATTTGAGGGAATATGTCTTCAGCGGCCTCTCTCGCTCTCTTTATGCCTTTTACGTCCTTTAAAGCAGACATGGCAAAGTCGGGTAGGCCCCATTGTTTGACTCCAAAGAAGTCTCCAGGACCTCTTAATTTCAGGTCCATTTCTGACAGCTTAAATCCGCTATCATATTTAATCATTGCTTCTAGTCTTTCTCTAGTTTTTTTGCTTTTTGAATCTGTAAAAAGTAAGCAGTAGGATTGCTGTTCTCCTCTTCCGACTCGACCCCTGAATTGGTGTAATTGAGCTAAGCCAAAACGATCGCTTCCTTCAATCATCATAACGGTCGCATTAGGAATATCAATTCCAACTTCTATAACCGAAGTAGAAACAAGAATATTGTATTTTTTACTTCTAAAATCTTTCATTATTTTATCCTTTTCTTTGCTCGTCATTTTTCCATGGAGCATAGCCAATTTGAATTCAGGGAAGATATCTTTAGAAAGATAATCATATTCTTTTTTAACTGTTTTAATTTCTTCTTCCTCTTCATCCGATTCTATTCTCGGACAGACAACAAAGACTTGTCCTCCTTTAGTTATTTCTTTTTTAATGAATTCGTATTTTTTAGCTCTTTGTTTTTCAGAGACAATCTCGGTAATTATTTTCTTTCTATCTTTAGGCATTTCATCAATAATTGATAAATCTAAATCTCCCCAGACAGTTAAAGCTAAGGTTCGGGGGATAGGGGTAGCAGTCATAGAAAGAAGATGAGGGACTTTCTCTCGGTTTTTTTGTAAAGCAGCTCTTTGTTTTACTCCAAAGCGGTGCTGTTCATCAACAATTACTAATCCTAAATTTCTGAATTTAACTTTTTGTTCCTCCCTTTTCTTTTTATTGCTTACTATTAAAGCTTGAGTTCCAATTAAGATATCAATATCTCCATCTTCTACTTTTTCTAATAGTTTTTTTCTCGATATTTCAATTGTGTCAGAATGCAGTTTTTTAGAATAATATTTGTCTTCTTTGCCAGTTAATAGTCCAACGTTTAGATTAAAGCTTTTAAGCATTTGGAAGAAGGTTTTAAAGTGTTGTTTAGCTAGTATTTCTGTTGGAGCCATTAAAACAACTTGAGCTTTGGCTTTAACTGCATTAATTGAAGCGAGGGCAGCTACTGCGGTTTTTCCTGATCCAACATCTCCCTGTAAAAGCCTATTCATTGGATTTGGCTTTTCCATGTCTTTTAGTATCTCTTCTAGAGTTTTCTTTTGAGCTTTAGTTAGTTCAAAAGGAAGGGAAGATTTCACCCTTTCAATCAGTTCTTTGTTTATTGGAATTGATTGAGAATTTTCTTTTTTGATTTCTAATTTCTTTTTTAAATTAAAAAGAGAAATGAAGAATATTTGTTCAAAGGAAAATCTTTCTTGAGCTTTTTTAGCTAGTTCCAATGAAGAAGGGAAGTGGATTTGTTCAAGGGCTTCTTTTAGGGAAAGTATTTCATATTTCTTTAATATCTCTTCTGGCAATGTTTCGGGAATTTTGTTTTTAATGGTTTCTATAATTGGTTTAATAATCCATCTTAAATATTTTGAAGTAACTCCTTGAGATTCAACATAGACAGACATAATCCTTCCTAGATGAACAGTTTCTTTTAAAGATATTTTTTCGTAGATAGGGGATGAGATTTGAATAGTTTTGTTTTGGAATGATAGCTTTCCAGCTAAGATTACTTCATCTCCGATATTTAGTGTTTTTCCGATATATGGCTGATTAAACCAAACAGCTTCTATTGCTCCAGTGTCATCTTGAATCAGGGCTGTTGTAATAATCATTCTTTTGACCCAGGTTCTATTCTGTTCAATTGAAATAATCTTTCCTTCGACACAAGCCTTTTCGTTTATCTTAATATCCTTTATCTTTGATATTTTAGAAAAATCTTTGTACTCGCGGGGGAAATAGTAAATTAAATCAGCCAAGGTTTTAATACCCATGGTTTTCAATCTTTTACCGTAAATCTTTCCAACGTGAGGAATTTCTTCTATTTTAGTTGAGAAATTCATATGTGCCCTCGAGAGGATTCGAACCTCTATCGCAAGCTCCGCAAGCTGGTATTCTATCCATTGAACTACGAGGGCGTGCTTTATGGTAAGAATCTACCATAATCATGGTAAAATATTACCATAATAGTCAAAAATTAGGAATACAATTGGCTATGAGTTCCTATAGTAATAAAATAAACAATCTCCCCCTTCTTTAATTCTTCAAAAACAGCACGCCAATTACTATTGATATTTATACTTCTATAATTTTTAAGTTTTCCAGAGAGATTATGATTGTTTAATATTGGATCGTATTTATTAATAATAAAAATATTTAATTTTTCCTTCAGGGATTTTTTAATATCATTTGGACATTTTTTAAATTCTTTGATGAATTTTTTGGAATATTCTATCTGCATGTTTATTCACTAAGGAATTTAATGGCCTCTTCATTGTTCTTAAAAGAGTAATAATTTTTATTTTTTCTATCTTTCCTTGATTCATCTATTGAGGAAAGGAGATATTCACTGGGATTAGTTTCGTCTAAGGTGAGAAGAACGGTTTTATTGCGAATAAGCTGTTTTAAGAAACCATTAATTGCTCCGCTTAAAGTCAAACCTAAATCAGAGGCAACTGCTTGAGCTTCTTTTTTGATCTTAGCGTCTGTTTTTATGTTTATAATAGCTGTGTTCATATTTGTATATACTCAGTATATACCGTAGCTAATTATTTGTCAATTTGCAGAGGATAATTTACATCTCTCCCTTGATTTCTTTTTCTAGTCTATTTAAAAAGTTTTCAGCATATTCAAGTCTTTCTTTGCAAACTTCTCTGCCTTTTTTAGTATATAGTTTTTCTTTTAAGAATTTAGTTTTCGTTTGAAATTCTATTTGTGGGCTATGCTTAGTTTTATCAATAATTCTTCCATTAATTTTTCCGCCTTCTAAATTATTTTTAATATATTCTTTTGGATTTTCATTGCTATATATTTTTGCATTATTTTTTCCTATCCACATAAAAGACCTAGCAACGCCAGTTGCACCAATCGTATCTAATTTGTCGGCATCGAAAAGAATTTTAGCTTCCATTGTTTTTGGTTCATGATTGTTTCTATAACGATGGGAGATTATGCAATCTTTTATGATTTTTATTTTTTCTTCAGGAAAGCCTAAGTTTTTTAAAATTGGTTCAGCCATTTCTGCCCCTAGTAAGGCATGGTCTATTTTTCCAGTCTTATCTTTATCCTCCTTAGTCCTAGCAATATCGTGAAGTAGGGCAGCAGCTTTCAAGATGTCCAAATCAACATCTTCATTTTTAGCTAAAAGAAGGCACGTGCTATATACCCTTATTACGTGGTCCATCTTGTGCTCAAAAGAAGATTCTTTTTCTACTATATTTTTGATTTTTTCAAATTTATCTTCCATAAGTATATTCTATCATTTTTCTTTTAAATATTAAAGATTTTATATATTTTTTTATTTAAGCAATTTGCCTATTTTCTTTTTTTAAAATACAATATGGGTAAGATAATAATTAAAATATTATGGATAAAAAAATATTGGGAATAATAATTGCAATAATAGTTATTATTTTAGTTGTATGTTCGTATATGTATTGGGGGAAGAAGGGAGGTCAGTTAGTAAACAAAAATCAACAAATTAATAGTTTGACGAATAATCCAGTTGAGAATATGCCAGAGATAAACCCTTTTAAGAGTACGGTTAATCCAATGGAGGGATATAAGAATCCTTTTGACGAATAAATAAAAATATGAAAAAAATAATTATTACTTCAGCTGTATTTCTGTTTTTTTCCCAATTTGTTTCTGCTGCTTTTATTCCTACTTATCCCATTCCAGAATTAGAGGGATGTACCGATAAGGTAGCTTGTATGAATTACTGTAATAAAGCGGAGAACATGGCCGCCTGTATTGCCTACGGAGAGAAAAATAAAATGATGACCAATGAGGAAATAAAAACTTCCAAAATAGTTGTTAATAAAATAAAAGAAGGGAAGATGCCAGGAGGTTGTAAAGATAAAACGACTTGTGAGACTTTCTGCCAAGGTAATGTAGCTAATCTCGAAGAGTGTCTGTCTTTTGCTGATGAGATAGGAATGAGTGGAGCAAGCATTGAAGAAGGGAAGAAAATAGCCAATGCTTTAAAAGGGGGAGCTAATCTTCCGGGAAGCTGTAAGTCTAAAAATGAATGCGAAACCTATTGTTCTGATCCAAATAATATTGAAGAGTGCCTTAGCTTTGGAGAAAAGTCAGGAATAATTGAACCAACTGAATTAGCTGAAGCCAAGAAAGTTATGCAGTTTATAAAATCGGGAGATACTCCTGGAGGATGTAAAAGAAAATCCGATTGCAATGCTTACTGTAAAATAGAGGCAAATTTCAATGAGTGTGTTTCTTTTGCTGAGAAAGCAGGATTCTTAAGTGGAGAAGAGTTAGCCATGGTGAAGAAGGTTGGGGGTAATGGTGGTCCTGGAGGATGTAAGAGTAAGGAGGCTTGCGAGGCCTATTGTGCTGATAAGTCTCATCTTGATGAATGTATTGAATTTGGAGTCAAGGCTGGAACGATTAACGAAAAAGACGCCGAGATGGCTAAAGGAGGAATAGAAAGTTTAAAAAATGGATTAGAAAAAATACCAGCTCAAGCAAAGCCAAATGCTGAAAGCTGTTTAAATGAAGTTTTTGGCGGCAAATTGCAAGATGTTTTAGACGGCAAGGCAACAATTACTCAGGTTCAAGGTGGAAAAATAGGTCCGTGCATAGAAAATGCAATTAGTAAATATGTTGAAGAAATGAAGCAACAGCAGGCTCCGCAGGGAACTTCTTCGGGTGGGGTTCAAGGTGGTCCGCCAGCAAATATTCCTACTGGTGAAATGCAAGGTCCTCCTGCGAATATTCCTACTGGTCCTACTGGAACACAGGGGCCACCGTGTTCTTCTCCTGAAGAATGTATGAAAATGTTCGGACCAAAATAGTAAACAAAAAGAGCCATTATTTAAGGCTCTTTTTTGTGTGAGGAGGGAGAGGGATTCGAACCCTCGGTAGGTTGCCCCACAATAGTTTTCAAGACTATCCCATTCAACCGCTCTGGCATCCCTCCACGATAGGGAAATAATATATAAAAAGGACGCAATTGTCAATTTTTTAATATAGATCAGAATGAGTTCCAATATTCATAAATATTATCAATTCTTTTTCTTCTTTAAATATAGCCCTATAATCTCGAGCTACATTTATACTTCGGCAGTTATAAAAAGTTTCTTCAACGCTATGATTGTTTAATTTTTTATTAAATTTGTCTTTTAAAAATAAGTCAAGACATTCGTAAAATTTTTGCTGGATATTTTTTGGTAATTTTTTCAATTTCTTTTTGAAATTTTTATGAAAAATGATATCCATTATTTTTTGAGATATTTTATCGCTTCTTTTGCTGACTTAAAGCGGGGAGAGAGGTTTTTTCCTTTATTAATATCTTCAATAGATTTTTTAATTTCTTTTGCTGTTTTAGAATTGAAATTTTCGGACTGGATTAGTCCGACATTAAATTCTCCTGCGACAAAAGCCTTGGTAGCCATTTTTAACATTGAAGTTAAAGCTATTCCTTCACTTTTAGCTCTTTTAACGGCTTGCTCTTTAAGACTTTTTTCAATTTTAAATATTACCTGTGTAGTCATATATATGTTTTTATTATGTATATATAATATATAACTTTTATATAT
Organism: uncultured bacterium; assembly: GCA_963802195.1. GTDB lineage: Bacteria > Patescibacteriota > Minisyncoccia > Minisyncoccales > Minisyncoccaceae > UBA2211. The sequence goes on along the minus strand of CAWDHP010000002.1, from coordinate 49,031 downwards.
ATGTCAAGTTTATCCTCTGTGGAATCCTAGGTCAGCAGGATTGCTTCCACCAGAGATGTGTTCTACTTTTCCTCCTTCTTTTTCAAAAGCATATCTTAATTTCTTAACTTCATTAGCAAGAGAAATAGTATCTTCAGGCATTTCCTTTTTTATGTATCCCTTTGACCAATAATCAAGTATTAATTTACTATCACCGAAGACATCTTTAATGTTTTCCTTTAGGGCAATCTCTAAGGCGTATTTGCAAGCTAATAATTCTCCGAAGTTATTAGTAACATCATCAGCAATCAAATGAAATCCTTTTTTGTTAATGTCTTTCTTCTTTAATACTTTACTTAGAAGGCTATTTCCTTTTTCATCAGTAACGCTAATTTCTACTCCTTTGCCAGCTCCAGTTCCCGCGTCAAAATATATTCCTTCTTTTGAGGCAGTGTTTTTTAAGCTGTAATCAGCTCCTGATTCAAGCCATCTTTCAGCTTGATCTTTAGTTTCAAATCCTTTGTATTTAGCATTAAGCATGCCTGAAACAATCTTTTGGCATTGAGGCCAATTATCAGTAATTCCATTTTTTCCATTGATTGAATAGGCGTAGAATTTTTTCTTAGTCATATTTTTGATTTTTTGTGTTTGATAAATTCGAGAAGAATTGGGACTAGAGATATGATGATTATAAGAATAACAATAATCGAAAAGTTTTCTTTGATCTGAGGAATGTTGCCTAAGAAATATCCTGATAGGGTAAAGAGCAATACCCAAATTAATCCTCCAGTTGCATTATACGATATAAACTTTTTGTAATCCATTTTTCCTAAGCCAGCAACAAAGGGAGCGAAGGTTCTGATAATAGGAATGAAGCGAGCAAGAAAAATTGTTATGCCTCCGTATTTTTTATAATACTCTTGAGTTCTAGTTAAATATTCTTGGTTAACTCTAGAAGATAATTTTTTCCCCAATAGTTTTCCTATAAAATAATTTGCAGTGTCTCCCAGAAAAGCGGCAACCCAAAGGATTACAATCAGAGCATAAATATTTAATGAGCTAATTGCAGCAATGGCTCCTGCTGCAAAAAGCAGAGAGTCTCCAGGCAGGAAGGGGACAAAGACCAGCCCTGTTTCAATAAAAACAACAGCAAATAATAATAAATATGATAATAGCCCATAAGTATTAACAATTTCTGTTAAATATATATCTATGTGAAGAATGACGTTAATTAAATCCATAATGTTTTTAGATTATATGATTTTATTAGGTCATTGTCCAGAATTTAATTGACAGTAAAATTAATTAAGGTAAAATATATATAAACAAATATGAAAAAACAAAAAACAATTATAATTTTCGGAATAATATTATTAGGATTAGCCTTTGGTATTTATCAATACTCAGCAACATTTAAAACAGAGATTGTTTCTGCTACCTCAACTGTTCCTAATCCAGGACACACTTGGGCTTCTATGGAATGCAATTCTGATAGTCTTTGTATTGTTAGTAATAAGTTGGGGATAGGAACTTCTAGCCCAAGTAGCGTGCTTCAAATACAAAAAAGTAGTTCAGATACGGGAATCCCTACAACATCACCAACTGATAATAAATACAGATTATTAATTAGTAATCCACAACTAACAAGTGATGCAACATATGCAATTGGATTTTCTTCTTATCAAGGAAGTGCCACTGCCTACATTGCTTCAAGTACATTCTATGATGGATATTTTAAATCTAATCTTTCTTTTGGGACAAGGGATGATGCTGTTAGTGGTTTAACAGAAAAACTTCGCATAAATTATAATGGTAATGTTGGGATTGGTACGACGAGTCCAGGAAGCAAACTCGAAGTCAAAAGTACTGGAGAATGCTCAATTGAGATTAAGTTCTCCAGATATTTGGGCTGGAATTAATTTTACAGATAGCAACGGAAGCGGATATATTTGGTATTATGGAGCTTCTAATGGTGGAACTGGCAATTGGGCTTTTGGTGGTGGTGGTTCAGTAGCTAATAACAGAATTAGTGTAAGCGGAAATATTTGGCAATCGGATCATCTTTTCAGTCATCATCTGCTCCGGCAAATGGATTGATAGTTGAAGGTGCGTCGGCATCGGTACCACCTCTCCAGGCTACACTCTAACCGTAGCTGGAACAGCTTGGGTAACTTCAGGCTCTTGGTCTGGATCAGATATCCGTTGGAAGAAGAATATTAATACTCTTTCTCAATCTTCCTCTCTTGAGAAAGGTAATGGCATTAAACCCAGTAAACTATCAATGGAAGACTGACGAATATCCTGAAATGAAGTTCCTAACTGGAACTCAATTAGGATTCATTGCTCAAGACGTAGAAAAGATCATCCCTGAAGTAGTTACTACTAACAACGAAGGATACAAAGGAATCTCCTACGAAAAGATTGTTCCTGTTCTAACTAGTGCTATTCAAGAACAAGAGAAGAAGATAGATGCTCTATCTTCTCAAAACCAATCACTAAAGACTCTTGTTTGTTTAGACCATCCCTTAGAGGAGGTTTGTAAATAATGCGGAGAGGGAGGGATTCGAACCCTCGAACCGTTTTCACAGTTAACACCTTAGCAGGGTGCCCCATTCGACCACTCTGGCACCTCTCCAATTCATGTTGTCATAATATACAAAATGAGGGCATTGGTCAACCCAATTGTATTTCTCTGGCTACAGTTAGTCCCCATACCTCTTTGGCTCCGTTTTCTTTTAAAGCCTTAGCGCACTCATTCATGGTTGTGCCAGTGGTATAGACATCGTCTAAAAGAAGAATTATTTTATTTTCTATTTCTTTTTTATCTTTAACTTCAAAACAATCTTTAATATTTTCAATCCTCTCGCTTCTATTCAACTCCATTTGTGGTTTAGTTTCTTTTGTCTTAATTAGAGTTGTAGAGAGGGGAATAGTGGTTGTTTCTGAAATTAGTTTAGCTATTTCTTCTGATTGGTTAAAACCTCTTCTCCTTTTCTTTTTTATATGCATTGGGACAGGAATAATGACAAAGCTTTTATCTATCTGGCAATCTATAGCTTGTAAATGATTTAAAACAAGGAAGGAAAGGGGAATGCTTAACTCTTCAATAAAACCGTATTTAAATTTATGAATTGCTTCTTTAATAATTTTATTATTAAAATCAGTAGCTGATAGTATTTTGTCAAGATATTTATCTTTACAATTATTGCATTTGTTCCTTTTTTCCATTTTTTCACATAGACAATAAGTGAAAGGATTAATTGGAATCAAAGAAAGACAATCTTCACAAAGAAAACTCCCTTCTCTTCCACAGTTGATGCACTTCTTAGGAAAAATTATGTCCCAAATTGCTTTAAAGTATTCCATTGTTTTTTTAAAAGTGGTATTATATGAGTATAGCATTTGTCAATAAATTAAAAAATGCTATAATATCTTCAATATGATTTTTGCAAACAAGAAAGTTCAGAACAGTTTAGGCATTGATATCGGAACTAAGGTTATTCGTGCAGTTGAGATATCAAAAAATAAAGGAAAATTAACTTTGGAAAATTATGGAGAGGTTAATCTTGACGTGGCTTGCAAGGAATTCTTCAGATCTTTTGATAAGAAGAATTTAAACCCTGCAGTTAATAATATTTCTGTCGCGATAGCTGGTATAATAGAAGCTACTGGGATAAAGACTAAGAAAGTTGTTTTTTCTCTACCTGATTTTGCAACTTTTTCAACTACTTTTGAATTACCTCCTATGTCAAAGAAAGATATGGTTAATGCGATTGGCTTTGAAGCAAGAAAATACATTCCATTGCCTTTATCAGAATTGGTTTTGGACTGGCAGTTGATGAATAAGGAATCATTAAAGGAGAACAACAAGGTTTTAGTAATGGCCGTTCCTAAAATTATTGTTGAGCAATACAAGACTATTGCTGAAAAATCTGGATTAGAATTAACGGCCCTTGAAGCTGAAGCAATGGCTCTTAAAAGGGCAGTAATCAAGGTAGACGATCCTACTACTTGCCTATTAGAGATAGGATTCCAAAGTACTAATATTAACATAGTGGATAATGGGTTCATGAAAATGAGTTTCAGTTTTGATATGGCTGGTAAAGATTTAACCTACAGTCTTTCTGAAACTTTGAATATTCCAGCAGGAGAAGCTGAAGAGATGAAAAAAATACAAGGATTGTCTGATTCAGGAGAAACGAAAATATCACACATCTTAACGCCAATTTTGTCTGTTATATCGGAAAGGACGAAGAAGGTTATAAGAGATTTTGAAATGCAAGAGAATAAAAAAATAGAAAAAGTTATTTTAGCGGGAGGAACATCAATGATGAAGGGGATAAGGGATTATTTTGAGAAGAGTTTAAATCAAGACGAATCGCAAATTCTAAAAGTTGAAGTTGCTAATCCTTTTAAAGATATTGCTTATCCTCCTGCATTAGAGAAGAAAATGGGGGAAATTAACCCAACCTATGCTATTGCACTAGGAGAAGCCTTGAGAAAATTTGAATAAGAAAGTATAATGTACTTAAAGAAATAAAAAATAATTATGGCTATTGAAATAGCACCAGTAAAAAAAGATACCGGACTCAAAGAAAATCTTATTTTGCTTTTGGCGATTTTGGTTCTTTTGATTTCTTCAGGTATTTATTTTTATCTTAATAGTGTATTTATTCAAAAACAAAGTGAACTAGGAACTTTAAATGGTCAGCTTGCAACCCTTGCTGGTAGCGATGTAAAAGCTAAAGAAGATGAGTTAGCTTTGGCAGGGAAGTATATAGCCGATTTTAAGATTCTTTTTGAAAATAATCCTAAGGTTTCTGGATTCTTTGCATCATTTTCGAGATGGACTCATCCAAAGGTTTCTTATGCCGGTTTTACTTTTGATGTCCCGACAAGAAAAGTTACCATGTCAGGAACAACTAATGGATTCCAAAACATCATGCAACAGATAGCAATTTTGAAGAAAGAGGCAACTATAGAAAGTTATCAAATTTCCAATGTTAATTTATCTGAGAGCGGAGCAGTAACCTTTAACTTAGATGTAGTTTTAAAACTAGAAGTTTTAAAATAATATGGATAAAAAAAATACAAAAATATTAGTAATAGCGGTTGCAGTGATTGTTGTGTCCTTAGGCATTGCTTATTTCCTAGATTTTTCCAAGTGGAAAGAAATAAGCAGCCTTAATAGTCAGATAGCTCAAACCAAAGCTTCAATTGAGGCAAAGAAAAGCTATTATACGGTAATAGATTCAAAGATGCTAGCCTTGAATAATGCTGGATGGTCAAGCAAGAAAGAGAGTATTGCTGTTAACTTTACTTCATCTCCATTTTTTATCCCTAAGATTAACACCTTCTTCCAGACAATGGTTTTAGGAAGTGGTATGACAATGAGTGGGATAACAAGCTCTACTGCGACTAGCGTTAAGTCAACAGTTCAGGCAGTAGCTTCAACTGATAGTGGAACAAAATCTACTAAATCTACTAAGACAAGCGAAACAACTACAACTACAACGAATACGGCAACATCAACTTATTTTGATCAATTGCAGGGACCAGTGCAAAGAACAACAGTCAATTTGAATGTGATGGGAACTTACAGTGCTTTTAAAAATTTGTTATCACAGTTTGAAAATCAAACAAGGATTATTACAATTAAAAGTATTGCTGTTTCATCGGCTGGACAAGATACATCAAAAAAAGGTGTGATTAAAAACAATTTGACTTTTAATATAGTATTAGATGTTTATTCTTACTAAATATGGAAACATTAAATTTTAAAAACAAAAGTCTTTTAGAAAAAATGGCCCCAGCTGTTTTAATAATTGGAGTAGTTGTTCTAGGATATTTCCTTTGGACGAAATTTAAACCAGCTGCTCAAACTAACAGCGCGACTAATAATAACGCAGTGGCAACGGTCCAAGTACAAGTTGATACAGATTTTTTAATGTCAGACACCTTCACTAAATTGAGATTCGTTCCCGATTCTTCAATTTTTGATGAAGTAACAGGAGATGTTCCTTCTGGCAAAGAAGATCCATTCGCTCCTTAATAATATTTTAAACTATGATTTTTTTACAAAAATTAATTGAGAAAAAAGTAATAACGAAGGAGCAGGGTGAAGCATTGCAGAAAGAATTCAAAGACTTCAAGGGAACTGAGGAAGATTTTATAATCTCTAAAAAAATAATTAAGGAGAACGAACTTAACAAAATTAAGGCAGAGATATTCAATATGCCTTTCTTTGAGAACGCTGAAGTTTTAGAGGTTGCTAATAATGTCCTATCAATGATACCTGAAGAGTCAGCCAGATTTTACAAAATAGTTCCTCTAACTTTACAGGGTAATGTTTTAGAAGTGGGAGTTGTTAATCCTGATGACATTAAAGCTAAAGAAGCTCTAAACTTTTTAGCCAGACAAAACAAGATTACTTACAAAACTTATCTTATCAGCGCTAATTCTTTTGAAGCTTTTTTAAGACAGTACAGGAATATTAGAGAGGAAGTAGGCAAAGCTTTGAGTGCTCTTGAAACAGAAATGGGGGGAGAAGGGGAGAGCGTTGAACTTTTTTCAACTGATGCTAAACCGAAAGCCGAAAGACTTTCTGAAGAGGCCCCGATTATTAAAATGGTGGCGGTTATTTTAAGACATGCTGTTGACGGTAATGCTTCTGATATCCACATTGAGCCGGAAGAAAATCAATTAAGAATTCGTTTCAGGATGGATGGTTCTTTGTACTCATCTTTATTCTTGCCAATTCATACTCATCCTTCAATTGTGGCGAGAATTAAAATTGTTTCTAATTTAAGAATTGATGAGACTAGAGTTCCTCAAGATGGAAGATTTTCAGCTAAAATAGATGGCAAGGATATTGATTTCAGAGTTTCAACTTTCCCAACTAAATTAGGAGAGAAGGTGGTAATCAGAGTTTTGGACCCGACCGAGGGCCTTAAAACATACGAAGAGATTGGAATTTTAGGATACAATTTAAAGGTTTTGAAAGAAGCTATTTTAAAACCTTTCGGATTGATTCTTTCTACTGGTCCAACTGGTTCTGGTAAAACAACTACCTTGTATTCTATTCTTCAAGAATTAAACAAGCCAGAAGTTAATGTAGTAACATTGGAAGACCCAATCGAGTATTATGTTAAAGGAGTTAATCAATCACAAATAAGGCCAGAAATTGGTTATGATTTTAGCCAAGGTTTAAGATCAGTAGTGAGACAAGATCCAGATATTATTATGGTTGGTGAAATCAGAGATGAAGAATCAGCCTCTTTAGTGACTCACGCTGCCTTAACTGGTCATATTGTCTTATCTACTTTGCACACTAATAATGCAATTGGAGCGATACCGAGATTGATTGATATGAAAATTAAGCCGTTCCTTTTGCCAGCGACTTTGAATATTGCGATTGCTCAAAGACTAGGCCATCGCCTATGTCCATATTGTAAAGAAAAAGTAAGACCGAACAAGGAGGTAGAAAAAATGATATTGAAAGAAATATCTCAATTGCCAGAAAGCAGTAAAGAACATTTTGCCATACCTAATCCTCTCTATGTTTACAAGCCTAAAGGTTGTCCTAAATGTGGCGGCAAGGGAGAAAAGGGAAGAATCGGTATTTTTGAAATATTAAGAATGACTCCCGAATTAGAGAGAATAATTATTGAGGATCCGAATGAATCAAGAATTGCTGCCGAAGCTAAAAGGCAAGGAATGATTACCATGAGGCAAGATGCGATGATGAAAGCTCTTCAAGGTTTAATTTCTATCGAAGAAGTATTTAGAACAACTGAAGAACAGCAGCAACAAATTTAAAATGGAATACCAAACATATCTCAAACAGCTTTTAGAGGCAACTATTAAGAACAATGCTTCAGACCTTCATATCTCGGAAGGTCATCCTCCCGTAATGAGGATAAACAGGGCATTAATTCGTTTGAAGGGAAATCCTTTAACAGCTGAAGAAGTTCAAGGAGTTTCTTTTGCCTTAATGACCGAAGATCAGATTAATACTTTTACAAGAGATAAAGAGGTTGATTTTTCATACGACTTTGAAGGAAGAGCTAGATTTAGAGTTAATATTTTTTATCAAACAGGAACAGTATCTGCAGCTTTGAGATTAGTTCCAGAAAGAATCAGATCAATGGATGAATTGCGCTTACCAATTAGGCTTCATCAGTTTTGTGAATACAATCAAGGTTTTGTTTTAGTTGTTGGACCATCAAGCCATGGTAAGAGTACAACTTTAGCAGCAATGATTGATGAGATAAACCATACTAGAGCTAATCATATTATAACGATTGAAGACCCAATTGAGTATCTTTTTAAAGATGATAAGTCAATAATCAATCAAAGAGAATTGCATTTAGATACTTTATCTTTTGCTCAAGCATTGAAATCAACCTTTAGAGAAGATCCTGATGTAATTATGGTGGGGGAGATGAGAGACCCTGAAACAATGGCCACTGCTATCACAGCTGCTGAAACTGGACACTTAGTTTTTGCAACCCTACATACTAACTCAGCCGCTCAAACTATTCACAGGATTGTTGATAGTTTCCATGGTGATCAGCAGTCACAGATTAGAGCTCAATTGGCTAGTTCTTTAGCTGGTATTATTTCGCAAAGATTAATTCCTTCAACTGACGGACATGTTGTTCCAGCTTGTGAAATAATGTTTAATACTCCAGCTATTTCTAATTTGATTAGAGACAACAAGATATATGAAATACCGTTAGTAATAGAAACATCTTCTGAGTCAGGCATGGTTTCTTTAAATAGATCATTATCAGAATTAGTCAGAAAAGGATTAGTTGATATTGAAACTGCTTCTAAATTTTCAAATAATCCAAGAGAGTTAAGAAAACTGATATGAAGTATTTTTATCAAGCAAAAGACATAAAAGGAATTGAGAAGAATGGAGTGATAGAGGCTTCATCAGAAGAGGCAGCTTTAGATGTTCTAAGTAAGAATGGACTTTTTCCTACTAATATTAGCGAGGAAGGGGCTCAAAAAAAAGGAGGGGGAGGAGCTTTGGATATAAAAATTAAATTATTCAGCGGTGTTTCAGTAAAAGATGTAGCAATGTTTTCGCGACAGCTTTCAATTATGATTGATAGTAATGTCCCTCCTGCTGAGGCAATAGAAGCTTTGGCTGAACAAACTAAAAATAATACTTTTAAGGAGAAAATATATGGTGTTGCTAAAGACGTGAGAGAGGGAGTTCCATTATCAAAAGCATTAGGAAAATATCCAGAGATTTTTTCCATCTTTTATGTCAATATGGTTAAGTCAGGAGAAGTTTCAGGAAATCTTCCTACTATTTTGCAAAAAGTAGCTGACCATCTTGAAAGTGAATATGCTATTCGTTCTAAAATGATGGGAGCGGCAATGTACCCAATGGTTATTTTGATTATTTTTATCTTGATTTTCATAGTTTTAATGATTTTCGTTATTCCAGGGTTAGTGAAGGTTTTAGTTGAATCAGGGCAAAAGCTTCCTATTGCAACGCAGATAATTATTACGGTTTCTAATTTCTTTGTTAATTTCTGGTATTTAGTTATTGGAATATTATTAGGTTTAGCGGGCTTCTTTATCTACTACCCTAAGACAGAAAAAGGAAAAGATTTGTTTGATAAGCTTTCTTTAAGGATTCCTATTTTTGGACCATTTTTAAAGAATCTTTATCTAACTCGTTTCGCTGAAAACTTTTCAACTCTTATCTCGGCTGGAATTCCAATTAATGAAGCCTTAGAAGTAGTTGCCGATTTGGTAGGAAATAATGTTTATAAGAATGCAATTAATGCAACCAAGGACAGAGTTGTTAAAGGAGAAAGCATCAGTGTTGTTTTGGCTCAGCAAAAGGAGGTTATTTCTCCACTTTTTGTTCAGATGGTTTCCGTTGGAGAAAAGACTGGAAGACTTGATTCATCCCTTACTAACGTTGTCAGATTTTACAAGAGAGAAACCGAAATATTTGTTGATTCATTATCAAGCATTATCGAACCAATTTTAATCATTGGTTTAGCCTTAATGGTCGGATTCTTGGTCGCAGCTGTTCTATTGCCGATTTATCAGATTAGTACTACTGTTCAGCAGTAAATTTATTGACAATCGTGGTATAATCTAATAAAATACAGATATAATAAAAAAAAGAAAGGTCGTATACTAATTTATTTTCAAAATTATGCAAAAAACAAAAGCTTTTACTTTAATTGAACTATTGGTGGTTATCGCCATCATCGGTATTTTATCAGGTCTTATTATCGTTTCTATGAGTGGTGCGCAAAATGCCGCTAAAGATGCTAGAATTAAATCAGCTATGGATCAATTTAGATCAACCTCAGAGATTTACAAGTTAAACAATGCTGGCTATGGAGCTACATCTGTTAATGCTATTACTACGACTTGTGGCACTGGTACATCTGGTTCTCTCATCGCTGCTAGTAGTGATGGACTTGCCCTATGTAATGATATTCAGTCGCAAGGAGCTGGAGCATTGACTATATATTCAACCACAACCGCGTATTGTATTCAGAAGGTTTTACCGGGAGGCTCAACATGGTGTCTTGATTCTATTGGTAACGTAGGATCAACTAGTGTTCTTTGTTCTACGTCTACATCACATATTACATGCAATTAGTGATTTGATTGGTGGCAAGACTAACACCCCTCGGGGGTGTTTTCTTTTATTTAATTATGGTAATATATTAGTATGTTAGAGTTGATTTTAATTTTTATATTCGGTCTAATTATCGGCAGCTTCCTTAACTGTGTGATTTGGAGGCTATACAAGGAAGAAAGTTTCGTTTCGGGTAGTTCATATTGTCCTCACTGCCATCATCGTTTAGGATTTTGGGATCTATTTCCTGTCTTAAGCTATATTTTTTTAATGGGGAAGTGCAGGTATTGCAAGCAAAAGATTTCTATTCAATATCCTTTAATTGAATTGATAACAGCGATACTTTTTTCTTTAGTCTTTATTCACCTAGGCTCGACAATATCTTTAGAGCTATTATTTTGGCTGATTATAATGGCTTTCTTAATAGTCATTTTTGTTTTTGATTTAAAGTATTTTATTATCCCTGACGAAGTAATTTATCCTGCAATATTTCTATCAATTATCTGGCTTTTGTATTCTTTCTTTATCGGTTCAATTGATGGTCATGGAGTTGCTTTAACAATTGCTTCTGGATTAGGAGCTTCATTATTTTTCTTTTTAATATGGTTTTTTTCAAAGGGAATGGCAATGGGATTTGGCGATGTTAAATTAGCTTTATTAATCGGTTTACTTTTAGGATTTCCCAATGCTGTAGTTGGAATCTTTTTAGGTTTTCTTTTCGGTGCTATAATAGGTTCAATCGCAGTGCTTTTAAAAAAGAAGGGGATGAGTTCGGAAGTTCCTTTTGCTCCTTTCTTAGTCGCGGGATTAATTGTTAGTTTTTTCTTTGGTAGTAGTATCGTTAATTGGTACTTATCTTTAATGTAATATGCAAGATAATAAAAAAGCGTTTACTTTAATTGAGTTATTAGCAATCATTTCAATCACAGTTATAATGACGGTTGCGCTTTTTGCTAATTACGGAAAGAATAGCGATACTTTTGCTTTAGAAAGATCAGGACAAAAACTTTCTCAAGATTTAAGGAGGGCTCAAGAAATGGCCATGTCTGGATTCGAAGGTGTAACATCTTCGAATGGTTATGGAATATATTTTAACAAGACATCGGGAAATGAAACAAAATATATTATCTATATGAATAATAATACTAATATGTATTATGAATCTGGTACAGATACTGATAAGGAAACAGTAAAGATTGAATCAGGAATTAAAATATGTGATATTAAAGATAATACTTTAAGTTTGAATAGCGTTAGTGTTTCTTTTGAGCCGCCAGATCCCTTAACATATATTGATGGTAATTACTTTGGCCACGAGGCAACAATTATTTTGTGTGTAACTAAAAATCCAACTGAAACAAGAACAATAAAGGTTAATAATATAGGAAGAATAGAAGTGACTAATCCTTAATTATGAAGATTAAAGAAAAAACAAAAGGATTTACTTTATTAGAAATGCTTATCTCTCTACTAGTTATAGTCGTGGGAGTTTTGGGAGTTTTTGCTGTAGTTTCTAGATATTCACAAAATACTCAACAAGAGAAAGAAAATCTTGTTGCCTCCTATCTCTGCCAAGAGGGAATAGAGATTGTTAAAAACATTAGAGATTCTAATTGGGTTGCTAATTCAGCTTGGGATACCGGATTAACATCCTGTTCTTCTGGTTGCGAAGCGGATTTTCAAAATGTTTTAACTGCTTGGTCAGGAGATGGAAGGAAACTATATATTGAAGGAACAACAGGATTTTATAAGTATATAACTTCTCCGCTTTCAGGGGACACGCAAACTCCATATACCAGGAGAATAAATATTGCTTCTAGTGCAGACGAATTAGATATCACAGTTAATGTTTATTGGCTTGGCAACACAATGACAGTTAAAGAAAATATATATAATTGGAGATGATTAAAAATAATCAAAACTTAAGAGGTTTTACTTTAATCGAGACATTAGTTTCTCTCTTTATCTTTGGAATGATGTCAGTAGCGCTGGTAAATATTTTTGTTGGAGCGCTAAATAGTCAAACTAGAATTTTACAGAATCAAGACTTAATGAATCAATCAAGCTATACATTGGAATATATGGGGAAAGTGATCAGAATGGCAGAACGAGATACTACTGGTAATTGTGCTCCAACAGGGGAGAGCTACAAAGTAGAGAATGGAATTAAATCAATTACTTTCTTGGCTTACGATAGTAAGGCTAGTGAATATAGATGTACACAGTTTTTACTTGAAAATAATGCAATAAAAGAAAGAGTCTCAACTGATACGACAGCAACCAATTTGGGTTCATCTCAGTCAATTACTTCTTCTTCAGTTTATGTTAGTGATTTAGCTTTTAATGTGACAGGTGATACAACGGGAGACACTCTTCAGCCAAAAACAACAATTATGATTAATATGAGATACAATGTTATTTCTACCAATGCTCCTCGTTTAATTATGCAAACAAGTGTTTCTCAAAGAAAATTAGATATATGATAAATAATAATCAAAAAGGAGTTTCAGTATATTTAACAGTAGTAATGCTGGCAGTTCTTTTAGCCATTTCTTTAGGATTATCAAGCATCATTGTTGGAGGCGCGAAAATAGCTCAAGTGCTTGGCAACTCAGTGAAATCTTTTCATGCTGCTGATACAGGGATAGAAAAAGCTCTCTATTGTGTTAAAACTAATAGTGGAGATTGTTCTTCTTCTTTATCTTGCGCTAATACATCTAATACTTTTTCTGACGGCTACGGATGGACAGTCACTATGTTTGATAGTGGCGGAACTTCTTGCACAACCTCTGTTTCAAGCATAGAGTCAAATGGAACTTATTTAACAACAAAAAGAAAAATAGAAGTTTCTTATTAAAATGAATAAAAATGGGGCTCAAAAAAGAATTGAAAAATTGAAAGAACTTGTTAATCATCACAGGTATCTTTATCATGTCTTAAACAAAGAAGAGATATCGGAGTCAGCTCTAGATTCTTTGAAAAAGGAGCTTTTTGATTTAGAACAAGAATTTCCCGAATTCATAACTTCCGACTCTCCAACCCAAAGAGTAGGAGGAAAACCTTTAGAATCTTTTAAGAAAGTCGAGCATCAAGAAACGATGATGTCGTTAAATGATGCTTTTTCAAGAGAAGATATGGATAATTGGGAGAAGAGGAATAAAAATCTTCTTAACGAAAATTATGATTATTATTGTGAACCAAAACTAGATGGGCTAGCTATTGAATTAAGTTATGAAAATGGACTATTAAAAACTGGTTCAACAAGAGGAGATGGAAGAATAGGAGAAGATGTCACGCAGAATATTAAAACAATTGAAGCAATTCCTCTTAAATTAAGAGAACCTAGTGAGGTTATAGAAGAACTAAAAAAAGAAGGTTTAACTGTTAAAGAAAAAGATTTAAAGAATGTTGTGGTGAGGGGAGAGGCGATAATAACCAAGAAGGAATTTGAAAAGACAAATAAGGAAAGAGCAAAAATGGATTTACCTCTTTATGCTAATCCGAGAAACTTGGCAGCAGGATCGTTGCGTCAGCTTGATTCAAAGATTACAGCTGAGAGAAATCTTGAGTCCGATGTTTATGATTTAGTTGCTGACTTGGGACAAAAGACCCATGAAGAAGAACACAAGATATTAAAGGCTTTGGGATTTAAAACAAACAATAAGTATAATAGGTTGTGTAAAAACATGAATGAAGTTTTTGATTTTTATGCTTATTGGCAGAAAAACAGAGAAAAGCTTCCTTATGAAATAGACGGCCTTGTTATATCAATAAATAACAATAATATTTTTAATGAATTGGGAGTGGCGGGTAAGGCTCCTCGTGGCGCCATTGCTTTAAAGTTTCCTTTAAAACAATCAACGACTATTGTTGAAGATATTAAGATTCAGGTTGGAAGAACAGGAGCGATGACTCCAGTTGCAATTTTAAAGCCAGTCTTAATTAATGGAGTGACAGTTAGTAGAGCGACATTGCATAATGATCAGGAGATAGAGAGATTAGGTTTGAAGATAGGGGACACAGTTGTTGTTGGCCGAGCTGGCGATGTTATTCCTGAAGTGAGTAAGGTTTTTCCTGAATTAAGAACTGGAAAAGAAAAGACATTTAAAATGCCAACAAATTGTCCTTCTTGCGATACTAAATTAGTTAAGCCAGAAAATGAAGTTGTTTGGAGGTGTCCTAATCATAATTGCTTTAGTAGAAAGTTAGGATGGTTTAAGCATTTTGTTTCTCGCTCTGCTTTTAGTATTGATGGATTGGGACCAAAAATTATTGAGAAGTTCATTGAAGAAGGACTATTGTCTGACCCTTCAGACTTATTTGAATTAAAAGAAGGGGATATTCTTCCCTTAGAAAGATTTGCCGATAAATCAGCCAAGAAAATAGTTTTGAATATACAAAGTAGAAAAGAAATTTCTTTTTCTCGCTTTATTTATTCTTTAGGAATAAGAAATGTTGGATTAAAAACTTCTCTTGATTTGTCGTCTACTTTTAAATCAATTGAGGAAATAGAAAAAGCTTCGATTGAAAAATTAGAGAATATTTCTGATGTTGGACCGATAGTAGCACAGTCAATATATGATTGGTTTAATTTAAAAGAAAATAGAGAATTTTTAAAAAGATTAAAAGAAAGAGGCGTTAAATATTTTGTTGAAAAGAGGGGAGGGAAATTGTTGAATAAGAAGTTTGTTATTACAGGTACTTTAGAAAAGATGAGCAGAGATAATGCTAAAGAAAGAATAATTGCTTTAGGAGGAGATGTTTCTGATGCTATTTCCAAAAATATTAATTATTTAATCGTTGGAGAAAATCCTGGTTCGAAATATGAAAAGGCAAAGACTTTGGGAGTTAAGATTTTGGAAGAGAAAGAAGTTTATAAAAATGATAAGCTGATATGTCTTTTTTAAGCCACATTAAAAGAATGGATTGGACTTTGATTGTTGTAAGTATTCTATTAGTGATAATAGGGATGCTTTCAATATTTAGTTCTTCATCTGGTGATTATTCTAATTTATACAAGCAAGGAGGATTCTTTATCTTTAGTTTGCTCTGTATGTTTTTAGTGAGCTTTATAGACAATAGAACAATTAGAGAAAATCCGTCTATCGTTCTTACTTTATACTTCTTATGCATCATAGCCTTAATCGGGGTGTTCTTTTTTGCTCCAGAAATCAGAGGAATTAAATCATGGTACAAAATAGGCATATTTTCATTTGATCCGATAGAGCCGACTAAAATAGTCTTGATTTTGATTTTAGCTAAATACTTTTCCAAGAGACATGTTGAGTTGTATAGGATAAGGCATATTATTTTGTCAGGTGTTTATGCTTTTATTCCTTCAGTTTTAATATTCATGCAGCCAGAATTTGGTTCGGTCTTGATTATTGTCGCTATTTGGATAGGGATACTTCTAGTTTCAGGAATTAGGATCAGAGACTTTCTTTTGTTGTGTTTGGCTTTCCTTATTATCTTTGCTGGTCTTTGGTCTTTTATGCTTAAAGATTATCAAAGACAAAGAGTATTTAATTTTATCGCTCCTCATAGTGATCCATTGGGAGAAGGTTGGAGTCAGAATCAAGCTAGGATTAGTATTGGTTCAGGAGGATTGATTGGAAAGGGGATAGGCAATGGTTCGCAAACTCAATACGGATTTTTACCTGAACCGCAAACAGATTTCATTTTTTCAGCGATAGCAGAAGAATTAGGTTTGTTAGGGACAACAGTCATTTTTGCTTTATTTGGATTATTGTATTGGAGGATATTGAAAATTGCTCTTGATGCTCGATCTAATTTTACTAGACTTTTTGCAACAGGCCTCGCACTATCAATTTTTATCCAAATGATTATTAATGTCGGAATGAATGTAGGGTTTTTGCCAGTTATTGGAATTCCATTGCCATTAATTAGCTATGGTGGAAGTAATCTGATATTTACTTTTATAGCTCTTGGTGTTTTGCAGAATATGAAGGTCAATGAATCTTGATAGTTAACTCTTAAAGGATAGGGGAACTAGCTCAGCTATTGACAATATTTTAATTTGTGATAGGATATATTTAATTTGCAAAATAATTACTAGGTATTTTGATTTCATCACACTTTTTAAGTAATTAATCGTTTTCGTTCAACCCTACAAAAAAATAATAAATCAGGGTATTTTTTGTTTGAATACCAAAATTTTTAGTCTTTAAGTTAAGCAACATAATTAAAATTATGAAAATCAAAACCAAAAGCTTTGCTAAAAGTAAAATATCATATCCCTTGCCTAGCTTAATTTTTATGCAGCAGGAGAGTGGTAGACAATTTTGGGAAGAGGAGTTGAAAGACCTTTTCGCTGAGGTGTCTCCCATTAAAGACTATACTGGCAAAGAATACGAGTTGCATTTTATGGATTACAAATTAGGTAAGCCTAATTATGCATCTGGTTTTGACGCAAGAGAAAACAATGACTCATATGTTGCTCCTCTAAGAGTAACTGTTAAATTAAATAATCTAAAGACTAAGAGAACACAAGAGCAGGAGATATTCTTCGGCAATTTTCCTTTACTTACAGAAAAAGGAACCTTCATTTTAAATGGAGTAGAAAGAGTTGTTATTTCTCAATTGATTCGTTCTCCTGGAGTTTTCTTCCCTTTGAATGTTAATAAGGGAAAAAGATGTTTTGCTGCTAAGATTATTCCTAACCGTGGAAGCTGGCTTGAATTTGAAACAGAAGCGACAGGAGTTTTATCAGTAAAAATTGATAGAAAGAGAAAGGTTCCTGCTACAACACTATTAAAAGCTTTGGGCGGATACACTGATGACGACATTAAGAATATGTTTGTCGGTTTTGACAATGGAGAAGTTGCTTTTATCGAAGAAACATTAAAGAAAGACCCAGCTCACAATCAGGAAGAAGCTTTACTAGAAATATATCAAAGATTGAGAAGTGGAGAAATGGTTAATCCTGATGCGGCACGTGAGTTGATTTTCAACATGTTCTTTAATTTTGAAAGATACGATCTATCAAAGGTAGGAAGATGGAAGATGTGGTCAAGAATGCCTGAATTAAAACCAAAGAAAGATAGAGAAATTACTAAAGAAGACAGAGTTTTGTCAGTTAATGACTTAACTGCAGTGATGAAAGAGATTATCAGGATGAACAATAATGAGATGGCTGTCCCTGATATGATTGATCACTTAGGCAATAGAAGAGTGAGAACTATCTCTGAATTGTTATCAAATAAATTAAGAGTCGGTATTTCTAGAATGGCTAGAATTATTAAAGATAGAATGTCGACTTTGGATTTTGAAAACTTGAGCCCAGTTCAATTGATTAATCCTAGGCCTTTTTCTGCTCAGGTTACTCAGTTCTTTACTGCCAGTCAATTCTCTCAATTCATGGATAACACTAATCCTCTTTCAGAATTGGAACACAAGAGAAGATTGACTGCAACTGGTCCTGGAGGTTTGACTAGAGAAAGAGCTGGTTTTGATGTTAGAGATGTACAGCCTTCTCACTATGGTAGAATTTGTCCGATTCAGACTCCTGAAGGTCCGAACGTAGGTTTGGTTACTCACTTATCACTTTATGCCAGATTAAATCCCTATGGCTTTATTGATACTCCATATTACAAGATTACTAACGAAAGAATTACTGACGAAGTTTACTACATGGATGCTAACGAAGAAGAAAGATACAATATCGCTTCAGCTAGTGTCTTGTTAGATGAGAAAGGTAATATTGTTAAGGAAAGGGTAGAGGCTAGAATTAAAGGAGAGACTGGAGAAACTGAAAAAGAGAAAATTGATTACATTGATGTTTCTCCTCAGCAATTCATTTCTGTCGCTACTGGTTTGATCCCATTCCTACAAAACGATGATGCCAACCGTGCTCAAATGGGTTCAAACATGCAGAGACAAGCCGTTCCTTTAGTTAATCCTGAAGCACCATTAGTTGGAACAGGATTAGAAGCCATGGCTGCCAGAGATTCAGGACAATTAATTGTATCAGAAGAAGCTGGAAAAGTTACTAAAGTTGATGCAACTGTTGTTGAAGTCAAGGGAACAAGTTCAGGAAAAATTAAGACTTATCCGGTGAGGATTTTTGATAGGACTAACCAATATTCATGCTTCCACCAGACTCCAGTAATCAACAAGGGAGATATTGTAAAGAAGGGAGATGTTCTAATTGAAGGAGGTTCAATCAACAAAGAAAGATTAGCTTTAGGAAGAAATCTATTAGTATCATTCATCTCTTGGAGAGGAAATACATTTGAAGATGCGATCGTTTTATCAGACAGATTGGTTAAAGAAGATGTATTTACGTCAGTACATATTGAAGATTTCTTCTGCGACGTTCGAGAAACCAAACTTGGACCTGAGCTAACTACTTCGGACATTCCTAATGTTGGAGAAGATAGATTGAAAGACTTGGATGAAGACGGAATTGTTAGAATCGGAGCCGAGGTTGGCCACAATGATATTCTAGTTGGAAAGATTTCTCCTAAAGGAGAAGCTGATTTGTCAGCCGAAGAAAGATTGTTAAGAGCCATCTTTGGAGAAAAAGCTAAAGAAGTTAAGGATACTTCAATGAGACTAGAGCATGGCAAGAGGGGAAGGGTAACTGATGTTAAAGTTTTCGACAGAAGCGAAGGCTATGCTTTGGAACCAGGAGTTATTAAAAGAATCAGAGTAAGAATTTCTGAAGTAAGAAAGATTCAAGTAGGTGATAAGCTAGCTGGAAGACACGGAAACAAGGGTATTATTGCGAAGATTCTTCCTGCTGAAGAAATGCCTTTCTTGGAAGACGGAACTACAGTTGATATTATTTTAAACCCATTATCAGTTGCTTCGAGAATGAACTTAGGACAAATTCTTGAGACACACCTTGGATTAGCTGTTAAGAAGTTAGGATATTTAGCTGAGACTCCATCATTATCTGGTGCTACCGAGGCAGATATTAAAGCAGAATTAAAAGAAGCTGGATACACTCCTGATGGAAAGTTGAGATTAGTTGATCCAGAGACTGGAGAATTCTTCCCAGAGAAGATTACAGTCGGATATATCTACATGATTAAATTGGCGCACATGGTTGAAGACAAGATCCACATGCGTTCAATCGGACCATACTCTCTAATCACTCAACAGCCACTTGGAGGTAAGGCACAATTCGGAGGACAAAGATTTGGTGAGATGGAAGTCTGGGCTCTTGAAGGATATGGTGCAGCATTCACACTACAAGAAATGTTGACTATCAAATCCGATGATGTTGCTGGCCGTGCTGCCACTTATGAATCCATATTAAAAGGGGAGAAGATTAAAAACCCCAATATCCCTGCATCGTTCAATCTATTATTAGCAGAGTTAAAAGCCCTTTCCTTAAATGTAATAATTAAGGGAAAGACTGAGGAAGAAGACTAAATTAAAAAATACAAAAAATATGTTTGTTTCTAATTTAGAATCATTAAAGATAAAGTTGGCTTCTCCTCAAGAGATATTGAACTGGTCTCACGGGGAAATAACGAAGCCTGAAACTATTAACTACAGAACTCAAAGACCGGAAAAGGATGGTTTGTTCTGCGAGAAGATTTTTGGACCAACCAAAGATTACGAATGTTATTGTGGAAAGTATAAGAGGGTGAGGTATAAGGGAATTATCTGTGACCGTTGTGGAGTTGAAGTAACTAAATCAGCGGTAAGAAGAGAAAGAATGGGCCATATTAAATTGGCTACCCCAGTTGCCCACATTTGGTTCTTAAAAGGAGTTCCTTCAAGAATAGGAATGGTTTTAGGTATTGCACTTCATAAGGTTGAAGAGGTTGTTTACTTTGTTTCCTATGTCATTACTAATGTTAATGAAGAATTGAAAGAAGGAGTCTTGAATGAAATTGAAGATGAATTCAAAGTAAAGAGCAAGGAGATAAAGAAGAATGTTGAGAACGAAAAACAGCAAGCTTTAGCCTTGGATGAATTGAAAAAAGCTAGAGACAAAGCCAAACAGGAAGTGAACTCAATTAAACCATTAGAGGTTTTAACTGAACTTGATTACCACAGATTATCTTTAAAGTATGGTGAAATATTTGATGCTGGTACTGGAGCAGAAACTCTAAAAGAGTTGTTCATGAAGGTTGATATTGATAGGTCAATTGAAGAAGTGAAGAAATTGGTTGAAGAAAAGAAATCAACTGAAGAAAAGAAAATCATCTTGAGAAGATTGAAGATGTTTAAAGATATGAAGCATGCAGGAGTAAGACCTGAATGGATGTTTATTGATATTCTTCCAGTTTTGCCACCAGACTTAAGGCCGATGGTACAATTAGATGGAGGAAGATATGCTTCTTCTGATTTGAATGACCTATACAGAAGAGTAATTAACAGAAACAACAGATTAAAATATTTGTTGGAGATTAATGCTCCTGACGTTATCGTTAGAAATGAAAAAAGAATGCTTCAAGAAGCAGTTGATGCTTTAATTGATAACAAGATGCGTAAGAGTACAACAACTCAGGCTTCAACTGGAGGCAGAAGATTGTTGAAGAGTTTAGCTGATATGTTACAAGGAAAGCAGGGAAGATTCAGACAGAACTTGCTTGGTAAAAGAGTTGACTATTCAGGTAGAAGTGTCATCGTCGTCGGTCCTAATTTGAATCTTGATCAATGCGGTGTACCAAAGAAAATGGCATTGGAATTGTTCAAGCCTTTTGTGATTAAAAAGATTCTAGAAAAAGAATTAGCCTTTAACGTTAGAGGTGCTTCAAGATTAATTGAAGAAGAAACTGATGAGGTATGGGCTTCTTTGGAAGAAGTAGTAAAAGAAAAGTTAGTGCTATTGAACCGTGCCCCAACTTTACACAGACTTGGTGTTCAGGCTTTCCATCCAATCTTAATTGAAGGAGAAGCAATTAGATTGCATCCTTTAGTTTGTACTGCTTTTAACGCTGACTTTGATGGAGACCAAATGGCTATTCACGTTCCATTATCAGAAGAGGCTCAGCAAGAAGCTAGAGAGAGAATGCTATCCAGTGTTAACTTATTAAAGCCTTCAACCGGAGACCCGATTATGATTCCTACTAAGGATATGATTTTGGGTTGCTATTATCTAACTAAGATTGCTCCTGAAGCAGAAGGAGAAGGAAAATTATTTGGTTCAAGAGAAGAGGCTCTAATTGCTTACAACTTAAAGAAGATTGACTTACGAGCTTTAGTGAAAATTAGAATGGATGAGCAATTTGTTGAAACTAGTGTTGGTAGAGTAATCTTTAACGAAGTTTTGCCAGAGGGTTTTGAATTCCAGAACGAAACAATGGATTCTAAGACTGTTAAGAAAATGATTAACAAGATTATTGATATTTATGGCAATGATGCTGTTAAAACTTTGGACAAGATTAAGGCATTAGGATTCAAGTTCGCTACTAGATCAGGCATCACTTGGGGAATGGATGACTTAACTGTTCCATTGGAAAAACCAGCCTTGATTGCAGAAGCAGAAAAGAAGATTGAAGAGGTTGAAAAGTATTATGAAAAAGGTTTGTTATCTCGTGATGAGAAATCTAACCAAGTTATTGAAATCTGGAAGAAGGTTAAGAACGAAATTGAGAAATTAGTTCCGAAGGCAATTTCGGGAGCTAGCCCAGTATTTAGTATCGTTGATTCAGGTTCAAGAGGTTCTTGGTCTCAACCAGTACAGATGGCTGGTATGAAAGGTTTAGTTGCTAACCCAGCGGGAAAGATTATTGAGTTGGCGATTAAGAATTCTTTTAAAGAAGGTTTTGATGTATTGGAATACTTTATCTCTACTCACGGTGCCAGAAAAGGTACTGCTGATACAGCTCTTAGAACTTCAACTTCAGGCTATCTAACTAGAAGACTTGTCGATGTCGGCCACGATGTGATTATTAATGAAGAAGATTGTGGAGACAAAGAAGGTATTACTGTTTTCAAGAAAGATGCTAATGAAATCAACCAAGATTTTGTTCACAAGATATTTGGCAGAATTTCTATGGAAAAAGTTGAAGACCCCGAGACTAAAGAAGTTATTCTTAAATCAGGTGTAGCTATAGACTTGAAGACTGCTCAGAGAATTAAAGAAATGAAGAATATTGAAAGCTTGAAAGTGAGGTCTCCTTTATCATGCAAATGCGTCCGTGGAATCTGTCAGAAATGTTATGGATTAGATTTGGGATGGAAGGGAATGATAAGGATGGGTGAAGCAGTTGGAGTAATTGCTGCTCAAGCTATCGGTGAACCAGGAACTCAATTGACTATGAGGACTTTCCATACTGGAGGTGTGGCTGGCGAAGCTGATATTACTCGTGGTTTACCGAGAATTGAAGAAATCTTCGAAAAAAGACCACCTAAGGGAGAAGCGGAGATGGCGGTTAAGGATGGTAAGGTTACGGAGATTGATGACAAGAAAGGAATCATTAAGATTTTGACAATCAAGGATGAAAAGAAAAAGGAAGAAGAGATTGTTGAATACAGAATTTCTCCGAATATTGAAATCTTGGTAAAAGAAGGGGATATGGTTAAGAAAGGAGACGCTTTATGCGCTGGTTCTCTTGATTTAAAGAAGTTATTAAAACTTCTTGGAATGAAAGTTGTTCAAGACTATATCATTAAAGAAATTCAGAGAGTTTATGTTTCTCAAGGTGTATCAATTAATGACAAACACGTTGAATTAATTGTCAGACAGATGTTCTCCAGAGTAAAGATTAAAGATTCTGGAGACAGTCGTTTTAGCTCTGATGAGATTATTTCTAAAGCTAGAATGATTGAAGAAAATGAAGTCTTAGAAGCAGAAGGCAAGAAGCCGATTAAGGCCGATGATTTGCTATTAGGAATTTCTAAGGTTGCTTTAAATACTGATTCTTGGTTATCAGCTGCTTCCTTCCAAGAAACTTCAAGAGTTCTAATTGAAGCTGCTGTTCGAGGAGAAGAAGATAAATTAAAAGGACTAAAAGAAAACGTCATTATTGGTAAGCTTGTTCCAATTGGAACCGGTTTAAGGTATAATAAGGAGGATAAGTAATAATACTTTTCTCATACCATGAAAAAGAAAAAGGCAAGCGCTCGAAAGAAAACAAACAATTCTAAAAAAAGAGTTGAAGAGAAAAAAGAAAGCAAAGAAAGATTTCATTTTTCCTTGCCGGAAAAAACTAAAAGATATTTATTCTCATCTTTAGCTTTTCTTTTGGCTATTATTTTTCTTTTCTCTTTTTCAGGAAGAGCCGGAGCAATCGGAGTCTCTTTAAGGAATATTTTTAATGCTTTAATTGGAAATGTAATTTATATTATTCCAATTATTGCTGCTATCTACGGAATCGTTCTATTGAAAGATGAAGAATCTTTCAAGGAAAACAAAAATTCATTGATTGTTTCAACCGTTTTACTCATTTTGAGTTTAAGCGGAATTTTTGGTTTATTGGAACTAAAAGATAATCCCGACATAGTTAAGGAATTTGTTTGGAGCCATATTGGTACTGGAGGCTGGATTGGTTATGCTGTTGCTTGGCCGTTATTAAAAGGTTTTGACTATATTGTTACCTTTGCTTTATTCATCATTGCTTTAGTTGTTTCTTTGTGGATTATAGTCCAGCCATTCAGACGTGCTATTGAAGAATACGAAGATGAAGAAGAGGAGGAAGAAGTTAAGGTTGAAATAAAGAAAGACAAAAAATTGCCAATGGTTTTAGAAAAAATTATTCCTAAGAAGCAGGAAGAATTGAAACCGCCAGTTGAAAAGAAAGAAGACAAGAATTTAAAAACATTTGAACAGAAGAAACAGGAGAACAAGGAATACAAATATCCACCCCTTGATTTATTATCCAGAAAGGGAGGTGCTCCTGAAGGAGGGGACATCACTTACAACTCTTCAGTTATTAAAAGAACATTACAAACTTTTGGCATTCCAGTTGAGATGTCGGAAATAAATATTGGACCAACCGTTACTCAATATACTTTGAAACCAGCGGAAGGAATCAAGCTTTCTAAAATTACTACTTTGCAGAATGATTTGGCTCTAGCTTTAGCTAGTCCGACAATTCGTATTGAAGCTCCTATTCCAGGAAGGTCTTTAGTGGGAATTGAGATAGGAAACAAAAAGAGAGCGGTTGTTGGCCTACGTGAAGTTCTAGACACCGACGAGTTTAAAGCCTCTCCTGCACCCCTTTTAATGGCTTTGGGAAAGGATGTAAAGGGTATGCCATCATTTGCCGATCTAGCTGAAATGCCTCACTTATTGGTTGGTGGAACAACTGGTTCTGGTAAGACTATTTGTTTGAATTCCATCATCTTGAGTTTGTTGTATAGGAACAGTCCTCAAGAAATGAAATTGATTCTAGTTGATCCAAAGAGAGTTGAATTCCCAGTCTATGCCACTCTTGAGCATTTACTATGTCCTGTTATCTACGATGCTACTCAAACTCTAGTTGCTTTGAAATGGTTGGTTGGTGAAATGGAAAGAAGGTTTACAGTTTTAGCTGCTGGGCACAGCAGGGACATTGGATCATACAATGAGAAGATGGAAAAGAAAGGAGAAGAAAAACTTTCCTACATTGTTTTAATTATTGATGAGCTAGCTGACTTGATGAGCGTCAAGGGAAAAGAGATCGAGTCATATGTTGTGAGATTAGCACAAATGTCTCGTGCCACCGGAATACATTTAATTTTAGCTACTCAAAGACCATCAGTTGAGGTTATTACTGGTTTGATTAAAGCGAATATTACTTCGAGAATTGCTTTGAAAGTCGGTTCTTTAATTGATTCAAGAACTATTCTTGATTCTTCAGGAGCAGAAAAACTATTAGGCCGAGGAGATATGCTTTTAATGTCTAAAGAAGTTTCTAAACCAAAGAGAGTCCAGAGCCCATATATTTCTGAATTAGAAATTAAAAAAGTTGTTAATTGGATTACTGATTCTAATGCTGAAGTAAAAGAAAAGACTGAAGAAGGAGAGCCATCTTTAATTGAGACAGAAGTTGAAAGAGAAGAAAATTCATTAGCTGGAGAATTAACTAAAGCGACCGAAGCTCCCGAAGCACAGATGGATGCTTTCTTCTCTAAAGAAGATCCAATGTACGAAGAAGCTAAAAGAACAGTGATTCAATCTCGTAAAGCTTCCACTTCATTACTACAAAGAAGATTGGGAGTAGGCTATGCAAGAGCAGCCAGGTTGATGGACCTCTTAGAAGAGAGGGGAATTGTTGGTGAAGCGGATGGAGCTAAGCCAAGAGAAGTTTTCGTAACCGAAGAATCTCCAACCGAAAATAATGAGTAGGAACTTTGATTCCTGCTTTTTATTTGGTATAATATATCTATTAAAAAGAATATAATTATATGGCCAAGAAAAAAATAGAAGAAAAAGAAAAGATTAACTTATCTGAAGCTATCTCTGAAATTAAAGAGAAGTTTGGAGAGGGAGCAATAATGAAATTGAAAGACGCTCAAAAAGCCAATGTTGATGTTGTACCGACAGGCTCTCTTTCAATTGATTTAGCTTTAGGAGTAATGGGAGTTCCACGAGGAAGAATTGTTGAAATCTATGGAGGAGAAAGTACAGGTAAAACAACCATCTCTTTAAGCATCCTAGCTGAAGCTCAGAAGATGGGTGGTGTATGTGCGTTTATAGACGCTGAGCATGCTTTAGATCCTGATTATGCTAAGAGAATAGGAGTTAACACAGACGAGCTCTTTATCTCTCAGCCAGACTCAGCTGAGCAGGGATTACAGATAGTTGAAAGTTTAGTCAGATCAGGAGAAGTTGATATTATCGTTGTCGATTCTGTTGCCGCTTTAGTTCCTAAGGCAGAAGTAGCGGGAGAGATGGGAGAGTTGCAGATTGGTCTTCAGGCCAGACTAATGTCTCAAGCTTTAAGAAAATTATCAGGAATTGTTTCTAAAACAAAAACAATCATTATTTTCATCAACCAAACTAGAATGAAAATTGGAATTATGTTTGGCAACCCAGAAACTACTCCTGGCGGATTAGCTTTGAAGTTTTACAGTTCAGTAAGAATTGAATTAAGGAGAATAGCCCAAATTAAAGTAGGGGAAAATATTGTGGGGAATAGAGTGAAAGCCAAGATTGTTAAAAACAAAGTAGCTGCTCCTTTCAAAGTAGCTGAATTCGATATTTACTACAATGAAGGAATTTCTCGAGCATCAGAAGCGATTAATCTAGGAACAAAAGAAGGATTAATTAAAAAGTCAGGATCTACTTTGCAGTACGGAGATATAAAATTAGGAGTAGGGATGGAAAAAGCTAAAGAGTTTTTAAAAGAAAATCCCAAGATTTTAAAAGATCTTCAAAAGGAGATTATAGAAAAAGCAGAATAGTTTATATAACAAAACAGCCTCAAGTGAGGCTGTTCTCTTATTTAGCTACAAAAGGCATTAGTGCCATTATTCTTGCTCTCTTAATGGCGGTAGTTAATTCCCTCTGATGTTTGGCGCAAGCGCCAGTTTTATCCTTAGGTTTAATCTTTCCTGATTTAGAAACATATCTTGAAAGAGTTTCTGTGTCGTGGAAATTTATTTCCTGTACGTTTTTTTTGCAGAAATAGCAATACATATCTTTACTTAATTAATATATTAAAAGGGGATATCTTTGACGTCGATTTCGTCTCCGTCTTCGATAATCGGTATATCTTCATCCTCAGTTTGTTTCTTAGGAGAAGAGAAGTTTTTAGATGGTTCAGCACTTCCTCCTTGAGTGCGCGGACCCATCTGCATGCCTTCGCCGATAATTTCAGTGGTGTATCTCTTAACACCATTCTTGTCGTCCCAGCTTCTGTTTTGGATTCTTCCTTCGATTAGGACGAGAGAACCTTTAGTTAGAAACTGTGAAGCAATTTCAGCTAGCTTTTGCCATAGGACGATACGGTGGAATTGGGATTCTTCCTGCTTCTGTCCATCTTTGCCTTTCCAAGTTCTATTGGTGGCAAGCGAGAATGCACAGACGCTTTGTCCAGAAGGAGTAGTTTTCATTTCAATGTCTGTGGCTACTCTTCCGATTAGAAACACTTTATTTAGATTCATATTTTTGCTAATTTATTATATTTAGCTTTAAGTGTTTATTCTCCTAGCATTTCATTCAGCTTTTCGTCGATTTCTTCAAGCTGGGCTTTTTGTTTCTTTGGCTTTTCTTCTGTTGCAACTTCTTCTACTGCAGCAGCTTCTGCCTCTTTTTCCTCTTTGTGAATTCTTGTTCTCTGAGGCTTGGCTGGAGCTTCTGTTTTCTTAGTATCTTTTTTAATGATTAAGAAGCGAACAACATCTTTATTCTCTTTCAATAGTTTTTCTACTGAATCAAGCATTTCTTTTCTGTTTGCAACCTCAGGGCGAAGTTGTAAAAAGTAGAACCATGCTTCTATTTGATTTTCTACGGAGTAGGCTAGCTTCTTTCTTTCAGCTTTCTTGTCGCTAACGATTTTTCCGTATTTTTGCAGATCTGCTTCCATTTTGCCAATGAAAGTAGAGATTTCATCCTCGGTAAAATTGGGAGAAATCAGCAAATTTATTTCGTAAAATAGCATTTGTTTTTATTAATTTATTATTCCTTTTATTACTTGCGAAGGCAATTTAAGGTATTGATAATATAGCAATTTTGGATGGTTTGGTCAAGGTTTAGAAATAAAGCAAAAAGCAGAGTAAAAGAGAAGATATATGTCTACTGCTTTAGCTTTGCTTGGTTGATAATTTCGGGCATTCGCCCTCAGTGCATACATGGAAGTGATCTCCACGTACAATTAAAATGTGCGTTCTTTTACACGGGCAGGAGAAAGAATATTCACCAGGTATGTGGCTGTCTACGCAATGTTCTCTGCAAGAACTTTTTGTATATTCATCACATAGAGCATTGTTTTGGCAATCACAGCATCCAGAAAGGCATATTTCTTTGCCTTGGTCGTAGATAATTACTAGTCCAGGAAGCTGTATGATGTAGACTCCGTCATTGTACGAAATCTCGCATATTTGCCTGCACCTTATACAACGAATTTTTACAGATAAATCTTGTTGTTCTGTTGGGACAAAACAAGTTTGACCATCTGTTATTGTATTTTCTGTGCAAAATTTATCGCCACAGCATCTGAGATTAACCCTAATGCCGCCCTCCTTAATATCTTCGATTCGAATCTCTTTCATGATTCTCCTTCCCGATTTGTCGGGCCAAAGATAAAATAATTTATTTTTTCGAATTTGTCAATCGTTTATTGTTTTGATATAATATGGACACATTAGTTAATTAAACAGTAATAAACATGTTTGATCCTAAAATATTCAAAGCCTACGATATTAGAGGTATTTATCCTGAAGAAATTAATGAAGAAGCAGCCTACAAAATAGGGGCTGCTTTCGCTGTTTTTATTAAAAAAGTTTCCAATAAAGAAAAACCACAAATAGTGGTAGGGAGAGATAATAGAAAATCATCTGATGAGCTTTTTGATTCTTTATCAAAAGGAATAGTTAGCCAAGGAGCAGATGTTATAGATATTGGACTATCAGCCACTCCAACTTTCTATTTTTCAGTTGCTAACTATAATTATGACGGGGGAGTTAACATCACTGCCAGTCATAATCCAAAACAATACAACGGATTAAAGATGGTAAGAGAGAGAGCGATTCCTTTAAGCGGAGTTTCAGGGATAGAGGATATTAAAGAAATGGTTATCGCTAACGATTTTCCTAAAGTTGAAGAACTGGGAAAGATTATCCAAAAAGAGACTTCAGTTGACTATATTGCTTTTAATAAAGAGAAAGAAGACTTTGATATTAAAATGATAGTTGATACAGCGAATAGTGTCTCAGGGGTTGTTGTCCCGCAAATACTTAATCAGGTCAAACTTGTGCATATTTTTAGCGAACTTGATTCTGATTTTCCTAATCATGAGCCTGATCCACTTATAAAAGAAAATATAGAGAAATTAAAAAAAACAGTAATTGAAGATAAAGCTGATTTAGGAGTGGCTTTTGATGGGGATGGGGATAGAGTTGCTTTTATTGATGAAAAAGGAGAATTCTTTTCTGCAGATTTGATTTTAGCCTTAGTCTCTTCAATAATTCTTAGAAAAAAACCAAGAAGTAGAATTCTATATGATCTTCGTTGCAGTAACGTTGCCAGAGAGACAATTGAAAGTTTAGGCGGAGAGGCAATTATAAGCAAGGTTGGACACTCTTTTGTTAAAGAGCTAATGAGAGAAAGGGATATTCTTTTTGGAGCTGAATATTCTGCACATTATTATTTAAAGCAGGGTAATGATTATTATGAAGCTCCATATTTCGTTATCTTTTCAATTTTAAAAGAAATGAAGAAAACTGGAAAGAAATTATCAGAATTATTAGAACCATTCAAAAAATATTATTACTCAGGAGAGATTAATTTTAAAGTTGAAAACAAGGAAGAAATAATTGAAAAAGTAAAAAATAAATACATTGATGGAAAACTGTTGACCATTGATGGGGTGAGGATTGATTTTGATGATTGGTGGTTTTCAATCAGAGCTTCCAATACCGAACCGATATTGAGATTGATTGTTGAAGGGAAGACTAAGGAAAAGATGGAAGAAAAATTAAAGGAAATAAAGGATATTATTGAGGGTTGACAAAATATTACGATTTGGTAATATGAAATCGTAATATAAAATTAAAACTATGAAAACGGCCACAAAGAGAATATCCGTTCTAATCCCTTCTTTTTTAGCTGATGAAGTCAAGAAAACTTCAGAAGCAGAAGAAATAACCCAAAGTGAAATAGTTAAGGGAGCACTAGAAAGATGGTTTGCTATTAAGTTAACTAATGATGCTAAAGAAATAGCTAAATTTAAGTTTGATGATTTGCCGACAGAAGAGGAATGGTTAAAAATTCAACCTTGTATAGAATAAATTTATGGAGATAAGACAAGGTGAAATCTATTTATCAGATCTTAATCCAGTTAAAGGGCACGAACAGGCTGGCTATAGGCCAGTTTTAGTTATTCAAAATACTATTTTAAATCAGCACTTGTCTACATTTATTATTTTACCAATTACATCAAATTTAAAATACAAAGAAAATTTGACGGTATATTTTTTGAGTAAGGAAGTTTCTTCTATGAAGAATGATTCTTTGGCCTTATTGTTTCAAATTAGAACAATAGATAAATCAAGACTTAAAAAGAAGGTTGGAGGAGTCAGCCAGACAGAATTTTATAACATTAAAAGAAAGCTAAATAATATTTTTTAAAGGCTTGATTTTTTATTTAATTAGGATTATAAGATATATGTTTGCCTAGGAGATGGGGGACAATGCCAGAAGTTGTGATTCTTAAGGAGTTGAAAGAAATTAAAAAGTCCGGTCGACCAACTCAATATGAGTTTGTTAGAATATGCGGACTTAGTATCGTTGCTGAAGTCGGGTCCTCAATCAGAGACGATGATTTCTATCGTGGGATTCGTAATGCCTATGCCCGTGGAGAATTGTTCATTGATGTAGATGTTAATAAACAATTATTAACTATAGGGAATGGCAAAAGGAGATCTTTTAAAATCAGCAAGGAAGATATATTTTTAGTCTCTAAAATCCTTGATGAGATAAAATATGAGAAAACTTATATTCTCAGGATAGTTTTTAAGATAATAGATGGGGACAGAGAATCTTGGTTGATTTATTTCGAAAAACCGAAGAAAGATTTGCAACTAAGAATAGAGGACTGTCCAATTCCTAATCCAAGCTCGCGGAGGAGATTTTCCAGAGAGCTCTTTGGCCCCTATATCGTTCGGAAAAAAAGGGAAGAAGAGAAAGGAAAGACATCGATATTCGATTATATATAAAAAAGGACACAATATTCAATATGTCCTCTTTTTTTATTAACAAATAGTTATATCTCTCCTAATATCTTCAAATAGAATTCCTTATCCTTTGGATGTGTTAATATTCAGCAACTTTATCCTTATGACCCAGATTGCTTCTGGGTTTTCAGGATCAATTGGATGTAACTTTTGTTTATGAGTTTTGAAAAGGAAAAAAGTTCTTACCTTTAATTCAGATTCGTCATCCATACTGTATCTTTCGTAAGTTCCTAGCGGCTTTATGAATTCTAAATCTTTTACTCCTGATTCTTCATAGATTTCTCTCTCAGCTGCTTCGAGTTCAGTTTCTCCTTGTTCGACATGGCCCTTTGGCAAAGACCATGTTTTTACTTTTCCTTTTTGGCTAATCACGATAACTTCGTCGTTTTCGTTAATAACAACTCCGCCAGCGATTCTGGTTTTTTTGACTTCCATAGATATTATCCGACTTCAATAATTACTGGTAAGACCATCGGTCTTCTTTTTGTTTTTTGGAACAAGAAGTCTCCTAATGTATTCCTTACATTGTCCTTTATATATGTCCAGTTAACAACTTGTCCTGATGCGGTAGCCTTTTCAATTGTTTGGATTACCTTCTTTCTTGTTTGGTAAAGAAGATCCTTTGATTCTCTTAAGTAAACAAAGCCACGGGAAATGATGTCAGGGGAGTCCTGAACCTTTCCTGTTTTCCTATTAACAACAGCAATGATAACAAAGATGCCGTCTTTAGCTAGAGCTTGTCTATCTCTTAAGACTATCTCTCCAACATCTCCAACTCCAAGTCCATCAACCATGATGTATTCGGATGGAACAACCTTCTTTTCAATGTAGGCTTTGTCAGGAGTGATGTTAATAATCTGTCCGTTATCAGCTAAGATAACATTTTCTTCTTTGAATCCGCATTCAGTTTGGGCTAGATTAGAGTTGGCGAAAAGCATGGAGAATTGTCCATGAACAGGCATGAAGAATTTTGGTTTCATCAAATTAATCATCTGTTTTAATTCGTCTCTTTTAGCATGGCCTCCAGCATGAATATCCATCATTTTGTAATGGAAGACATTGGCTTTCTGTCTCATTAAATCATCTTTAAGCATTTGAACAGTTCTTTCGTTTCCAGGAATAACTGAAGATGAGAAGATAATTGTATCGCCAGGCTTAATAGCAATTGAAGGATGTTCTCCAGTTACTATTTTCATTAGTCCGGCATTTTCTTCACCCTGAGCTCCAGTACAAAGAATAACTACATTTTTGTCAGGTAAATTATTAGCATCAGCAACCTTTTTAAGGATGGTTCCTTTTTGTGATTTTAAGTAGCCTAGCTTTTTACAAATCTCAACATTGCTTTTCATGCTGTGTCCGATAAAGCCGACTTTGCGATTGTGCTTTTCAGAAATAGTGATTGCTTGCTGAACTCTGTTTACTAGTGAAGAAAAGGTAGCCATAATTATTCTTCCTTTAGCTGATTCGAAAATCTTATTCATGTTTTCAAAGATTTCCTTTTCTGATAAAGAATGTCCTTCTTCTTCAGCTCCTGTTGAATCAGACATTAAAAGAGTAATTCCTCTTTTTCCTATCTCCTCCAATTTTTTGAAATTAGTCGGTTCTTCGTTAACAGGGAAGTCGTCAAATTTAAAGTCAGAAGTGTGAACAAAGTTTCCGACTGGAGTTTTGATAAACAATCCCATGTTATCTGGAATGTTGTGATTCTGTCTAAAGAATTCAACTTCAAATTCTCCTAATTTTACAATTGAACCGTCTTTGATTTCATTGATGTCCAATTTAGGATGATCAAGGAATTCTTCTTGTCTCTTCATAATAATTCCGCGGGCAAGGGGAGAGGCATAGATAGGAGGATTTCCTATTCTATGAGCAACGTAAGGGATTGCTCCAATGTGGTCGTAGTGACCATGGGTAATTACTATTCCTTCTACTTTCTTGTATCTGTTATTTTCTAAAAGATAGGAAATATCAGGAATAATGTAATCGATTCCCGGCATGTCTTCTTCAGGCATACGGAAACCAGCATCAATAATCAATATTGATTCTTTGTATTCTAAAATCATCATATTTCTACCAACCTCTCCTAATCCTCCTAGAGGAATAATCCTTACGGATTCATCATTAGGCTGAGGCTGTTTAATATAATTCTTTTTCACAACAGGCTTTTTGTGATGGTACTGTTTTCTCTGACCATCATGATGCCGAGCATGCTGTGGTTTTGTTTGTGTGTTTGTTTGTGTTTCGTTTGTCATATTATTTTACTATCGGATAGTTTTGAGGGAAAACCCCCGATTTGATAATGGATTGTTTGTTTTCTTTAATCCAATTATATAGTTTTTCCACCCCCTCTTGTGGTGAGACTTTAGGCGACCAATTAAAGTCTTTTTTTGCTTTGCTTATTTCAGAGATGTAGGCCTTTTGGTCTCCTGGCCTCCAGTCTCCGAATGAATATTTAAATTTGTTGTTATCTAGTTTTTCTATAATCTCGAATAATTCCCAGATTGATAATGAGTAATCCAATCCTCCTCCAATGTTATATGCTTTTCCTCTGGTAGTGTTTATATTCGTTAATGCTGCGTCATATGCATTCAATACGTCGTCGATGTACAAGACGTCTCTTACTTGTTTGCCATCGCCATAGATGGTTACAGGCCTGTTAAACAATAGGGAATTGATGAACCAAGCTAGCCAGCCTTGTTCTTCGATTCCAAATTGATGAGGGCCATAAATTCCTGATTGTCTGAAGACTACAGTTTTTAAGCCATAGATTCTAGCCCAATCAAGGGTATATTGATCGCCAGTTCCTTTTGAGCAGCCATACGGTCCGTGAAAATCAAGGTTTCTGCTTTCAGAAATTCCGTCAAAGTTTTTGTATTCGTATCTTTTTTCTTTTTCAACTGTTTCTAAGTCATTCATTTCTCCGTATACCTTATTGGTGCTGGTATATAGTAATGCTGCCTCAGGAGCTTCTTTTCTTAAAGCTTCTAAAACATTAAATGTTCCTAGGGCATTAATCTCAAAATCTTCTCTTGGTTTTTTAACTGAAGTAACCATAGTTACCTGAGCAGCTAAATGTAGAACCAAATTAGGTTTGTATTTTTTGAATGTCGCTTCTAGTTGTTTATTATTTCTAATATCTCCTTTAACAAAAATGATATTTTTATCCTTCTTTAGCCAATTCAAATTTTCTTTGGCCCCAACTCTAGAGAGATTGTCGCAGACAATAACTCTGTATCCTTTTTTAGAATAGAAATTAGAAGCATTTGATCCAATAAATCCGCAGCCTCCAGTTATGAGAATAGTTTTTTCTTGCATATTATTTTAGGAAATCAAGATTCTTAGGAGCCTCTTTTAGCGGCTCTTCAAATTTTATCTCTGGAACACTCTTGTAATTATTATTTTTGACCCAACCTTTTATAGTATAGAAATAGGCAGCTCCTTTTTTGTCTTCAATTGGCTTGTAGTCGGAGATGCAGTCATCAGAAACCCAGTTAGCTAATTTTAAAGTTTCTCTAGCTGAAGGATTGATAGTTACGTGTCCATATCCTTTTTTAACAATAACAACATCATTGGTTTGGGCTTTAACAGCGTAGACATCTTCTACCTCATCGGTCCCTTTTTGCAATAGGAATATTGCTTCTCCTTCAAGAACAATATACATCTCAGCATGTCCTGAAGAATGAAAATGTCCTTTGGTTTTAATAAATTCATCTCCCATTAAATATGGGGGAATAACAGTAATGTCATACCTTAATCCGTTTTCATCTTTAATCCCGCGATACATGTAATATAATTCTTGTTCGGGATTAGACTTAGCTGTTCTTTCGTCAAAAAGAACATTTTCAATATCTTTTATTCTCCTGATATCAGGATTTTTTAATTCTTCTATTTCCATACTCTTTTTTCTTTAATATACCAATTTGCAATATCAACAAATCTTTTTGATGGCTCAATAATCTTTTGAGTCAAGACTCCTTTTACATTCTTATTTATTAAATACAAATAATCAGTTGTGAAAAGGGGAATGGCTGGAGCGTCATCAATCATGATATTTTGTAAATCTTCTAATGTTTGTTTTCGATTATTATCTTCAAAGTCAGAATACTTTCTTGCTTTTTCCATTAAGCTGTCAGCTTTGGTATTTTGATACAAGGAGAGATTCAATCCTGGATCTACTCTTTGAGATGAATGCCAGAAGGGAATTGGGTCTGGTATTCCGCCTAGCTTTTCTCCGAAGAGAAGGATATCAAAATCTCTTTCTCTAATCACTTTTTTAATATCTGTTTCGCTTATAATTTGTATCTCTATAGTTATGCCTTCCTTTGCCCATTGTTCTTTAATTAAATTAGCTGTTGCAACTAAAGTTGGATTGTCAGTAGTCTTTAAAACAAAAGACATAAGTATTTCTTCACTAGGAACTACGAAGCAAACTGCATTCAATTTTTTAATTGTTGCACCAGCAACTTTTCCAGTTCCAGTTGTTAAATTATTCGGTGTTAAAATATCGTCCTTGTATTTTTCTTGGAACTTGATGACCGCTGCTTTGGTGTCGTCTCCAAACTTTCCTGAAATAGTTCCTGATGGATATATTTCTGGGTCGTTAGCTAAACATTCTTGAAGTTTTTTAACGTCAGCGTTGTTGCTTCCGACTTGCAAAGTTTGGCTAAATTTAAATCCGCTTGATTTTTCAATAACTTTCTTTCTTAGCCCATCCTTTAATGTGTATCCATTCTTATCTAATAGATTTTGTCCTTTAGTTTCATCATAGGATAAAACAGTAGTTGGATTGCTTAATCCATAGAAAGAGGGAAGAAGAACTGAATCTATTATTTCTCCTTTGCCACTCAAAACATTTGCTATTTCCTGTTTATTAGTTAAATAGGTTAAAGCCTGTCTAACTTCTTTTATATCAAAGGGCTTCTTCTCGTTGTTTAAAAATACAGCAAAGTAATCAGGGGTTTTAAAAGAATTCAAATTGTATTTTTTGAAATTCTTTTCTACATAATTATTGATTTCAATATTTCCTGAATCAAGATTTCCTTTCTTCAAATTATTAAGTAAATCTTTTTCTGTATTGTAGAAATAGAAATCAACTCTTTGGATGTGTGGCTTATTTCCGTAATAATCCTTATTTACATTAAGAATCATTGATTTAACGGTTTTGTCGCTTCTTTGCAGGGTTTTGCTTACCATATATGGACCGCTGCCAATAGGAGACAAAACATTCAATTGTGTATTTGATGTTATTGATTGAACATTGGTATCTTTCCAGATATGTTTGGGCAATATTTTTAAATTAACTAAAGATTCTTCAAAACCGCTGTAAACTTGTTTTAATTTGAAAATAGCTTTGTAATCAGATACTTTTTCAATTTCTACTCCTTGCCAATTGGTTCTTAGAGGAGACAAGTATTCAGGATCTTGAACTAAATCAATAGTGAAGATAACATCATCGATTGTTAAGGGTACTCCATCATGCCATTTGGCATTTTCTTTAATAGAAAAGTCAATTGTTTTTCCGTCTTCTTCAATTGAATAGTCATTAATTAAATCAGGAACAATGTTTCCATTATTGTCATAGGTCATTAATGAAGAAAAGATTAATTCGGTTAAATCTTTATCAATATCTGATAGGGGAGCGTAAAGCGGGTTAATGAATTGCGGTTGTCCTAATACCCCCTCTCTTATCCTCCCGTAGTCTGCTGGCACTACATTAGTATTTTTAATGTAGAAAGAGGAGACAAGGAAGATGAGAGAAGAGATGAATAACGTTAAAAGAATGCCAAAGGCAATTTTTTCTTTCTTTTCTAAAACCTTAAAGAAATGCAGCCATTGCTTCTTTGACGGCCACCTGCCGCCTGAAAGAGTATTTGTATTTTTTGAATTCATTATGTAATTAGTATACCAAGTTTAGCACGGTAAGAGCTAAGAAAACGATAGTCAAAACTACGGTTGCCCATAAAAGTTTTGTTTGGATTCCTCTTCTTGTGCTGTAAACTTCTCCGCCACCTCCGAAAGCAGAACCTAGTGCGGTTCCTCTTTGCTGAAGAAGAATAGCGATAACTATTAAAACTGAAACTACTGATTGTGCGATAAGTAAATTGTTGTTCATTTTATTTAAAAGCCATTGAGGAAAGTTTTTCTACTCCCCAGATGATTAATGTAGTAAAGAAGATATAGTTGATTCCGAAGATTTCAAACATATCAGCAGGGAACAAAGCATCGACTATCCAAACTAGAAACATCATTATAACGATTGAGAAGAGATTAAATGTAATTATTCTCAAGGGTAAAGTAATGAGTGAAAGAATAGGTTTGACGAAGAACATTAGCAAACCGATAGTTAAACCAACTAGCAATATGGTCTTAAAGTTTCCGTCATAAGTGACTCCAGGCTTTAAGAAATATGCGGCAAGGCCTATTCCTATAATACCTGAGAGCAGTTTGGCTATCAAACTATTCATATATTGATATATTACCAGATTTGGGTTTAAAGTCAAGCTTGACAAGATAGGGCGATATATTGTATGCTATAGAAGTAAAACTCTTAGCTCTTTGAATTATTAAAAGAAACTGACTGAGCGTTGGTATAGGCAATTTGTGCTCATTCAACTCAGATTGGACAGATAAATTGGCTATCCGCATCAATGACGAGCGCTTCGAGGTGATTACCAATGGTTTACGTCTCGTGCGCATTGCGAAGGTCGGCGGATATTGAAGCTGGATGTCCCTATCGTGGATCTCTTGCCCGAGTTCCTGATCTCAAAAATGATTGACAATGTAATGTATCATCTCATCGCAAATGTCGGTATTGATGCTGGAATATCACGAGCTGTAAATAAACTTCCAAGCAAGAATAGTCCTTGGCCAGCTTTTGATCGGTTTAATCAACCTATTCCTTCATTGGTAGGAGTTTGGGTCGCAACAGGCGATCACGAAAAACTACCACTTGCCTTCTTTCCTTTCTCTGAGCTTTCGTAATCCATAAATTAATTATGGAACCGTTCAAGCTTTTTTCTTATTAACAAAATTAAGATATAATTAACAAAATTAAAATTAACAGATATTTTATGAACCAAAAACAAATGTTGAGCGTAATAATGATTCTATTGGCCTTTGCAACGGCAATATACTTTGAGCCTTTGATGCCCTCTAGGATGGCTTCACATTGGAACTGGCAGGGCAATGTTGATGGACACATGGGCAAGGACTTTGCCTTATTCTTTTTCCCTTTCTTGATGGTTATTATAAACATTCTTTTCTATTTTATCCCTAAGATAGATCCACAGAAGAAGAATATTGAAAAGTTCTGGAATTCTTATGATAGCTTTATCTTTGTTTTTAATATTTTCATGTTTTACATCTATTCCATTACCATTATTTGGAATATGGGATTCAAGGTGAACATGAATGTAGCTATGATGCCTGCCCTTGCTATTCTTTTCTATGCTTGCGGAGATTTAATTAAGAATGCGAAAATGAATTATTCAATTGGGATTAGATTTCCTTGGACGCTAGCCAGCGAGACTGTTTGGAACAAGACACACAAGGTAGGGGAGAAGTTATTTAAATTAACAGCTCTAATTACTTTATTAGGCGTTTTCTTTAGTAATTATGCAGTGTGGTTTTTCTTTATTCCTTTAACTATTTCAATTATCTATCTTTTTATTTATTCCTATCTTGAATACCAGAAAGTAAAGTAAAAATATGAAAATAAGACCATTATCAAACAATATTATCATTGAACAACTGAAGGTAGAAGAAAAAGAAGGAATATTATTTCCTCAAACAGCTGACAAGGAGAGACCTCAGCAAGGGAAAGTGATTTCTGTTGGACCAGGGAAAAAGAATGCTCAAGGAGTAGCTATAAAGATGGATATTAAAAAAGGAAACATTGTATTGTTTAGTAAATACGGTCCTCACGAAGTAAAAGTTGGAGATAAAGAGTATCTAGTTTTAAAAGAAGAAGATATTTTGTGTGTGATTGAGGAATAATGGTTCGAATCCTATTTACCGAGCAGACAAGATTTTTATCGAGGGAGCGACTTCCTAGAGGTGAATTAAAGTTATCGAGAGACCGACAATAGAGTCGGTTTTTTGTTTGACAGCGTTAGAAAAGTATATTAATATGTATTCATATACTATGAAACCTAATTGTTGTAAAAATAAAAAACTAATCAAAGAAACGGAGCAAACCGTTGAGTTATTAAAAGTAATTGCCGAGGAAAACCGTCTTAGGATTCTTTGTATTTTAAAAGATGGAGAAAAGTGTGTTTGCAATATTATCGAAAGTATCGGATTATCGCAAAGTCTCGTTTCTCATCATCTTAAGAAGTTGAAGGATGCGGGACTGGTAAAAGATAATAAAAAAGGATTCTGGGTGCATTATTCTCTTACTGAAAAAGGAGAAAGAATAGCGAATATAAAATTTAATTAAAAAAGATGAACAATAAAATAGAAAAAATAGAAGTTTTTGGTTCTGGGTGTTGCTCTTGCAAGGAAATGCTTGATTCAACTAAAAAGGCGGTGGCTGAAATAGGATTGGATATTGAAGTTGGATATATTGATGATATCCAAAAAGCAATAGAACTAGGAGTAATGTCTTTTCCTGTGTTAGCTATTAACGGAAAGCCCATTATCGTTGGAATGATTCCCAGTATTGAAGAAATAAAAGAGACTATAATAAACTATCAAAAGGGAATAGCTGACACAAAAGAAGAATCTTATGGCTGTTCTTGTGGGGGTAATTGCTAATTAAAAATATGAACATATTTTATCCCATAAAACTATTTGCTGATTTATTAACATCTGGATTAGATTATTCAACTCAGCTTTATTCAGCGGCTAATTTCTTTATCTATGATTCACTCGTAATCTTAATACTTTTAATTGTTATAATTTTCATCGTTTCTTTTATCAGAACCTATTTTGCTCCCGAGAAAGTAAGATTATATTTAGCAAAGAAAAATAAGTATTTAGGAAATGTTTTGGCTTCGCTATTGGGAATCATCACTCCTTTTTGTTCTTGCTCCGCCGTGCCATTATTTCTAGGCTTTGTTGAAGCCGGAGTACCGTTAGGTGCAACTTTCTCTTTCCTAGTAGCATCCCCGATGATTAATGAGGTAGCTTTAGTTATGCTATTGGGCATGTTTGGTTTTAAAATAGCAGCTATCTATATCATTAGTGGACTATTGATTGCTATTTTTTCAGGAATAATTATTGAAAGATTAAAGCTGGAAAGTTTGCTAGCCGATTTTGTTTTAAAAAATAAGATAAATGCTAATAATTTTGAAATAAAAGATAAAAATTTTAAGGAAAGAATAAACTATGCTAGAAGCTATACTTTAGACATGGTTAAAAAAGTTTGGTTGTATGTTCTAATCGGTATTGGTATTGGGGCTTGGATCCACGGTTACATACCAGCTGATCTCTTGGCTAAATATGCAGGGAGTAATAATTGGTTTGCCGTTCCGTTAGCAACTCTAATTGGAATACCCCTTTATTCTAACGCCGCAGGCATAATTCCTTTAATTGGAGCCTTAACGGAAAAAGGGGTAGCAATGGGAACCGCTTTGTCCTTTATGATGGCGGTAACAGCTTTATCATTGCCTGAGTTTATAATCTTGAAAAAGGTAATGAAAACTAAACTAATTGTTATTTATGCTTCAATTGTCGGATTGGGCATTATCTTTACTGGATATTTATTTAACTTAATATTGAGATAGATACTATGAAAAAATATATAATAATCATTGCTATTTTTGCGGTTGTTATTTCTGGTTTTATTTTATTTAATAACTACGGCCAAAAGAAAGAACAAGTAAATACCAATTATAGTGTTATAGATATTAAATTGCCAAAGGCGGACAAGATAGAAGTATTTTTATTCCATGCCACTCAAAGATGCACTTCTTGTGTCAATATCGGTAAGTTTACTAAACAAACAATTGATAATAATTTCAGCGAAGAATTGAGTTCGGGAAAGATAGTCTTTAGAGAAATAAATATTGACTTACCAGAAAACTATCAATTGGCTGAAAAGTTCCAAGCTTCTGGATCATCTCTTTTTGTTAATACGATAAGAGGTGGAAAAGATTATATCGAACAAGATTTAAAAGTCTGGAGATTGGTCAGTGACGAAGGAGAATTTGAATCTTATTTCAAAGACAAAATAGCAAACATCTTAAAAAGTTAATTCATGATAGATTTTATCAACTATTTAATCGACATCTATCAAATTCCACTTTTAACAGCTTTTTTACTGGGAATATTAACCTCTATCAGTCCTTGCCCTTTGGCAACAAATATCACTGCCATTGCTTATATCTCTAAGGACATAAAAGACAGCAAGAAATCATTGCTGAATGGCTTATTTTATACTATCGGCAGGGGATTGAGCTATACGATTATAGCAAGTTTAATATATTTTGGTTTTTCTGAATTCAATGTATCTAAATTTTTTCAGGGATGGGGAGATAAAGCATTGGGGCCGATACTTATCCTTATTGCTCTTTTTATGTTCGGACTTTTTAAAATTAATTTTAAAGTCGGAGGGAATAAAATAGAAAAAATCAAGTTGTGGTTATCTAGCAAAGGATATCTCGGTTCATTGTTGTTGGGGATGTTATTCGCCTTGGCTTTTTGCCCATACAGTGGAGTTTTATTCTTTGGAGCTCTCATTCCTTTAATCCTAAAATCTTCTAGTGGTTTGGCCATGCCCTTACTGTTCGCTCTAGGAACAGGCCTGCCAGTTATTGTCTTTTCTTTCTTTATTTCTTTTAGTGCTCAGAGAATTGGCAATATTTTCAAAGCAACGCAAAAGATAGAACTAATCATGAGGTATCTTATAGCAGCCGTGTTTTTAATAACAGGATTGTATTATTTAAAATATTTGCTATATTAAGCATAATATACATAAATTACTGGGATTTAATCCTTACTGGTAAACGAAAAGTATCGAGAGACCGATTACCGGTTCGAATCCTAGCGCCAGAGCAGACAAGATTTTTATCGAGGGACCGACAATAGCGTCGGTTTTTTGATAGTATGGATTTTTATTTAATTTTGTGAGATACTTATAATAATATGAAACCATCTCAAGAATTAATTAAAATAAAGGGAAATAAAGAAAAGATCAAAAAACTTCTAGAAGAGCTCGTTCTTTTGCCCCGCTTAAATGCAATTAAGTGGTCAAATATAACTAAGCAGACACCGAACATTAGGATTGGTTATCCTGGTCAGCACCTAGCATCTTTAATCACTGGTATGTGGGGAGAAAGATTGGGTGCTCGAGGCAACGATTTGGCCGATGGTTCAGAAGTTAAGTCATGTTCAAGAATAGATCAATTAGATGTATGTAAAGATTGTGGATTGCCCGTGGCAAGAATTGAGGATGCATGCTCTTCTTGTGGCTCAAAAAATATTATCCGAAAAGATGATTCAAAGTGGCTCTTTACTATAAAAAATGAAAAAGATTTAGAAACCTTATTAGGAGAAGTAAATAGAGTTTTACTTCTAATCGGCGATTATCCTAATTTTGAAAGCGGTGATTATTCAACATTGAGATTTCAGGCTTTTGAACTGTGGACAAAAAGTCCAAGGAATGAACGATTTAATGAATTAATGACGAACTATTATCATAAAATTTACTTAAAACATAAAAAAGAAAATTCTGGCAGCACCCCAGCTCCTAAAAACTTTTGGCCGTATTCTTATCAGTTTTATCTTTGTAATCCGATATTAGTTTTTTCTTGTACAGTCAAGGATTCTGATTCTAGTCCAAAAATAACCGTTGATCATTATGTTGAGCCGGAGAAGGACAGGGCGAAAATAGAGTCTTTGTTGATGCCGACTGATATTCTTTATGAAGAAGAATTGGATGCTGTAATAAACAAAGCTAAACCAGAAGAACTTAAAGCATGTACTAAAAAATATAAAGTTTTGAAAGGGTTGAGTTTTAGGGAAAGAAAAGAAGCATTGAAATTTATTGATGAAAAACTAAGGTCTTATTTACCCTTAAGAGACACAGACCGTATAGCCACCTCAAAAAAAGAATACAAGAGAAGAAGGTTAATT
This sequence comes from uncultured bacterium, assembly GCA_963802195.1. Lineage (GTDB taxonomy): Bacteria > Patescibacteriota > Minisyncoccia > Minisyncoccales > Minisyncoccaceae > UBA2211. Next base: position 5,551 of record CAWDHP010000002.1, on the reverse strand, counting down.
AAATAATTTTTGTTGTTTTTGTAATGAATCTATCCTTTCTTTAGCAATTTTTGCATATCTTTTATCTATTTCTATTCCTAAGTATTTTCTATTTAAATCTATAGCAGCCAAAGCTGTTGATCCAGTACCTAGAAACGAATCGAGAACTACCATGCCTTCTTTTGTGCTCGCATTAATTATTCTCTTTATCAACTTAATTGGCTTTTGGGTTGGGTGATGTCGTTTTCTTTATAAAAATCTATATCTCTCCAAACGTCCGTTACCTTCATTTCGATATTAAATGTCTGAGCTATATCTTCATATGGACGTTCGAATTCGAGTGCTTTTTGTAACCTATTCCACATTTCTTTCGTGGGGACTTGAGCAAGGATATTGTTGCCAGTATAAAGAGACCAGACTCCTCCTCCATTCATTTTAACCCCTAGCCTTTTATTTATTTCTAACGCACTAATTCCTAATTTTTTTTGTTCTTTTTTAAGAAATTCTTTAATAAAGGGTTTACTGTCGTAGATAAAAAATAGCAAGCTCTCAGTTACATTAGGAAACATCTTATAGTTTTTAGTAGCTCTTCCGCTTATTGATCTTAGTCCTTTATCAATAATTATTTGTTGCCTAAATGTAAAGCCTAAATCTAATATATCCTTGTAGATGTACACTAAATTTCTAATATATCCAAATAAATAAAGACTCCCAGACAATTTAATAATTCTTGATAATTCCGAAAACCATTCTAGACACCATTTAGCGTAATCATTTTCTGTTCGCCATTGATAGTCCCAATGCTCATTAACAACTTTCCAATATGGGGGATCTAAAATTATTAGATCAACACTTCTGTCGGGAATCTTTTTTAATTCTTCAAGACAGTCGCCAATTACGACCCTATTTAGTTTGAGTTTTTTAATAGATTTTTCTTTTTTTGGCATTTTCTTTTTCATTTTATAATTATCCTCTATTTTAAGGTTTTTTTCAATTGGTCAGATAGGGAATCAATTATTGTTGTCCATTGCTAGTAATAATTATTTCTCCATTTTTAAGAGCTAATTTTCCCTTAAGGCAAGATAGCAATTCTCTTTTTTCATAAACTAATCCCTGGGTCAAGATGTATTTGGCGTATTTTTTATAGTCCAGTTTTTCTTCTATTCTTTCTTTCTTTTCATCTATTCCAAGTATTCCATATCTGAAGTTATTATATCTCTTGATTTCACAATCAAGTTTTTTCTCTATATCATCTTGGTTAACGTCCAGTTTATCAACTAATCCAGTGAGTTGGCTAATTAGCTCTTCTTCTCTGATATATCCACACTTACAGTGGATGTCTTTATTCCTAGTGCATCCGTAGTAGATATATTTATGAATGGTTCCATTTTTCATTCTTTTGAATTTTTCTTCAGCCGTTATGCCTGATCCACACAATCCACACTTAATTAGTTTGGTGAATGCGAATTCTTTATTTTCACATCTCATGTTCTCGCTGGTAATCTGTTCTTGAACCATATCGAATAATTCTTTAGTGATTATTGGTTCGTGTATTCCGTCATACCAAGATCCGCTTCCGACAGGGTATTCAAACTTTCCATAATAGAAGGTATTTTTAAGGATAAGGTACACCGAGCTTAAGGTTACATCTTTTCCAGTTCTGGTATTGAACCTCATAGATTTTAGCCATTCGTATAGCTTTCTGCCGCTATATTTCTCATAGGCCACCTTTTCGTACATTTGTTTAATTATGGGAGCCCTAACCGTGTCTAGGAATATCTTTCTTTGGCCTTTAACGCCCTCCTTATTGGTCATATAGCCCAGAGGTGGCATTCCAGGTCGCCATCCCATAAAGCACTTGGCTTTCATACCTCTTTTGACATTTACAGACTTATTGTCATTTTCTAATTTAGCTTGTGATCCTAGAATCATTAATAGGAACTTGTCGTTAGGGGAATTACCGAACGACTGTCCGTAAGTTCTTATTTCTTTCAGTTTTCCATTATCCATCATGTCTACGACCGTTCCTAAGTCTCCAGCATTTCTTGCTATTCTGTCTGGTGCCCACGTTAATATCCCATTGAATTTTTCTTCCCTAATTTCTTTGATTATTTCATTGAAAACTGGTCTTTGCCCAACCTCTTTGGCTGAGTGCTTTTCTTGCTTTACCTCGATTACATTGAGACCGTCTCTTTTAGCTAAATCAACATTTCCTTAATCTGTGAATCAATAGAAAGGGCTTGGGTCTTCGTCTGATTCGGTTGATTTCCTTGCATATAGGCAATATTTTGTATCTGGCATATATTTGTTGTTTATTCTCTTACCTATACAGATGCCGCAATAGCCTAAGGAAGTCCAGACCCAGATGTAGACAAACTGGAGACTAAAAGACTACACAAATTTTATCTTTTGAGCTATTATGTAATCACAATTTAATAGCAGTGGCCTAAACCTTTGAATTTCAAGAGGCATGGCTCGAAGTCTAATGAAGCATAAAGAACCCATCACGGGCTTTGCTTCATTAGCCATATCGGGAAACCGGTATGAGTGGCTTCGGCCACTACCTGTGGTGGGCTTTTTGTTACTAAAATAATAAAGTATTAAAAATATATGAAAAATCAAATTAAGTGTCCCGAATGTAAAAGTTATAGAATCGAGGAGAAAAATAATAGCAAAGCTTTCTCTTTTATAGGTACAGTTTTTATGGTTCTTGGTATCATTTTAATAATATGTTCAACCGCGACAATAGTGATAGGGTTTCCTATTTTGTTAATAGGATTAATTATCTCGACTAAAGGGATTTTTTTTACTCCTTGGAAAAGGGAGTGTAAGTGTTTGAATTGTGGCTATAAATTTATTAGAGAAGATGATGAATCGTCATCATCGTTAAAAACAGAAGAACCTACCGTTAGCGATAATAAACATGAAAATAACTATAATGATTTTGAAAAATCGGTAGAACAACTTAATCAAAAAATAATTAATCCTAAAGATGATACTTTCGGTAGAAGAAAAAAAGATTACTAAAAAATCAAAGAATAAAATTACTGATAAATTAATCTATCGAATTTGTTTAGTATTTTTTGGTATTTTTGCTCTAGCTATTATTGCCATGTATTGGTATTATGTGCTTCCACTTTTCTTTATTTGGTGGGTATGGGAAAAAACAAATTTAAATAATAAAATGAAGCTTGCAATTATTTGTTTCTTAGTGATATTTGTTATATCCATTACTTCGTATTTTCATTATTTGGATAGGGTAGTAACAATAGAGACATTATCGCCAGAGGATGGCTTTTCCACCCAATCAGACAAAACCTTAATAAGGGGAACTATTGATCCATCCAATGCAACAATTAAAATTAATGATATTTCTATTCCTGTAAATAATGGATCATTTGAATATGAAGCAAATCTTCCTAATGAAGAAAACAGTTTTACTATTTACGCAATCAATAAGAAAATGGAAAGTACTGCTATTAGTAAGACCATAAAAATTAAACGTATTTTTACAGAAGCAGAACAGACCAAAGAAGAGACTCTAACTAAGTCAGAAGAAATTAAGAATCAAGAGAAAACGATAGATATTAATGCTGTAGATTCTTATGGAAGAACAGCATTAATATCTGCTACTGAGACTAATGAAAATATTGACGAATTAATCAAGTCTGGATCGAACGTTAACGCAAAAGATGGTGATGATATGACGGCCTTAATGTACGCGTCCCAAAATGGAAGTATTGTAAATGTTAAAAAATTGATTGAAGCAGGAGCTGATGTCAATGTAGTAGACGTTAGCGGATTAACAGCCTTAATGTACGCTTCTATTGAGGAATCCGACGATGTCGTTAAGGAGCTAATCAAAGCAGGAGCTGATGTCAATGTAAAAGATTATATTGGGTGGACAGCATTAAAATATGCTTCTAATGATTCTTTTCATCCAGAGATTATCAAAGCTTTAAAAGCGGCAGGAGCTAGATGATAATTGATATTCAATGTCTATTTATGGAAGAAGCCCTCTCTTATTAAGATCTTCAAGATATATATAATAGTCTTTTTTTTGTTCTATCGTCATTTGTGAAACCGGAGTAAAAAAGTTTATCGGTTTACCGCTATATGTTGTTATTAACCCTATATCTTTTTTATTTTTCAAAGCATACTCTAAAGATATAACAAGAGCATCAGCTAGGTCATCATGTTTTTCTGAGCCAAAGCTAGTCAATTGTCTTATTAGTAATTCTGCTCCTTTTTTAGGAAAATATACTTTTCCTTCTTGGAATAAGTGGCTTACAGAAGCAAGTCTTTCGCTTTTTTCAATTGAAGTCATTATTCCTTCTGCCTTAACTCCTTTTCTTTTAATTTCTTGAGTTACTGCATCTTGAAATCCGTTTTTTTCAACTAAACATAGGGTGGTAGCTTTATATAGATTTTTCAAATAATCGTTTTTATCCTTTATTTTATCAAGTATGTCCTTGAAGGAAAGTCTATCGTTTATTATTCCAGGCAAGACATATATTTCTGGATATGGTTTAGAATGAAAGACTACTACTGGGACTATGGCTGTGCAATCAGCATTAAGGTTTTGGGAAATAGCTAAATCTACTCCAATTAGTATTCTCCATATTTTTTTGTCTTGCGATAAGGGTAAATTAACATAATAATTTATCCAGTCATTTTTTATAATTTGACTATCTTTTGAGATAATCTTCAGCAAGTATTCTCGGCTCCATGCACAATCATCCATTACCTTTTTCTTTTCTTTTTCTATGCTTTCCATGTCTGGATATTTTCCTGGCCAAGCAATATTGTTCTCATCGTCCAATAGAGGAATTTCAAGAGAGGTGCCATTAATCTCCTTATTCTCTATTTTGTTTTTTATTCTTACAATAGGAGAGTCCTCATGGAGAAGATTTCCTACAAAGATAATTTTAGTGCCTATGTCTCCAGCAGGAATAATTTCTCCAGTAATCCAATCAAATATCTTATCCCTGCCTTCTTGGGTTTTAACCGTTGTTAAGTCTTCAATATCGTCGCAGATGATTAAATCTGGCCTATGGCTCTTATATTTCATTCCTCTGATGGTCTGTTCCATGGAAACAGCCGTTATTTTTGCATTGAAGTTGTCGATAGTTAAAGACATAGATCCCCATTGTTCGCTAATCTCTTTGAAGGGTCCAAGATCGTCCTTAAGCAATGGATTAGTCGATAGCTCCATTCTTATATTCTCAAGATGCTGTCTTGCTTGCCTTTGAGTCTGGCTTACTATTACTACGAATTTTTTTTGTGGTTTTCCAAGAATCGCCCAGATAGGGTAGGAGGTAGTAAGTATGGTCGACTTTGCACTTCCTCTAAAAGCCATGACCAAACCATTTTTAATATTTTCATCTTCTGTAATGCCGAAAATTTTATCATGAAAATCGGCTGACTCATGAGTGATATAGCTATTAAAGTAAATACTGAAAAAGTATTTATGACTTTCAAAAGTCAGCTTTTTCCTAATGATAGGATTCTTTATTATTTCATTGATATCAAATTTTATTTTATTCATATTATTTTTTATTTATTCTTATTA
>CAWDHP010000001.1:0-9893 GCA_963802195.1 uncultured bacterium | reverse complement strand
ATACCCGCTAACGGAGATTACACAAATGGGCATACTTATCAAGTTGCCAACGAAAGCAGTAGATAATGCTGGTAATGAATTTACAGGAACAGCAGTCACATTTGTTTTTGATACTACAAGCCCATCTATTTCTTCGGTTGCTTGGAATGATGTGAGTGGCGACAAGCATATTAATGGAACTGATCAAGTAATTATTACTTTCAGTGAAGCTATGGATACTTCAACAGTGGTATTGGGAAACCTAGCTACTGATATAGTATTAAGTGCACATTCTTTTGGAACAACTGGGTTAGCTATTGGATGGACTTCAAGTAATACAGTATTAACTATAACACTTGGAACAAACACAACAATTGTTAGTGGGGATACAGTCAATCCAGCTGTTACGGTTACTGATGTTGCTGGCAATGCCGATGCTTCAACAGCTACAGCTATTACTGATAATCTTGCCCCAGTATTAGCAGAGTCTTCAGCTATAACTGGATATAGCTCAACACCAAGCTATACATTTACTTCTAGTGAGGCAGGTACGATTTCTTATTCAGGAGGTTGTTCTAGTACAACGACAGTGGGAACAGCAGGAAGTAATACTGTAACGTTTGGTGCTCTTTCCGATGGAACCTATCATAATTGTTTTGTCGTTGTTACTGATGTAGCAGGGAATGTAAGTATTCCTTTACGTATTAGTTCGTTTAGTGTGGGTAATCCTTCTCAAGGAGGTGGAACTAATAACACAACAACTACTACAACAACCGTTACTGACACAACTCCACCAACCAACACATCAATTGTTGTTAATAATGGAGCTGCATTAACTACATCAGCTAATGTTACATTGACTTTGGGAGCAACTGATGCTGCTCAAATGATGATTTCAAACGATGCATCATTTGTTGGAGCAACATGGGAAACATATGCTACCTCAAAAGCCTGGACATTAATAGCTGGCAATGGATCAAAAACAGTATATGCTAAGTTTAGGGATTCAGCTTTGAATGTTTCGTCAGCTGTTTCTGATGTGATTACATATAGCCCAGAAGCATCTACGCAAACAACAAGTACTCCTGCAACAACAGGAATAACTGGACTTAATCTTCCCTATGCTGATCCAACAACAGCTAATGAAATAGCAGCGAATAGGACAGCATTGATAAGCTTCATTATCACCCTTATCCAAGCAAGGCAGACAACAACAACTGTTTCTAGTATTCCTACTGGATTCCAGTTTAATACTACCTTGAAACAAGGAATGACAGGTAATGATGTTAAGTATCTTCAAGTTTTCCTAAACTTTGATACTTCTACTTCAATTGGAAATAGCGGCAAGGAAACATCTTACTTCGGCAATGCTACTAAAGCTGCAGTAGGTAAGTTCCAAATTAAGTATGGACTAGTAACTGGAACATCTGATCCAGCTTACGGATTAGTTGGTCCAAAGACAAGAGCCAAAATCAATTCACTTTTGTAATTGTAAAGGCTAGGTCAGCAAGGCCTCCCCAATTCGGGGAGGTTTTTAGTTAACAAAAAAGAAAGGATCTATTGACAATTTTACTATGCATTGGTAATATATAAATATATATAAATTTATGCATTGACAGTATATAGTATGAAAGACTTGAAATTATTAGAAGAGGTTGTTATAGATCAATACAAAGGTTTTTCTAAAAGAGACGAAGGAACGGCAAGAAATATTGATTTTGATAAATACCTCAAAACAAAAGAAATAGTGGCTGTTATCGGTATAAGAAGAAGTGGAAAATCAACTCTGTTAAAACAGTTTTCTTTAAAGTTAAAAGACTTTTACTATATTAACTTTGAGGACGAGAGGATTTTAGATTTTTCTGTAGAAGATTTTAATGATCTTTTGTTGATATGGAGGAAAAATTGGAATTCAAAAAATATACTAATGGACGAAATTCAAAATATTGATAAGTGGGAAGCCTTTGTAAGGAGAATAAGCGAAGAAGGTTATAAAGTCTTCATTACTGGTTCCTCTGCTAAGCTTTTGTCTTCGGAATTGGCCACTAAGCTTACTGGGAGATACTACATGATAGAAGTTTTCCCTTTTTCCTTTCAAGAATTCTTATTTTTTAAAGGAATGTCTGATTTCGCTAAATTAGATTCCGAATCCAAGGCCCTGATATTTAAATATTTTGATGAATATCTTTTTACTGGAGGATTCCCTGAGTACGTTACATATAAAGATAGTGAATTCATAAAGAGAACTTATGGGGATATAATATATAAGGATATATTGGTAAGGTTTGGAATTAAAGAAACTAAGAATTTCAGGCTCTTAACTGGATTATTATTTACTAATTTTACTAAAAATTTAAGTTATAATTCAATTGCTCAAACCTTAAAAATTAAAAGTGTTAATTCAGTTATTAATTATATCGGATTCCTTGAAGATTCTTACTTGCTTTTTGAATTATTAAAATATGATTTTTCTCAAAAAAAACAATTCACATCAGATAAAAAGATTTATGTGATTGACAATGGAATGAGAAATAATATAGCATTTTATTTTTCAGCAGATAGGGGAAGGCTTTTAGAAAATATGATATTTATTGAATTAAAAAGAAGAGGAAACGAGTTGTATTATTTTAAAAAAGACGGTGAGTGCGATTTTATTGTTAGGGAAAAGGAAAGAATAACAGAAGCTATTCAAGTTTGTGATAATTTAAATCAAAAAAATGAAAAAAGAGAATTAAACGGTCTTCTTATGGCGATGAAGGAGTTCAAGATAAAAAAGGGATTAATTATAACAGAAAATCAGGAAGACCATAGAAATATTGATGGACTAGAAGTAGACATTATTCCAGCATGGAAATGGTTATTAAGGCTTTAGAATATTTTCTTCAAAAGTAGTTTTAAAAACTATAGATAGTCAATAGCAGCGAATAGGACAGCATTGATAAGCTTCATTGTTACTCTTCTACAATCAAGGCAGACAACAACAACTGTTTCTAGTATTCCTACTGGATTCCAGTTTAATACTACCTTGAAACAAGGAATGACCGGTAATGATGTTAAGTATCTTCAAGTTTTCCTAAACTTTGATACTTCTACTTCAATTGGAAATAGCGGCAAGGAAACATCTTACTTCGGCAATGCTACTAAAGCTGCAGTAGGTAAGTTCCAAATTAAGTATGGACTAGTAACTGGAACATCTGATCCAGCTTACGGATTAGTTGGTCCAAAGACAAGAGCCCAAATCAATTCACTTTTGTAATTGTAAAGGTTAGGTCAACAAGGCCTCCCCCAATAAAAGGGGAGGTTTTTAGTTGGCAAGGGAAACCATTGATCTAAGTAACTATTGCTTTTTCTGATGTATCATAATATAATTAAACCATGAATAAAGAAATTGTTTTAACCGCTAGAGAAAAGTTTCTTAATACGTACGCTAATTTGCCTTTGTCTGTAAGAAACGAAATAATCTTTGTTTTAGACAATGAACCAATGACATGGAATGCTGTTTTTTTAGAAGTAAGCCAAAGTTCAGAGAAAGGAGAAAATATTCTTAATAAGCTTAAGGAATTAAAAATTATTTAATTTTATGGAAACAAGAGAAATTGACAATCAAGATATTAAGAATTTAGTTATTGCTAGACTGAACGTTATACCCAAGGAGGTTAAAATATCTATCGGTGAAAGTGGCGAACATACTGTGAGCGATTTAATTAGCCATGTAGAAAAGGGAGACGAAATAGGAGAAAAACTAGCTCGTATTCAGATGGATTATTTAAGATTTTTGACTGAGGGAAAAGTTTATGAATAAGACAATCCTTTTAGCTAGGCCTAATCATGATAGCACAACTTATTATCTTTTTAATTGGGCACAAAGAATCGTATTAGAGGCTGAAGCTAAAGGGTTTCAGCTTTTAGATTTGAAAGAAACAAGAGCCAATAGAAAAGAATTTGAAAGTGTAATTAAATTAAAAGATCCTTCGCTTGTTTTATTGTATGGACATGGAGACTCTTGTAAGATTGGAGGACATAATGATGAAGTACTAATTGAAGCAGGGGACAATGAGAGTATATTAAAATCAAGAATAATTCATGCTCTTTCTTGTAAATCAGCTAAGATTCTAGGACCTAAGAGTGTCGAAGCAGGAGCACTAGCATATATCGGGTACGATGAAGACTTTATTTTTTTCTATGTTTCAGAAAAAATACCTAAACCATTTGAAGATAAATTAGCTTCATTTTTCTTAAATCCGCCAGAGATTTTAATTAAGAGTTTATTAAGAGGTAATTCGGCAGGTATTTCCGTAGCCAGAGCTAAAAGATTATTTAAAAGTAATGTTCAACAATTATTAACTATTGAAAATTCGGAGTATAACTATGCGATTCCTTATCTTTTGGGGAATATGGAGCACTTGAGATTAGTGGGAGATAACAATGCAAGTTTTTAAGATAGAGTTTCAAAGATAATTTAATTGCTAACAACTATCGGTATTAAGTATTTGTTTTCTTTTGAGGAAGTTATTTATATTTCTTTTATTCTGGACTTAATCTTCCCTATATCAATCCAACTACTCCTATGGCTAGAGCTAAGATCAATTCACTTTTGTAATTGTAAAGGCTAAATCAACAAGGCCTCCCCCAATAAAGGGGAGGTTTTTAGTTAACAAAAAAGAAAGGATGGGATATAATAGGGAAAAGGATTGTTAGTAAGTTATTATCTTAATGGGAATAAAGGTTCTTGACAGTTTTAACAATATTATATATTATTAATCTATAAAAAGGTATATAAATATAGATTACTAATATATATGAAAAGTCTTAAATTATTAGAAGATATAGCACTAGACCAGTTTGATGGTTTTTCAAAAAAGAAAAGCGGCCTAGAAAGAGATATTGATTTTAATAAATATCTTAAAACAGAACAAATAGTCGTTATTTCTGGCATTAGGAGGGCTGGAAAATCAACCCTATTAAAACAGTTTTCTGAAAAAATGAAAGGTTTTTATTATATCAATTTTGAAGATGAAAGATTGGTTGATTTTACCGTAGAAGACTTTAATAATCTTATGATTGTCTGGAAGAAAAACTGGGAGGCTAATAATATTTTAATTGATGAAATTCAAAATGTAGAAAAATGGGAATTGTTTGTTGCAAGACTTAAGTCGGAAGGATATAAGGTTTTTATTACTGGATCTAATTCCAAGCTTTTATCTTCAGAGTTCGCTACACGTTTAACTGGAAGATATAGCCTGATAAAGCTTTACCCTTTTTCTTTTAAAGAATTTTTATCTTTTAAGAATGTTAAATTTGACATGATAACATCTGATGTCAAAGCAGAAATATTTAAACAATTCGACGAATACCTAATTGAGGGAGGATTTCCTAATCATGTTATTTCAAAGGATGAAGAATTTCTTGAGACTACATATAAAGATATAATATATAAAGATGTTATTACTAAATTTAAAGTTAGAGGAATTAAGAAGTTTAGGCAGTTTACAAATTTCTTATTTACTAACTTTACAAAAGAAATAAACTATAACTCAATAGCGAAAACTTTAGAAATAAAAAGTCCCAATTCAGTTATGGATTATATAGAAGCCTTAGAAGAGTCCTATCTGATATTTGAATTATTTAAATATGATTACTCTCAAGAAGAGCAATTTAGGGGAAACAAAAAGGTATACGTGATTGATAATGGAATGAGAAAAAAGATAGCCTTTTACTTTTCAGAGGACAGGGGTAGGTTTTTAGAAAATATGGTATTCATAGAGCTAAAGAGAAGAGAAGACGAAGTATTTTATTTTAAAGATAAAAATGAGTGTGATTTTATAGTTAGAGATAGAGAGAAGATAGTTGAAGCTATGCAGGTATGCAATGATTTAAATGATTTGAATGAAAAAAGAGAATTAAATGGTCTTCTTGCAGCAATGAAGGAATTTGGTCTTAGCGAAGGATTAATATTGACCGGCAATCAAGAAGAAGAAAGAGTTATTGATGGTATGAAAATTAAGATAATCCCAATATGGAAATGGTTGCTAAAGATTTAAGTAATGAAGGGCTTAGTCTTCTAAAAACTATCCTAAAAAATAATACCTATTGGTAATCCGAAAATTAAATGTAATTATAGGATTGTAATCCGAAAATTAAAGGATAATAAGTTCTTGACGAATAATACATTTTTGATATTATCTTAAGTAAGAAGTGGAATGTCGCTAACTCCCCTCCGGCTACTGTAAAAAGACCCGGAGGTTTTTAGTTAACAAAAAAGAAAGGATGGGATGTTTAGTTTAAATCTAATTAGTAAAAATAGCTTAAAACGTTGTATTTAAAGGCTAAACTAGTCTCTTGACTTTACTATATCACTATAGTATTATAGTAAATAGCATTACTATGCTACTTAAAAGACATACAAAATATGGAAGAAATACTTAAATATATTCAAAATCAGCTTGTTCAGGCTCCCTTTCGTTTGCAGTCCTATATCCAAGACGAACAAGGAAGAAAGTATTCTGAAAGATATCTTTATTCTAAAATTAATAAATATTTCAGTGATTTTTGGAATGGTCTAAATTCAGATAGTCGTTGGATTATAATTCCAGGTCTTCGTGGGGTTGGAAAGACTACTATTTTGGCTCAGCTTTTTTTGAATCATTATCATGAAGTCGGACCGCAAAGAATATTATATGTTTCTTTGGATGACGTTGTAAATGTTTTAGGTTCATCTCTTAATGAAGTTTTAGAGGCTTATGAAAAAATTATAGGTACGAGCTTTGAAAAACTAGAAAAGCCAGTATTTATTTTCATTGACGAAGTTCAGTATGATCCTAAATGGGCTTCAGTTCTAAGATCAGTTTATAATAGATCAAAGAAAGTCTTTGTTGTTTGCAGCGGATCTTCAGCTATTGCTTTACAGACAAATCCAGATAATGTTCGTCGAGCAATTTTTGAAAAGCTTTTTCCAACTACTTTTTCTGAATTTTTAATGATTAAAGATGGACAATCAGAAAGCAATGATTTAGGCAATAAAATTAAAGATGCTGTATTTAATTCAAATTCAGCAAAAGAAGCTTATCAAAAATTAAAACAATACGAACAGTCCGTCTTAAGTTTTTGGTCTAAGACCGACAGGCATTATATCAATGAGTATCTCAAAACTGGAACTCTACCTTTTGCGATAAAAATGAAAGATGAAGCTAGGGCCTATCAAACAGTCGTTCTTTTAGTTGATAAAGTAATCAATCAAGATGTGCAAAGCCTGAGACGTTTTGATTCAGAAACTATTGGCTATATCAAAAGAGTGATTTTCTTATTGGCTGAATCAGAAGTTGTAAGTGTCAAAAGTCTTGCTAAAAATCTTAAAACTAGTGAACATAATATTTTTAATATTTTAGAAGTTTTGGAATTAGCAGAAATATTGATAAGAATAATGCCATATGGCTCAAATTCTAAAAAGGTAAGAAAATCATCGAAATATCGATTTACATCATCTGCAATGAGAGCAGCTTTCTTGTCGGTTGCTGGTAATTCTCAGATATTTAGTCAACAAAGGGGAAAATTATTGGAAGATATTGTAGCTATGGTTTTGTATAAAGAATTTGTTGCAAATAGTCGAGGAGCACTTAATTACGAGGTCTCAAGCGGTGGTGCGGATTTTGTGCTTACTATAGCTGAAAAAAATATTCTGCCAATCGAAGTGGGAATAGGAGAGAAACTTGGAACTCAAGTCAGAAACACAATGAAAAAGGTAAAATCTGCAAAGTATGGTTTAGTAATTTCTCAAAGTCCTCTCGTTTTATTGGAAGATTCAAATATTTTAAAGATTCCTTTAGATTATTTTTTAATGATATAATTGATTTAAAAACAAGGAATGACAGGTAATGATGTTAAGTATCTTCAAGTTTTCCTAAGCTCTGATACCTCTACTTCAATTGGAAATAGCGGTAAGGAAACATCTTACTTCGGTAATGCTACTAAAGCTGCAGTAGGCAAGTTCCAAATTAAGTATGGACTAGTAACTGGAACATCTGATCCAGCTTACGGATTAGTTGGTCCAAAGACAAGAGCCAAAATTAATTCACTTTTGTAATTGTAAAGGCTAAACAAGAAGGTCTCCTTTTAAAGGGGGCCTTTTGGTTTTTATTATAATAGGATATAATAGGGGAAAGAGCATGAAACAAATAAAACAAGTTTTATTAATCGTTCTATTATCTATTGTTTTTCCGTTTGGAATTTCTTTTGCCCATCCTGGCAATACAGATGCTTCTGGCTGCCATACCTGCAGGACTAATTGTGCTTCTTGGGGATTATCATATGGAGAATACCACTGTCATAACTCAAAGGGCGTAACTCAGCCAACAGACCCAATTAGAAGCCATTATGGAGAGAACGGAACAGGGTGGACAGAGTCATGGCCAGAATACAATAATACGCCAACTGTAACTTGTCCTTTGTTTTCTTCCTATGATTCTATCTCTAAAGGTTGTAAGTGTAATTCAGGGTATATAGTACAGAATGGATCCTGTGTTTCCGCTTATTCATATTGTTCAAATAAATATGGGAGCAATGCAAGATATAACAGCCTTACTGAATCCTGCGAATGCTATTCTGGATATGTAGTAAAAAACGGCAGATGCGTTTCTTTAGATAGCTCTTGCCAGGATTCTCTAGGATTTTCTTCTTCATACAACAGCCTTACTGACAAATGCGAGTGTTCTTATGGATATATTATTGATAATAATCAATGCGTAAATGGCAATACTTATTGCCATAACAATTATGGATACAATTCTGACTATGATACTTTAACAAAGAAATGCGAGTGCGATAGCGGATATGTATTTGATAGTAATTATAAGTGTGTGAGCCATGATGATTCTTGTGAGAATGATCATGGAATCTAATTCCAAGTACGATTATTTGACCGACAAATGCGTTTGCAAAGATGATTATTTTGTAAGCAATAATAGGTGCATAGATGGTAATTCATATTGTATCTTGAAATATGGAAGTAATATTAAATATGATTCAATTAAAAATGATTGCTCTTGCAACTATGGATATGTTTTTGATAAATTAAAATGCGTTGAAGGGGATGAATATTGCCATAATCTTTTAGGAAATAATTCAAATTATAATTCATTTTCAAATAATTGCGAATGCGAATCAGGATACAATTTAGTTGGAAGTGCTTGCGAGAAAAAGAAAGTAGCGGTTGTTAATAAACAACAGGCAGAAGTAGTTAAAGCAGTGGTGCCCATTGTAAATAGTGTATCTTCAGAACCAGTTAAGAATAATGTTAATAGTAAAACTTTTAATCTCTCTGGTAATGAAAAGATTAGGAGCTGCGGAGGCTTTGATTGTGAAGTTATTAAATTTGGAAGCACTGGTTCAGCTTCAGTTGTTGATGCTTCTGGAGATTGGACTAAAATTAAAGTTGAAGAAAATGGAACTAGTTTTGAGGGGTGGATAAATAATAGCTTAGTTCCCGAAGGATTTAAGAGTGTTAAACAAGAAGTCGTTGCACCAACAAGCAATAAAGTAGTAAAGGAGAACAGTTTTATTAAGTTTTTTAAGAATTTGTTTAATTATAAAAAATAATAAATAAAAATATGGATAATTTATCTAAAAATTGGTATCTATATATCCCTGCAGCTTTACTTCTAATAGCAATTTTGAATTTAGATTATGGGTATTACGAAATGCTTAGAATTGCAATTACTGTCTTTGCAGTATTTTTTGCTTTTAAATTAAATGCAATAAAGCAAAATGGACTAATGCTTGTTATGATAGCGATAATAATATTATTTAATCCAATATCTCCAATGTCTTTAAATAAGGGATTATGGGTTTTGTTAGATATTATTTCAGCAGTTGTATTTTTAGTTTCTTCATCTAAGATTATTGGAAGTAAGCAATAAAGG